>NZ_AKJE01000042.1 GCF_000282495.1 Pseudomonas sp. GM79
CACAGGGGAACGCGGTCAAATGTGGGAGCAAGCCCGCTCCCACAGGGGAACGCGGTCAAATGTGGGAGCGGGCTTGCTCGCGAAGGCGTCAGTCCGGGCACTCCATAACTAAGGGACCGCCGGCTGACTATGCGCAAACAACAAATCCACAAACCGCTCCGCCGTCGGCTGCGGTTCATGGTTGGCCAGCCCGGCGCGTTCATTGGCTTCGATAAACATGTACTCCGGCTGGTCGGCGGCCGGCACCATCAGGTCGAGCCCGACCATTGGAATATCCAGCGCCCGCGCTGCACGCACCGCCGCATCCACCAAGGTCGGATGCAGAATCGCCGTGACGTCCTCAAGAATGCCGCCGGTATGAAGATTCGCCGTGCGCCGTACGAACAGATGCTCACCGGCCGGCAGAATGCTGCTGTAGTCGTAACCCGCAGCCTGCAACGTGCGCTGGGTCTCATGGTCCTGCGGAATTTTGCTTTCGCCGCTGGTCGCCGCCTGACGGCGACGGCTCTGGGCTTCGATCAGCGCGCCGATGGAGTGCTGACCATCGCCCACCACTTCCGCCGGCCGGCGAATGGCGGCTGCGACCACTTCGAAACCGATCACCAGAATCCGCAAGTCGAGGCCTTCATGGAAGCTTTCCAGCAGCACCCGACTGTCGAAGGTGCGGGCGTTTTCGATGGCTTGCTGGACCTCTTCGAGGGTGCGTAAATCCACCGCCACCCCTTGGCCCTGTTCACCGTCCAGCGGTTTGACCACCACCCGTTGGTGCTCGTCGAGAAACGCCAGGTTGTCGTCCGCGCTCCCCGCCAGTTGTTGGGCGGGCAGTTTAAGACCGGCGTTTTTCAGCACCTTGTGGGTCAGGCTTTTGTCCTGGCACAACGTCATGCTGATGGCGCTGGTCAGATCGCTCAGGGATTCGCGGCAACGCACCCGGCGACTGCCGTGAATCAAGGTAAACAGACCCGCTTGCGCGTCATCCACCTGCACCTCAATGCCGCGCCGATGAGCCTCCTCGACGATGATCCGCGCATACGGATTGAACTCGGCTTCGGGGCCGGGGCCGAGAAACAACGGCTGGTTGATGCCGTTTTTGCGCTTGATGGCGAAGGTCGACAAGTTGCGAAAACCGAGCTTGGCGTAAAGACTTTTCGCCTGACGGTTGTTGTGCAGCACAGACAGGTCCAGGTAACTCAGGCCACGGCTCATGAAGTGTTCGATCAAGTGCCGCACCAGCACTTCACCGACGCCTGGGCGGGAACACTGTGGATCGACCGCCAGGCACCACAGGCTGCTGCCGTTTTCCGGATCGTTGAACGCCTTGTGATGATTCAGGCCCATGACGCTGCCGATGATCGCGCCGCTGTCCTCGTCTTCGGCCAGCCAGTAAACCGGGCCGCCCTGGGGATGAGGTGTCAGCAAGCTCGCATCAATGGGCAGCATGCCGCGTGCCTGATACAGCTGATTGACAGCCTGCCAGTCCGTCTCGCTTTGCGCCCGACGGATGCGAAAGCCGCGAAACACCCGGGTGGCTTGGCGGTAATCGCTGAACCACAGGCGCAAGGTGTCGGAGGGGTCAAGAAACAGTTGCGCCGGCTCCAGCCCTAACACTTGCTGGGGCGCGGCAACGTACAAGGCGATGTCCCGCTCACCGGGCTGCTCATTGAGCAACTCTTGGGCAAGGCTCGCCGCATCGGGAAAGGTATGGCCGATCAGCAGCCGGCCCCAACCGCAATGCACCGCGATTGGCGCGGCGCCCAATTCACTGCCGTCTTCGGCCAGGCGCGCCTGCAGGCGCTCATAAGAGGGCGTCTGACCGCGCAACAAGCGTTGGCTATAAGCCGTGGCGTGAGGTTTCATCGATCAGATTCCTTGTTCACTGAGCCACAGGTTCAGGGCTGCCAATTGCCACAGCTTGGAGCCGCGCAACGGGGTCAGTTGACCTTGTGGATCGGTCAGCAGGCGGTCGAGCATGGCGGGGTTGAACAGACCACGATCCTGACTCGGATCGAGCAGCAGTTCACGCACCCAGTTCAGCGTGTCACCCTGCAAATGCTTGAGGCCAGGGACCGGGAAGTAACCCTTTTTGCGGTCGATCACTTCACTGGGAATGACCAGCCGCGCCGCTTCTTTCAAGACTTGCTTACCGCCATCCGGCAGCTTGAATTTGCCCGGCACCCGCGCCGACAATTCCACCAGGCGATAGTCGAGAAAGGGCGTACGCGCTTCCAGGCCCCAGGCCATGGTCATGTTGTCGACCCGCTTGACCGGGTCATCCACCAGCATCACGGTGCTGTCCAGACGCAGGGCTTTGTCTACGGCTGCGTCGGCACCGGGCTGTGCGAAATGTTCCTTCACGAAGTCGCCGGCCGCGTCGTTGGCCGTCAGCCATTTCGGCTGCACCGTGGCGGCGTAGTCGGTATAGCTGCGGTCGAAAAACGCATCGCGATAGGCCGCGTACGGATCGCTCGCACCGTCCACCTGCGGATACCAGTGATACCCGGCGAACAACTCGTCTGCGCCCTGACCGCTTTGCACCACCTTGCAGTGCTTGGCCACTTCGCGAGATAGCAGATAGAACGCGATACAGTCATGGCTGACCATCGGTTCGCTCATGGCGCGGAACGCCGCGGGCAGTTGCTCGATGATCTCTTTTTCGTCGATGCGCAATTGGTGATGGTGTGTGCCGTAGTGCTTGGCGATCAGGTCCGAATACTGGAACTCGTCACCACGCTCGCCGCCGGCATCCTGGAAGCCGATGGAAAAGGTCGACAAGTCTTCGACCCCGACTTCGCGCAACAGGCCCACCAACAGACTTGAATCGACGCCGCCGGAAAGCAACACGCCAACGTCCACCGCCGCCCGTTGACGGATCGCCACCGCATCACGGGTGCTGTCGAGCACGCGGTCGCGCCAGTCTTCGAGGGTCAGGTTCATCTCATCGGCATGTGGGCCGTATGGCAAGGTCCACCAGGTTTTCTGCTCGGTGGTGCCGTCCGCGTCGATGCGCATCCAACTCGCCGGGGGCAGTTTCTCGATGCCCGCCAGCAAGGTGCGCGGGGCCGGGACCACTGCATGGAAGTTCAGATAATGATTGAGCGCCACCGGATCGAGAATCGGGTTGATGTCGCCACCCTTGAGCAATGCTGGCAGGGCCGAGGCAAAGCGCAGGCGTTGACCGGTGCGCGAGAGATACAACGGCTTCACGCCGAGACGGTCGCGGGCGATGAACAGGCGCTTGGCATCGCGCTCCCAAATGGCGAAGGCGAACATGCCATTGAGTTTGGGCAACAGGGCTTCGCCCCAGGCGTGATAACCCTTGAGCAGCACTTCGGTGTCGCCGCCGGAATAGAAGGCGTAACCGAGGCTTTCAAGCTCAGTGCGCAGTTCCGGGAAGTTGTAGATCGCGCCGTTGAAGGCCAGGGACAGGCCCAGTTGGTTGTCGATCATCGGCTGGGCTGAGCCGTCCGACAGGTCCATGATTTTCAGGCGCCGATGGCCGAGGGCAATCGGCCCCTGGCTGTGGAAGCCCCACGCATCAGGGCCACGAGGGGCCAGGTGATGGGTGATTCGTTCAATGGCTGCGAGGTCCGCAGGTTGATGGTCGAAACGTAATTCTCCAGCTAATCCGCACATAAGTCCTTACCGGTTTTTCCGTTGGGGAGGGTCAATCGATACCTCGCCAAAAACGGCGGGTACCCGGAAACTGACCCAGCTGGACCCCTGGAGTTTTAGACCGATAAGTTATAAGGCTGTGGGTCAGGCTTTTCCGCGGATCAATTGGCGTAAGGCAAAACGATTGGGATGGCAGGCCTCGGCCACGGTTCTGGGCAAGGGCAGGGGCTCGTTTTCAAGCCATGCGGTCAATAGCTCGCCAGACAACGGCGCGGTGATCAAACCGCGAGAACCGTGACCGCTGTTGACGTAAAACCCCTCGAGCCATGGGCAGGGAACATCGGGCACTTGCCGGGCATCTTTGCTCAGTGCGGCATAGGCGTCGGCGAAGGCAGCCTGGTTGGCCAACGGTCCGACGATCGGCAGGTAGTCGGGGCTGGTACAGCGGAATGCCGCGCGTCCTTCCAGTTGCTGCGGGTCCAGGTCTTGCACATGCAGACGGGCGACCAGATCAGTGGAGATTTCCTCGAGCAATGCCAGGTTGCCGAGGTGTTCGGCGACGGTCGGGGTCAGCTCATCGCTTTTGAAATCGAAGCTGGCGCCGAGTGTGTGTTCACCCTGGCGTGCGGGCGCCACATAGCCTTCGGCGCAGACGACGGTCGCCAGGCTCTGGCTTTCAGGGGTTTGCGCCAGTCGGGTAATCTGGCCGCGAATGCGTTTGAGGGGCAAGTCGGCGCTGTGTGGAAAACGCTTGATCTCGGCGGCGCCGGCCAGAATCACCACGGGCGCACTGGCCAGCAATGTATCGCCGTCCCAGGCCTGCCACTGATCATCGACCTTGCGCAGTTCCAGCACGTCGCGATGGGGCAGCCACTGGATGTTCGTTGAGGACGCCTGCCTCTGGCACAACGCAGGCGGATGAACCCAGCCGCCTTCAGGGTAGAACAAGCCGCCGTGCGCCAATTCGATGCCGGCCCGGGCCTGGGCCTGGGGTTGATCGAGCAGATGCACCAGGCTCGGTGAAAAGGCCGTTGCCAATTGCGCCTGACGCTCGGCTTCCTTGGCATTGAAGGCCAGTTGCAAGACGCCGCAATCGTCCCAGTCGACGCCACGCTGCAGTTGTTCCAGCAGACGTCGGGTGTAACCAAAACCGCTGACGATCAATTGCGACAACGCCGTGCCGTGAGCAGAAAGCTTGAGGTACAGCACGCCCTGAGGATTGCCCGAGGCTTCCTGCGCCAGTGCTTCGTGGCGGTCCAGCAGGCTCACTCGCCAACCCCGCGCGGCCAGGCTGGCGGCACTGGCGCAACCGGCCAGCCCGGCACCGATCACCAGGGCGCGGCGTTCGCCGGTCAGCGGCTGTGGGCGAGCGAACCATGGTTTTGCCGAGGTCGGTTTAGCGGCCTCTTCGGGCCAACCGAGGAACGTGCCCCGCAGAATTTCCCATTTATGGCCGATGCCCGGCGTGCGCTTCATCTTGAAACCCGCCGCATTCAGCAAACGGCGCACCCATCCGGTGCTGGTAAAGGTGCTGATGGTCGAGCCGGGTGCCGCCAGGCGTGCCAGTTCGGCAAACAATTCGGCGGTCCACATGTCGGGGTTTTTCGCCGGGGCGAAGCCGTCGAGAAACCAGGCGTCGATTTGCGCATCCAGTTGCGGCAACTGCTCAAGTGCATCGCCGACCAGCAAGGTCAGGGTGACGCGGCCGTTGTCCAGGACCAGGCGCTGAAAGCCTTGATGGATCGCGACGTATTGCGCCAGCAATTGATCGGCAAACGGCTTGAGTTCCGGCCATAGGGCCAGGGCCCGTTGCAGGTCGGGAGCGCTCAGCGGGTACTTTTCGACGCTGACAAAATGCAGTCGCGCACCGGCCACCGCGTGCTGTTCGAACAACTGCCAGGCACAGAGAAAATTCAGCCCGGTACCGAACCCGGTTTCGCCAATCACCAATCGACCGCTTGCCGGCAATGCGGCGAAACGCTCGTGCAAATCGTTTTGCTGCAGAAACACGTAGCGGGTTTCTTCAAGGCCCGACTGGTCGGAAAAATACACATCATCGAACACCCGCGAACGCGGGCGACCTTGGTCGTCCCAGTCGAGCTGGGCGTGGGGCAATACAGGTTTCATGGCAGGCTCGGCAACGACAAGGTGGCCATTCTAGCCGATCGCCGTGGCCGTGCTTGATCCATGGCAAGTGCCGCATTGGCTGTGTCAGGGAAAATCGTCGCTTTTGTGGCGAGGGAGCTTGCTCCCGCTCGGGTGCGAAGCAGCCGCAAGCTGGTTGCCTATGTACCACTGGAGTGCGGGGTTGCCGATGTCGGGACGGCTTCGCCGTCCAGCGGGAGCAAGCTCCCTCGCCACAGGGGTTTGTATCCGCTTCAAAGATTGATTTGTCCTACATATGGGTAGTCAATCCGCTAGTCTTGCTCAATCCTGGAAGGAGCTGCCTTATGTTCGAATCCGCCGAAATCGGTCATGCCATCGACAAAGAAACCTATGACGCCGAAGTGCCGGCCCTGCGTGAAGCTTTGCTCGAAGCGCAGTTCGAACTTCGGCAGCAACGGCGCTTTCCCGTGATCATCTTGATCAACGGCATCGAAGGGGCCGGCAAGGGCGAGACCGTCAAGTTGCTCAATGAATGGATGGACCCGCGCTCGATCGAGGTCCGCACCTTCGACCAGCAGACCGACGAAGAACTGGCGCGACCGCCGGCCTGGCGCTACTGGCGGATGCTCCCGGCCAAGGGCCGCATGGGGATTTTCTTCGGCAACTGGTACAGCCAGATGCTGCAGGGACGGGTTCATGGTTTGTTCAAGGATCCGCGACTCGATCAAAGCATCAACGGGGCCGAGCGGTTAGAGAAGATGCTGTGCGACGAAGGCGCGCTGATCTTCAAGTTCTGGTTTCATCTCTCCAAAAAACAAATGAAAGCGCGGCTCAAGGCGCTGGCCGATGACCCGTTGCACAGTTGGCGCATCAGCCCGCTGGACTGGCAGCAATCGCAGACCTACGACAAATTCGTCAAATACGGCGAACGGGTGCTGCGCCGCACCAGCCGCGACTATGCGCCGTGGCATGTGATTGCAGGCGTGGACGCGAATTATAGAAGCCTGGCGGTCGGCAAGATTCTGCTCGATGGCCTGCAAAGTGCACTGAAAAGACCCAGGATTCACCCGGACAAAGTCAGCGCCGCGCCCTTGTTCCCCAGCGTCGATCAGGTGAATTTGCTCGACAGCCTGGACATGACGCTGAGCCTGGACAAGGACGATTACGAAGAACAACTGATTACCGAACAGGCACGGTTTTCCGGGTTGATGCGCGACAAGCGCATGCGTCGCCACGCGTTGATTGCATTGTTCGAAGGCAATGACGCGGCAGGCAAGGGCGGGGCAATTCGTCGGGTGGCCGCGGCACTCGACCCGCGCCAGTACGACATCGTGCCGATCGCCGCGCCTACCGAGGAAGAACGGGCCCAGCCGTATCTCTGGCGATTCTGGCGGCATATCCCGGCCCGGGGCAAATTCACTGTGTTCGACCGTTCCTGGTATGGCCGGGTGCTGGTGGAGCGCATCGAAGGCTATTGCAGCAAGGCGGATTGGTTGCGCGCCTACGGTGAGATCAACGACTTCGAAGAGCAGATCGCCGACGCCGGGGTGATCGTGGTCAAGTTCTGGCTGGCCATCGACAAACAGACCCAACTGAAGCGCTTCCAGGAGCGTGAAGAAATCCCCTTCAAGCGTTTCAAGATCACCGAAGACGACTGGCGCAATCGCGACAAGTGGGACGATTACCGCACCGCTGTCGGCGACATGGTCGATCGCACCAGCACCGAGGTATCACCGTGGACCCTGGTGGAAGCCAATGACAAGCGCTGGGCGCGGGTCAAGGTTCTGCGCACCCTTAACCAGGCACTGGAAGAGGCGTTCGAAAAGTCCGACAAACGCGAGAAGAAACAGCGAAAACGCAAGCCCTGAACCGATGGCTACGCATACGCGGGGTGAATGATTGTCGCGGTCAGTCATAGGGTGGACTTATGCTCGGTCCAACTCCTGACTGACAACAACAATGAGGTGTATGCCATGCGTGAAGTGGTGATCGTCGACAGCGTACGGACCGGCCTGGCCAAATCCTTTCGCGGCAAGTTCAACATGACCCGCCCGGACGACATGGCGGCCCACTGTGTCAATGCGCTGCTCACGCGCAATGACGTCGACCCGGCCAGCGTCGAGGATTGCATCGTCGGCGCCGGCTCCAACGAAGGCGCCCAGGGCTTCAACATCGGCCGCAACGTCGCGGTGCTATCGCACCTGGGCATCGGCACGGCTGGCATGACCCTTAACCGCTTCTGTTCATCGGGCTTGCAGGCCATCGCCATTGCCGCCAATCAGATCGCTTCGGGCTGCAGCGACATCATTGTCGCTGGTGGCGTCGAGTCGATCAGCCTGACCATGAAAAGCGTCAACACCGACAACCTGATCAACCCGCTGCTGAAAGAGCAGGTACCGGGCATCTATTTCCCCATGGGCCAGACCGCCGAAATCGTCGCACGTCGTTACGACGTCAGCCGCCAAGAGCAGGATGTGTACGCCCTGCAAAGCCAGCAACGTACCGCCCTGGCGCAGGCCGCGGGGTTGTTCAACGATGAGATCGTGCCGATGGCGGTAAAGTATCGCGTTGAAGACAAGGCCACCGGTCAAGTGCAGATTCTCGACGGCATCGTCGATCACGATGACTGCAACCGCCCGGACACCACGCTGCAAAGCCTGGCCGGGTTGAAACCGGTGTTTGCCGAGGATGGCTCGGTGACCGCCGGCAACTCGTCGCAGCTGTCCGACGGCGCTTCGATGACCCTGGTGATGAGCCTGGAAAAAGCCCTGGCGCTGGGGCTCAAGCCCAAAGCCTTCTTCCGCGGTTTTGCCGTGGCCGGGTGTCAGCCGGACGAAATGGGTATCGGCCCGGTGTTTTCGGTGCCGAAGTTGCTCAAGGCGAAGGGATTGCAGGTTGCCGACATTGATCTGTGGGAACTTAACGAAGCGTTCGCCTCGCAATGCCTGTACAGCCGCAATCGGCTGGAAATCGACAACGACAAATACAACGTCAACGGCGGCTCGATTGCCATCGGCCATCCATTCGGCATGACCGGTTCGCGTCAGGTCGGGCACATCGTGCGTGAGCTGCAGCGGCGTAACCTGCGTTACGGCATCGTCACCATGTGCGTGGGGGGCGGGATGGGGGCTACGGGGTTGTTTGAGGCGGTGCGTTAAATCTGCAAGATTTGTTGCCTGATCAACCGCTTTCGCGAGCAAGCCCGCTCCCACATTTGATCGCGTCCAACTTTGGAATTCGGTCAAGTGTGGGAGCGGGCTTGCTCGCGAATACAGGCGCCGCGGTTTACCGGCTCGTACACAAGAACTGCATCCGCTCGATATACGCTTGAATCTCACGCACCGCTGCTTCCCGGTCTTCAAACGGCCCCTCCAGCGTCTGTTCCCGCGTGGTGAAATACAGCTGTCCATTCACACGACACAACCGGTCACAACGAAAGTGGGTGGCGGGGGCGTTGTCTTGGGCGCGCATGCCGTACATGGGCGATCTCCTGCGGGTGACGGTTTCAATGAGCTTATGCATGAACCACTTGCCACGCCTGGCCAGCTGATCGACGGCATATCGTCAACTTTATGGTGCGACCTGCACAGTTTCATTCGCGGCCCGTCGGCAACTGTCCCTGTGTCGCGCTCCCGTCTGAGCCTAGAATGACCGTTTTCGCCAATCGGCTTCGGGGTCAGCATGCATATTTCATCGGGTCGCTGGGTTTATGGTCTGTGCCTGGCCTTGCTGACCGCGTTGCTGTGGGGAATCCTGCCGATCAAGCTCAAGCAAGTGCTGCTGGTGATGGACCCGGTGACGGTGACCTGGTTTCGGCTGCTGGTGTCCGGCGGTTGTCTGTTCATTTATCTGGCGGCGACCAAACGTCTGCCGAGTAGCAAAGTCCTCGGCCCGCGCGGTGGCTGGCTGGTGTTGATGGCGGTACTCGGACTGGTCGGCAACTACGTGCTGTACCTGATGGGCCTGAACCTGCTCAGCCCCGGCACCGCGCAGCTGGTGGTGCAGATGGGCCCGATCATGTTGCTGATCGCCAGTCTGTTCGTGTTCAAGGAACGGTTCAGCGTGGGGCAGGGGATTGGCCTGTTGGTGCTGCTGATCGGCTTTGCATTGTTCTTCAATCAGCGTTTGAGTGAACTGCTGACTTCCCTGACCGATTACACCGCGGGTGTGCTGATGGTGCTGTTGGCGTCCACGGTCTGGACCTTCTATGCCTTGGGCCAGAAGCAGTTGCTCACGGTGTGGAATTCGTTGCAGGTGATGATGGTGATTTACCTGTTCTGCGCGCTGTTGCTGACGCCATGGGTGCATCCGCTGGAGGCGCTGCAATTGAGCCCGCTGCAAGGCTGGCTGCTGCTGGCGTGCTGTTTGAACACCCTGATCGCTTATGGCGCCTTCGCCGAAGCCCTGGCCCATTGGGAAGCTTCGCGGGTCAGCGCAACGCTGGCGATCACGCCGCTGGTGACCTTTGCCGCCGTGGCCGTGGCCGCGTGGTTATGGCCTGAGTATGTGCACGCCGAGCAGATCAACGGCCTGGGTTATGGCGGGGCGGTGTTGGTGGTGCTCGGGTCGGCGCTGGTGGCGTTGGGGCCATCGTTGATGGCGGGGCTTCGTGCCCGGCGGGTGCGGATGGCAGTCACACGGTAGACCGCGTTATCGTTCTTCGCGGGCAAGCCCGCTCCCACATTCGACCGCGTTCCCCTGAGAGAACTCGGTCACTGTGGGAGCGGGCTTGCTCGCGAAGACTGACTGTCAGGCACTGAATCACTTTCAGACTCACCCCTGCTTGCCAGCCTCCAACATATCCTCCGGCCTCACCCACGCATCAAACTCTTCATTTGTCAGATAGCCCAGCTGCAACGCCGCCTCACGCAGGGTCAACCCCTCGCTGTAAGCCTTCTTGGCAATCTCCGCCGACTTGTCGTAGCCGATATGCGGGTTCAGTGCCGTCACCAGCATCAAGCCTTGTTCCAGGTGCTCGGCCATTTTCTCGGCATCCGGTTCCAGCCCGGCGATGCAATGCCGCTGGAAGTTACTGCAGCCATCGCCCAGCAAGCGGATCGATTGCAGCAGGTTATGGATGATCACCGGTTTGAACACGTTCAATTGCAGATGGCCCTGACTGGCGGCAAAACCGATGGCAACGTCATTGCCCAATACCTGACAGGCCAGCATCGACAGGGCTTCGCACTGAGTTGGGTTGACCTTGCCGGGCATGATCGAACTGCCCGGCTCATTGGCCGGCAGTTTCACTTCGGCCAACCCCGCTCGCGGCCCGGAGCCCAGCAGGCGCAGGTCGTTGGCGATTTTCATCAGGGTCACGGCAAGGGTCTTCAGGGCGCCGGAAAGGGTGACCAGCGGCTCGTGGCCAGCTAAAGCGGCAAATTTATTGGGGGCCGTAACGAACGGCAGGCCGGAGAGGGCGGCCAGTTCAGCAGCGATCGCTTCGCCAAAACCGTGGGGCGAGTTCAATCCGGTGCCGACCGCAGTGCCGCCCTGAGCCAGTTCACAGACCGCCGGCAGCGCGCTTCGGATCGCCCGCTCGGCGTAATCCAGTTGCGCGATGAACGCCGAGAGCTCCTGGCCGAAGGTGATCGGTGTGGCGTCCATCATATGCGTACGACCGGTCTTGACCAGTTTCATGTGCCGCGCGGACAACTCCGCCAACCCGCCCGACAATTCGCTGATCGCCGGCAGCAAATGCTGCTGCACCGCCTGAGCCGTCGCGATGTGCATGGCCGTGGGGAAGCAATCGTTGGAACTCTGAGAACGGTTGACGTGATCGTTGGGATGCACCGGCGTCTTGCCGCCGCGCGGGTTGCCGGCCAGTTCGTTGGCGCGACCGGCGATCACTTCGTTGACGTTCATGTTGCTCTGGGTACCGCTGCCGGTCTGCCAGACCACCAATGGGAACTGCTCGTCATGGTCGCCGTCGAGTACTTCGTCGGCGGCCTGTTCGATCAGCCGGGCGATGTCGGCGGGCAGGTCGCCATTGCGATCGTTGACGCGCGCCGCGGCTTTCTTGATCAGGGCCAGGGCGTGCAGCACGGCCAGCGGCATGCGCTCGTTGCCGATGGCGAAGTTGATCAGCGAGCGTTGCGTCTGAGCGCCCCAGTAAGCGTCATCCGGGACTTCTACCTGGCCCAGGCTGTCGGTTTCGATACGGCTCATCATGCACACTCCTGTAGGTCTGATAGCGCAGTTTAGGCCGTGATCGCCGGCCGTGGTTCCATCAGTCTGGAATTTGACCGTTCAACCCCTCTAAATCAGGCGCGACAAGGCTTGGGGTTGAGTGACACACTTTTTTAGGTGCAGAATGGACGCCCTTGAGGTTTTGCCTCGCCTGCTAGAAAAGGAAACTCGATGACTCGTCTTCGTGCCATCTGTACCGCGGTTGCACTGGTTTGCGCCAGCGGCCAGGTTTTTGCCGATACCGCCAGCCACAACGCCAGTGCCGAAGCTTTCCTGACCCTGGCGCACGCTGACAAATTGGGCACTCCGGTGTACATGCAAGTGCAGCAAATGTTCGCTCAGCGCTTTGAACAGACCAAAGCCCCTGAATCGAAAAAAGCCCTGCTGGAAACTTACCAGGCCAAGGCCAACGCCGCTCTGGACGCAGCCATTGGCTGGAACAAGCTGAAGCCGGACATGGTCAAGCTTTACACCACCAATTTCAGCGAATCCGAGCTCAAGGATCTGGTTGCGTTCTACCAGTCTCCATTGGGCAAGAAAGTCCTGGAAAAAATGCCGCAGCTGACTCAGCAATCGGCCCAGATGACCCAGGCCAAGCTGGAAAGCGCGGTGCCTGTGGTCAACAAACTGCTGGCTGACATGACGGCCGAGCTGGAGCCTAAAGGCGCCGCTCCTGCCAAGAAAAAGCCTTAAGCGGAGTTCGGGATGACCATGCAACAACGCATCGAATCGACGCTTGGGCTGTTACAGCCCGAGCACCTGCAAGTGCTGGATGAAAGCCACATGCACAGCCGTGGGTTGCAGACCCACTTCAAAGCCGTGGTGGTCAGCCAGCAGTTTGAAGGCCTCAATCGCGTCAAGCGTCACCAGAAGGTGTACGGCACTTTGGGCGAACTGATGGGCGAGTTCCATGCGTTGGCGCTGCATACCTACACGCCGCAAGAATGGGCACAGATCGACGCGGCTCCGGCCTCGCCGACCTGTGCTGGCGGAGAGAAGCAGCCTCAAGCCGCAAGCCGCAAGCTACAAGGTTAAAGAGGCGCGCTTCGAACTTGCAGCTTGAAGCTTGCCGCTTGAGGCTGCCGTTTTGCTAGAATCCGCAACGCGCCGCTCACCCGGCGCGTTTTTTTTCGCATCCGGTTCACCCCTTACGAGGGTAGCCACCTGGAGAATTACCCATGACACAACAGATTGTCGTGGCGGCACTGTATAAGTTCGTCACCCTGGAAGATTACGTCGCCCTGCGCGAGCCGCTGCTGCAAGCGATGGTCGACAACGGCATCAAAGGCACCCTGCTGATCGCCGAAGAAGGCATCAACGGCACCGTGTCCGGCAGCCGCGAAGGCATTGACGGGCTGATGGCCTGGCTCAAGAACGACCCGCGCATGGACGACATCGACCACAAAGAATCGTACTGCGACGAGCAGCCGTTCTACCGCACCAAAGTCAAACTCAAGAAAGAAATCGTCACCTTGGGCGTTGAAGGCGTGGACCCGAACAAAAAGGTCGGCACCTATGTGGATCCGCAGAACTGGAACGCGCTGATCAGCGATCCCGAAGTGCTGCTGATCGACACCCGCAATGATTACGAAGTCTCGATTGGCACCTTTGAAGGCGCCATCGATCCGAAGACCACCAGTTTTCGCGAATTCCCCGACTACATCAAAGCCCATTTCGACCCGGCCGTGCACAAGAAAGTCGCGATGTTCTGCACCGGCGGTATTCGCTGCGAAAAGGCGTCGAGCTACATGCTCAGCCAGGGTTTCGATGAGGTCTATCACCTCAAGGGCGGCATCCTGAAGTACCTCGAAGAGGTGCCGCGGGAAGAAACCAAATGGCAGGGCGACTGCTTCGTGTTCGATAACCGCGTGACCGTGCGCCACGACCTCAGCGAAGGCGACTACGATCAATGTCATGCCTGTCGTACGCCTGTCAGCGTCGAAGACCGCGCGTCCGAGCACTATGTGGCCGGCATCAGTTGCCCGCATTGCTGGGATAAGCTGAGCGAGAAAACCCGTCGCAGCGCCATCGACCGGCAGAAGCAGATCGAACTGGCCAAGGCGCGCAACCTGCCGCACCCGATTGGTTACAACTACAAGCAAACTCCTTCCGAGGCTTGAACCATGTCTGCACGTCGCCTGCTCTATGTGATGGATCCGATGTGTTCCTGGTGCTGGGGCTTTGCGCCAGTGGCCAATGCGCTGGTCGAGCAGGCGCAGGTGGCGGGGGTAGACGTGCATTTGGTCGTCGGCGGTTTGCGCACCGGCAGCGGCTCGGCGCTGGAGCCGACTACCCGGCGCTATATCCTTGAGCACTGGCAGGCGGTCCACGAGGCTACTGGCCAACCGTTCAAGTTTGAAGGCGCGTTACCCGACGGGTTTGTCTACGACACCGAGCCTGCCTGTCGGGCGCTGGTGACGGCGCGCAGTCTGGCACCGGATTGCGCGTGGAAACTGCTCGGGCTGATCCAGCATGCGTTCTATGCCGAGGGGCGTGATGTCACCCGCGCCAGCGTGTTGGTGGAGCTGGCGGAGCAGGCCGGTTTGCCGCGCATCGAGTTCGCCGCCGCGTTCGACCGTGCCGATCAGCACGCCGCCACCGCTGCCGATTTCACCTGGGTTCAGGACCTGGGCATTGCCGGTTTCCCGACCTTGCTGGCAGAGCGTGATGGTCAATTGGCGTTGCTGACCAATGGGTATCAGCCTCTGAGTGTGTTGTCACCGTTGCTCGGCCGCTGGCTGGAGCGCGCTGCCTGTGCATGATCTGCCTGACGACGTTCCAGCCCCTGCACGTGTCGACCGTCTGAGCTGGGCAGAAATCCGTCGCCTGGCCCTTCACCATAAAAAATCCCTGTGGATCGCCAACGGCGTCGCGGTATTGGCAACGCTGTGCAGCGTGCCGATCCCCTTGCTGTTGCCGTTGCTGGTGGATGAAGTGCTGCTGGGCCACGGCGACGCTGCGCTGAAAATCATGAATCACGCGCTGCCCGACGTCTGGCAGAAAGCTGCGGGTTACATTGGCCTGATGCTGCTGGTGACCCTGGCATTGCGCTGTGCCGCGTTGTTGTTCAACGTGGTGCAGGCGAAATTGTTTGCGGCGTTGGCCAAGGACATCGTGTATCGGATTCGGGTGCGGCTGATCGAGCGACTCAAATGCATCTCGCTGGGCGAATACGAAAGCCTGGGCAGCGGCACGGTGACTACGCACCTGGTCACCGACCTGGACACAGTGGACAAATTCGTCGGCGAAACCCTCAGTCGTTTCCTTGTGGCCATGCTGACGCTGGTGGGCACCGCCTCGATCCTGATGTGGATGCACTGGAAACTCGCGCTGCTGATCCTGCTGTTCAACCCGCTGGTGATCTATGCCACGGTGCAGTTGGGCAAGCGGGTCAAACACCTGAAGAAACTCGAGAACGACAGCACCTCGCGCTTCACCCAGGCCTTGACCGAAACCCTGGATGCCATCCAGGAAGTGCGCGCCGGTAATCGTCAGGGCTTTTTCCTCGGACGGTTGGGCCAGCGAGCGCGTGAAGTGCGCGATTACGCGGTCAGCTCGCAGTGGAAAACCGATGCATCGAACCGCGCCAGCGGTTTGCTGTTCCAGTTCGGCATCGATATTTTTCGCGCAGCAGCCATGCTCACCGTACTGTTTTCCGACCTGTCCATCGGCCAGATGCTGGCCGTGTTCAGCTACCTGTGGTTCATGATCGGTCCGGTGGAACAACTGCTCAACCTGCAATACGCCTTTTACGCCGCCGGCGGTGCGCTGTCGCGCATCAACGAGTTGCTGGCCCGTGCTGATGAGCCGCAATACAGCGGCAGTGTCGACCCGTTTCAGGGGCGCGACACGGTAGGCATCGAAGTTCAGGGATTGAGTTTCGGCTATGGCGACGAGTTGGTGCTGAACCAAATGAACCTGTCGATTGCCCCCGGTGAAAAAGTCGCGATTGTCGGCGCCAGCGGCGGTGGTAAAAGCACCCTGGTGCAGTTGCTGCTGGGCTTGTACACACCGCTGGCCGGCACCATCCGTTTCGGTGGTTCGACTCAGGAAGAGATCGGCCTGGAAACCGTGCGTGAAAATGTCGCCGTGGTCTTGCAGCACCCGGCACTGTTCAACGACACCGTGCGCGCCAACCTGACCATGGGCCGCGAACGCAGCGATGAAGCCTGCTGGCAGGCATTGGAAATTGCTCAGTTGCACAATACGGTGCGTGAATTGCCCAATGGCCTGGACAGTATTGTCGGGCGCTCCGGTGTGCGTTTATCCGGCGGGCAGCGTCAACGCCTGGCGATTGCGCGGATGGTGTTGGCCGAACCCAAGGTGGTAATCCTCGACGAGGCCACGTCCGCCCTGGACGCGGCTACCGAATACAACCTGCACCAGGCGCTGGCGCGGTTCTTGAGTCACCGCACCACGCTGATCATTGCGCACCGGTTGTCGGCCGTGAAGCAGGCTGACCGAGTGCTGGTGTTCGACGGTGGTCAGGTTGCCGAGGATGGCGACCATCAGCAGCTGATTGCCGATGGTGGTTTGTACGCCAAGCTTTATGGGCATTTACAGCAGCACTAGATTAATGCCACAAGACGTTCAGGGTATTTTCCCCGGCAAGGATTAGCACGTGAAGACGAGCCAGCCCTGAATCGCCGGGACTGTGCTGCTGTTGAGCATGAGCTTCCCCGGCTTGCCTAGAGTGAGAACCCATCCTAGTCTAGCGGTAGCGTTTTCGTCCGGACGACGATCGAGCAGTGTTAAGACAAGGGACCTCATGAAGCCAAAAAGGACTCTCGCAACCCCTCGGTTGTTGGGCATCGTCTGGCCTTTTATCGCCGTCGTGTTATTTCAGGCATTGTTGGGAGGCGTCAGTCTTTACGTTCTTTCGGCGGTTCGCGGTTACGTCGGCGGGGAAAGCCTGTGGTCCAAGGGCCAGAAAGACGCCATCTATTACCTCAATCTGTACGCCGACAGTCGCGACGAAACGATTTTTCTCAAATACCAGAACGCGATTGCGGTGCCTCAGGGTGGCCATGAATTGCGTCTGGCGCTGGACCATCAGCCACCGAATATCGAGGCAGCGCGAATCGCGATCCTCAAGGGCGGCAACCACCCGGACGACGTCTCCAGTTTGATTTGGCTGTACCTCAATTTCCGGAATTTCAGTTACCTGGAAAAAGCCATCGAGCTGTGGACGGTCGGTGACGCGTATCTGGTGCGACTCGATGACGTCGCGCGGGAGATGCATCAGCGTATTGCCGATAGCCAGGTCACCGATGCCGACGTCAAACGCTGGAAAGAGCAGATTTTTGCCATCAACGATGGCGTGACGCCCGCCGCCAAAGCGTTCAGCGATGCCTTGGGCGAAGGCTCACGGGTGATTCTCCGGCTGCTGTTGGTGACGAACCT
This sequence comes from Pseudomonas sp. GM79, assembly GCF_000282495.1. Lineage (GTDB taxonomy): Bacteria > Pseudomonadota > Gammaproteobacteria > Pseudomonadales > Pseudomonadaceae > Aquipseudomonas. Next base: position 17,311 of record NZ_AKJE01000042.1, read on the forward strand.
GGCCACTGCGTTGGGTTTGATTGTGTTAGCTCTGTTGCGTACGCATAAACTGCTCAAGCAGCGCCATGCCTTCGCCGATGCCTTGCAGTTGGAGAAAGACCGGGCACAGATCACTCTGCAATCGATTGGCGACGGGGTGATCACCACGGACGTCGAGGGCGCGATTGTCTATATGAATCCGGCCGCCGAGGCCTTGACTCACTGGAAGGCTGAACAGGCGGCGGGGTTGCCATTGGCGGCGCTGTTCAATCTGCTGGACGAGAGTGCTCAGGCCGAGGGTTTTACCTTGATCGAGCACATTTTGAGCGGTCAGCTCAGCGGTGGCAGCGAGCATTCAAAACTGATCCAGCGTCTGGATGGCAGCACGGTTTCGGTCACTCTGGTCGGCGCGCCGATCCGCAATACGGGCAGGGTCAGTGGCACTGTGCTGGTGCTGCATGACATGACCCAGGAGCGGCAATACATCGCCAATCTGTCGTGGCAGGCGACTCATGATGCTCTGACCGGATTGGCCAACCGCCGCGAGTTCGAATATCGGCTGGAGCAGGCCCTGCATAACCTGACGCGCCAGGCGGGGCGTCACGCCTTGATGTTTCTCGACCTGGATCAATTCAAACTGGTCAACGACACCTGCGGTCATGCGGCGGGCGATGAGTTGTTGCGGCATATATGTGCATTGTTGCAATCAGGTTTGCGCGAAGGCGACACCCTGGCCCGGCTAGGGGGTGACGAGTTTGGCGTTCTGTTGGAAAACTGCGCGCCGCAAGCGGCCGAGAAAATCGCCGAAGGCCTGCGCCAGACCGTGCAGAACCTGCATTTTGTCTGGAAAGGCCGGCCGTTCGTGACCACCGTGAGCATTGGCCTGGTGCATGTGGTCCAGAGTCCGGCCACCCTTGAAGCTTCATTGCGTGCCGCTGACATGGCCTGTTATATGGCCAAGGAAAAGGGCCGCAACCGGGTTCAGGTCTATCACGCCGACGACTCGGAGCTGTCCTTGCGGTTTGGCGAAATGGCCTGGGTGCAGCGCCTGCACGTGGCGCTGGAAGAAGACCGCTTCTGCCTGTACGCCCAGGAAATCGCGCCTCTTGGCCCTGGTGAGCATGGCGGCGGGCATATCGAAATACTGCTGCGCCTGCATGACGAAGCGGGACGCATGATTCTGCCGGACAGTTTCATTCCGGCCGCCGAGCGTTACGGTTTGATGACATCGATTGATCGTTGGGTGGTGGAGAACGTTTTCAAAGTCATTGCCCAGTGCGTCGCCGAAGAGCGCGAAGGGCCGTTGGCCATGTGTGCGATAAATCTGTCAGGTATTACTATCGGAGATGAGGCGTTTCTGGACTTCCTTCGTGAACAGTTTGTTGCATATTCAATTCCACCTGAAATGATTTGTTTTGAAATTACAGAAACCAGCGCGATTGCAAATCTGGCTAGCGCAACTAAATTTATCAATGAACTCAAAGGTTTAGGTTGTCATTTTTCGCTAGATGACTTTTGTGCCGGTATGTCCTCATTCGCTTACTTGAAACATTTACCTGTAGACTTCCTGAAGATCGACGGGAGTTTCGTAAAGGATATGCTGGACGACCCGATTAACCGCGCCATGGTCGAAGTGATCAATCACATCGGTCATGTCATGGGTAAGCGCACGATTGCAGAGTTCGTTGAAACACCTCAGATCGAGCAGGCATTGCTGGAGATCGGAGTGGATTACGCTCAAGGGTATGTGATTGAACGCCCGCATCTGTTTACCTGGGATAGTTTGCAAAGTCGTCCTGCCAGGCCCCGATCCTTGTTGTTCAAGGCGCCGGGCACGTTCCGTTGAAATCTCTTGTTGATCTTAAAATCACAATCAAAAGGAGCGCGACAGTGATCGATACATTCAACAGAACCGGACCACTCATGGAAGCTGCAAGTTATCCCGCCTGGGCTCAGCAACTGATCCAGGATTGCAGCGAGAGCAAGCGCCGGGTTGTCGGACACGAACTGTATCAACGCATGCGAGATAACAGACTCAGTGCAAAAACCATGCGTCAGTACCTTATTGGTGGCTGGCCGGTGGTCGAACAGTTCGCTTTATATATGGCACAGAACCTGACCAAGACCCGGTTTGCGCGCCACCCTGGCGAAGACATGGCGCGTCGCTGGCTGATGCGCAACATTCGCGTCGAATTGAACCATGCCGATTACTGGGTCCACTGGAGTCGTGCCCACGGTATCAGCCTGGAAGATCTGCAAGCGCAACACGTGGCACCAGAGCTTCACGCTTTGAGCCATTGGTGCTGGCACACCAGTTCGTCGGACTCTCTGATCGTGGCCATCGCCGCCACCAATTACGCCATCGAAGGGGCGACGGGGGAGTGGTCGGCCCTGGTTTGCTCCAATGGCGTCTATGCGGCCTCGTTCCCCGAGGAAGATCGCAAGCGGGCCATGAAGTGGTTGAAGATGCACGCCCAGTATGACGATGCCCATCCATGGGAAGCGCTGGAAATCATCTGCACCCTGGCAGGCATGAACCCGAGCAAAGCACTGCAAGTGGAATTGCGCCAGGCTGTCTGCAAAAGTTACGACTACATGTATCTGTTCCTGGAACGTTGCATGCAGTTGGAACTGGCAGTGAAAACCCCGGTAGTCCGTGAGCGGATGGCGTTGGCCGAAAGCTGATCCCCTGAAAACAACACAAACCAAATGTGGGAGCGGGCTTGCTCGCGAAGAGGGCTTAACATTCAACAGAGATGCTGAATGTAAGACCGCTTTCGTGAGCAAGCCCGCTCCCACATTGGTTATACAGCGGTGCTGAAATATCAGCCTGCCATTGCCAACCGGTTACGCCCCTCGCGCTTGGCCACATACAACGCACTGTCGGCCCGTCGCAACAAACTATCGGCAGACTCGCCGGGTAGCAGCGTCGAGCAACCGATGCTGACCGTCAGCTCGATCATCTTGCCCTCGGCCTCATAGTCCTGAGCCTGCGCCGCAAACCGCAGTCGCTCACCGATCATGGCTGCAGCTTCCCGACTGGTGTTGGACAGCAGAATCAGGAATTCTTCGCCACCAAAGCGGAACACCATGTCGACGTTGCGCAACTGATTTTTGATCGAGGCTGCGACGGCCTTCAGCACTTCATCGCCGGCACTGTGCCCGTAGGTGTCGTTGATTTGTTTGAAATGATCGATGTCCAGCATCAGCAGCGATAAAGGCTGCGAGTGTCGCCGCGACATCTCGATTTCCCGTTCCAGCGTCTGATCCATGGCGATGCGGTTGCCGGTATCGGTCAGCGGATCACGCAATGCACTTTGAGTCGCCGCTCGGTAGAGCAGGGCGTTTCGCATGGGGAAGAGCAGGGTCGACAACAGTGACTCCAGGTTGCCCTGTTCCTGTTCGCTGAAACGCTGATTGCGACGGAACACCAGCTCACCCAATTGCTCGCCTTCATGGCTGAGGCTGTAGCTGATTGAATGATGACCTCGCGCGCCGAATTGCAGGCGCAAGTCGCTGGGCTGATGTTCGTAACTCAAGGCCTCCAGCGGCACAATGCGCTGAATTTCACGGAAGAAAAGTCCGAGAATGCGTTGCGGCTCAAGACTGGTTTGCAGTTGCAGGCCCAGCGCTTGGCGCAACTGCGCAAGACTGACGGGCCGCTCCAGGAGGGGAGGCTGCTGACCAAAGCCCAGGCGTTGCAATTTGGCACTGTCGAAGTCAATTGCGTTGGTCTGGGAAGGTGATTTCATATGGCGTGAGCCCCTAAGCAGTAAGGCTGTCTTACAGGCTGGGTGAGAGCGGCTTTGGGCTGCGCGTCATACTGGTCCATCAGTCCCGTAGGACATTTGGCACGAGTTTAGTCCGCTTTGCCGAAGATTAGTAACCTCTCGGCTCAAGCTCCGCCTCGTCTGCTTTCACACGGCGTGTCTGAGCAAAATTAGAGCGAAAGTCATGCCATTCGGTTCAGTCGAATAAAAAGCTTTAAGAATCAATATGCTGGAAGGTTGTGCGCGGGGATTTGCGCAGCGAGGTGACATTTATTTGACTTGAAGCAGGGGTAGTTACCACCGGGTTTGAATGCCGCGGCGGGAAGCCGTCGCGGCAGAAAAGCGACGCACGGGCGCTACTGAGCGTTGAATGCCTGGCCATTGATGCCGGTGCTGTCCGGACCCATGAGGTAAAGGTAGACCGGCATGATCTCCTCGGGTGTCGGATTGTTCAGCGGGTTTTCACCGGGGTAGGCCTGAGCGCGCATGCTGGTGCGGGTGGCGCCGGGGTTGATGCTGTTGGAGCGCACCGGTGCCACGGTGTCTACTTCGTCGGCCAGGGTTTGCATCAGGCCTTCGGTGGCGAACTTGGAAACGCCGTAAGCGCCCCAGTACGCACGGCCCTTGCGACCAACGCTGCTGGAGGTGAATACCACTGAGGCGTCCTGAGACAGCTTGAGCAGTGGCAGCAGGGTGCTGGTGAGCATGAACATGGCGTTGACGTTGACGTGCATGACGCGCATGAAATTCTCGCCGGACAACTGCTCGATCGGGGTGCGTGGACCGATGATCGATGCGTTGTGCAGCAAGCCGTCGAGGTGGCCGAACTCGGTCTCGATCATGGCTGCCAGTTCATCGTATTGATGAGGCAGTGCGGTTTCCAGGTTGAACGGAATCACGGCCGGTTGTGGATGCCCGGCCGCTTCGATTTCGTCATAGACCTGAGCCAGGTTGGCCTCGGTCTTGCCCAGCAACAACACGGTGGCGCCGTGGGCGGCGTAGGTTTTTGCAGCGGCAGCACCGATGCCACGGCCAGCGCCGGTGACCAGGATGACCCGGTCCTTGAGCAAGTCAGGGCGGGCGGAATAATCAAACATAAAAAACCTCACAACAATTCAACAGGCAGGCATCGTACTTGTGGCGAGGGAGCTTGCTCCCGCTCGGCTGCGAAGCAGTCGTAAAACCTGCAAATGCGGTGTGCCTGAAAGAATGCGTTCATAGATAGAGGGGCCGCTTCGCAGCCCAGCGGGAGCAAGCTCCCTCGCCACAAAAGCCTCTGTGTTCAGCAACTGCACAAAGCGTTATCCAGCACCTCGAGCAACGCCAGCGGATGATCGATCACTACGTCCGCGCCCCAGTGTTTAGGGTTATCGTCCGGGTGAATATAGCCGTAGGTCACCGCGCAGGTTTTGGTGCCGGCATCGCGGCCGGACTCGATGTCCCGCAGGTCATCGCCGACAAACAGCACGCTGGCCGGGTCCAGGTCGAGCATCTTGCACGCCAGGATCAACGGCTCCGGATCCGGTTTGCTGTTCTTCACATGATCGGGGCAAATCAGCACTTTCGAACGGTCGGCCAGGCCCAGCTGCTGCATGATCGGCTCGGCGAAACGCACCGGTTTGTTGGTGACCACGCCCCAGATCAGGTTGGCCTTTTCGATTTTTTCCAGCACTTCGGCCATGCCGTCGAACAGATGGCTGTGGACCGCGCAACCCTTGAGGTAGCGGTCGAGGAATTCCTGACGCAGTTCCTCGAACCCCGGCGATTCCGGGTCCATGGAAAAGTTTGCGGCGACCATCGCCTTGGCGCCGCCGGAAATTTCATCGCGAATGTGTTGAGTGTTGATTGGCGGCAAACCGCGATCAGCGCGCATCGCCTGGCAGATGGCGATGAAATCCGGCGCAGTGTCGAGCAGGGTGCCGTCCATGTCGAAAAGGACTGCTCTGATACGCATCGGCTTACTCCTCGCGCAGGGTCTGGATCATGTAATTGACGTCCACATCGGCCGCCAGTTTGTAATGCTTGGTCAACGGATTGTAGGTCAGGCCGATGATGTCCTTGACGGTCAGGCCGGCCATGCGGCTCCAGGCGCCAAGCTCGGAGGGGCGGATGAACTTCTTGAAGTCGTGGGTGCCGCGCGGCAGCAACTTCATGATGTATTCGGCGCCGACGATGGCGAACAGATAGGCCTTCGGGTTGCGGTTGATGGTGGAGAAGAACACCTGGCCGCCCGGTTTGACCATCTTGAAACAGGCGCGGATCACCGACGACGGGTCCGGCACGTGTTCGAGCATTTCCAGGCAGGTGACCACGTCGAATTGCTCAGGCATTTCTTCAGCCAGCGCTTCGGCGGTGATCTGCCGGTACTCGACACTCACGCCGGATTCCAGTTGGTGCAGCTGAGCGACGGCCAGCGGCGCTTCGCCCATGTCGATGCCCATTACGGTCGCGCCGCGTTGAGCCATGGCTTCGCTGAGGATACCGCCGCCGCAACCGACGTCGAGGACTTTCTTACCGGCCAGATGGACCCGCTCATCGATCCAGTTGACCCGTAGCGGGTTGATGTCGTGCAGCGGTTTGAACTCGCTTTCGCGGTCCCACCAGCGATGGGCCAGGGCTTCAAATTTGGCGATTTCGGCGTAGTCGACGTTGCTCATGGTGTCAGTCCTCTAAAACTTGAAAAATCCTGTTGCCCCGGTTTTGGTCCGGGGTGCTTACAATTAGGTGCTTACGATTCGGTATGGCCGCTGATGCGCTGGCCCCAGGCCTTGGCAGTGGCGCACAGCTGTGCTTCATCCAGGCGGGTCAAGCGGCGGTCGTCGAGCAGTTGCTTGCCGGCGACCCAAAGGTGTTTCACGCAGTCGCGGCCAGTGGCATAGATCAGTTGCGAAACCGGGTCGTAGACCGGTTGCTGTGCCAGGCCCGACAGGTCGAACGCGACGATGTCCGCCGCTTTACCGACTTCCAGCGAACCCGTTTCAGCTTCGATGCCCAGCGCGCGAGCGCCATTGAGCGTGGCCATGCGCAGGGCGCGATGGGCGTCCAGCGCCGTGGCCGACCCGGCGACGGCCTTGGCCAGCAACGCAGCGGTGCGGGTTTCGCCGAGCAGGTCGAGGTCATTATTGCTGGCCGCGCCATCGGTGCCGACCGCCACATTGACCCCGGCCCGCCACAAACGCTCGACCGGGCAGAAACCGCTGGCCAGTTTCAGGTTCGACTCCGGGCAATGAATCACATGGGTGTTACTTTCTACCAGCAGCATCAGGTCTTCATCGCTGATCTGGGTCATGTGAACGGCCTGCAGGCGCGGCCCGAGCAGGCCCAGGCGACCGAGGCGGGCCAAAGGGCGTTCGCCGCACTGCTCGACCGACTGCTGCACTTCGAAGGCGGTTTCATGGACGTGCATGTGAATCGAGGCGTCCAGTTCTTCGGCGATCACCCGGATTTTTTCCAGGGTTTCGTCACCCACGGTGTAGGGTGCATGGGGCCCAAAGGTGATTTTGATCCGCTCGTGATGCTTGAGATCGCCAAATAATTCAACGCCCTGACGAATGGCTTCATCCGCCGTGGCGGCGCCTGGAATAGGGAAATCGAGGATCGGAATGGCGATCTGGGCGCGAATGCCGCTGTTATGTACGCGTTCGCTGGCGACCTTCGGGAAGAAATACATGTCGGAGAAACAGGTGATGCCGCCTTTGATCTGCTCGGCGATGGCCAGGTCGGTGCCGTCGCGTACGAACGCCTCGTCTACCCATTTGGCTTCAGCGGGCCAAATGTGCTTTTCCAGCCAGGTCATCAGCGGCAGATCGTCGGCCAGGCCGCGGAACAGCGTCATTGCCGCATGCCCGTGAGCATTGATCAGGCCGGGGCTGAGCAGAATGTCCGGCAATTCGCGGACTTCGGTTGCGTTAAACTTCAAGGCTGCTGCGCGCGGGCCGATAAATACGATACGACCGTCGCGGATGCCCAAGGCATGCTCTTTAAGGACCACGCCAGCCGGTTCGACAGGTACCAGCCAGGTCGGCAGCAATAACAGGTCGAGCGCAGCGGTGGGGGTCGGCATCGAAAGTCGGTTCCAGTGCTTTTGTAAAGGATGGCGAAGTATACCCGAGCGTCTTCGCGGGGGGCTCGCTATAATCGGCGGTTTTTGTTCATGAGTGCGGGGTATGGGGATGCGCGATCGACTGTTGGCTGCGGAGAAGGTGAAGGCCATCGATTGGCGTGATGGCGCCCTGTATCTGCTGGATCAGCGTATTTTGCCATTCGAGGAAACCTGGATCGCCTACAGCAGCGCCGCGGGCGTGGCTGAGGCCATTCGCTCAATGGTGGTGCGCGGCGCGCCGGCCATTGGCATCAGTGCGGCGTATGCCATGGTGCTGTCAGCCCGCGCCCGCATTGCCGAGGGCGGTGACTGGCAGGCCGCGTGGGAAGAGGATTACGCGTTACTGGCCGATTCCCGTCCAACAGCGGTTAATCTGTTCTGGGCCTTGAGTCGCATGCGCGACCGCCTGGACCGCCTCAAGGACGACGCAGACCCTCTGGCGGCGCTGGAGGCCGAAGCCATCGCCATCCATGAAAGTGATCGCGAAGCCAACCTGACCATGGCTCAGTTGGGTGTGGACTTGATCCGCAAGCATCAGGGCAACGCCCAGGCGATCCTCACGCATTGCAACACCGGCGCACTGGCGACTGGCGGCTTCGGCACGGCGCTGGGGGTGATTCGCGGGGCGTTCATCGAAGGCATGGTCGAGCGCGTCTACGCCGACGAAACCCGCCCATGGCTGCAGGGTTCGCGATTGACCGCATGGGAATTGGCCAATGAAGGCATTCCGGTGACCCTCAATGTCGATTCCGCCGCCGCGCACATCATGAAAACCAAGGGCGTGACCTGGGTGATCGTCGGTGCTGACCGCATCACCGCCAATGGTGATGTGGCGAACAAGATCGGCACCTACCAACTGGCGGTCAACGCCATGCACCACGGCGTGCGCTTCATGGTAGTGGCGCCGAGTTCGACCATCGACATGAACCTGGCCAGTGGCGATGAGATTCCCATCGAAGAGCGCGATGGTCGCGAGTTGCTGGAAGTCGGTGGTAAGCGGCTCGGGGCGGATGTCGATGCATTCAACCCGGTGTTCGATGTGACCCCGGCTGACCTGATTGATGTAATCGTCACCGAAAAAGGCATCGTCGAACGTCCGGATACCGCGAAAATGGCGCAGTTGATGTGCCGTAAGCGTCTGCATTAAAGGTATCTGGCGCCTGATAAATCGCTTTCGCGAGCAAGCCCGCTCCCACATTGGGCCGAGTCGATCGCAGAATTTGTATGCGACACCGGTCCAGTGTGGGAGCGGGCTTGCTCGCGAAGAGGCCCTGACAGTCAACAAATATCGCTGATCAAGCCCCTTATTCTTCTTTCAACACGGCTCTAAGCCCCTCTCGTCCCTTTCAAGCCTGTCACCGGTCAACTAACTATGCTCCATGCGCATCTGGGGGATAGGTGCGTGGCGGCTCTTGTGATAACATCCGGCGGTTTCCAGGGTAGCCTGATGTGGCTGCCTTTACTGCGCAGATCCATGGCATAACTCGTTGATTTGTCGTAAGTCGGTGCACGGCACTCAGTCTGCATCGGCGAGCTTCGTTCGTCCCATATGGATGTGACGAAGTTTCACCAGAAAAAGGAATCAGGCTTCTCATGGGCGAACTGGCCAAAGAAATCCTCCCGGTCAATATCGAAGACGAGCTGAAGCAGTCCTACCTCGACTACGCGATGAGCGTGATTGTCGGGCGGGCACTGCCGGATGCGCGCGATGGCTTGAAGCCCGTGCACCGGCGTGTGCTGTTCGCGATGAGCGAGCTGGGCAACGACTTCAACAAGCCGTACAAGAAATCTGCCCGTGTTGTCGGTGACGTGATCGGTAAGTATCACCCTCACGGTGATACCGCGGTGTACGACACCATCGTTCGGATGGCGCAGCCATTTTCGCTGCGTTACCTGCTGGTAGACGGTCAGGGCAACTTCGGTTCGGTGGACGGCGACAACGCCGCGGCCATGCGATACACCGAAGTGCGCATGACCAAGCTGGCGCACGAGCTGCTCGCTGACCTGCACAAAGAAACCGTGGACTGGGTGCCGAACTACGACGGCACCGAAATGATCCCGGCGGTCATGCCAACCCGTATTCCCAACCTGCTGGTCAACGGCTCCAGCGGTATCGCCGTGGGCATGGCGACCAACATCCCGCCGCACAACCTCGGTGAAGTCATCGACGGTTGCCTGGCACTCATCGACAACCCGGAACTGACCGTCGATGAGCTGATGCAATACATTCCCGGTCCGGACTTCCCGACCGCCGCGATCATCAACGGTCGCGCCGGCATCATCGAAGCCTACCGCACCGGTCGCGGGCGCATTTACATGCGTGCCCGCTCGATGATCGAAGACATCGACAAGGTCGGTGGTCGTCAGCAGATCGTCATCACCGAACTCCCTTACCAGTTGAACAAGGCGCGTCTGATCGAGAAGATCGCCGAGCTGGTCAAAGAGAAGAAGCTCGAAGGCATCACCGAACTGCGCGATGAGTCCGACAAGGACGGTATGCGCGTCGTGATCGAACTGCGTCGCGGTGAAGTGCCTGAGGTGATCCTCAACAACCTCTACGCCCAGACCCAGCTGCAAGCGGTGTTCGGTATCAACATCGTCGCGCTGATCGACGGCCGTCCGCGGATCCTGAACCTCAAGGACCTGCTGGAAGCGTTCGTTCGTCACCGTCGCGAAGTGGTTACCCGCCGTACCGTGTTCGAACTGCGTAAAGCGCGCGAACGTGGCCACATTCTGGAAGGTCAAGCGGTTGCCCTGTCGAACATCGACCCGGTCATCGCCCTGATCAAGGCCTCGCCAACGCCGTCGGAAGCCAAGGAAGCGCTGATCAGCACGGCCTGGGAATCTTCCGCCGTTGTTGCGATGGTCGAACGTGCCGGCGCCGATTCTTGCCGTCCAGAGACCCTGGACCCGCAATACGGTCTGCGCGACGGCAAGTACTTCCTGTCGCCGGAACAGGCGCAAGCCATTCTGGAGCTGCGCCTGCACCGTCTGACGGGTCTGGAACACGAAAAGCTGCTGGCCGAGTATCAAGAGATCCTCAACCAGATCGGCGAGCTGATCCGCATCCTCAGCAGCGCCACGCGCCTGATGGAAGTGATCCGCGAAGAGCTGGAAGTGATCCGCGCCGAGTACGGCGATGTGCGTCGCACCGAGATTCTCGATGCCCGTCTCGACCTGACCCTGGGCGACATGATCCCGGAAGAAGAGCGCGTCGTGACCATTTCCCACGGTGGCTACGCCAAGACCCAGCCATTGGCTGCGTACCAGGCTCAGCGTCGTGGCGGTAAAGGCAAATCGGCCACCGGCGTCAAGGATGAGGACTACATCGCTCACCTGCTGGTCGCCAACAGCCACACCACGCTGCTGCTGTTCTCCAGCAAAGGCAAGGTGTACTGGCTGAAAACCTACGAAATCCCGGAAGCGTCCCGCGCTGCCCGTGGTCGTCCGCTGGTCAACCTGCTGCCGCTGGACAGTGATGAATACATCACCACCATGCTGCCGGTCGAGGAATACACCGAAGGTCACTTCATCTTCATGGCCACTGCCAAAGGCACCGTGAAGAAGACCCCGCTGGAATCCTTCAGCCGTCAACGCAGCGTCGGTCTGATCGCGCTGGAGCTGGACGAAGGCGACGTACTGATCTCTGCCGCTATTACCGATGGCGAGCGTGAAGTCATGCTGTTCTCCGACGGCGGCAAGGTGACTCGCTTCAAGGAAACCGACGTCCGCGCCATGGGCCGTACCGCTCGCGGTGTCCGCGGTATGCGTCTGCCGGAAGGCCAGAAGCTGATTTCCATGCTGATCCCGGAAGAAGGCAGCCAGATCCTCACCGCTTCGGCGCGTGGTTTCGGCAAGCGCACCGCGATCACCGAGTTCCCTGAGTACAAGCGTGGCGGTCAGGGCGTTATCGCCATGGTCAGCAACGAGCGTAACGGCCGTCTGGTCGGCGCAGTCCAGGTGCTTGACGGCGAGGAAATCATGCTGATTTCCGACCAGGGTACTTTGGTTCGTACCCGTGTCGACGAAGTCTCCAGCCTGGGTCGTAACACCCAGGGCGTAACCTTGATCAAGCTGGCCAGCGATGAAACGCTGGTGGGCCTGGAGCGGGTTCAAGAGCCGTCGGAAGTCGAAGGCGAAGAGCTGGAAGGCGAAGGGCTTGAAGGTGAAGAGGGTGCAGTGTTCGACGGTGAAGTCGTGATCGACGACGTTGCCGAAGACCAGCAACTCGACGCCGCCGCTGACGAAGAGCCGCAAGAGTAAGCGGGCAAGCAGGGGGCGGATGAAGATTCGCCCCCTTGTTGTTTGTCCGTAATGAAATATCGACACCCATGGAGATCCCTTGTGGGAGCGGGCTTGCTCGCGAAGACGGACTGACATTCAGCACAGATGTCGCCTTACACCGCTTTCGCGAGCAAGCCCGCTCCCACATTGGATCTGTGTCGACTGATATGTTTGTACGATCCACCAAATCAGAGCGAGATTGGATGTGAGCAAGAGAGCCTATAACTTCTGTGCCGGTCCTGCGGCGCTTCCCGAAGCTGTCCTGAAGCGCGCCCAGGGTGAACTCCTTGATTGGCACGGCAAGGGCTTGTCGGTCATGGAAATGAGCCATCGCAGCGATGAGTTCGTGTCCATTGCCACCAAGGCCGAGCAGGATCTGCGTGATCTGCTGAATATCCCCTCGAACTATAAAGTGCTGTTTCTGCAAGGTGGCGCGAGCCAGCAATTTGCTCAGATTCCTCTGAACCTGTTGCCGGAAAGCGGCACCGCCGACTATATCGACACCGGTATCTGGTCGCAGAAAGCTATCGAAGAAGCCTCGCGCTACGGCCACGTCAACATTGCCGCCACCGCCAAGCCTTACGACTATTTCGCCATCCCCGGCCAGAACGAATGGAAGCTGTCGAAAGACGCGGCCTACGTTCACTACGCACCGAACGAAACCATTGGTGGCCTGGAATTCCAATGGATCCCGGAAACCGGTGATGTGCCGCTGGTCGCTGACATGTCCTCGGACATTCTCTCGCGTCCGGTGGATGTTTCGCGTTTCGGCATGATCTACGCCGGCGCGCAGAAAAACATCGGCCCGAGCGGCATTGTCGTGAACATCGTGCGCGAAGACCTGCTCGGTCACGCCCGTTCCATTTGCCCGACCATGCTCAACTACAAGGTCGCGGCCGATAACGGCTCGATGTACAACACCCCGCCAACCCTGGCCTGGTACTTGTCCGGCCTGGTGTTCGAGTGGCTGAAAGAGCAGGGTGGCGTCGAAGCCATCGGCAAGCTCAATGAAGTCAAGCAGCGCACGCTGTATGACTTCATCGACGCCAGCGGCTTGTACAGCAACCCGATCAACAAACCGGACCGCTCGTGGATGAACGTGCCGTTCCGTCTGGCCGACGATCGTCTCGACAAGCCGTTCCTGGCCGGTGCCGACGAACGTGGCCTGTTGAACCTCAAAGGCCACCGTTCCGTGGGCGGCATGCGTGCCTCCATCTATAACGCCGTCGATATCGTTGCGGTCAACGCACTGGTTTCGTACATGGCAGAGTTCGAGAAGGAACACGGCTAATGTCTGAGCAAGAACTCAAGGCACTGCGCCTGCGCATTGATGCTCTGGACGAAAAAGTCCTGGAGCTGATCAGTGAGCGCGCACGTTGCGCCCAGGAAGTTGCGCGAGTAAAGATGGCCTCGCTGGCCGAAGGCGAAGTGCCGGTGTTCTATCGTCCTGAGCGTGAAGCCCAGGTGCTCAAGCGTGTAATGGAGCGTAACCAGGGGCCGCTGGGCAACGAAGAGATGGCGCGGCTGTTCCGTGAAATCATGTCCTCGTGCCTGGCCCTCGAGCAGCCGCTGAAAGTGGCTTACCTCGGCCCTGAAGGCACCTTCACTCAAGCCGCAGCCATGAAGCACTTCGGTCACGCCGTGATCAGCAAGCCGATGGCGGCGATCGACGAAGTGTTCCGTGAAGTCGCGGCCGGTGCGGTGAACTTTGGCGTGGTTCCGGTGGAGAACTCCACCGAGGGCGCGGTCAACCACACCCTCGACAGCTTCCTCGAGCACGACATGGTGATCTGTGGCGAAGTTGAGCTGCGGATTCACCATCACCTGTTGGTGGGTGAAAACACCAAGACAGACAGCATCAGCCGCATCTATTCCCACGCCCAGTCCCTGGCCCAGTGCCGCAAGTGGCTGGACGCCCATTACCCGAATGTCGAGCGTGTGGCGGTTTCGAGCAACGCCGAAGCGGCCAAGCGGGTCAAGGGTGAGTGGAACTCGGCGGCGATCGCTGGCGACATGGCCGCCAGTCTGTACGGGTTGACTCGTCTGGCCGAAAAAATCGAGGATCGTCCGGACAACTCCACGCGATTCCTGATGATCGGCAGCCAGGAAGTACCGCCGACCGGCGACGACAAGACCTCGATCATCGTGTCCATGAGCAACAAACCCGGCGCGCTCCATGAGTTGCTGGTGCCGTTCCATGACAACGGCATCGACCTGACACGCATCGAGACTCGTCCGTCGCGCAGCGGTAAATGGACCTACGTGTTCTTCATCGACTTCGTCGGCCATCATCGCGACCCGCTGGTCAAAGGTGTACTGGAAAAGATCAGTCAGGAAGCAGTAGCACTCAAAGTGCTGGGTTCCTACCCGAAAGCAGTTCTCTAAGGGCGGTAGCAAATGAGTGGCAACTTCCTCGCTCTGGCACAGCCGGGCGTGCAACAACTTTCGCCTTACCTTCCGGGCAAGCCCGTGGACGAACTGGCCCGTGAGCTGAACCTCGATCCGGCCAATATCGTCAAACTGGCGAGCAACGAAAACCCGTTGGGCGCCAGCCCCAAGGCATTGGCAGCGATTCGCGAAGCGCTGACCGAGCTGACCCGCTATCCGGACGGCAACGGTTTTGCGCTCAAGACCCTGCTGGCCGATCAGTGCCGCGTCGAGCTCAACCAGGTAACGCTGGGCAACGGCTCCAACGACATTCTGGAGCTGGTGGCGCGTGCCTATCTGGCGCCAGGCCTGAACGCGGTGTTCAGCGCGCATGCGTTTGCGGTCTATCCGATCGTCACCCAGGCCGTCGGTGCCCAGGCAAAAGTAGTCCCGGCCAAAGACTGGGGGCATGATCTGTCGGCCATGCTCGCCGCGATCGATGCCGATACTCGTGTGGTGTTCATCGCCAACCCGAACAACCCGACCGGGACCTGGTTCGACGCCCAGGCGCTGGATGATTTCCTGCAGGACGTGCCGGCCCATGTGCTGGTGGTGCTGGACGAGGCCTACATCGAGTACGCCGAAGGCAGCGACTTGCCGGATGGTCTGGATTATCTGGCGGCCTACCCGAACCTGCTGGTCTCGCGCACCTTCTCCAAAGCCTATGGTCTGGCGTCGCTGCGGGTCGGTTACGGCTTGTCCTCGGCCATCGTCGCCGATGTGCTGAACCGCGTGCGTCAGCCGTTCAACGTCAACAGCCTCGCGCTGGCCGCCGCTTGTGCGGCTCTGCAAGACGTCGAGTACCTGGCCGAAAGCCGCCGCCTGAACGAGTCCGGCATGCAGCAGCTGCAAGCGGGTTTCCGCGAGCTGGGGTTGAGCTGGATTCCATCCAAAGGCAACTTCATCTGTGTCGATCTGGGTCGCGTTGCGGCACCAGTGTTCGAGGGGTTGCTGCGTGAAGGGGTGATCGTGCGTCCGGTGGCCAACTATGGCATGCCGAACCACCTGCGTATCACCATCGGTTTGCCGGCAGAAAACAGCCGCTTCCTCGAGGCGCTGACCAAGGTTATGGCTCGTGGTTGATGTCACTGCGCTGCAATCTGCGCAACCTATGATCGGTCGCCTGGTGGTGGTTGGTCTGGGCTTGATCGGCGGTTCGTTTGCCAAAGGCCTGCGTGAAAGCGGTCTGTGCCGCGAAGTGGTCGGGGTCGATCTCGACCCGCAGTCGCGCAAGCTGGCGGTCGAGTTAGGCGTGGTGGATCGCTGCGAAGAAGACCTGGCGGCGGCTTGCCAGGGCGCTGACGTGATTCAGCTGGCGGTGCCGATCCTGGCCATGGAGAAACTGCTCGCGCTGTTGGCGGGCATGGACCTGGGACAAGCGATTCTGACCGACGTCGGCAGCGCCAAGGGCAATGTGGTGCGCGCGGCGACCGAGGCGTTTGGCGGCATGCCGACGCGCTTCGTGCCGGGGCATCCGATCGCCGGTTCCGAGCAGAGCGGGGTGGAAGCCTCCAATGCCGAACTGTTCCGTCGTCATAAAGTGATTCTGACGCCGCTGGATCAGACCGATCCGGCCGCGCTGGCAGTGGTTGACCGGTTGTGGCGCGAATTGGGCGCCGACGTCGAGCACATGCAGGTCGAGCGTCACGACGAAGTGTTGGCGGCGACCAGCCATTTGCCGCACTTGCTGGCGTTCGGTTTGGTCGATTCGTTGGCCAAACGCAATGAAAATCTTGAGATCTTCCGTTACGCTGCGGGCGGTTTCCGCGATTTCACAAGAATCGCCGGAAGCGACCCGGTCATGTGGCACGACATCTTCCTCGCCAACCGCGAAGCTGTCCTGCGCACACTCGATACATTTCGCAGCGACCTCGACGCCTTGCGCGACGCGGTCGATGCAGGGGATGGGCACCAATTATTGGGCGTGTTCACGCGCGCCCGGGTTGCCCGCGAGCATTTCAGTAAAATCCTGGCCCGCCGGGCCTATGTGGACGCTATGAATTCCAACGATCTGATTTTCCTGGCACAACCTGGTGGCCGCCTGACTGGGCGGATTCGTGTACCGGGCGACAAATCGATTTCCCACCGCTCGATCATGCTCGGTTCCCTGGCCGAAGGCGTCACCGAAGTGGAAGGTTTCCTCGAGGGCGAAGACGCTCTGGCAACCTTGCAGGCTTTCCGCGACATGGGTGTCGTCATCGAAGGTCCGCACCACGGTCGTGTGACCATCCACGGCGTCGGCCTGCATGGCCTGAAGCCTGCGCCGGGCCCGATCTATCTGGGTAACTCCGGCACCTCGATGCGTCTGCTGTCTGGCCTTTTGGCTGCGCAGAACTTCGATAGCACCCTGACCGGCGATGCTTCTCTGTCCAAGCGTCCGATGAATCGCGTGGCCAATCCGCTGCGTGAAATGGGCGCCGTGATCGAGACCGCTGCTGAAGGTCGTCCACCGATGACCATTCGTGGCGGCAACAAGCTCAAGGGTCTGACTTACACCATGCCGATGGCCAGCGCCCAGGTGAAATCCTGCCTGTTGCTGGCGGGCCTGTATGCCGAAGGCAAGACCACCGTCACCGAGCCGGCACCGACTCGCGATCACACCGAGCGCATGCTGCGCGGCTTCGGCTACCCGGTCACCGTCAATGGCGCGACCGCATCGGTCGAGTCCGGCCACAAGCTGACCGCGACCCACATTGAAGTGCCGGGCGACATCTCGTCGTCGGCGTTCTTCCTTGTAGCCGCGTCGATTGCCGAAGGTTCGGAACTGGTGCTCGAGCACGTCGGCATCAACCCGACCCGTACCGGTGTGATCGACATCCTGCGCCTGATGGGTGCGGACATCACCCTGGAAAACCAGCGTGAAGTGGGCGGTGAGCCGGTAGCGGATCTGCGCGTACGGGCAGCTAAACTCAAAGGTATCGAGATCCCCGAGGCGCTGGTTCCACTGGCCATCGACGAGTTCCCGGTGCTGTTCGTGGCCGCTGCATGTGCCGAAGGGCGCACCGTGCTGCGCGGCGCCGAAGAGCTGCGCGTGAAGGAGTCGGACCGGATCCAGGTCATGGCGGACGGTTTGCTGGCACTGGGTGTCAAGTGCGAGCCGACCCCGGACGGCCTCATCATCGACGGCGGCCAGATCGGCGGCGGCGAAGTGCACGGTCACGGCGATCACCGGATTGCCATGGCCTTCAGCGTGGCTTCGCTGCGCGCCACTGCACCGATCCGCATCCATGACTGCGCCAACGTCGCGACCTCGTTCCCGAACTTCCTCGCGCTGTGCGCGCAGGTCGGTATCCGTGTTGCGCAAGAGGCTCAGTCGTGATCAGCATCGCACCGGTTATAACCATTGATGGGCCTAGCGGCTCTGGCAAGGGGACTGTTGCCGGCATGCTGGCCAAGCGCCTGGGCTGGAACCTGCTGGATTCCGGTGCGCTGTATCGATTGCTGGCGTTCGCGGCGCATAACCATGGCGTCGACCTGACGAATGAGGAACTGCTCAAAAAGCTCGCCGCTCATCTGGATGTGCAATTCATCGCGGCGACCGACGGTCAGCTGCAGCGCATTATTCTGGAAGGCGACGAAGTCAGCGATGTCATCCGTACCGAAAGTATCGGCTCGGGTGCCTCGCAGGTCGCTGCGCTGCCCGCCGTTCGTGAAGCGCTGCTGCAGCGCCAGCGGGCCTTTCAGGAGTCGCCGGGTCTGGTGGCCGATGGTCGCGACATGGGCACGGTGGTATTTCCCGACGCGCCGTTGAAGATTTTCCTGACCGCCAGTGCCGAGGAGCGTGCGCGCCGTCGATACTTGCAGTTGAAGGGCAAAGTCGATGGTGTTAGTCTGTCGAGTCTGCTAGATGAGATACGTGCGCGCGATGAGCGTGACACCCAGCGAGCGGTAGCCCCGCTCAAACCGGCGGCAGACGCCATCCAGCTGGATTCCACGGAATTATCCATCGATCAGGTGCTGGAACGCATCATGAGCGAGATCGCCATTCGCGATATCGCCGGGTGACCAAGAAAGCTGCAGGGGACCAGTCATAGTCCTGCGGTGTTTCTTTCATATGAAACTAACCCACACCGTCTGGGGTGTGGAGATGGGCGTATTCTTCGCCCTTATCAACAGGAATTAAAATGAGCGAAAGCTTTGCGGAACTCTTTGAAGAAAGCCTAAAAACCCTGAACCTTCAGGCAGGCTCCATCATCACCGGTGTTATCGTTGATATCGATTACCAGGCTCGCTGGGTAACCGTTCACGCTGGCCTGAAGTCTGAAGCACTCATCCCGCTTGAGCAGTTCTACAACGATGCTGGCGAGCTGAACATCAACGTCGGTGACGAAGTTCACGTTGCTCTGGACTCGGTTGAAGACGGCTTCGGTGAAACCAAGCTGTCCCGTGAAAAAGCCAAGCGCGCTGAATGCTGGATTGTTCTGGAAGCAGCCTTCGCAGCCGAAGAAGTGGTCAAGGGCGTTATCAACGGTAAGGTTAAAGGCGGCTTCACTGTCGACGTTAACGGCATCCGTGCGTTCCTGCCAGGTTCTCTGGTTGACGTCCGTCCAGTGCGCGACACCACGCACCTGGAAGGCAAAGAGCTGGAATTCAAGGTCATCAAACTCGACCAGAAACGCAACAACGTTGTCGTTTCCCGTCGCAGCGTCCTCGAAGCCGAGAACTCCGCCGAGCGTGAAGCTCTGCTGGAATCCCTGCAGGAAGGCCAACAAGTCAAAGGTATCGTCAAGAACCTCACCGATTACGGCGCATTCGTCGATCTGGGTGGCGTCGATGGCCTGCTGCACATTACCGACATGGCTTGGAAGCGTATCAAGCATCCTTCCGAAATCGTCAACGTTGGCGACGAGATCGATGTCAAGGTTCTGAAGTACGATCGCGAACGCAATCGTGTTTCCCTGGGCCTCAAGCAACTGGGCGAAGATCCATGGGTTGCTATCAAAGCCCGTTACCCAGAAAGCACTCGCGTTACCGCTCGTGTAACCAACCTGACCGACTACGGCTGCTTCGCTGAGCTGGAAGAAGGCGTTGAAGGCCTGGTACACGTTTCCGAAATGGACTGGACCAACAAGAACATCCACCCTTCGAAAGTCGTACAAGTCGGCGACGAAGTGGAAGTCATGGTTCTGGACATCGACGAAGAGCGTCGTCGTATCTCCCTCGGCATCAAGCAGTGCAAATCTAACCCATGGGAAGATTTCTCTGGCCAGTTCAACAAGGGCGATAAAATCTCCGGCACCATCAAGTCGATCACCGATTTCGGTATCTTCATTGGTCTGGACGGCGGCATCGACGGTCTGGTTCACCTGTCCGACATCTCCTGGAACGAAGTGGGCGAAGAAGCCGTTCGCCGCTTCAAGAAGGGCGACGAGCTGGACACCGTTATCCTGTCGGTTGACCCAGAGCGCGAGCGCATCTCCCTGGGCATCAAGCAACTGGAAAGCGATCCGTTCTCCGAGTACGTCTCGGTTAACGACAAAGGCGCTATCGTTAAAGGCACCGTGAAAGAAGTTGACGCCAAAGGCGCCATCGTCGTTCTGGCTGACGACATCGAAGCGACCCTGAAAGCCTCCGAAATCAGCCGTGACCGCGTTGAAGATGCGCGCAACGTTCTGAAAGAAGGCCAGGAAGTTGAAGCCAAGATCATCAGCGTTGATCGCAAGAGCCGCGTAATCCAGCTCTCGATCAAGTCGAAAGACGATGCTGAAGAGAAAGAAGCTATCCAGAGCCTGAACTCGGTTCAGGATGCTCCAGCCGATACCACTATGGCTGCTCTGCTGAAGCAAGCAATGGCCAAACAGAACTAAGTTCTGCTTGATCATGAAAAAGGGCGACTTCGGTCGCCCTTTTTTGTGTCTGCGATTTGGTGAATCCCAAGGAGGGCTGACACCACCGCTTTTCTTTCGTGAAACCAATGATCTACACAAGTTGTCTGTAACTTCATACAGGTCAATCATCTATTCGAGGCTAGGCTTAGTCTGAAGTGAACGACCGCTGGGCATTGCGCCCGGCATAAGGAAGCGAATGAACAAGCTCATTGTCGTGATAGCAGTACTGACATTAGCGGGCTGTACCACAAGCGCCAAGACTCATGCGGTACGCGGAGTCAGTGGCATAGAGATCGATTGTTCCGGGTTGGGCTCTGGATGGGAAAAGTGCCACAAGCGAGCTGCAAAGGAATGCAAGGGCGCAGGTTATAAAGTCGTCGTCAGGTCCGATGATGCCAAGGAAGAGGATGTATTCCCTTTCGGCTTCAATCCCGCGGGTTATCTGACGCGCACCATGCTGGTTATCTGTAGATGAATGCCGGGTTGGAGCAATGTTCCGATGTTCTGCAATCGGGCGCCTCATTACGAGGAAAGATATGTCAAAACTCAGGCTGTTCAAATTTCTCCGGGCATGCTAAAACCTTTGAAGCGCTTTTCCTAGCTGCTTGAAAAAGAAGGGAAAAATATGACGAAGTCGGAGTTGATCGAACGAATTGTCACCCATCAAGGGCTGCTCTCATCCAAGGATGTGGAGCTGGCCATCAAGACCATGCTTGAGCAAATGTCCCAATGTCTGGCCACCGGTGATCGAATCGAGATCCGTGGGTTTGGCAGCTTCTCCTTGCACTATCGCGCGCCGCGCGTAGGCCGCAATCCGAAAACAGGTCAGTCCGTCAGCCTCGACGGCAAGTTCGTTCCGCATTTCAAGCCAGGCAAAGAACTGCGCGATCGCGTGAACGAGGAAGAGGAGGAGGGGCTTTGACAGCTGCTGCACTTCAAGGAACCGCTGATGCGTAACCTCAAGCGCGTACTTCTCGCTATATTTGTCCTGTTGCTCGTTCTCGCGATCCTGGCGTTCGTACTTGAGAACCAGCAAAGCGTGTCACTGCTGTTCCTGGGCTGGGCGGGCCCGCAGTTGCCAGTCTCGCTGGTCATGGTGATTGCGCTGCTGATTGGCATGGTGATCGGGCCGATTCTCGGCTGGTTTCTGGGGCGTACGTCCAGGGCTTCACGCAAGCGCCTTGTCTGATCGCGACAAACCCGTTACACGCGTCGAATTTGCGTCATGGCTTGTCCATATCCATTAGTAAAACCTTCATTAAGCTGTAAAATGCTGCGCTTGGTCGATAGGGCGTTCCCGAATCGGTTCAGACTGACTCTGTCAGAAGCCACGGCTGACTTGATGGCTTTTGCATTCATGGATTAGACAGTGCGCGGTTGGCGGCCCTGTCAGCAACTTAAGGGTATGGTTTCGCGTGAAAATTCTAGTTACCGGCGGCGCCGGGTTCATCGGCTCGGCAGTCATTCGTCATATCATCTCCAACACTGCCGACTCTGTCGTTAACGTCGATAAACTGACTTATGCCGGTAACCTTGAGTCGCTGGCCGAAGTCAGCCAGAACTCGCGTTACGTGTTTGAACGCGTCGACATCTGCGACCGTAATGAAGTGGACCGTGTCCTGCGTGAGCACCAACCAGATGCCATCATGCACCTGGCCGCAGAGTCCCACGTTGACCGCTCGATCTCCGGTCCGTCTGAATTCATCCAGACCAACATCATCGGCACCTACACCTTGCTGGAAGCTGCACGCCACTATTGGGCGGCACTGGATGATGCACGTAAAGCCAACTTCCGCTTCCACCATATTTCCACCGACGAAGTCTACGGAGACCTCGAAGGTCCGGAAGACCTCTTCACCGAAACCACACCGTATCAGCCAAGCTCGCCATATTCGGCCAGCAAGGCCAGCTCCGATCACCTGGTTCGCGCCTGGGCTCGTACTTACGGCCTGCCGACGCTGGTGACCAACTGCTCGAACAACTACGGCCCTTGCCATTTCCCAGAGAAATTGATCCCGCTGATCATTCTCAACGCACTGGAAGGCAAGCCTCTGCCGGTCTACGGCAAAGGCAACCAGGTCCGTGACTGGCTCTACGTCGAAGACCACGCCCGCGCACTGTACAAAGTCGTGACCGAAGGCGTGATCGGCGAGACCTACAACATTGGCGGCCATAACGAAAAGCAAAACATCGAAGTGGTGCATACCCTGTGCGCACTGCTCGACGAACTGCGTCCAGATTCCGCGCATCGTCCCCATGCCAGCCTGATCACCTACGTTCAGGATCGCCCGGGGCACGACCAGCGCTATGCCATCGACGCCAGCAAAATCCAGCGCGAGCTGGGCTGGACGCCGGAAGAAACCTTTGAAACCGGTATCCGCAAGACCGTCGAGTGGTACCTCAGCAACACTGAATGGGTGGCTCACGTGAAGAGCGGCAGCTACCAGCAATGGATCGACCAGAACTACACGGATCGTTCGGACAAAGCATGAAAATCCTCCTGTTGGGAAAAAATGGCCAGGTAGGCTGGGAGCTTCAACGCTCCCTTGCGCCGCTTGGCGAGTTGATCGCCCTCGATCGTCACCCGGTCGATGGCTTGAGCGGCGACCTTTCTGATCTCGATGCACTGCGCGCAACGATTCGTCAGGTCAAGCCGGATGTCATCGTCAACGCTGCGGCCTACACCGCCGTCGATAAAGCCGAATCAGAGACCGAACTGGCCGATCGTGTGAACGGCCAAGCCAGCCAGGTCATGGCTGAAGAGGCTGCATCCCTGGATGCCTGGCTGATTCACTACTCGACCGACTACGTGTTCAGCGGCGAAGGCCTGACGCCATGGCAAGAGACAGATGCCGTCGCCCCGGTAAATCACTACGGCGCCAGCAAGCTGGCCGGCGAGCAAGCGATCATTGCCTCGGGCTGCAAGCACCTGATCTTCCGCACCAGCTGGGTCTATGGCGCTCGCGGCAATAACTTCGCCAAGACCATGCTGCGTCTGGCAAAGGATCGCGACACCCTGAGCGTCATCGCTGACCAGATCGGTGCCCCAACCGGCGCAGATTTGATTGCGGACGTAACGGCACAGGCCATTCAGCAGGTCCAGCTACGCCCTGAACTGGCGGGCCTGTATCATCTGGCGGCCAGCGGTGAAGTGTCCTGGCACGGCTATGCCAGCCATGTGATCGGGTTTGCCAAGGCCAACGGTGAAGAGCTTGCCGTCACGGCGATCAATCCGATCGACACAACCGCCTACCCAACACCGGCGCGCCGCCCTCTGAACTCACGGTTGAACACTCAGAAGCTGCGCGACAATTTTTCTCTGCACTTGCCGGATTGGCAAAGTGGCGTCACCCGAATGCTGATGGAAGTCCTGAATAAATGACCACGACAAATCGTAAAGGCATCATTCTCGCTGGCGGCTCGGGCACGCGTCTGCACCCGTTGACCCTCGGCGTGTCCAAGCAGATGCTGCCGATCTACGACAAGCCGATGATCTTCTATCCGTTGTCGGTGCTGATGCTCGCGGGTATGCGCGAAATCCTGATTATCTCCACCCCAGAAGACCTGCCATCGTTCCAGAAATTGCTGGGTGACGGCAGCCTGTACGGCATCAAGCTGACCTACGCCGAGCAACCTAGCCCGGACGGCTTGGCACAAGCCTTCATCATCGGCGAAGAGTTCATCGGCAAAGACCCTTGCTGCCTGATCCTGGGCGACAACATCTTCTACGGTCAGCACTTCTCCGAGAACCTGCGTTCCGCCAGCACTCAAGAGCATGGCGCGACTGTATTTGGTTACCACGTATCCGATCCGGAGCGTTTCGGTGTAGTCGAGTTCGACGCTGCCGGCCGTGCCTTGAGCATCGAAGAGAAGCCGCTGAAGCCTAAATCTGCCTACGCGGTGACTGGCTTGTACTTCTATGATAACCAGGTCGTCGACATCGCCAAGAGCATCAAGCCTTCTGCCCGTGGCGAGCTGGAAATCACCGACATTAACCGTGCCTACCTCGAGCAGAAGACCCTCAACGTCGAAATGCTCGGCCGTGGCTTCGCCTGGCTGGACACCGGCACCCATGATTCGCTGCTGGAAGCCAGTCACTTCGTGCACACCATCGAGCAGCGCCAAGGCCTGAAAGTGGCGTGCCTGGAAGAGATCGCCTACCACAATGGCTGGATCAGTGCCGAGCAGTTGGGTACTCAGGCTGATGCTCTGAAGAAGACTGGCTATGGCCAGTACCTGCAGAAGCTACTGGATTCGCCTTCCCACTGATTCGAAGGCTCAGCCCTTTCGAACAGTAGCGTTTAACCGGTCCAGACAGGAATGGCATGCCAGTAAAACATCCCAAGGTTGCGGTTTTGCTGGCTGCCTACAATGGCATGCAGTGGATCGAGGAGCAGTTGGCCTCGATCCTCGACCAGTCAGCTGTCGACGTAACCATTTACATCAGTATCGATCCTTCCACTGATGGTACCGAGGCCTGGTGTGCGGCTTATTCGGCTGAGCATCACCAAGTGATCGTTCTGCCGGATGCCGGTAGCTTCGGGGGCGCCTCGCGTAACTTCTTTCGTTTGATTCGTGATGTCGACTTCGGCTCTTTCGATTTCATTTCCCTTGCCGATCA
Organism: Pseudomonas sp. GM79; assembly: GCF_000282495.1. Taxonomy (GTDB): domain Bacteria; phylum Pseudomonadota; class Gammaproteobacteria; order Pseudomonadales; family Pseudomonadaceae; genus Aquipseudomonas. The sequence goes on from NZ_AKJE01000042.1 coordinate 42,322, forward strand.
AGATGATGTTTGGCACAAGGACAAACTGCAGCGTGCAGTCGACGCCATTCGAGCTCGCCAGGTCGATGCCTATTCCAGCAACGTCACGGCCTTCTGGCCAGACGGCAGAACCCACTTGCTGGACAAGGCCCAGCCCCAGGTTGAATGGGACTACCTGTTTGAAGCGGCAGGCCCGGGCTGTACCTATGTGCTGAGCAAAAAACTGGCAGAGTCGTTGAAAGTGGCGATGCTTGAAAATTGGCAGCGTCTGCAGGCAGTCACTTTGCATGACTGGTATTGCTACGCTTTTGCCCGCAGTCATGGCTATCGCTGGTACATCGATCCATTGCCATCCATGGACTATCGCCAACATGAGCGTAATCAGGTGGGTGCTAACAAGGGGTTGAGCCCATTGATTGCCCGTTACAAAACGATCCACGACGGTTGGTGGTTTAACCAGGTGCGGATGATTGCTCGTCTGGTTGGGCGTGACACAGACCCGTTCGTCAAAACGTGGTTGCATCTGCGCCACCGGCAATTAATAAAACTGTCCTTCAGCGCCTGGCAATGCCGACGCCGGGCGCGGGATAAAGTGTTCTTCTTTTTTATCTGTTGGGCTACGGCGTTGATAGGGTACAAAGCTAAATGAATGCCCCAAAGATACTGGTGACAGGGGCAAGCGGATTTGTCGGCGAGGCAGTGGTTTTCAGGCTGCTGCTGGACAAGAAGTTCACCCCCATTGCAGCGGCGCGCGGCGCAACACGGCTGAACGGGTTATGCACAGTCGTTCCTTTTGAGCTGACTGATTCAAAAGCATTACCTAACCTCAATGATGTGCAAGTCGTCATCCATGCCGCTGCCCGCGTACATGTGATGAATGAAACTGCCGTGGATGCCTTGACCGAATTTCGCAAAGTCAATGTGGAGGGGACCCTTCGACTGGCAAGGCGCGCAGCTGAGTCGGGGGTAAAGCGCTTCATTTTCATCAGTTCGATCAAGGTCAATGGTGAAAGCACTGTATTGGGTAAGCCATTCAAGGCTAGTGATTTTCCGGCTCCGGCCGATCCTTATGGTGTATCAAAGTACGAAGCCGAAGAGGCATTGAAGCAGCTCAGCCTCGACACCGGGATGGAGGTTGTCATTATTCGCCCGCCACTGGTCTACGGGCCGGGAGTGAAGGCTAATTTTCTGAGCATGTTGAGCTGGCTCAACAAAGGGGTTCCACTGCCGCTGGGGGCGATTCGCAACCGGCGTAGCTTGGTTGCGATTGGAAATCTGATTGATTTGATCGTCACCTGCATTGAGCATCCGGCGGCAGCCAATCAGATCTTTCTGGTCAGCGATGGTGAGGACTTGTCTACCACTCAGTTGCTACGGCGCCTGGCGTCTGCCTTGGGAAAAAGGGCCTGGTTGTTACCGTTGCCCGAATGGCTGCTGAAGCTGGCGGCATTGGCGTTGGGCAAGCAGACCATCGTGCAACGTATTTGCGGATCGTTGCAGGTCGATATCAGTAAAAATCGCGAGATACTGGGCTGGACGCCAACCATCAACATCGAAAAAGCCATGCGTCAGACCGCTGGCCATTATCTGGAAAAGCAAACGAAATGACTTTTTGGTGGGCGCTACTCGCAGTATTTGTCGCTTCCTGGTTTTTGACTCTGTTGCTGCGCCGTTATGCGTTGGCCAAGAGCTTGATTGACATACCCAATGCACGCAGTTCGCATTCCGTCCCTACACCACGTGGAGGAGGGGTGGCAATTGTTGTAAGTTTCGTGGGTGCGCTCCTGATCCTTACAGGTTTGGACATGATGAGTTCTGCCGAATTGTACGCATTACTCGGTTCCGGATTATTGGTAGCGATTATTGGATTTGCCGACGACCATGGTCATATCGCCGCTCGATGGCGTCTGTTAGGGCACTTCATCGCAGCCGCGTGGGCGCTCTCCTGGTTGAACGGACTTGCACCTCTCGTATTTTTTGGTAGCACGATTAATCTTGGATGGTTTGGTAATATTCTGGCGGCCATTTACTTGGTCTGGATGCTTAACCTTTACAACTTCATGGATGGTATCGACGGGTTAGCGAGCGCTGAAGCAATCTGTGCGTGTGTCGGTGCTGCCATGATCTATTGGCTTGCCGGCCACGCTGCAATTGTCTGGGTACCCTTAATGCTTGCGGGAGCGGTTGCAGGGTTTTTTTACTGGAACTTCCCGCCTGCAAAAATATTCATGGGAGATGCGGGTAGTGGTTTTCTAGGATTGATCCTTGCGGTGTTATCACTGAGTGCCGCTTGGGTAGCCCCGCAAATGTTCTGGGTCTGGGTAATTATGTTGGGTGCATTTATTGTCGACGCGACTTGGACCTTACTCCGACGTTTGATCCGTGGGGATGCGGTTTCCCAAGCTCATCGCAGTCATGCCTACCAATACGCCTCACGTCTTTTCAAAAGTCATAAGAAAGTGACCGTCGCAATTGTTGCCATTAATCTTATATGGTTATGGCCGATAGGCTTGCTGGTCGGCTTGCAGCGCTTGGAGCCTTTGCTTGGGGTGCTTCTCGCCTATTTGCCGTTAATCGGTGCGGCCTGCCTATTCAAAGCCGGTAGCCTGGAATTGGCAGCAGACGATTAACGTTCAACGCCTCCCGATTCTGATCCTCCCGTGATTGATCCAAACCACCAAGGAATGAAGAATGAAGAACCGAGTCCCTTGGCTGGACGTATGTCGCGCGCTGGCTATCTGCTTGGTATTGCTGTCCCATGGAAGAGTTTTTCTGATTCCGATTGCACCGTGGACACAAACCTTCAAGTTTGGTGGCTTCTTGGGCGTGGAACTGTTTTTTGTGTTATCGGGCTTTCTCATCGGCTCTATCATGATCAGCAAGGTTGAGGCCTCCAACAGCAGTTTTGGGTGGGTCCCTAACTTTTGGACAAGACGCTGGTTCAGAACAGTGCCTAACTACGTATTGTTCGTCGCCATCAATTTTTTGCTGCTGTTCAGTATTCGGCCAAATGTAATACCTGATTTGCTGATGTACCTGACCTTCACGCAGAATCTTGCTTGGCAGCACCCTGGCTTTTTTCCAGAAGCCTGGAGTCTGGCGGTTGAAGAGATCTTTTATCTGATCACGCCTCTGGTTGTCGGGGTGTTTTTACTGATCCAGAAGAAGCCTCGACTGGCGATGTTGAGCGGTGCGCTTACTATTCTGGTTTTTTCGATAGGCGCTCGCGGATACGTGGTCTTCACTACGAACCCGACGTTTGATGACGGTGTTAGGAAGATTTCACTGTTGCGATTGGATGCACTGATGGTGGGCGTGCTGGTGGCTTGGATTTACGCGTACTTGTGGCACTGGAGGCGTGTTTTCCAAAGAGTGGCGCTATTCTTTATCCCTTTGTTTGTGCTTTCTATTTATGTGGTGGCACAACCAGATTCATTTTTGAATCAAAGTGTTTTTTTCAGGATTTTTATTTTCAATATTGCATCACTGGGGTGTGCTGCATTAATCGTATCGGGGATGAATGCCAAGATCCCACAGACGCTGGATGGTATGGTATCGAGACTTGCCAGATGGTCATTTTCGGCCTATTTGACGAATTTGCCTGTACTGCTGGCGATCCGATATTTCTTACCCGCGCCGTCATCGACGATCATGTGCGTGTTATCTTGGGCGCTGTACGTTTCTTTGACGTTCCTGAGCGCGTTTTTGATTTATGAATTGTACGAAAGAAAATTCCTGGCGTTGCGCGAGCGTCTCTCATGAGTCCTTTGGCTCGACGAGGTTAAGGCATAGCGGCCAAGGCGGTTTGAGTATTGATTTCAGTCGTTTGGACGGGCACCGGCGGAAGGGGCGTGGTCCAGTTGGCTGCTGTGGCCAAGAGCGAAGATGGTACTCTTGGTTCCACAAAGGGTTTTGTATGGTCGTTGCAGGTGCGTATCATCACCTCGTAAAAGCAAGGCTGAGTGCCGCATGTGACGGTGCAAAGGTAGTGCACAAGGGCTGAGGCTATAGTGCAAAATTGATGACTGACTAATTTTCTGTTTGAATTTGAGATTTAGAAATGGAATTTTTCCCTTGTTTTTTGTCAGTAGTGTTCGTGGTTCGCAATCAATCTGAGAATATTGAAAGCATCATGACGCAAGCGGCTGCTGTCATTTCCGGTCTTGTCAGTGATTATGAGTTGATTGTTGTCGACAATGCTTCAGATGATAATAGTATTGCCGTTATGAAACGGATTACTGGCGAAAATGGATTGGCTAACTTGCAGGTCTATGCGCTGACCAAGGAAGTTGATAACGACACAGCATCCTGGGTTGGTTTGGAAAGTGCGCTGGGTGACTTCGTAGTTGTCATTGACCCTTTGATGGATGACATTGCATTTTTACCGCAAATGCTTGATCAGGCGGTGGGTGGGTCGGATGTGGTTTTTGCCAATAATGAGCAAAAGCCGAAACAGAGTCTGGCCTACAGAGGTGCTTTCTCGATTTTTCATGGCCTCTACAGTTGGTTCAATGGTATTCATCTTGCCAAAGAGGCGCCGCAGTACAGGATTTTGAGCAAGCGGGTCATCAATTTTATTCTTCAGCACCCGCAACCAGCGATGACCTATCGACACCTTCCTGCAACCGGGGGGTTTGCTCGCTCGTATTTAAATTACAGTTCTACACCGAAAACCGCTCAAACCAAGCGGCTGGGTGAAAGTGTTGACCGTGGTATGAGACTGTTAGTTTCTACAACACGAGCGCCCATGCGCATGGTCACTTCTTTATCGTTGTTCGGTGCTATCGCAAATCTTATTTATTGTGTCTACGTTGTCGCGGTCGGTATTTTCAAGTCCGATGTAGCGCCCGGATGGATCAGTTTTTCACTTCAGCAATCGGGAATGTTCTTCCTTATTTCGCTCGTGTTGCTAGTGCTGGGTGAATACATTCTAAATATGGCAAGCCTGTCGAATGAAGGGCCTCCTTATCATGTAGGTCAAGAGTTTACGAGCGCCGTTATGACGCGCCATGAAAAATTGAATATCGAAGAGGCCGGGTCGATACCAGCCAATTCGTTGGTTTCATCCAAGCATCGGGCTTCCTGATGTTGCTAGCGGATAAGAACTTCGACGCTGTTGTTATTGGCGGTGGTTTCTATGGCGCGGCAATTGCTGCATATCTCGCGCGGGCCCGAGGATTGAAACGTGTTGTAATTTTGGAGCGAGAACCCAAGTTAATGATGCGGGCCTCTTATAATAATCAGGCCCGGGTACATAACGGTTATCACTATCCACGCAGTTTTACGACGGCTTATCGAAGCCGTATTAATCTCCCTCGATTCGTTTCAGACTGGCCCGAGGCTATTAATAAAGATTTTATCAAGCTGTACGCAATCTCCCGAAAAAATTCCAAGGTCACCGCAAAACAGTTTGAGCGATTCTGCAAAGATATTGGCGCCGGAATTGAGCCAGCTCCCGCATCCTTGAGTGCGTTGTTTGAGCCGCGACTGATTGAGGAAGTCTATAGAGTAGAAGAGTATGCATTCGATTCCCTGAAATTAGCCAGTTGGGCTGTAAAGGAGTTGAAAGAAAGTGGTGTTCAGGTTCGATATGGACGCCGTGCGACCGCCATACATAAAAATGAGGGCGCCTTGCTTCGGGTCGCGACTGATGTTGGCGATGGCGAGCAGGAGGAGTTATTTTGTCGGTATGTTTTTAACTGTACTTACAGCGGTCTGAATCAAATTGGAGGGGATTTTCCTGTCATTAAGGCGAGCCTGAAACAGGAAATTACCGAGATGGCATTGATGAAAATGCCAACCGATCTGGAAGGATTAGGGATCACCGTTATGGATGGTCCGTTTTTTTCCATGATGCCGTTCCCCGCCCGCGGTCTCCACTCGCTATCGCACGTACGCTATACGCCACACTTGAACTGGAACGATTGCCGTGGGCTTGATCCTTATGGGCGTCTGAGTGATTACAGGCGCCAAAGCCGTGTAGATCGAATGGTTAGAGACGTGGGGCGTTATATTCCATCTGTTCTGTCCTCTGTTTATCAGGATTCTCTGTTCGAGGTCAAAACCGTCCTGACCAAGAATGAAGGAGATGACGGCAGGCCTATATTTTTTGAACGGTATGCTGGGCTACCTAATTGCTACTCGGTATTGGGCGGAAAAATCGACAACATTTATGACATTTTGCAACTGATTGAGGGGATTGAAATTGACAGCAATAATTAATGGCAAGAATAAGGCCTTCCTTTTTCTCTGCGTGCTTGTCGTCATTTTTTTCTGGGTTTTCAATCCTTCCAGTGTGCGAAGTGTTTACGGAGACGGTGATGGCAAGTATGAGGATAGGGGGGACTCGTTTTCGGAGTATATCGTCAGAAATACGATTAGAAAGAATGTGCTAACGCCAGGGTTGGGTTTTTTTCCTATCGTTGCAGATAGCTATAGTTTTGGTGATTACACAAGTTACGAAAATGGTTATAAAAAATACTACTCTAATCTCGCCTTGCAAACGGTGCCTGCCAGTGTGTTGGCAAGCTTTATCGGTGTTCAGGATTACGACAAGTTTCAATACTATTTTATTTTTCTAAAATTGGTAAATGGATTGTTTTTTGCCGTTGTTTTATTGGGTTTTTTGTATCTCTGGTGCAAGAAAAATAACCTTAAAATATTCTGGCCTGTGCCTTTGCTGGTTGCGTCGGGTAGCGGGTTTGTTTTCTTTTCCCAGAATCTTTACTTTGTACCTGGTTTGATGATCTTGCCGGCTATTATTGTGGCCTATGGGGCTTATGTAAAAGGAAAGATAAATCCTGTTTTTGTATTCGTTGCTGGTTTGCTGTATTTTTTTAGAGGATACGAGTTTGCTACAGTATTCGCTCTGGTCTCTGCATTTTCTGCGTTCGTATTTAGCCATGGTGGTTTGTTTAAGAAGCTGAAAAGTATGGCGATGGTTTTTGGTTTGATCGTGCTCGCGTTTGTAAGTGTTTTAATGATACACGTAGGACTTTGCATGATTGAAACTGGACTTTCTGTGACTGGTGCAAGCAGTAACGTTTTTTCTGCGTTGTCTAAGCGCACGGCAAGTACCACAGGTGTAGCGAAACCACTGACACTCGCTTTCTATAATGTGATGACCTATCGGTGGTCACTGTCTGGCTTCTCAATACTGAATACTTGGACGGTGTTGAGCGAGATAAATATCATTATATTGATGATTGGATCTATGCTGATTCGCTTTAAGCATATGGATTGGAATGAATTGGCTATCTATCTTTTTGGTTTTATAGGCTACGCGTCTTGGTATGTTTTTGCCTACCAGCACATGATGTGGCATGATATGTACGACTGGTATGTCTTTGCGCTAACACTAGGTTTTTCTTTTATTATGCTATTTACACTTTATTTTAATAAGGTTGTCGTATATTTGAGCTCTCGAGTAGGTGTCAAGGTATGAGTAATGCATTGATTGGTTATTCCGGCTTTGTGGGGGGGACTCTCCTCAAACAAGCTGAGTTTTCTTCAGTTTATCGCTCGACTGATATATCCAATATTGACGGCATGTCGTTTGATACTGTTGTTTGTGCCGGGGCGCCGGCACAAAAATGGATCGCCAATCTTGAGCCCGAACAAGATCTTCAAAAAATTGAAGGTTTGATTGCGCATCTTAAAAGCATGCACTGTCGAACGTTTATCTTGATTAGTACAATCGATGTCTTTAAAGACAGCGACGGTGTCGACGAAGATACGATGGTGGATGAGACAGAGCTCCATGCCTATGGCTTGCATCGTCGGTTGTTAGAGAAGTTTGTTGAGTCTCATTTCGAGAATTATCTTATCGTTCGATTGCCTGGTCTCGTAGGGCCAGGATTGCGCAAGAATGTGATTTTTGACTTCCTGAACAATAATAATCTGACCGCTATTGATAGTCGTGGCGTGTTTCAGTTCTACCCGATGGTCAATCTCTGGTCGGACATCCTCATCGCCCTTTCAGCGGGTTTGAAACTGGTTCATTTTACGGCTGAGGCGGTAAGTGTTGCAGAGGTGTCGCTGCAAGGTTTTGGCAAGGAATTTGACAATCATCTGGCCAAGGCTCCGGCGATCTACAATATGCAAACCAGACATGCAGGGCTGTTCGGTGTCAGTGGGCGCTATCAATACAGTGCTCGTGAAACCATTCAGGCGGTACGTGCGTACGCTCAATCCGAGCCCTTGGCGAATACGAATGCAGCGGGAGGTAAGCCATGAGGATTGCCATCTCCAATATTGCGTGGGACATCAGCGAAGATGAAGCCATTGGGCAGTTGCTGCAGACTTTGGATATCGACGCGATAGATGTGGCGCCAGGTAAATATTTCCCTAATCCTCTCAATACCAGTGATGACGATATTTTGCGAGTTCGCCACAAGTGGGCCGAGCGCGGAGTTGAGATCACAGGCATGCAGGCTTTATTGTTCGGTACCACTGGACTGAATGTCTTTGGGTCGCCGCAATCCCGAGAAGCGATGCTGGATCACTTGAGAGCTGTATGCCATATCGGGGCGGGTTTAGGTGCTACGCGGCTGGTCTTTGGTTCACCGAAAAATCGAGATCGGTCTGGACTTGATGATCAACAGGTTCTTGAGGTGGCGGTACCATTCTTTCGCGATCTGGGCGCTATCGCACAACTGGCCGGGGTTCAGATTTGCCTTGAGCCAAATCCGACGCACTATGGTGCGAACTTCATGACGACATGCGACGAAACGGCTGAAGTAGTCCGTGAGGTAGCGCACCCTGCCATTAAGATGCAGTTTGATACGGGGGCGCTCGCTCTAAACGGCGAAAGTCCGGATGAAGTGCTTCGAAGTCACTCCTCGCTTATCGGGCATATCCATATCAGTGAGCCAGACCTGGTGCCGCTGGGCGACGGAACGGCCAAGCATCAAGAAATGAATGAGGCTATCCGCAAATACTTGGCGCTTGATGTGGTGAGTATTGAAACGCTTGCAACCGTAGACGAACCACATTTGCTTTCGATCAAGCGATCGCTAGACGTCGCTATTAAGCACTACCGTGCCGATGCGGCGGAGGTGGGGGCATGAAATGGCTGATTCTGATCTTGGGTATTCTCAGTAATGCCTCTGCCAGTGTTCTGGTGAAGATGGCGATGATGCCGCCGAGGAAGTTTCCGTCATTTAGCGATCCCTTGGGCTCACTGAGCAATTGGCCGTTCTGGTTGGGGTTGTTGCTATATGGGGGGGCCTTTCTACTTTATGCCGCTGCGTTGGCGCGTCTCCCGCTGAATGTTGCTCACCCTGTGCTGACGGCTGGGGCCATTGCAACCGTAGCATTGTTTTCCGCTTTGTTTTTTCGTGAATCTTTTCACTGGACAACAGGCGCTGGAATTTTTTTGGTAATCACCGGTGTAGCGTTGATTACTGCTCGTGTAGCCTGATGGTAAATATATGACATCGTCTGAACCTATCGAAAATCGTCACAACTGGCAAGTTCCTGCATTCGAAGTGCCGTTGTGGTTGGGGCGCGAACATCAGAATTGCGTCATTATCCCTGTTATTAATGAAGGTGAAAGAATCAAGAACCTGCTCGCTCGAATGGCGGCATGTGACATTCATTTGGCAGCCGATATTTTGATTGTTGATGGCGGCAGCACTGATGGATCACTGGCGTTGCAATCGTTGCAAGAGGCCAGGGTACGAGGCCTCATCCTTAAAACGGGGGCGGGGAAGTTGAGTGCCCAATTGCGTTGTGCCTACGCATTTGCGCTTGAGCAAGGCTATACAGGTATCATTACCATTGATGGTAATGATAAAGATGATCCTGCTGCCATTCATCGCTTTATTGAAGCATTGGCTGCCGGTGTCGACTTTGTACAGGCTTCTCGTTATTTGGAAGGCGGCGTAGCGGTCAATACACCACTCTCCAGAGACTTTGCTATCAGATTCATCCACGCGCCTATGCTAAGTCTTTTTTCCGGCTTCAAATGGACAGACACCACTCAGGGTTTCCGTGCTTATAGTCGAAAAATGCTTCTCGACCCAAAGGTGGCAATATTTCGCGATGTATTTAATACATACGAACTATTGGCCTACCTTTCTTACCGTGCACCAAAGTTAGGTTATCGTTGTGTGGAGTTAGCAACAGAGCGTCGTTATCCGAAGGGTGAGGTCCCAACGAAGATCAGCGCTTTCAAAGGCAATTTGTCGGTGTTGAGTGTTTTGTTTAGCGCGTGCTTGGGTAAATATAACCCAGGTCGCTAATTTTACGCAGCAAGTAAAAGTTCGGTGGCAACTTCGTTTAAAAAGAGGTTGCCACCGAATTCAACTAAGGCTGCACAGGGGCTTTGCCACTTGGTTCAGCGTCAGGATCTTTGAAGGCGCTGACCTTTTCTTGCAGTAACAGCGTGCTGGCTGCAATCATGTCGGTGTATTGGCTGTTCTGAAAGCCCCACAGTGTAGACATAAGTTCTTCCTTATGCCCAACGAGGAAAGGCGCTGTCGTAATCACATCAATATTTGACTGGTTCTCAATGAATCGATCAATGGTGTTTTTGTAAGGGTCGCGGAAGTTCTCGTCCCATTTTATTACTTTCGGGAATACACTGGCATTGTAAGTGTTGAGGACTGTACTGGTCATCTTGTCAATATGGATTAGCTCGAACTCATCAAACTTTTCGATCGCCCTGATGTTCGTGTCCGCATGCAGGTTAGCGATCAAGCCTGAAAAGATATCCCAATCCTTTTGCTGTGATTCAAGATGTTCGTGAATTTGATCAAACCGTGCTTTCCAGCCGTCCAGGAATTCGACGTCATCTTCACAGACCGTAATGTTTTTGAACTTCTGCTCGTAAGCTTTGCGCAAGATGAACTTGTAGCTGAGCCCGCAACCGATCCAGCCAGCGCTGTGGCGCAGCCCTGGGAAGTACTGGAAGCCGGTTTTATTATCCTTCTCGAAGTCTTTTCTGCGCTCTGTCGATTCAGGCAGGCCAAGGCACACGTAGTCCGTCTTGAACTCGATATTGTGGCCTGCGATGTCGTAGAACGTATCGAAATCGATGTGGTCTGTCGCGAGCAAGAAGCGCTGGAAGTAATACTCGAACTCGTCTGGAGCCGCGCGCAGAGCTTCTCTGTTAAGCGCGATTTTTTGTTCGCGCCGTGCGTCATCGGCCAACCAATAATCAACGTGCGCCATCATTTCATCGATATCACCGATCTTCGTGAAGTCGACGATATTTTGAAGATTATTATGTTCTTCAATGTCCGAACTGCTTTCTGAGACAATTAAAGCATCTTTGGACAGGCACTCATAAATACGGGTTGTTTCGAGAAGCGCACCCTCGTAGTAATGAATGTTGACAATGAGTTTTGCTTTCGCAATCTCGTTGTAAAGTGTTTTGCCGAATATATTGCTAATTACTTTGGTTTTGTATTTGCTTTTAAGTGCCGCCAGGTATTTCTGGCGTCTTTCATTGTTTGCATCACCGTAAAAAAGAATGTCATATTCTTTCGCTACAGGTGCTGTTGTTGCATAGTCAGGAATATAGGATATTGGAGTGTAATAGACCTGCTTAAGGCTTAAACCTTTATCTTGAAGGAATTGGACGTTGAGAGTCGAATAGTCAAAGATGGCGTAAGAGTTTTCAAGCGTGCGCAAATAGCTTTCTTCAAACCATCGTGAGCTGACAGATTGCTCCATCTGGAAGGCAATGTAAGTTCCTGGCAGTGACGTGAAGATTTGTGGGCAAATAACAAAGTGCAGAGAAGATTCGAACCCAGTTGCCGGAGCTTCAAAAATGAGGCTGGCGGGGAATCCTGCCTTTTCCAGATTGCGTTTGATCAATTCCGCAACGAAAATGCAATGTTTTGTGGTTAGAATGTAAGTGGTGGTCTGTTTGCTTAGTTTGATACCGCCAGTGCTGGCTACAAAGTTAACCTCAATCGTCTGAGTTGAGCGCTTAAGGGTTGCTTTAAGGCCATGTTCGTTGATATGGCGTATCAAGCGCAACAAAACTTTAGGGTCTGATTTTATTGTGCTGAAAATGCGCTTAGCTTGCCTCGCACAAGTCGAAGCGCTACGCAAAAGTGTCGCTGCAACTCTTCTGCTGTAGCGAAGCGGTTTAGTCACTTTCCATGAAGAGCTGCTGAGAATTGTAGCCAGGCGAGCCTGTTCGTCTCGAATATTTCGCTCATACTGCTCGACGATCAGTGCGTTATTACGGGCGAGATCTTCCTGCTCTTCAAGCAGTTTTTGATTTTGCTCAAGCAGTTGTTGGTTTTCTTCTACCAGTGCACGTTGTTCAGTCAATGCATGTTGCTGCTCAGCCAAAGCTTGTTGCTGCTCAGCCAATGTTACCTGTTGCTCAGCCAACGCCTCTTGGTGCTCGGATAATATCCGTTGGTTCGTCGCTGTAAGCGTTGCGATCTCGTCTGATAAATGTTGTTCAGCTAACACTTGTTGCTGCTCGGCCAGTGTGTGTTGTTGCTCAGCCAATGTCTGCTGTTGCTCAGCCAGCGCTTGTTGATGTTCGGATAAAATCCGTTGGTTCGCAGCCGTAAGTGTTGCGATCTCCTCTGACATTTGCTCGGCCAGCGCATGTTGTTGCTCAGCCAATGTCTGCTGTTGCTCAGCCAGCGCTTGTTGGTGCTCGGATAAAATCCGTTGGTTCGCAGCCGTAAGTGTTGCGATCTCCTCTGCCATGTGTGCTCTTAACTGTGCAATTTTTTCCATGATGTGTTGCGTAGTCCTGTCGTGAATTATTTCTGCTAGAGAAGTGCATTCTTCAGAGTCATACCCATAGGTCTTCATATGCCATTTCAATATTTCGAGTTCAGACGGGTTCTGCAATCTGAATCGAATGTAAGAAGGGCTGAACGCGGCATCGAAGGGGATCAGGTAGGAAAATAAGTAGAATCCGAGACGATTTACTTTGTCCTGTTCAGACGTTGCTTGATTGATAAAAGCAAAGGAGTTGTCGCCTAACGCGGTTACTTTTCGCTCGAATAGCAGCGCCTCCAGTCCCACGCTGGAATTGATGGTTATGATCTCTCTGCACTTTCCAATAAACTCGATGCTGTTGGCCGAGTCGTCTATTTCGGAATCGGTTGTTTTTGGCGCAAATTGGCTATTAGGATGAGCGCGTATGAGCAGGTCTTCCTTCTCGAGATGTCTAGCGTAGGCAATCAGAGAATTATTGTCATAGCCATTCGAGTACGCAATCAGGTTGGAATCATCTTCTACCTGCAGAGGCACGCCAACGCTGCGGTCGGGGGTGCTCGGAGTAAAGTCATAATCGCAAGCTATAAAAAATTCTCTGAGTTTCTCAACCGTCGTCGGTTGATCACCGAAGGTTGAGGCGACTTTCTGAAAGCGGCTCTCCGCTTCGGTATTTCCATTGACGCCGCTGAAATCAAAATAGGCCGTCCAGCGATAATTGGGCGCTCGCAAAGGGCCTAACTCGATATGGATGACAGGAACACCGCTCGCTTCAGCGACGGCTTCAAGAGAAGGGCAGTTCAAGCATGAAACTATGGCGTCAGGTTTTTCGCGACCGGGGCTGAACAGCATCGCTTTGATGGCTTTTTCTAGAAACGGAATGCGTTCTGTCAGCAATCGCTTGAAGGCCAGGATTGGATTGTTTCCCGAGCTTTCCATAAGTTGGGTAAAGACATTGTCGTCAAAGTGACTGAAGTGGTGCTTAGCCAATACGCCTTCAGACGGCGAGCTGTATCCCAGATGATCGCAGGATGAAGCTTCGACCTCCCAGCGCTGAGCATCGACAAAGTATTGTGTACTTTGAAGATAAGACGGCGACATCAGGAAGTGCAAAGCCTCCTCAGACTCATGCAAGAACTTATAGAAGACCCAAAGATAAGGGGCTTCTACTCCTCGGAATGGAAAGGGAGGAAGAAATATAGTCAGCATTAGGCATCTATTACTTTGACGGTGATTGGGGAGTAGACAAAACCCACTTGTTCGCGGGGGGTCCAGAAACGCAGGCGTTGCATAGGACGACGCTGGTCAAGTTCTTCTCGTTTTCCGAGATGTGTGCACGACAATCCGCAATGAACCAGGTATTCACTCGCGCTCAGGGGCAGCCGAACAACATATTCGATTCTGCTTTGCCCTTTGCGAAGCTTGATCACGGTGCCCGCGCTAAGGTTGTTATCCCCCCAGATATCGCCACCTTGAGCTTTACTGAGGGATATTCCCAGAGCTACATCTTCGATCTCCTCGGAGGAAGCGATCACGAAGGAAAAACGCAATTCTTCACCGGACTTGATGATCGGACGTTCGGAAAGATTGCTGCCATCCATTCTGAATACGTCGAGGCTTTTGATGATCGCCCGCGCCGAGCCGAATCGCTTCTCACCGGTTTCGTTATTGAGTTCCGATGCCTGGAAATGTTTGAGTTGTTCCAGGGAATAGCTGCCGGTGGACTCATGCGGCGCGGAAGACGGGTTGGACTTGGCCTGTGTGGTGACCATGCCTTTTTCATACGTCAATACGGCAGACAAGACATCCTCGGTGTCGGTAATGACACGGCCGTTGTCGATGACCAGGCAGCGATTAGCATACTCAAGGATGCTACCGGTGGAGTGGGTCACCATTAAAATGGTTGTGCCTCGATCACGCAGCTTTTCAATTCGCTTAAAGCACTTGTATTGAAAGCCGATATCGCCGACGGCCAGCGCTTCATCGACGATCAGGATATCCGGTTCGATGCAGGCTTGCACCGCGAAGGCGAGACGAACATACATGCCGCTCGAGTAGGTCTTTACCGGTTGTTCGATAAAAGAACCGATGTCGGCGAAGTCGATGATTTCATCGTATCGGGTGTCGATTTCTTCTTTGGTCAGGCCAAGAATACTGCCATTGAGATAGATATTCTCGCGACCGCTGAACTCGGGATTGAATCCTGCACCCAATTCCAGCAACGCCGCCACTCGTCCATTGACCTGAGTGGTACCGGAGGTGCTGTTAAGTGTCCCGCAGATGATCTGGAGCAGCGTCGATTTGCCGGCACCGTTGCGTCCTATGATCCCGATGATTTCGCCTTTGCGAACCTCGAAGGAAACGTCCTGGAGGGCCCAGAATTCACGGTAATAATTTTTCCTTTCCAGGCGCAGCAGACTTTGCGTCAGGGGAAATATGAATTGCTTGAATCGATCACGCGGTTCTTCATATATATGAAAGCACTTGTGAATACCTTCGACTTTTATCGCGATATCAGAGGACATCAGCAAATCCTTTACGAGTTTTTTGGAACCAGGCGAAACTGATCAAGGCAAAAACGAGGCTACCCAGAAAATACAGGGAAAACTCCCTTGGGTTCGGAATCACGCCTTGAATCATGACGTCCCTGATGAATTCTATGGAGGGGGTCAGTGGGTTGTAATACAGGAATTTTTGATAATCCACGGGCAGCGCTGATACAGGGTAAAAGACCGGCGACATGAACAGCAGCGCGGTGGTGAAGATCCCGATGATCTGTGAAACATCCCTGAAAAATACACCGAGCGATGACAGCAGCCATCCAGCCCCCATAGAGATAAGTACAATGGGTATGAGTACTATCGGAGTAAGCAAAATGGTCAGTGGCGGTGGCGATATAAAAATGGTGTAGAACGCTAGCCAGACTACCAAACTGATCACAGTATGGAAAAGTGCCGCGCACAGCGAAATGACAGGAAGAATTTCCAGAGGGAAAATCACTTTCTTCACATAGTTGGTATTAGAAAGAATCAGCCCGGGTGCCCGATTGATATTTTCGGAAAAAAGATTGAACACCAGCAGTCCGGCAAAAAGCACAAGTGCAAACTCGGCTTTGGAGTCACTGCCGCCACTCCAGCGCGCCTTGAACACTACGCTGAAAACAAAGGTGTATACAGCCAGAGTCAGTATTGGATTGAACAGTGACCAGAGCAGGCCGAAGAGCGAGCCTTGATACCGGCCAACGACCTCTCGTTTTGTCAGTGCACTGATTAATCTGCGGTTTCTCCAGCTAGACCTGAAAATTTCGAGGGGAGAGGTTGCATAACTCTGCATTAGGAAAAAAGCTCCGCGAGGTAAGGGGTGGCACGGTTTTTGTTGGATGTAAACGCTTCGTAGGTGGCATCAATCGATTTTTGTACGTTCATGACACCAAAAAGCGCCGTAAAACTGGACTTTAAAATAGAGGTCTACAATTTTTTTTGCTTTCAGCAGCGTGGGGTAACTCGCGTTGGAAGGTCCCGCAGTTCCATAAATAGACAGTCTCAACCATCAGGTATTCTAAATATTGCTTGACCGTGACGGGTCGCCCCGAGCGTCTACCACGTGACCTTTGTATGGTCGTTGGGGTAAACATAATTGCTGGTTAATGTACCATATGCGCCGAAGCCTGTGGTGGTTGGCCTGACGATGAGATGCTCCAAAAAGGGGAGCGCAGGCGAGGGGTACGGGATCTACCTGGGAGCGCAAAGTCTGTGCCCGATGCTGCGTCGCGCCGGTTCCGTCTGAAGCGGAACAAGCATTATTTTGGTCACAACGCGGGATGGATTTTTGCTGGCCGTTCGGTGTCTGAGAGGCCGCAAGATTTTTTTTTTGCTGTTGTGTTCGTTTACACCCATTCCTTAGGATGGTTTTTTTGTACGTCAACGACACGCCCGCTTCGGTCCTTTTTCTCGCGAGTGTGCGCAAGAAGGGCTTTGAGTGGCTTATCATTTGTCGGCGGGTGAGGTAAGGCGTACGGTGGCGGGATTATTGGATTTCGCAGACTGAAGATGACTCTCGCTCAAGGGAGTCCCAGGTCCGAACGGTTGAGTATTTATGGATAAAATTCGAACTTTTTTGCTTGAATTGCCACGTAGGCACAAAAGGCTTCTGCAGGTCATGACCGATACAGTGCTCGTATGGCTTGCGCTCTGGCTTGCGTTCATCGTGAGACTGGGCATCGACGACATGTACAATCCTTTGAAAGTCCATCTCTGGTTGTTTGTCTGTGCTCCTGTCATAGCCATTCCGTTGTTCATCCGTTTTGGAATGTATCGCGCAGTTATGCGCTATTTTGGCAATGATGCGCTGATTGCTATTATCAAAGCGGTCAGTTTGTCATCGTTACTACTTGCTGTTGTTCTTTACTGGTACAGCAATCATGAGGCGGTTGTTCCAAGATCAATTATTTTTAACTACTGGTGGTTGAGCCTTGTCATTATCGGTGGTTTGCGTTTGTTTATGCGACAGTATTTTATGGGAGATTGGTTTACTGCGGCCCAACATGTTCCTTTTGCCAGTCGTAATGACGGACTGACCAAAGTCGCGATTTATGGTGCAGGTGTCGCTGGGAATCAGCTGGTCGCAGCACTTCGAATGGGCCGGGCCATGCGACCGGTTGCTTTTATTGATGACGATGCAAGTATTGCTGATCGATCGATTTCCGGACTCCAAGTATACAAACCCAAGCACATTCAACAAATGATCGACGTGACAGGAGCTCAAGAAATACTTCTGGCGCTTCCTTCTTCTACGCGTGCCAGGCGTCGTGAAATCCTGAATGTTCTCGAGGGATTTCCTCTCCATATTCGTAGCGTTCCGAATTTTACAGACCTGGCGAGCGGTCGCGTTAAAGTCGATGACATTCAAGAAGTCGACATCGCTGATTTGCTCGGACGCGACTCTGTTCCGGCTCAACCGGATTTGTTGGCGCATTGCATCAAGGGCAAAACCGTACTGGTGACGGGCGCAGGTGGTTCTATAGGGTCCGAATTATGTCGGCAAATTTTTTCTTTGGGCGCTACAACACTTTTATTGTTCGATCACAGTGAGTTCAATCTCTACAGCATCTTGTCAGAGTTGGAGCAACGTATCAGTCGCGAATCTATTTCGGTTCACCTGCTGCCTATTCTCGGGTCTATACGAGACCAAGAGAAGCTGCTTGATGTAATGAAAACCTGGCGGGTCGAGACTGTTTATCATGCAGCCGCCTATAAACACGTCCCCATGGTTGAGCATAACATCGCCGAAGGCGTTCTTAATAATGTCATTGGTACTCTGAACACCGCCCAGGCGGCGCTTCAGGCCGGTGTTGCGAATTTTGTATTGATTTCGACAGATAAAGCAGTTCGCCCCACCAACGTCATGGGCAGTACCAAGCGTTTTGCGGAGTTGACGTTACAGGCCCTGAGTCGCGAAGCCGCTCCTGTTTTCCTTGGGGATACGGCTAACGTGTCTCGCGTGAACAAAACCCGGTTTACTATGGTTCGTTTTGGAAATGTCCTTGGCTCTTCCGGCTCGGTGATCCCTCTGTTCCATAAGCAGATCAAGTCAGGAGGGCCATTGACGGTTACACATCCCAAGATTACCCGCTACTTCATGACCATTCCTGAAGCTGCTCAACTCGTCATCCAGGCTGGCTCAATGGGACGGGGAGGTGATGTGTTTGTTCTTGATATGGGGGAGCCGGTAAGAATCGTCGAACTGGCGGAAAAGATGATTCACCTGTCCGGGTTGAGCGTGCGCTCCGAGAAAAATCTACAAGGCGATATCGCCATTGAATTTACCGGATTGCGCCCGGGCGAGAAGCTTTATGAGGAGTTGCTGATCGGGGATAACGTTGCCGCCACTCAGCACCCGATGATTATGAGCGCGAATGAAGATTTCCTGCCTTGGGATGTGTTGAAGTCAAGACTTTCGGAGCTGCTCGTAGCCGTTGCCGCTGATGATTATTCTCGTGTTAGAAAATTATTGCGTGAAACAGTATGCGGGTATACCCCGGACGGTGAAATCGTCGACTGGATTTACCAGCAGCAGCGGCGTCTTGAGCCTTGAGTCCGAGGGTTTGGGTATTAAATCGACGCTGGCTCGATAAGCAATAAAAAAATGCCTCATTCAATAGATGGGGCATTTTTCATTTCGCACAGACAAAGCGTGGAGATCTATCTCGTCCAATTCGGATTTATTGTTCCAGTAAACGAGCAAGACCAGAGGAGATTGGGGTGGGTTCAGGGAACACGAATTGCTCTAGCAGTCGTTTATTGTTGGCTCTGGAATGCCTGATGTCGCCAGGACGTCCGGCCGCGTAGCTGACCTGCGGTGACTTGTTCAATACGCTAGACAGTGATTCCAATACCTGGTTGAGGGTAGTGGCTCGGCTAAGTCCTACGTTGATTGCTCCCGCTTCTACACTCTGGGCTTCGGTCGCCTGGACGAGGACATTGACTAGATCGCCTACATAAACGAAGTCTCGGGTTTGTTCACCATCACCGAATATTGTTATCGGTAAGTCGTTTTTTGCCCGCTCGCTAAATATGCTGATTACCCCAGAATACGGAGATGAAGGGTCCTGGCGAGGGCCAAAGATATTAAAGAAACGGAATATTACCGGTTCCAGAGCATGTTGCCTGCGGTAAAAGTCAAAGTAGTACTCGCTCGCCAGTTTGTCGGAAGCATAAGGCGTCAGTGGTGCTTTCGGAGTGTCTTCGTCAATAGCTTCCCCTTCGCCATTGTTTCCATACACCGCGGCACTGGAAGCAAACACGACACGCTTGATCTTCAACCTGCGCATGCTCTCGCAAACATTAAGCGTGCCAATGAAGTTGCTCTGGTGAGTTTTTGCAGGGTCGTCGACGGACGCTTGTACGGAAGCCACTGCTGCTAAATGAACTACGGCGCGGCAGCCTTCCATTGCTCTAAATACCGTTTCGGCATCGGCTACATCCCCCTGAATCACTTCCAGACGAGCGTTACCCAGTGGCAGGTTAGTGTGCTTGCCTGTTGAGAAATCGTCCAGAATGCGAACGCTATGACCTTTTTCAAGTAGGGCGTCCGTAAGGTGGGAGCCGATGAAGCCAGCGCCACCGGTCACTAAAATAGGGGAGTTAACCATGATGTAAATTATCCAATAGTCAAAAGGAAGTCCGCGTGTCATACCGTGGCTCCCAGAATTGCAATTTTTTGGTCGGGGAGTAGTTGTATCCCCTTTTAGAACGGGTCGAAAAGGGAGGCCAAACGAGGAGCAAGTTTCCACTTTGCGATCGAGATACCTTCGCGAGGCGAAGCACTGTAATTCCTCGGCTTTGCTTCGTCCACACATCTTGTAATCGACACATTTTTGACAGCTCCACCACATCGCCTAAGTTTGGAAGGCAGCTTCGGAAAAGCTGCTTTCTCAATCGATGTCATGGAGCTTCATTTATGCGTACTGGCTATTTCTACTCTCTGGTTTTTGCCCTGCTCACCAGCGCCTCTATTGCGGCCATCGCTGCGCCGACGACTGCGCCAGAGGCTGCCAAGGCACCCTTGATGCTGGATGGTGCTGCCAAGGCTCAAACCACCAAGGTCGATCTCAATGGCGCCGATGCGCCGACTCTGCAGCGCGAGTTGTCCGGGATTGGTGAGGCGAAGGCCAAGGCGATTGTTGCTTATCGTGAGAGTAATGGGCCGTTTTCGTCCGTCGACGAATTGCTGGAAGTGAAGGGGATTGGCAAGGCTATTCTGGACAAGAATCGCGAGAAGCTGGAAGTGAACTAAGCTTGTAGATCCACGCCAAGAGGCCGGTCATTGACCGGCCTTTTTGCATATTGCCGCAGAGGGCGATCTGGTGCCTTTCATCGGGACGGGAAAAATTACGCCTATCATATGGCGCTTAAATTATGCCTATAATAAATTCGTCATTTGTTGATGCGCCCTGATTTTCAGGCGCTCACCTTCCTCAAGCATCCTCCAGGAGCACAGTCATGAATTCTGTCCAGACCCAAGGTACGGCCCTCGTCACCGGCGCATCTTCCGGCATCGGTGCGGTTTACGCGGAGCGGTTGGCGGCGCGTGGTTTTGATTTGTTGCTGGTGGCCCGTGATCAGGAACGGCTGGAGGCTGCGGCGAGCAAGTTGCGTGCAGCGCATGGGGTTCAGGTGGAGGTGCTGAAGGCGGATCTGACGCAAAAGGATGATGTGTTGAAGCTTGAGCAGCGCCTGCGTAGCGATTCGAGTATCAGCCTGTTGCTGAATAACGCCGGTGTCGCGGCAGATGGTTTGCTCGCCAACGCTGATATGGATCAGCTGGAGCGTTTGATTCAGCTGAACGTCACCACGGTGACGCGGTTGGCCTCGGCAGCGGCGGCGGGTTTTTCCAAGGCCGGTCGCGGGACGATCATCAATATTGCCTCGGTGGTGGCATTGTTCCCGGAGCGGTTCAATGCGACGTACAGTGCGAGCAAGGCTTATGTGTTGAGCCTGACTCAGTCGTTGAACGCCGAACTGCAGGGCACCGGGGTTCAGGTTCAAGCGGTGTTGCCGGGCGTCACACGTACCGAGATCCTGGAGCGCTCCGGTATCGATGCGTCCCAGATTCCGGCGGACATGATCATGGAAGCAGGGGAGATGGTCGACGCGGCATTGTCGGGTCTGGACCAGGGTGAGTTGATCACCATTCCTTCGTTACCGAATGCCTCCGAGTGGGAGGCCTTTATGGCGGCGCGTCATGCGATGGCGCCGAATCTGTCTAGAAGCACGGCCGCCACGCGTTACAAGTGAGGCGCCATGAATCGGCTTGAGGTATTTGCGTTATGAGTAATCGTCGAGTGGTCGTCACGGGCATGGGCCTGGTGTCGCCGTTAGGTAGTGGTGTCGAAGCGGTTTGGGCGCGTTTGTTGGCCGGGCGTTCCGGGTTGCGGGCGTTGCCGGACGAGGTGGTTGCCGATCTGACCACCAAGGTCGGTGGCGCGGTGCAGACGCTGGCGGAAGATCCCGAGGCGGGTTTTGATCCGGACCGGGCGACGCCGCCCAAAGAGCAGAAGAAGATGGACCGTTTCATTATGTTTGCCATGGAGGCGGCGCGTCAGGCACTGGAGCAGGCCGATTGGCATCCGCAGGACGTCAACGCGCAGGAACGCACCGCCACGATTATCGGCTCGGGCGTGGGTGGTTTCGGCGCGATTGCCGATGCGGTGCGTACTACCGATAGCCGTGGCCCGCGACGCTTGTCTCCGTTCACCATTCCGTCGTTTCTGGTCAACCTCGCGGCGGGCCATGTGTCGATTGAGCACGGTTTCAAGGGCCCTTTGGGCGCTCCGGTAACAGCGTGCGCGGCCGGGGTTCAGGCGATTGGTGACGCGGCGCGGCTGATTCGCTGCGGTGAGGCAGATATTGCGGTGTGTGGCGGTGCGGAGGCGGCGATCGATCGTGTCAGCCTTGCCGGGTTTGCGGCGGCTCGGGCGTTGTCCAGTGGTTACAACGACACCCCGGAACGCGCCTCGCGGCCGTTCGACAGTGGGCGTGATGGCTTTGTGATGGGCGAAGGCTCGGGCCTTCTGGTGATCGAATCCCTGGAGCATGCCCTGGCGCGCGGCGCTCAGCCGTTGGCCGAGCTGGTCGGTTACGGCACCAGTGCCGATGCCTATCATCTGACCGCGGGGCCTGAAGATGGCAGCGGTGCGCGTCGGGCGATGTCGCTGGCGTTGGCCCAGGCGGGCATTTCGCCGGCGCAGGTGCAGCATCTCAACGCCCATGCAACCTCGACCCCGGTGGGGGATTTGGGGGAGTTGGCGGCCATCAAGTCATTGTTCGGCTCGGACAACAAGATAGCGGTGACGTCGACCAAATCGGCCACCGGGCATTTGCTCGGCGCTGCTGGCGGGATCGAGGCGATCTTTACGCTGTTGGCGCTCCGCGATCAGGTGGTGCCGGCGACGCTCAACTTCGATAACCCGGATCCGGCAACGCAAGGGGTGGACATCGTTCATGGTCAGGCGCGGCCAATGACCATCGATTACGCGTTATCCAACGGCTTCGGATTTGGTGGCGTCAATGCCAGTGTGTTGTTCAAATACTGGGATGAGTAGCTCAAGGCAGATGGCACGAATAGTGATTACTCATTCGCTGACGATTGTTGAACAATCACGAGGCATTGAGTATGAGCAGCGGACTGTCCCTGGCCGACCACATCACATTGGAGTTGCGCGCTGACATCATCGGCGGTCGTTTGCTGCCGGGCATGGCGCTGGTGGAAAACGATCTGGTGTCGGCTTACAACGCCTCGCGAAACACGATTCGCGAGGCGTTGCATCGTCTGGGTCAGGAAGGGCTGACCCGTTATGTCCGTAACAAGGGTGTGATGGTGCGCCGGTTGGGTGTCGAGGATGTGCGCGATCTGTTCAAGGTCCGGCGTACCCTGGAGCTGCAAGCCATCAGCGCCAGTCAGCCATTGCGTGAGTATCAGTCCGACCGGATGCTCGAAGCCCTGGAGGCCACCGAGCTGGCCCGGGAGCGTGAGGACTGGCGCGCCGTCGGCACTCACAGCCTGGCGTTTCATCAACACATTGTCGGATTGCTGCGCAGTCCGTTGTTCGATGAGTTCTTCACCAACGTTGTCGCGCAACTGCGCCTGGTGTTTTGCACCGCTCCCGATGAATCACGTTTTCAAGCGCCTTGGCTGGCGCGTGACCGGCAGATACATGACTTGCTGGCCGACGGCGACAAACCCGCGGCCGGGGACGCGATGAGCCTTTATCTCGACGACTCCGAACACCTCCTGTTGCAGATGCTTGCCCCTTCTTCCCATCACTGAACGAGGATTTGTGCCATGTACAAAGACTATCCGGCGGCCTATCAAGTCAGCAAAGGCTCGGCCTTGCAGGTGGACACGGCTTTCTACGAGAGAGTCCGGGACAAGAAAGAGGGGCGCACGCTGATCGAACAGTTCGAAGTGCCGATCCGCACTGGCCGCGCCTGGAATGTGCCGGCCGGGCATGTGTTCAGGGTCACGACCCCGGTTGGCCCGCAAGTCGGGGACTTCAATGTCTGGAATGCCCACGACCCGCGCGAACGCTTATGGGCGGCGCGGACCCGGCAGTTGCAGGGTGCTCATGTCAGCACCCATGACCGGCTCTGGTCGAACCTGCCATTTTTGCGGCCGCTGGTGACTATCACCGACGATAGCCTGGCCGGGTACGGCATCGACGAACATGGCGGGCGTTTGCACGACTTGCTGGGGACGCGGTGCGATCCGTATGTGAACAAAATGCTCACCGGCGAGGATTTCCATCATCACTGCCACTCGAATTTGACGCGCGCCGTGTTACCCCATGGCCTGACCGAATTTGACGTGCATGATGTGCTGAACATTTTCCAGTGCACGGGTCTGAACCACGACGACATGTACTTCATGAAAGCTTGTCCGGCGCAGAAGGGCGATTACCTGGAGTTCTTTGCCGAGATTGATCTGCTGTGTGCGTTGTCGACGTGCCCGGGTGGCGATTTGTCCCTGGCCATGTGGGGGCCGGATGCGCAGGATCCGTTGAGTGTGTGTCGGCCATTGGGGGTGGAGATTTATCGGTTGGAGGAGTCGTTGCTTGAAGGCTGGAGCCAGCCGGAACGTGCGGCCTATAAAGGGCTGCATGGCTTGCACATTGCCAAGGCCGATTGGGAGAAATAGAAACGGTTTTGTGGCGAGGGAGCTTGCTCCCGCTCGACCGCGCAGCGGGCGCAAAAAATGTGCGAGGAACCTCAAGGGTCGCTACGCGACCCAGCGGGAGCAAGCTCCCTCGCCACAATTGTTTGCTAGCGGTCCTGCGCATCCTTGGCATCCGCTTCCGCATTGCGTTCGGCGACGCGCTTGCGTTGCTCTTCGGTCAATTCGACCTTGTTGGCGGTGTCGCGCAGCAGCATCAGACCGCCAACGATCGAGCCGATGGCAACGATCAGAATCAACCAGGCATACCAAGGCATAACGGCTCTCCTTAAGGGCAGGCCGATGGGCGAGGGTTCGCCGATCGATCCTGCATACCACTTTTGAGCGATGGAATTTCGCAGTGGTTCCATTCTAGGCCTGTTATGTCCCGTTCATCTGCGCCACATCTTCGAAACCTGCACATTCCCCCGTAGGAGCTGCCGAAGGCTGCGATCTTTTGATCCTGATCTTCGACGCCAGATGCATCGATAAAGATCAAAAGATCGCAGCCTTCGGCAGCTCCTACAGGTGGCAGCGTGTGAGGTTAAAGCCCAGTCAACATCGCATCCGCCGGCGCATCGGCACGCAGTTGCGCGGTAAGCATGAAGTACACGAAACCCACTGCCATGAAGCCGAGGAAGATCAACCCGATCAAGGTGTTGAACCAGGCCATCGCCACCAGGCAAACCACCGCCAGCATCAACGCAATGAACGGCACCAATGGGTAGCAGGGCGCGCGGAAGGTGCGTTCCAGGTTCGGTTCGGTTTTGCGCAGTTTGAACAGGCTGAGCATGCTCATGATGTACATCACGATCGCACCGAATACCGCCATGGTGATCATCGCCGCCGTCAGCGTCATGCCGCCGAGGTTGATCAAGCCATCGCTGTAGATCGCCGCGATGCCAATCACGCCACCGGCGATGATGGCCCGGTGCGGGGTCTGGAAGCGCGACAGTTTGGCCAGGGATGCTGGCAGGTAACCGGCCCGGGCCAGCGCAAAGAACTGCCGCGAGTAGCCGAGAATAATCCCGTGGAAACTCGCCACCAGGCCGAACAGGCCGATCCACACCAGCATGTGCAACCAGCCGGAGCTTTCGCCGACCACGGCTTTCATGGCTTGCGGCAGCGGATCGTTGATGTTCGACAGGGTGCGCCAGTCGCCGACGCCGCCGGCAAAGAACATCACGCCCATGGCCAGCAGCACCAGGGTCAGGATGCCGCTGATGTAGGCCTTGGGAATCGTGCGTTTCGGGTCTTTGGCTTCTTCGGCGGCCATGGCCGCGCCTTCGATGGCAAGGAAGAACCAGATGGCAAACGGAATGGCCGCGAACATGCCGGCAATCGCGGGCGCACCGAACACATCAGAACCAGCCCAGCCGTTGAGGGCGAAGTTGCTGAAGCTGAACGCCGGGGCGACCACGCCCATGAACACCAACAATTCGGCGACCGCCAATACGCAGACCACCAGCTCGAAGGTCGCGGCCAGTTTCACGCCGAGAATGTTCAGGCCCATGAACACGATGTAGGCACCGACCGCCGCGTGTTTCGGGTCGAGGGCGGGAAACTGCACATTCAGGTAGGCGCCGATCGCCAGGGCAATCGCCGGAGGGGCGAAGACGAACTCGATCAGGGTCGCCAACCCGGCAATCAATCCACCTTTCTCGCCAAAGGCGCGGCGGCTGTAGGCAAAGGGACCCCCGGCATGGGGAATCGCGGTGGTCAGTTCGGTGAAACTGAAGATGAAGCAGGTGTACATCGTGGCGACCATGAATGAGGTCACCAGGAAGCCCAGTGTCCCGGCCACGCCCCAGCCGTAACTCCAGCCGAAGTACTCACCGGAAATCACCAGCCCGACCGCGATACCCCACAGGTGCAGCGTACCCAGCGTGGGTTTGAGTTGTGTGTTCATGCCTTGCTCCCTGAACGGTTTGGAAAAGCTCGGGGGAGGGCGTGTGCAGTGGGCGTGCCATTTTTCAGGTGGGCGTCGTAAAGCGCTGAAAGCTGTCGTATCGGGGATGTTCGCGGCCGGATGCGCGCTTTTTGTGCGCCAGTTGGGGGCGGTGTCGTCTGTGCTGCCGCCTTCGCGAGCAAGCCCGCTCCCACATTTGGAATGCGTTTACCCACACAACACCGATCCCTGTGGGAGCGGGCTTGCTCGCGAAGAGGCCGGCACTGCCACCGCATCACCCCACTCTTTACGCTTTATTTATGCGTAGCCAACACCCTCGATCTCGCGCCTTTACAGCCTCCCTCCCGACAATCACTCCACACGCGGCAATACGCCGTAACACGGAGAATTTCCATGAGCGTTCTGGACGGAGTGTCACTGCTATTGGCAGTGGGGCTGTTCATTTATCTGTTGGTTGCGCTGTTGCGCGCGGACCGGAACTAGGAGCGGCTATGCACAGTTATGACTATTGGCTGATCCTCGCCTTCTTCGCCGTGGTGCTGATCCCGGCACCGTTTCTGGGGCGCTTCTACTACAAGGTGATGGAAGGGCAGCGCACCTGGCTGTCGCCGATCCTCGGGCCGGTGGAGCGGGGTTGCTATCGGGTGGCCGGCGTCGATCCGCAGGCCGAACAGAGCTGGCAGAAATACACCCTGGCCTTGCTCGCCTTTAACCTCGCGGGTTTTTTGCTGTTGTTCGCGATCCTGCTGTTTCAGGATTATTTGCCGCTCAATCCGCAAAATTTGCCGGGTCAGGAATGGACGCAAGCGTTCAACACCGCCGTCAGCTTCATGACCAATACAAACTGGCAGTCCTACAGCGGCGAAGCGACCCTCAGCTACCTGAGCCAGATGGTCGGCCTCACCGTGCAGAACTTCGTCAGCGCCGCCACCGGCCTCGCGGTACTGGTGGCGCTGTGTCGCGGCATTGGTCGCAAGTCGACCAAAACCCTGGGCAACTTCTGGGTCGACATGACTCGCGCCACCCTTTACGGCCTGCTGCCGCTGTGCCTGCTGCTGGCGCTGTATCTGGTCTGGCAGGGCGTGCCACAAACGTTCGCCCAGTACGTGAACGCCGTGACCATGCAGGGCGTTGATCAAGTGATCCCGCTCGGCCCGGCCGCCAGCCAGATTGCGATCAAGCAACTGGGCACCAACGGTGGTGGCTTCTTTGGCGTCAACTCGGCGCACCCGTTCGAGAACCCGACGGCGTGGAGCAACCTGTTCGAAGTCGCTTCGATCATTCTGATCCCGGTGGCGCTGGTGTTCACCTTCGGCCATTACGTGAAAGACCTGCGTCAGAGCCGCGCGATCATCGCCTGCATGCTGGCGCTGTTTTTGATCGGCGGCGCGACGTCGCTGTGGGCTGAATATCAACCGAACCCGACCCTGAACAACGTCGCCGTCGAACAGACCGCACCGCTGGAAGGCAAGGAAGCGCGCTTCGGTACCACCGCCACCGTGTTGTGGTCGGTGACCACCACGGCGGCGTCGAACGGTTCGGTCAATGGCATGCACGACAGCCTCAACCCGCTGAGCGGCATGGTGGCGATGATCAACATGATGGTCGGCGAAGTGATCTTCGGCGGCGTCGGAGCCGGGCTCTACGGCATGTTGCTCAACGTGCTGATCGCGGTATTCCTCGCCGGGCTGATGATCGGCCGCACTCCGGAATACCTCGGCAAGAAACTGCAAGCCAAAGAAGTCCAGTTGCTGGTGGTGACCTTGCTGGTGATGCCGGTCGGCGTGCTGGTGCTCGGCGCGATTGCTGCCAGCCTGCCTGGCCCGGTCGCGGCGGTGAGTAACCCCGGTGCTCACGGTTTCAGCCAGTTGCTTTATGCCTACACCTCGGCCAGTGCCAACAACGGCTCGGCGTTCGGCGGTTTCGGTGCCAACACCGCGTTCCACAACCTGATGCTGGGGCTGGGCATGTTGATCGGTCGCTTCGGTTACATCCTCCCGGTACTGGCCCTGGCCGGCAGCCTGGCGATGAAGAAAACCGCGCCGATCGGCCAGAACAGCTTCCCGACTCACGGCCCGCTGTTCGTGGTCCTGTTGACCGTGACCATTTTGCTGGTGGGTGGTTTGACCTTCCTGCCGACCCTGGCGCTGGGCCCGATTGCCGAACATCTGAGCTTGGGCTTCTAAGGAGTCAATGATGAATATGCCCGCAACTAAAGCCGCCGTCGTCAAGGCGCCGGAACAACCGAAAACCGCGATCTCGGCCCTCTGGCGCCCGGCGCTGGTGCAAGCGTTCGTAAAGCTCGACCCACGGCAATTGCAACGTGCGCCGGTGATGCTGGTGGTGGAACTGACCGCGATTCTGACCACCGTGCTGTGCTTCATTCCCGACAGCGCCGTGCCGACTTTCGTCGCCGCGCAAATCGCCTTGTGGCTGTGGTTCACCGTGTTGTTCGCCAACTTCGCCGAAGCGCTGGCAGAAGGTCGCGGCAAGGCCCGTGCCGACAGCCTCAAGGCCGGCAGTGAAGGCTTGAGTGCCCGGCGCAAAAACGCCAATGGCAGCTTTCAGGTGGTGCCCGCCACCAGCCTGCGCAAGGGCGATGTGGTGCGCGTCGAAGCGGGGGAGATGATCCCCGGTGACGGCGAGGTGATCGAAGGCATCGCGGCGGTCAACGAAGCGGCGATTACCGGTGAATCGGCACCGGTGATTCGTGAGTCCGGTGGCGACCGCTCGGCCGTCACCGGCAACACCCGCCTGGTGTCCGACTGGCTGCTGGTACGCATCACCGCCAACCCCGGTGAATCGACCCTCGACCGCATGATCGCGCTGGTCGAAGGCGCCAAACGCCAGAAAACCCCGAACGAAGTCGCGCTGGATATCCTGCTGATCGGCCTGACCCTGATCTTTCTGCTGGTGGTGGTGACCCTGCAACCGTTCGCCCACTTCGCCAATGGCAGCCTGCCGCTGGTGTTCCTGGTGGCGTTATTGGTCACGCTGATTCCGACCACCATTGGCGGTTTGTTGTCGGCCATCGGTATCGCCGGGATGGATCGTCTGGTACGCCTGAATGTGATCGCCAAATCCGGTCGCGCCGTGGAAGCGGCGGGGGACGTTCACGTCCTGCTGCTGGACAAGACCGGCACCATCACCTTCGGCAACCGTCGCTGCTCCGCGGTTTATGCCGCGCCGGGTGTCACTGCCAAGGAACTGGCCGAGGGCGCGTTGCTTGCCTCCTTGGCCGATGACACGGCTGAAGGCAAATCCATCGTCGAGTACCTGCGCGGTCTTCATCCGCAACCCGAGCCGTCCGCCGAGGTGCTGACCGCGGTGCCGTTCAGTGCTGAAACCCGCTTGTCTGGCGTTGACTATCAGGGCCGGGTCTATCGCAAAGGCGCGGTGGATTCGCTGCTGACTTTCGTCGGCCTGAAACGCGCCGATCTGGCCGCGCCTCTGTCCCGGGAAATCGACAAGATCGCCCAGAGCGGTGGCACGCCTCTGCTAGTCTGCGCCGACGGCAAATTGCTCGGTGTCATTCACCTCAAGGACGTGGTCAAGCCCGGCATCCGCGAGCGTTTCGCCGAATTGCGCAAGCTGGGGATTCGCACGGTCATGGTCACGGGCGACAACCCGCTGACCGCCGCTGCGATTGCCGCCGAAGCGGGCGTGGATGACGTGCTGGCTGAAGCGACTCCGGAGAAAAAACTGGCGCGCATTCGTCATGAGCAGAACGACGGTCGCCTGGTCGCCATGTGCGGCGACGGTGCCAACGACGCCCCGGCCCTGGCTCAGGCGGACGTCGGCATGGCGATGAACGACGGTACGCAAGCGGCACGGGAGGCGGCGAACATGGTCGACCTCGACAGCGACCCGACCAAGCTGTTGGACGTGGTGCAGATCGGTAAGGAATTACTGGTGACCCGTGGTGCGCTGACCACCTTTTCCATCGCCAACGACGTGGCCAAGTACTTCGCGATCCTGCCGGCGCTGTTCGCCTCGATCTACCCGCAACTGGGTGTGCTCAACGTCATGCACCTGAGCAGTCCGCAGAGCGCGATTCTGTCGGCGATTGTGTTCAACGCCTTGATCATTGTGGTGCTGATTCCGTTGGCATTGCGTGGTGTGAGGGTGCAAGCGGTGAGCGCGGCGGCGTTGCTGCGGCGCAATCTGCTGATTTATGGGCTGGGCGGGATTCTGGTGCCGTTCGTGGGCATCAAGGCGATCGACATGTTGTTGACGGCGTTGCATTTGGTCTGACTTGCGCGGTGTGCCAGGCACACCGCCTTCGCGAGCAAGCCCGCTCCCACACGTTGAAATGCATTCCCCTGTGGGAGCGGGCTTGCTCGCGAAGGACTCGACACGGTCCATCTGACTGAACGCTGTATTTGTTCTCTGAATTCGAGGATTTTGAAATGTCCACACTGATACGTCCGGCCCTGAGCCTGCTGTTGCTGATGACCCTGATCACCGGCGTCGCCTACCCTTTGGTGGTCACCGGTGTCGCCCAGGTCGCCTTCCCGGACCAGGCCAATGGCAGCCTGGTGCGCGACGCCGACGGCAAGGTTCGCGGTTCGTCGCTGATCGCCCAGGATTTCGTTGGTGATGGCTGGTTCCACCCACGGCCATCGGCCGGTGCCTTTGCCACTGTGTCGAGCAGCGCCAGCAACCTCTCGCCCAGCAATCCGGCGCTCGCCACTCGGGTTATCGACGAGGCCAATAAATTGCAGGTAGCTGGCCAGGGGCCAGTGCCGTTGGCCATGTTGACCACCTCTGGCAGTGGCCTCGATCCGCACTTGCCACCGGCCGCGATTGCCTATCAACTGGCGCGTGTCGCGGCGGCGCGCAATCTGCCAGTGTCTACGCTTGAGCAACTGCTGGATGCGCACATTGAACAGCCCCTGGTGGGGCCGCCGGTGGTGAATGTGTTGGCGCTGAATATGGCGCTGGAAAAACTGTAAATCGGTGGTGGCGCCATTCGCGAGCAAGCCCGCTCCCACATTAGATCTGTGAACGCTGAAGGTCCCTTGTGGGAGCGGGCTTGCTCGCGAAGGCGGCTGAACAATCACCACATCAACATCTGAAAAAAAGAGATCCCCAAGCATGAGTGACTCCGGCCGCGCCGACGCGCTGTTAGCAGACCTGCCCCGCGATGGCCGTGGCCGGCTCAAGGTATTCCTGGGCGCCGCCCCGGGGGTCGGCAAGACTTACGCCATGCTGCAAGCCGCCCACACTCAACTGCGCCAAGGCGTGAAAGTCATGGCCGGGGTGGTCGAAACCCACGGTCGCGCCGAAACCGAAGCGCTGTTGGCTGGCTTGCCGCAGCAACCGTTGGTGCGCTCGGAATACCGCGGCGTGATGCTCGAAGAAATGGACCTCGACGGTCTGCTTGCCGCCAAACCGAAACTGGTGCTGGTGGACGAACTGGCCCACAGCAACGCCCCCGGCAGTCGTCACGCCAAACGTTGGCAAGACATTCAGGAATTGCTGGCTGCCGGCATCGACGTATTCACCACGGTCAACGTCCAGCATCTGGAAAGTCTCAACGATCAGGTGCGCGGCATCACTGGCGTACAGGTGCGCGAAACCCTGCCGGACTGGGTGCTGCAAGAAGCCTACGAACTGCTGCTGATCGACCTGCCGCCGCGCGAGTTGCTGGAGCGTCTGCGTGACGGCAAGGTCTACGTGCCGGAGCAGGCGCGGGCGGCCATCGATGCATTCTTCACCCAGACCAACCTCACCGCCCTGCGCGAACTGGCGATGCAAACCGCTGCCGCTCAGGTCGATAACGATCTGGCCCAGGGTTATCGCCAGTTGGGGCAGGCCGCGCCGGCTGTGCGCGGTCGTTTGCTGGTGGGCGTCGATGGCGATGCTCAGGCCGAGCGCCTGGTGCGTCACGCCAGTCGTGTGGCCCAGCGGCGGCATTTGCCATGGAGCCTGGTGCATGTGGACAACGGCCGTGTGCGCGACGAGCAATCGCGGCTGCGCCTGCAAAGCGCTCAACAACTGGCCGAACGCCTCGGTGGCGAAGTGGTGTTGCTGCGCGCGGGCGAGGTGGCGAAAACGCTGATCCAGCATGCCGCTGAGCGAC
Source organism: Pseudomonas sp. GM79 (assembly GCF_000282495.1). Taxonomy (GTDB): domain Bacteria; phylum Pseudomonadota; class Gammaproteobacteria; order Pseudomonadales; family Pseudomonadaceae; genus Aquipseudomonas. The sequence goes on from NZ_AKJE01000042.1 coordinate 74,700, forward strand.
GCGCCAGCCTGGTGCTGGTGGGCCAGTCGCGCCAGCGTTTGCGTCGACGGTTGTTCGGTGGCGGGCTGGCGTCTCGTTTACTGCGCGATGCTCGCGGGCTGGAAATCAACGTGCTCGACAGTGATCAGGAACAGCATCAGCCGCGCCAACGCTCGGCGCAATCGCTGGTCTGGTTCGACTACGCGTTGGCGCTGGTGGCAACGGTGCTTGCCAGTGCCCTGGCCTGGGCGGTGTCGAGCGCCTTGGCGCTGCCCAACATTTCGCTGGTGTTCCTCGCGGCGGTGTTGCTGGTGGCGGTGCGCAGCAGTCTCGGCCCGGCATTGGCCTGCGCGGCGCTGTCGTTTCTGACCTATGACTTTCTGTTCATCCCGCCGACGTTCTCCTTCCGTATCCAGCGCGAAGAAGACGTGCTGACCTTGTTGTTCTTCCTGTTGATGGCGGCCTTGACCGGTAACCTTGCGGCTCGGCAACGGCGGCAATTGCAGGCCTTGCGCGACACCCAGGAAGAAACCAGCGAACTGCTCGACCTGTCGCGCAAACTCACCGCCGCCACCGACCGTCAGGCCGTGGTCAGCGCTGCGGCGCAGCACCTCAATGGCTGGACCGACCTGAAACTGTGCCTGCTCAATCGCGATGGCCAGAGCGGCTGGAAAGTTGAAACCGGCGGGCCGCTGGAGTTCTCCGAAGCCGAGCGTGCCGCCGCCGATTGGGCCTGGCAACACGACCAACCGGCCGGCGCAGGCACCGGCACCTTGCCGTTCGGGCGCTGGTGGTGGTGGCCGTTGTCGGTGGACGATGGGCCGCTGGCGCTGCTCGGCGTGTGTGCCAAAGAAGGTCAGACCCTGAGCGGCCAGCGTCGGCGCTTGTTGACCGCACTGAGCCAACCGCTGGCCCAGGCATTGGCCCGCGCGCAACTGGCCGATGACCTTGAGGCGGCACGCTTGCATGGTGAAACCGAGCAACTGCGCAGTGCGCTGTTGGCCTCGGTGTCCCACGATTTACGCACGCCGCTGACCTCCATGCGCGGCAGCATCGACAGCCTGCTGGCGCTTGGCGAGGCGATTCCCTTGGAGGACCGCCGCGAACTGCTCGAAGGCACCCGCGATGAAGCCGAACGGCTGGATCGCTATATTCAAAACCTGCTAGACATGACGCGCCTCGGTCACGGCGCCCTGAAGCTGGCGCGAGACTGGGTGTCGCCAGCAGACATCGTCGGCAGTTCGCTCAATCGTCTGCGCGCGGTGCTGGCATCGTTGCAGGTGATTACCGAAGTGCCGGCCGAGTTGCCGCTGCTCTATGTGCATGCCGCGCTGATCGAGCAAGCACTGGTCAATGTGCTGGAAAACGCCGCGCGTTTCTCACCGCCCCACGGGCGTCTTGAATTGTGTGCAGGGGCCAATGACAGCGAGCTGTTTTTTTCGGTGAGCGATGAGGGACCGGGGATTCCCGAGGAGGACCGGGCGAAGATTTTCGACATGTTTTACACCGCCGCTCGCGGTGATCGCGGCGGGCAGGGCACGGGGTTGGGGCTGGCGATCTGTCAGGGTATGGTCGGTGCCCATGGCGGGCGGATCAGCGTCGCCGACGGCATCGAGGGGCGCGGTACCTGCATCACGCTGCACCTGCCGTTGCAGACTCAACCGGGATTGGACAGTGAAGCCTGATCTCGCCTGCGCTACTCTCTTGCCACTTCTTTGTGTTGATATGAATTCATGAGCCAGACTGCGACCATTTTGGTCATCGACGACGAACCGCAGATCCGCAAATTCCTGCGCATCAGCCTCGCCTCCCAAGGCTACAAAGTGCTGGAGGCCGGCACCGGCACGGAAGGCCTGGCCCAGGCCGCATTGAATAAACCCGACCTGCTGGTGCTCGACCTCGGCCTGCCGGACATGGACGGCCAGCAGGTGCTGCGCGAGTTTCGCGAGTGGTCGACGGTGCCGGTACTGGTGCTCTCGGTGCGCGCCAGCGAAGGGCAGAAAGTACAAGCCCTGGATGGCGGCGCCAACGACTACGTGACCAAGCCGTTCGGCATCCAGGAGTTTTTGGCCCGGGTGCGCGCCTTGCTGCGTCAGGCGCCGACGGGTGAAGCTCAGGAAGCGGCGCTCAGTTTCGGCCCGCTCACCGTGGACCTGGCTTATCGCCGGGTGCTATTGGACGGTGCCGAAGTGGCGCTGACGCGCAAGGAATATGCGGTACTGGCGCAACTGGCCCGGCATCCGGGGCGGGTCATCACCCAGCAGCAATTGCTCAAGGACATCTGGGGCCCGACCCACACCGAAGACAGCCACTATCTGCGGATAGTGGTCGGGCACTTGCGGCAGAAACTGGCGGATGATCCGACTCAGCCACGGTTTATCGTTACCGAGGCGGGGGTAGGGTATCGGTTGTTGAGTGAGGGTAGCCTTTAGTTCTGTATTGATTGATCTGACGCCTTCGCGAGCAAGCCCGCTCCCACATGGGTTCGATGCTGAGCACAAATTCAGTGAACACTGAAGATCCACTGTGGGAGCGGGCTTGCTCGCGAAGGCGCTGGATCAGTCACCGCCCATCTTCATTTCGCTCATTCTCATACCGATCCAGCGTATCCCGCGCAATCTCGCGCCCCAGCGCGATCAATTCCGGCGCCTTGTAGAACTCGAAAAACCGGCACACCCGCTTGGGCACGTTGATCAGGATATCCGGCGGATACCCGGCAATCTTGTACTGCGCCAATGAGGTCTGCATCACCTCGAAACTCTGGTTGATCAGGTCCAGCAAGGACGCCGGCCCGACGTTGTCGATGATGAACGACCCGGTGGCGGATTTCGGTGCGCCGTTGCTTTCCGGGGCCGCCGCCGGTTGCTGGCCTTCGGGCGCGGCGGATTCGATCCACGGATTGATATCGGCCGCTTCTGCCATCAACGCTTCCTTTTCCAGCAGCAGCAATTGTTCCGCCTGTTTGCGGCGGAAGGGCATTTTCGAACCCAACGAGTTGATCAGGCTGTCAAAACGGGTCTTGAACGCGGCCGGGCGCTGGATCACTGGCAGTTGATAGTGACGCTGGTTGGTGGAGTTGAGGTTGACCGCGATGATGAGGTCGCAATGGCTCGACACCACCGGCACGATCGGCAATGGGTTGAGAATGCCGCCGTCCACCAGCATTCGATTGCCCTGCATCACCGGCGTGAACAGGCTGGGGATCGCCGCCGAGGCGCGCATGGCCTGGTGCAGGCAACCTTCCTGGAACCAGATTTCCTGCTGGTTGGTCAGGTCCGTGGCCACCGCCGTGTAGGGAATGCGCAGGTCTTCAATATTAATTTCGCCGACGATCTTGCGGATCTGTCCGAAGACCTTTTCCCCGCGAATTGCGCCCAGGCGAAAGCTGACGTCCACCAGGCGCAACACGTCGAGGTAATCCAGGCTCTCGATCCAGTCGCGGTAATCCTTGAGTTTATCGGCGGCATAGATCCCGCCGACCACTGCGCCCATGGAGCAACCGGCGATGCAGGCGATGTCGTAGCCGCGCCGTTCGATCTCTTCAATGACGCCGATATGGGCGTAGCCCCGGGCGCCACCCGAGCCCAACACCAGTGCGACACGCTTTTTCATGAATCGACCTCTCTGACAAGGTTCAACAATGCACCCATCGAGGGGCACGCTTCAATCGCTATGGTCGTTCGAGGGGGCCAGTGCGTCGTTTTTTGACACTCCGGGAAGGCGAATGGGTATTCTCGCCGGCTCTATGTTTTCACTGCATGTTTCCACTGCATGTTTCCACGGCGAGCCCAAGGCACTTTTCACGTGCGAGACCGTCTTACGTGCATGCATGTTTACCTATCTTTGAGGTGTGAGTGATGAAAGTCTGGATCTGTGTGCCGTTGATTGCCCTGGCACTCGCCGGTTGTGCCGGTAAAACCGCTTACCGTGACAGCTGTGGAAGCCAGCTCGACGCCGCCTGGCGTGAACTGGATCTGGCCAAGGTCGAGGGCTTTGCCGGGACTGTCAGCTACTCCAAGGCGCTGTCGTTGCTGACCGGTGCCAAGACCCAGCAGCAATTCGAAGCGTATGAGGGGTGCACCAAGAAGGCCGAGAAGGCGCGCTTCTACATTCGTGAATCTCGCGCCGGTCGCTGAAGCATGCTATAGCCAATGGGGGAATTCGATTTGCGGAGCAAGCGATGTCTGCCTTGGTTGATCGGTTGGTGGCTCACGTTCTGAGCCTGGACATTCGCCTGCTCGCCTGCCAGGCACGCTTGAGTGCCCGTACCGATTCTGAGGCCCTGCACGATCTACGCACCACCGTGCGGCGTTTGCGCAGCTTGTTGCGGCCCTTGCGCGGTTTGCCCGGAGTCGAGCAACTGGAAGCGGCGGCTTCCCGGGTCGGTGACCTGACCACGCCGTTGCGCGATCGCGAAGTGCTGGCGGCGTACCTGCTCCAGCACGATCAACCCGAGGCCGCCCACCGGCGCATGGCGCGGATGCACGAGGTTTATCCCGTCGTGGCGGCGAGCCCGGAAGTGGCGCAGATGCTGATGATCCTCGACGCCTTTCCGCGTTTCCTGCGGGCTTCTCAGCGTCAGGGTTTGCTCAAGGGCTTGCGCAAACGCATTGAAAAACGCCTGGGCAAACAGTGGAAGAAACTCGACCAGGCCTTGCATGATCCCGCCCATGACCGCCATCGCCTGCGCCTGCTGATCAAGCGCGTGCGCTATGGCATCGAAGCCTACCCCGAACTGGATCGCTTGCCGGAAGCGGCCCTGCCCAGACTGAAATCGGCGCAGGCTGCCTTGGGCGATTGGCACGACAGCTGGCAGTGGCTGGACCGCGCCAAAGAAGAGCCCGATTTGCAGCCCTGTGTCGCGACCTGGAAAACCACCTTGGCCGAGGCCGAAGCGCGCGCCGACCGCGTGCTCGACAAATTCAGCGCCGCCTGCTTCAAATCCTGAAACCACCAAAGATCAAATGTGGGAGCGGGCTTGCTCGCGAAGAGGGCATGACATTCAACGAAAATGTTGAATGTCAGAGCGCTTTCGCGAGCAAGCCCGCTCCCACAGTTGTTTTGTGGTGAACAGGGAATGAGTGTTCGAGCCGAGCACGGCTCATCTGTCAGTGATTTTGGCCGGAATAAGCGCTGTATCGGCTTTGCGCGCTGGTTAAGATCGTTCCATCCATTTTCCTGTCTCTGAGGTTCCCATGCACTTTTCCGATCTGCTCGACGCTGTGCGCAGTCAGCCGCAGGAGCTGTCTATTCCGGCCGAATGGGGCCAGGGCCGGGCGAGTTTTGGGGGGCTGATAGCCGCCTTGCAATACGAAGCCATGCGCGCAAAAGTCCCGGCGGATCGTCCGGTGCGTTCGCTGGCAATCACCTTTGTCGGCCCGGTCGAACCCGATGTGCCAGTCAGTTTTGAAGTCGATGTGTTGCGCGAAGGCAAAGCCGTCAGCCAGGTGCTGGGCCGGGCGATGCAGAAGGGCCAGGTGGTGACGTTGGTCCAGGGCAGCTTCGGCGCCTCGCGACCTTCCGAAGTGGCGGTCACGGCCAACGCTGCGCCCGAGATGAAGCACTGGGACGACTGCCAGGAAATGCCCTATATCAAAGGGGTGACCCCGGAATTCATGCGTCATTTGGCAATGCGCTGGAGTGTCGGTGGCCTGCCGTTCACCGGCAACACCTCCCGCGACATGGGAGGTTGGGTGCGCTTGCGTGGAGAAGGGAAGGACGAGGTGGTCAGCGAGGCGCATATTCTGGCGCTGGTCGATGCCTGGCCGCCGTCCTTGTTGTCGTATCTGAAGAAACCGGCGGCAGGCAGCACGCTGACCTGGACCATCGAATTCGTCCAGCCGTTGCTCGCGTTGAGCACGCTGGACTGGTGCAAGTACCTGGTGGAAATCGAGTATGCCGCTGACGGCTACGGGCACGCCGCCGCAAAACTGTGGAGCGAAGACGGTCAGTTGATCGCCATGAGCCGGCAGACAGTCACGATTTTCGCCTGATCAGTGACGACGGCGGTGGCGTTCACGCCAGGCGCGCCACCAGCCGCCACTGAAGAAAAACCGTGGGAAGGTCAGGAACTGCTCGACCAACAAGCGTGATACCGCATCTTTGCGATCACTGAAGGGCTCGGAGGCTTGTGCCTCCAGGCGATGACCTTGGCGCTGCAGACCCAGGGCGGCGATCAGGCCGATAACGCCGATCGCGATACTCGCCAGATCCAGGCTGAACACCCCCGAGACCATCAGCAAAAACGCCACAATGAACAGCGGCACGGCAATCAGGTGCAACACCAGATTGGTCGGGTGCTGGTGATTATGCGGGTACGCTCGCCATTGCCAGGCGGGAAGGTTGGGATGACGTTTGCCCATGATGCTTATCCTTGGTTCGATGAGGCTCTTGAACAAAGAATAGGCCGGGCGAAAGCCGTCGGCGAATCGAGGCTGGCTATCGAAGTGATAGGGGTCATGGTCAATATTGATGTTGACCGGTCTGACGCCTTCGCGAGCAAGCCCGCTCCCACACTGGTTCGGTGCTGAACACAAATTGTGTGAACACTGAAGATCCACTGTGGGAGCGGGCTTGCCCGCGATGGGGCCGTCACAGTTTCAGCTGACCTATGGCCTTGCTCAATTCCCCCGCCAACATCGCCAACTCATTGCTGGTGATCGCCGAATTCACGGTCTGCTGCACGGTATTTTCGGTGACGTCGCGAATGCTCACCACCGCCCGATTCATTTCCTCCGCCACATGGCTCTGCTGCTCGGCCGCCACTGCGATCTGCGTATTGCTTTCACGCATCTGCGCCACCGCGCCGGTGATTTCGGCCAGGGCCACACTGGCCTCCTGAGCCTGCTGCATGCAGTCGTCCGCCTTGTACGAGCTTTCCTGCATGAAGTCCACAGCATCCCGAGTGCCGGCCTGCAGCGCTGAAACCATGGTGGTGATCTCGTCGGTGGACGCCTGGACTCGCTTGGCCAGGTTACGCACCTCATCGGCGACCACCGCAAACCCGCGGCCCATTTCCCCGGCCCGGGCCGCTTCGATGGCGGCGTTAAGGGCCAGCAGGTTGGTCTGTTCGGCGATGCTGTGGATCACGCTGACCACGCCGTTGATCTTCTGACTGTCCTCGGCCAGACGCTGAATCATCTCGGCTGTTTGCTGCACACCGGTGGACAACCCGCCAATCGATTGCTGCACCCGAGTAACCACTTCCTGGCCGCTGCCGGCCAGGGTGTCGGCGGTTTGCGAGAGGTCGCGGGTGGCGCTGGCGTGTTGGGCTATGTGATGGACCGTGGCGGTCATTTCGTTGATCGCTGTGGCGGCCTGATCGGTTTCGCTTTGCTGACCGAGCATGCCGTGACGCACCTCGTTCATGCTCGAGGCCAGCCGCGCGGCGCCGACATCCAGTTGCCTCGCAGTGCTGGCGACGGTGTTGACCACCCGCTGATAACCGGCCTGCATGGCGTTGAAGGCATTGGCCATCTGCCCGACTTCATCCTTGCAAGCCAGCGGCACACGGGCCGACAGGTCGCCGCTTTTCTCGACATGGAGCATCACGTCTTTCAACGTGTTGAGCTGGCTGAGCAGGAAGCGGATCAACAGTTGCGAGGCGCCGAGCATTGCCAGCATCAGGATGAACACCGCTACCGCGTAGTGGGTGAAGCGTTCGCCGAACACTTGGCTCAGGCTCGGGCCATGGGCAATCACCGCGATCTGTTGACCATCGGGGCGAGTGAGTACCTCGGCGCCCATCAACGGGTTTTCACCGAACAGCGGCATAGCGTTGATCTCGACCCAACCGTTGGTATCGGTCAGCTCCAGCACCGGTTGCCCATTCAGTAACGGCGCCTGCCCGCGATTGAAGATCAGCAGATTATCGGCCTTGGGCAGCGGCTGCCCGGCAGGCCAGGCATTGAGCAATCGCGCCTGGGCCTGAACCGACGCCTGGGCGGCGTGGCTGCGGGCTTGTTGTTCAAGCTGCACGGCGTACAGCACCAGCAACAGGGTGGTGACGAAGGCGACGGCGTTGACCGCCCAGAATTTGTATTTCAGCGAGATGTTGCTAAGCCAGGCACCCATGGAGGTCTTCTCTGATAGCGGAAACAGTTTTGGCAAGGTGCCAGCATTGTGCCGCTATTCAGGGCTTCGACTCTTGATATGGGTCAACATCCTCCGCCGTCCCAATGTGGGAGCGGGCTTGCTCGCGAAGACGGCGGCACATCCAACGTTGATGTGACTGACAGACCGCCTTCGCGAGCAAGCCCGCTCCCACAGGGGATTTGTGGTTATTGGGGGATCGAAGGCAACCCGTAGAATGCCCGTGCGCATGCTGTGGTGTGGTTTGCCAGGTCTTCCTGGCTTTCCCCACGATGCAACGCCACCTCACGCAACACTTCAGTCAGATACGCCGGCTCGTTGCGGCCATTCTTCGGCTTGGGGCGCAAACTGCGGGGCAGCAGATACGGCGCATCGCTCTCCAGCATCAAGCGCCCGCGTTTAATCTCTTTGACCAGTGGATGCAGGTGCGTGCCCCGGCGCTCGTCACAAATCCAGCCAGTGATGCCGATGTGCAGATCCAGATCGAGGTAGCTGAACAGCGCCTTCTTTTCACCGGTGAAGCAGTGCACCACGGCGGCTGGCAACTGGTCGCGGTAATCACGCAGGATCTCCAGCAATCGTTGGCTGGCATCGCGCTCATGCAGGAACACCGGCAATTGCAGTTCGACCGCCATCGCCAGATGTTCTTCCAAGACTTTTTCCTGTTGCGGACGGGGCGAGAAGTCACGATTGAAATCGAGGCCGCATTCACCCACGGCCACCACGTTCGGCTCCTTGAGCAAACTGCGCAGACGCTGATCACTGTCGGCGTTCCAGTCGCTGGCCGAATGTGGGTGAATACCTGCCGTAGCGAACAGCCGTTGAGCGCTTTCGTCCAGTTGCTGGCACAGCTCCAGCGCCTGTTCACTGCCCTCGACGCTGGTCCCGGTGAGCACCAATTGGCAGACTCCGGCAGCATAGGCACGGTCGAGTACAGCCTGGTGTTTGTCGGCGAAACTGGGGTTGGTCAGGTTGACGCCGATATCGATGAGTTGCATGGTGCTACCTCGGACCAAAGGCCGGAAAGCATATCAGAGCTGTAGATTTATAAGAAAAGCCAAGAACTACAACCAGTTAAAGCTGTCTGTTGAGGCCGCGAGACAGGTCGGGTTGGTAGAATTGCCATCACTGTGCCACTCTCACGCACTTTGCCAGCGCTTCAGGCGCTCTGTTTCTGTCGCTCGACGTCATGAAATCACCCATGAAGTCGACCCGTATTCTTTCCGGAGAGTGGATGATTCGTCCCTCGGTTTTGTTACTGCTGTGTTGTTCGTTGCTGCTGCCCATGCCGGCGGTTGCGCGTCTGGCCGGGCCGTTGCAAGCCGTGCCGGCGGCCAAGGTCCGCGACCTGGCGGAGATTCGCAGCAGTCGCGTGTTGCGGGTGTTGGTCAACCAGAGCCGCAACAGCTCCGGTGAAGTTCAGGGCCAGGCCATCGGCGTCGAATACCACCGCCTGCGCGCTTTCGAACAATACCTCAATGGCCATGCCCGCGATGGCCAGGAAATCACCCTCAAGATCATTCCCAAAGCCAAGGATCAACTGCTCGGCGCGTTGCAGCGCGGGGAGGGTGATCTGGTTGCGCCGGGAGAATTACTCGACCCGCAACCGGGCCTCGCCGTCAGTACCAGTCAGCCGATTGCCAGTAACGTGCCGTTGCTGCTGGTGGGGATTAAAGGCGAACGACGTTACACCCGTCTCGAACAACTCTCGGGCAAAACCCTCGCGCTGCCCACCGGCAGTGCCGCCGGGGATGCGGTCAGTCAGATCAATCAGAAACTCGCGCTGCACAAACTGCCGCCGGTGAAGATCGAGTGGGTCGATCCCAGCCTGGCGGTCGAGGACGTGCTGGAAATGGTCCAGGGCGGGATCTTTCATCTGACGATTGTCGAGCAACCGATTGCCGAACGCTGGGGCAAGATCCTGCCCAAATTGCGCTTCGATCGGCAGGTCATGATCAGCGAACCAGGCGAGGAATACTGGTTTGTGCGCCGCGACGCTTCAATGCTGCGTTCGAGCATCGATCGCTTCCTGACGACTTACAAGAAACCGTCGGACCAGGATGCGGCGTTCCTGCGAATCTATCGACGCCTGTATCAAGTGCACTATCCCTTGGCCAAAGCCGATCGGCAGCGCCTGGAAAAACTTCGCCCGGTGTTGCAGAAACACGCTGAAGCCCAAGGCATGGACTGGCTGAACCTGGCAGCGCTGGCCTTCAAGGAGTCGGCGCTGCAACCCAACGCCAGAAGCGGTAGCGGCCCCACCGGCCTGATGCAAATCACCCCGTCCGCCGCCCAACGGGTTGGCGTGAGTAATATTCAAAACCTCGACGCCAATGTGCAGGCCGGCGCCAAGTACCTGGCGATGATCCGCCGCAAGTTTTTTGCCAGCCCCAAACTCAATGAGCGCGAGCGCATGGCGTTCGTGCTGGCGGCCTACAACATGGGACCGGAGCGGGTTCAAGGCATGCGCGCCGAGGCCCGGCGGCGCGGCTTGAATCCTAATCAGTGGTTTTTCCAGGTCGAGCGCATCGCCATGGAGCAGGTGGGGATGGGGGCTGTCAGCTATGTTAATAGCGTGAACAAGTATTACTTGGCGTTCGATCGGGAGCGAGAGTCGTTGGAGCCCCAGGGGCAAAAAGTGGTCTCACGGAAATGATCGACTAAGCTGATTGTTATGGTGCGTTGTTTGCGCTTTTAACATGAGTTTTATTGATTAATATAGCGGCCAACCAACACACACTCACAATGGATGACACAGCATGAGCACACTGATCAACAAGGTACTGTTCACTCGCGCGGGCTACGGTCTGACGATTCTGCGTATTTTCGTCGGCATCATCTTCGCGGCCCATGGCTCACAGAAACTCTTCGGGGCATTCGGCGGCTACGGCATTGCCGGCACCGCGCAGTACATGGAAAGCATCGGGCTGGCACCGGGTCACCTGATGGCGATCCTGGCGGGTGGTACCGAGTTCTTCGGCGGTCTGGCGCTGATCATCGGCCTGCTGGCACGCCCGGCAGCGCTGGGGCTGACCTTTCTCTCTCTGGTGGCCATTTTCACAGTGCACATCAGCAACGGCCTGTTCATGGCTAACAACGGTTATGAGTTCGCCCTGGCTTTGCTCGGTGGCAGCCTAGCGGTGCTGATCGAGGGTGCAGGCAAACTGTCGGTAGACCGCGCCATCACCAACTGACTGCCCTGGCTCAACGAAAAGGCCTGCATTGTGCGACGCACTGTGCAGGCCTTTTTTGTTGCTGGTGATTCTTGACACTGTCCGGTCAGCTTCTCTACGATGCTGCCCATGCGCCGATTTAAACAGCTACTTGCGGGGCGCCAGGTGACTCATTCAGTTGCCGATAGAAGCTTGAAACAGGCTTCGAAATACCGCTAAAGCGCTGGTTCGGTGTTGCCTCTCACCTGCCATGCAGACTTTTGAGGCAGAGACACGACACAATGAATGCATTAAGCCCCGTTATACGCCCCGCGCCGATCACGGCACACCTCACCCAGCGCAATCCAAAAATCCTGCTTGGCGGTAAACATCAGCCGACGCTTTTGCGTTACCTCGATGGCTGGCCACGTCGCACCGGTGGGCCTGCTGCCTTCCTGATTCAGTTTGTCGACGACGGCGAGTCATTGGCACGGTTTGCCAACGACAGTTTCGATCTGGCGGTGATTCTGGCACCCAGCGCCGAGGATGCGCCTGAAGTGATCAGGCAGCTGACTCGCGTGGCTCGCCAAGGGTTGATTACTCGCCGCTGAAAGAGGCCTGCGTGTCATTGTGGGTGTTTTTTTGCCTGCCGCGAAATTGATTGGCGTGCAAGCAGTTGAGGATGATTCGACTGCGGGTTGTCCAATCGGTATTGATAATGAAGAACTTCTGGATATAACTATTTTCGTCATTCGATTCAAACCAAGTATCTATTTTATTGCTGAAATCGTCGGGTACAAAGAGCGGTAAAACGTATTTGGCGCATTGTATTGAACGCAGCACATAAGAAGGTTTGTATTGCGTGGCGACCTCGTCCATAAAGGCTTTCAATTGTTGGGTGGTCATGACATTTTCGCCAGACCATTTTTGTTCCACTCCGGGCCAGAAGTCGGAGTTTTGAATGAAATGATTATAAGCAACGACGACCGTTTTTCCTGGGTGTTGATTCCATAGTTGGTCAAGCGTCAAGTGGCGCAGATCTTTAGAGATGGATCTGTAACCGATTTTACTATTGATAAGTTCACGCAACTCTTGATGAGCCTGTGGGGTAAAGTTCTTGAACTCGTGAAAGTCCAGAATGAAAATTTCCCGCGCCCGGGCCGATTTGGTTGAAGGCGTATCATAGAAGTCATTCACCATGTCTAGAATGTCGACGCTGACCGTGCGTCCGGACGACGTCATGTGGAAAATCTGGAAGCGGTGTGCCCGGCCGACAGGCTTGTTGCTATAGAACTCTACCCTTAGGTCCAGCACCCGAACGCCGGCGGCCACTTGCTCCTGAGGGCTGACATCTTGTGTGATCTCTTGAGGTAAAAATGCGTTCGGCGCTTTTTTGTCATAGCCTGAGTCATGCGACCCCGGCAGAATAAGTTCGTCGATACGCAAGTTGCCGATATGTAGCGTATTGTTCATCCAGCGATCAAGCATGTTATTCATTCCTTTGAATAAAGTTAACTGAGTAAGTGAAGCAGGCATCCGTCAACAAGATTGTCAGTTGTCGGGTTGTCTGGCGGCTTGATAGTTGCTCTTTGTTGTTTTTAAGTCAAGTTGGGAGGCGGGGGTGTTTGCAGCTTATTGTTTCGATGTTGTGGGTGGGGTGTTACGGGTAATGGATGTCTATAATATAAACGCACTGTTCGCCAGTCGGTGTTTGCACTCGAACTTCGGCGTCCAGCGCTTTGCCGATCAGGGCGCGGGCCAGCGGCGAGTCGATACTGATCAGCCCTTGTTTCAAGTCCAGTTCATCTGGCCCGACAATGCGATAGCGCGACTCTTTGCCTTCTTCATCTTCAATGGTGACCCAGGCGCCAAAATAGACTTTGTTCGGATCGCTGGGCTTCTCGCTGACGACCTTCAGTGCTTCCAGCCGTTTGGTGAGAAAACGCACGCGACTGTCGATCTCGCGCAACATTTTTTTGCCGTAGGTGTACTCCGCGTTTTCCGAGCGATCGCCCTGGGCTGCGGCCTCGCTGACCGACTGTGTCACTTGAGGGCGTCGAACATGCCACAACTCATGAAACTCGGCGCGCATCCGCGCTTCACCTTCGGGGGTGATCAACGCGGTGCCGGCGGTACGGGGAGGGCGATAACGGCTCATGGCAACTTCTTGTGGTAAAGAGAGCTTGAGTCTATCAACCCTCGCGCAAGACTGTCAGGGGGCTGGCATTAAGAGCGCGGCGCGTACCGAACACACCGGCACCGCCGATCAGCACGGCGCCGATCAGCGGCAATACCAGCAGCCATGGATGCGGATGCCAGGGCAGGTCGAAGGCATAACGGTAGAGCACCAGGCTCACCAATTCCGAACCCAGTGCCGCCAACAATCCGCTGACCGCGCCGAGCAGACCGAACTCGATCCGCCGGGCCCTGACCAGCAACTGTCGCTCGGCGCCTAGCGCTCGCAGCAATGCACCTTGGCGAATGCGTTCATCCAGCGTTGCCTGCAAACCGGAGAACAACACCGCCATGCCCGCCGCCAGCACAAACAACAGCACGTATTCCACCGCCAGGGTGACCTGGCCGAGAATGCTGCGCAGCTGCGCCAGCAAGGCTTCGACTTGCAGAATGGTCACTGCCGGAAAGCTTCGGGACAGATCAACGATCTGCTGATCGTGACCGGGCGCCAGATAGAAACTGGTCAGGTAGGTCGCCGGCAAGTCCTTCAGGGTGCCGGGCTGGAAGATCATGAAAAAGTTCGGCTGGAAGTTGTCCCAGTTGACTTCCCGCAGGCTGGTGACTTTCGCTTCCCGATTGACCCCGCCAACGGTGAATACCATGTGATCGCCGAGCTTGAGTTTGAGGCTTTCGGCGACTTTACCTTCCACCGATACTCCCGGTATTTCATCCGATGGTTGCTGATCCCACCAGTTGCCGGCGGTGAGTTTGTTGCCCTCCGGCAGCTCGGCCGCCCAGGTCAGGCTCAGGTCCCGTTGAATGGCTCGATCACCGGCCGAATCCTTGCTGACGATGTCCTGCACCGGCTCGCCATTGACGCTGATCAGCCTTCCCGGCACCACCGGGTACAGCGGCGCCGATTGTGCCGACAACTCCATCAGTCGATCGGTAAAGGCCTGTTTGTCCGCCGGCAGAATGTTCAGGGCGAAGTAGTTCGGGGCATTTTTCGGTAACTGGTTTTGCCAGGTGTCGAGCAATTCGCCACGCAGCAAAGCGATCAGTGCCATGGACAGCAGAATCAAACCGAAGGCCAGGGCTTGACCGGCCGCCGCCAGTGGATGGGGC
>NZ_AKJE01000043.1 GCF_000282495.1 Pseudomonas sp. GM79
GCCAGCCACTGGCGGCGGCCGAATCTTCCAGCAGGCGTACGGCGGCATCAATGGGGATGCGGTGTTCGGGCGCTTGCAGCAGCGCTTTACTCAGGCCGACGCCGGCCAGCACATCACGTGGGTTGAACCCCAGGTATTGGGTGACCTCCAGGTAGTTGGTCAAGACAGCGGCGCGAACAAGCTTGGGCATGCGAAGGTCTTTCCTGGGCCAGTTGCGATTCGGATGAGCGTGGCGACTATATCCAGCACATAAGCAATTGAACAGTTGTGACGTTGTCGAGGGCGCTCGCCCAATTCTGTCCAGAAGCCCCTGCGTTGTTGTCGAGCAATCGACGCTCACCCATTGATTACAGTGACCCGCAGAGAAGCTGCGGGGCTTTTCGACCAATGGTCGGGGCACGCCAGCCTCGGCAAATCTGTCATGAAAAGAAAAGTGCCTGACGTCCAATGAAAAGCGCCTTGGGTGGGCGCTCTTTAATGTCAGTCCTACAAAAAGCCCCTGGCGATAGAGCCAGTCGAGTCATCGAGAAAGCGAAGGTGTTGAAAGTGGACAAACTGCAAACTGCCGCAACTGTTCTGATCGTACCGGGTCTGCGTGAGCACGTTGCCGAGCATTGGCAAACGTTGCTTGAGGCAAGGCTCTGCAAAGTGCGCAGTGTACCGCCGCTGGAAACCGACAAGCTCGATTGCGCCAAGCGGGTCGAAGCGATCCAGCACGCGCTGGAGCAGATCGACGGGCCGGTGATTCTGGTTGCTCACAGCGCCGGTGTGCTGATGGTCGCGCACTGGGCGGCGCAGCACAGTCGGCCGATCAAGGGCGCGCTGCTGGCCACGCCTCCGGACCTCGATGCTCAATGGCCGCAAGGCTACCCATCTGCCGAAACCCTGCGTACCCAGGGTTGGAATCCTCTACCAAAAGGGCCACTGCCGTTCCGCAGTCTGGTGGCCGTCAGTACCAACGACCACCTCGCCAGCCTGGATGCCGCCACTCGCCTGGCAGAAGGCTGGGGCAGTGAACTGCTCAACCTGGGCGAGGTGGGTCATCTCAATCCGGCAGCAGGGTTTGGCCACTGGCCGCAAGCCGAAGCACTCATCCTGGAGCTGGATCGCTAGTTCAGGCGCCGGTTGGCCCCAGCCATCCGGTATTTGCCCTCACTCCTGAAAAACGCAAACCCCTGAAACAAGGGTTGCGCGAGGGCGGCTGCGCTTAAAACAAATACAAAAAGGCGGAGAGACAACGCAATGCATAACAATAAGAGTCACGGCTTCGCACCCTCGCGATACACCTTATTGGCCTCGGCCATTCTGGTCGCAGCCATGCCGGTCGCGCAGGCGGTCGAATTCGAGACAGGTAATCCGGACTGGACCGTGCGTGTTGATAACACCGTGAAGTACAACTACGGCGTACGCACCGAAAGTGCCGACAAGCGGATGTTGGCGACACCGAACAACAACGATGGCGACTACAACTTCCGTAAGGCCGGGACCAACATCACCAACCGTATCGACCTGTTGACCGAAATGGATGTGGTCTACAAAAACCACATGGGCTTTCGCGTCAGCGCCGCCAGTTGGTACGACAAGGCCTACGAGAACACCGGTTCCAATTCCAACCCGTTCGTCAACGGCAATGACGCACGGTCGGGTCTGGTTGCCAACGATCCGCGCCTGGCCGGGGTCACCGGCGACAATGTCGGCAATGGCAGCCCGCACCTGAGCAACTACGCCCAGCGTTACTACACCGGTCCATCCGGCGAAATCCTCGATGCCTTCGTGTTCTACAGCACCGAAGTGGGCGAGGAGTCGCTGTTGAGCGTCAAGGCCGGCCAGCACAACGTGTTCTGGGGTGAAACCATCCTCAACCCGGTGCACTCGAACAGTTACGGCCAATCGGGCCTGGACCTGGCCAAACTGGCCGCCTCACCGGGTACCGAAGCCAAGGAACTGTTCGTTCCGCGTAACCAGTTGTCGATGTCGTTCACCGTCAATCCCGAGTTGACCGTGGGCGCTCAGTATTTCCTGGATTGGGATGCCGCCCGCCTGCCTGAAGCCGGTACTTATTACGGCGGTTCTGATCTGGTCGGCTTCGGCGCGCAGTCGTTCCTGCTGGGCAACACCAATGGCGTGGTGCCGGGCAGTCCGCTGGGTTGTGGTCTGGCGCCCTGCAACGGGCTGACCAATGTGCGTCGCGGTCACGACCTGACGCCGGACAAGCGCGGAGACTGGGGCGTGATGGCCAAGTGGTCGCCGGCCTGGCTGGATGGCACCCTCGGTGTTTATTACCGCGAAACCTCGGAAATCCTGCCGCAAGCCTGGCTGGATGCCAGAGGCCTGAGTTCGGCCAACCCCAATGGCACCCGGCCGGCAGGGCAAGTGCCTGCGGTGATCAACACGCTCAACTCGCTGAGCACCGCCACCTATCAAATGGCCTATGCCGACAACATCAAGATCGTTGGCCTGAGCCTGTCCAAGGACGTTGGGGGGGTGAGCGTCGGTTCGGACCTGAACATTCGTCACAACATGCCGTTGGCCAGTATTCCGGCGGTTGTCAGCACTAACAGTCCGCTAGGCCTGGGCGCGGGTCTTGGTCTGTTGCCGGCGCGTACGGCTGCCACCGGTGTGGTTTATGACGCCCCGCAGAAGGGCGACAGCATGGCCGCCACCGGCGACACCTTGCACTGGACGCTCAACGGCCTGATGACCTTCCCGAAAACCCCGGTGTTCGATTCGGCCAGCCTGCTCGCCGAGTTGTACTACAGCAACTTGCTCAAGCTCGATAGCAAGAACGAAGCGCTCTACAAGGGCAAGGACACCTATCGCGGCATCGACCAGCCGACCCGGGACAACTGGGGCATCGCGGTCAACTTCACGCCGACCTGGTATCAGGTGTTTCCCGGTGTCGACCTCAACGCACCGATGTCCATCAACGTCGGCCTCGACGGCGTGTCACCGGTGTCCGGTGGCGGTGCCAAAGACACCGGCAACTATGCCGTGGGCGTGGGTGCTGTTGTGTACAACAAATACTTCATCGACCTGAAGTACGTGGACTCCTTCGGCAAGACCGACAAGTGCGACACCAGCGGTCTGAGCACCGGCGCGGCCAATGCCGGCAGCGGCGACGGCTCCACCCCCAATGCCTTTAGCGGCAATGAAAACTACGCGTGTTACGGCGGCGGCTACTCGGCCTTCTCCGGTGGTGGGGCCACGACTGAGGACCGTGGCGCCGTTTACCTGACGATGAAAACCACTTTTTGATGCACCACTGATTTGCTCAACGCAAGCAGGAGAATAACAAGATGAAATACGCAAAAACCGTGTTGGCTGCTTCGCTGGCCTTGGTCCTTGCCGCCCAGGCACAGGCCGCTGTTTCAACCCAGGACGCTGCCAAATTGGGCAGCAGCCTGACCCTGATCGGGGCTGAAAAGGCCGCAAACGCCGACGGCTCCATCCCCGCCTATGAGGGTGGCCTGACCACGCCGCCGGCCAGTTTCAAGTCCGGTGACAGCATGCGTCCGGATCCTTTCGTCAACGAAAAGCCGTTGCTGGTAATCGACGGCAAGAACGTCGATCAGTACAAGGGCTTGCTCAGTGCAACCACGGTGGAACTGGCCAAGCGTTTCCCCAGCTTCCACGTCAATGTCTACCCGACCCACCGCACCGTCTCGTTGCCCAAGGCGGTGCTGGACAACGGCGTGAAAAACGCCACCGGTGCCAAGTCCCTGGAAGGTGGCCTGGCCATCGATAACGTACTGCCCGGTGTGCCGTTCCCGATTCCGCAGTCGGGCAACGAGGCGATGTGGAACTTCCTGTTGCGTTACCAGGGCGTCAACATCAACTCCAAGTACGACTCCTGGAACGTCGACTCCGCTGGCGTGCCGAGCCTGGCGACCACCGGACTGGCGTTCATTTCCTATCCGATCTACGAAAACCTCGCGCAGCCGATCAGCAGCGCCGACGTGTACTACCAGATGAAGTTGTCCTATACCGGCCCTGCGCGCCGGGCCGGTGAAGCGGTGATGCTCAAGGACGCCGCCAACCCGCTGCAGCAACCGCGCCGCGCCTGGCAATACTTACCGGGCCAGCGTCGGGTCAAGCTGGCACCGAACCTGGCTTACGACACGCCTAACCCTGGCACCGCTGGCGCGGGCACCTACGACGATGTTTTCGTGTTCAACGGTGCACTGGACCGCTACGACTGGAAGCTGGTGGGCAAGCAGGAAATGATCGTCCCTTACAACACCTACAAGCTGACCTACGCCCAGGACCCCAAATCGCTGACCACCGCCAATCACCTGGCACCGGATTACGTGCGCTGGGAAAAACACCGGGTCTGGGTGGTGGAGGGCAACCTCAAGTCCGGCGCCCGGCACATCTACCAGAAGCGTCGCTTCTACCTCGATGAAGACAGCTGGACCGCTCTGGCCTCTGACCAATATGACGCCCGTGGTCAGCTGTACCGTGGCTCTTTCGCGTTCCTCAGCCAGAGCTACGACAAGCAGATCCCGGACTCCACGCCCTTCATGATTTATGACCTGGTGGGTGGTTCCTACAACATCAACGGTGTGGTTGGCCCTTACGGCGGCATCAAGTACATCGATCCGCTCTCCAAGGCGCAGTGGTCGCCTGAGTCCCTGGCCGGTAACGGGATTCGCTAAGCAAACCGTGACAAAGCGTCCGTGCAGTCCACTGCCTGCCAGGCAGGGGGCCGCACGACGGTCGGTGCATGCCGATCGTTTCGGACGCCAGGTTGGAACGTCAGGCACACGGACGTGTGTCCAGGCGCGGTTTTCCGAAGAGGACGCGGTATGTGTTCGTACAAGAATTATCTGCAGTTGGCGCTTGGCGCCTTGCTTGTAACGTTGCAGGGCCTGAGCCAGGCGTCCGCTTATGTCGACGTGCTGGATCTGCCGGCCAGGGTCAGCGCCTTGGCCGTCAACAGCCCGCTATCGGGCATGGCCCGCGCAGGCGACCGCTTGGTCGCCGTCGGGCAGCGTGGCCACATTCTGTATTCCGATGATGTCGGTAAACACTGGCAGCAGGCCGCGGTGCCGGTCAGTGCCGACCTCAATGCCGTGAGTTTTCCTTCCGCCACCCAAGGCTGGGCGGTGGGCGGTGACGGCGTGGTGTTGCACAGCAACGACGCCGGTGCGACCTGGCGCAAGCAACTGGACGGTCGCGAGATCGGTGCCTTGCTGGTCAAGCATTACGGCGCGTTGGCCAGTGCAGAACCGGGCAACGAACAATGGCCACTGCTGGTCGCCGAAGGTGAGCGCCTGATGGCGCAGGGCGCCGACAAACCGTTGCTCGATGTCTGGTTCGCCAACGACCGCCTCGGTTACGTGGTCGGGGTGTTCAACCTGATCTTGCGCACCGAAGACGGCGGCCAGAGCTGGACACCGTTCCAGGACCGCACCGACAACCCGCAGGGCTTTCACCTCAACGCCATCGCCTCCACTGGCGATGCGCTGTACATCGCCGGGGAGCAGGGGCTGCTGCTCAAGTGGGATGACACCCAACAGCGGTTCGCCGCCGTGCAGACACCCTATCAGGGCAGTTTTTTCGGTGTGCTCGGCAAGCCCGGGGAAGTGCTCGTCTATGGCTTGCGCGGCAATGTGCTGCGCAGCACCGATGGCGGTCTCAGCTGGACCCCGCTGGACAGTGGCCTGCGCGTCAGCATCACCGCGGGCCTGGTCGATGGCCGTGGCAACTACCGCTTGTTCACCCAGGGCGGGCAGATGCTGGTCAGCCAGGGCACAGGCGCGCAATTGCATCTGGTTCAGCAACAGGCACCGACACCGGTGACCGGCGCCACTCAGTCCGCCGACGGTGCGCTGGTGGTGGTTGGCAGCCGTGGTGCACGGACGCTGTCCGTTGATAAGCCCTCGAACCCTTAGAGCGAGAACCCAGACATGGGCCATACCAAACAAGAAACCATGCCGGTGATCCGCGATCTGCGGGATTTCGACCGCCATTCCGGCAACCGGCTGGAGCGGTTGGTGTTCAACTACCGTCCGTTGTTCATGCTGCTAATGGCGCTGGCCACCGTGGTGTTGGGCTACATGGCGGCAACTCGCCTGGAGCTGCGCCCCAGCTTTGAAAAGATGATTCCGCAGAGCCAGCCGTACATTCAGAATTTCCTGGAGAACCGCCAGTCGCTGCGCGGTCTGGGCAACTCGGTACGGGTGGTGGTGGAGAACACCCAGGGCGATATCTTCGACCCCGCTTATCTTGACGTACTCAAACAGGTCAACGATCAGTTGTTCGTCACCGAAGGCGTCGACCGTGCCTGGATGAAGTCGTTGTGGAGCCCGGCGGTGCGCTGGACCGAAGTCACCGAGGAAGGTTTCCAGGGTGGCCCGGTGATGCCTGATACCTACCAGGGCAAGCCGGAAGAAATAGAACAGCTGCGCCAGAACATTTCCCGCGCCGGTATCGTCGGCAGTCTGGTGGCCAGCGACTACAAATCGAGCATGCTCATCGTACCGCTGTTGGACAAGGCCACGGCCAGCGGTCAGCGCATCGACTACCACGCCTTTTCGCAGATGCTCGAGGAGCAGTTGCGCGACAAGATCGAGTTCGCCGGTGACAGCGCTGCACGCAAAGCCGGGGAGGAGGGCAAGGGCCAGTACAAAGTCCGGGTGATCGGTTTCGCCAAACTGATGGGCGACCTGATCGATGGCCTGATCCAGGTGATGATGTTCTTCGGCCTGGCCGTCGTCACGTCGCTGATCATCATTTACGCCTACACCCGATGCGTGCGCAGCACCTTGCTGGTGGTCGGCTGCTCGCTGATTGCGGTGGTCTGGCAACTGGGCATCGTTGCCTGGCTCGGCTATGCCATCGACCCGTACTCGGTGCTGGTGCCTTTTCTGATTTTCGCCATCGGTGTGTCCCATGCGGCGCAGAAGATGAACGGGATCATGCAAGACATCGCCCGTGGCACCCACAGACTCATCGCCGCCCGCTACACCTTCCGCCGCCTGTTCATTGCCGGCGTCACCGCGCTGCTGGCCGATGCTGTCGGGTTCGCGGTGCTGATGCTGATCGATATTCCGGTGATCCGCGACCTGGCGATCACCGCCAGTATTGGTGTGGCGGTGCTGATCTTCACCTCGCTGTTGCTGATGCCGGTGGCGCTGTCTTATGTCGGCGTCGGCACCAGGGCGGCCGAGCGTGCGTTGAAAATCGACACGCGTGCAGAAGGGCACAAAGGCTTCGGCAAACTGTGGGACTTGCTCGACCGTTTCACCACGCGCAAGTGGGCCACGGGGGCGGTATTGGTTGCGGCGCTGATGGGCATTGGCGGCTTCATGGTCAGCTTGCAATTGAAGATCGGCGACCTGGAAAGTGGCGCACCGGAGTTGCGTGCCGACTCTCGCTACAACCGTGACAACGCCTACATCACCAGCCACTACGCGCTGTCCAGCGACCTGTTCGCGGTGATGATCAAGACCGCGCCGGAAGGCTGCTTGAACTACAAGACGCTGGTCCTCGCCGACCGTCTGGCCTGGGAGCTGCAGCAGTATCCGGGCGTGCAGGCCACGGCTTCGTTGGTCAACGCAGTGCGCCAGATCACCGCCGGTACTTATGAAGGCAACCCCAAGCTCAACAGCATCCAGCGCAATCAGGACGTGCTGAACTACGCCGCGCAACAAGCCTCGGTCAACTCCCCGGAGTT
This sequence comes from Pseudomonas sp. GM79, assembly GCF_000282495.1. Classification (GTDB taxonomy): domain Bacteria; phylum Pseudomonadota; class Gammaproteobacteria; order Pseudomonadales; family Pseudomonadaceae; genus Aquipseudomonas. The sequence goes on from NZ_AKJE01000043.1 coordinate 7,679, forward strand.
GTTCAACACCGACTGTTCGCTGATGCCGGTGATCACCTTCCTCAAGGACCACAAGGCCGAGACCCTGGATGCCGTGGTGGGCATCGCCGAAAAGTTCGCCCGGGAGAACAACAGCGAAGATCGCCAGTTCCTGCTGGCGGCCGGGTCGGCCGGGATTGAAGCGGCGACCAACATTGTGGTGCGCGAGGCCAATCGCACCATGCTGCTTTACGTCTATGCGGCGGTGACGCTGTTCTGCCTGATCACCTTCCGCAGCTGGCGCGCCACGTTGGTTGCGTTGTTGCCGCTGGTGCTGACCTCGATCCTTTGCGAAGCGTTGATGGTGGCCATGGGCATTGGAGTGAAGGTCGCGACCCTGCCGGTGATCGCATTGGGCGTGGGCATCGGCGTGGACTACGCCTTGTACCTGCTCAGCGTGCAGTTGCATTACCAGCGCCAGGGCTTGCCGCTGAGCCAGGCTTACCGCAACGCCGTGTCGTTTACCGGCCGGGTGGTGGGCCTGGTGGGCATCACCCTGGCGGCGGGCGTGGTGTGCTGGGTCTGGTCGCCGATCAAGTTCCAGGCCGACATGGGCATCCTGCTGACCTTCATGTTCCTGTGGAACATGCTCGGCGCGCTGGTGCTGATTCCTGCCCTGTCGTACTTCCTGCTGCGTCACCCCGTTGCGCAAGCCAAAGTGGCGCAAGCCACTGAAACCGACACCTCTCAACGCCAGGGTATGCCGCATGCCCTGACCACTTCCGAGTAAGCCAACCATGTCTGATTACAAAGCTCCTTTGCGCGATATGCGCTTCGTACTCAACGAAGTCTTCCAGGTGTCCCGGCTATGGGCCCAATTGCCTGGCCTGGCCGAGGTGATCGATGAAGAAACGGCCGCCGCGATCCTTGAAGAGGCCGGCAAAATCAGTGGCGAAGTTATCGCACCGCTGAACCGCAGCAGCGACGAGCAGGGCTGCACCTGGAGCAACGGCGCGGTCCAGGCGCCGGACGGTTTTGTCGCGGCCTATCAGGCATTCGCCGACGGCGGTTGGGTGGGGGTTGGCGGTGATCCGCAGTTCGGTGGCATGGGCATGCCCAAGGCCATTTCGGCTCAGGTCGAAGAGATGGTCAACTCGGCGAGCCTGTCGTTCGGCCTGTACCCGATGCTGACCGCCGGTGCGTGCCTGTCGATCAATGCCCACGCCAGTGAAGAGCTCAAGGAACGCTATCTGCCGAACATGTATGCCGGCACCTGGACCGGCTCGATGTGCCTGACCGAGGCGCATGCCGGCACGGACCTGGGCCTGATTCGCACTCGCGCCGAACCTCAGGCCGACGGCAGTTTCAAGATCAGCGGTAGCAAGATTTTCATCACCGGCGGCGAGCACGACCTGACCGAAAACATCATTCATTTGGTGCTCGCCCGGTTGCCGGATGCACCCGCCGGCCCCAAGGGGATTTCGCTGTTTCTGGTGCCCAAAGTGCTGGTCAATGCCGATGGCTCGCTGGGTGAGCACAATGCGCTGTCCTGCGGTTCCATCGAGCACAAGATGGGCATCAAGGCCTCTGCCACGTGCGTGATGAACTTTGACGAGGCGACCGGCTGGATCGTCGATGCGCCAAACAAGGGCCTGGCAGCGATGTTCACCATGATGAACTACGAACGTTTGGGCGTGGGTATCCAGGGTCTGGCGTTGGGTGAGCGTTCGTACCAGAACGCCGTCGAATACGCCCGTGACCGTCTGCAAAGCCGTTCGCCGACAGGCGCGCAGAACAAGGACAAGGCCGCCGACCCGATCATCGTGCACCCGGATGTACGGCGCATGCTGTTGACCATGAAAGCCTTGAACGAAGGCGGGCGCGCGTTCTCCAGCTACGTGGCGCTGCAACTGGACACCGCCAAGTACAGCGATGACGCGGCAACCCGCACCCGCGCCCAGGAGCTGGTATCGCTGCTGACCCCGGTGGCCAAGGCGTTCCTCACCGACATGGGGCTGGAAACCACGGTGCATGGCCAGCAGATCTTCGGCGGCCACGGCTACATTCGCGAATGGGGCCAGGAGCAACTGGTACGCGATGTGCGCATCACCCAGATCTACGAAGGCACCAACGGTATCCAGTCACTGGATTTGGCCGGGCGCAAAATCGTTGGCAGCGGCGGGGCGCTGTACCGGCTGTTCGCTTCGGAAATCCGCAACTTTACCGCCAATGCCGGTGCTGGTCTGGGCGAATTCTGCAAGCCATTGAACGCCGCCGTGGACACCCTCGACGAACTGACCGCGTGGTTGCTGGATCGGGCCACCCACAATCCCAACGAAATTGGCGCGGCCTCGGTCGAGTACCTGCAGGTGTTCGGCTACACCGCCTATGCCTACATGTGGGCACTGATGGCCAAAGCGGCCATGGGCAAACAGGCCGAGGATGACTTCTACGCCAGCAAGCTGGGCACTGCGCGCTTCTACTTCGCCCGCCTGCTGCCGCGCATCCACTCGTTGAGCGCTTCGGTCAAGGCCGGCAGCGAATGCCTCTACGAGCTGGAACCAGCGCACTTCTGATCGAAAGGACAAGGAAACCAACCATGATGGCGACAAAAATAATTCCGCCCGCCGATGGCGCCTATGCCTATCCCTTGCTGATCAAGCAATTATTGCTGTCCGGCGTGCGCTACGAACCGGGCAGGGAAATCGTTTACGCCGACAAACTACGCTACAGCTACCAGACCCTCAACCAGCGGATCCGCCGGCTGGCCAACGCCTTGACCGCTGCCGGCGTCAAGGCCGGCGATACCGTGGCCCTGCTCGACTGGGACAGCCATCGCTACCTGGAATGCTTCTTTGCCGTACCGATGATCGGCGCGGTGCTGCATACCGTGAACATTCGTCTGTCGCCGGATCAGGTGCTCTTCACCATGAACCACGCCGAGGACGACCTGGTGTTGGTGCATGATGATTTCCTGCCGCTGGTTGAACAGATTCACGGGCAGCTCAAAACCGTCAAAGGTTACCTGCAACTCACGGACGACACAGCAACCGACACGTCGCTACCGGTGCTGGGGGAATATGAAAACCTGTTGTCCGGGTCGGCAGACCAGTACGACTTTCCCGATTTCGATGAAAACTCGGTGGCGACCCTTTTCTACACCACGGGCACCACTGGCGATCCTAAAGGCGTGTATTTCACCCACCGCCAATTGGTCCTGCACACCTTGAATGCCGTGGGCACGTTGGGCGTCTATCAGGGGTTGCCGCTGCTGCGCTCCGATGATGTCTACATGCCGATCACCCCGATGTTTCACGTGCATGCGTGGGGTGTGCCTTATGTCGCCACCCTGATGGGGCTCAAGCAGGTGTACCCCGGCCGCTACGAACCCAACAGTCTGGTCAGGCTGTATCGTGAGGAAAAGGTCACTTTTTCCCATTGTGTGCCGACCATTCTGCAAATGATCCTGAGCTGTGAGGAAGCGGCACAGACCCGTTTCGATGGCTGGAAAATGCTTTTGGGCGGCAGCGCACTGACGCTGGGAATTGCCAGCGAAGCGAGTGCCAAAGGTATTCAGATACACAGCGGTTATGGCATGTCGGAAACCTGCCCGCTGCTGTGCCTGACTTACCTGCGTGACGAAGACCTCGCTCAATCCACGCAAACCCAATTGGCCACCCGCATCAAGACTGGCACGCCGGTGCCGATGGTTGACCTGAAAATCATCGATGCCAATGGCAATGACGTTGCCCATGACGGCGAGTCTCTGGGCGAGATCGTGGTGCGCGCACCCTGGCTGACCCAAGGCTATTTGAAGGAGCCCGAAAAGGGTGCCGAGCTGTGGCACAACGGTTGGATGCACACCGGCGATCTGGCCTCAATCGACGCGTTGGGAGGGGTGGAAATCAAAGATCGAATCAAGGATGTCATCAAGACGGGCGGGGAGTGGATCAGCTCCCTGGAACTGGAAAGCCTGATCAGCGAACACGCGGCGGTGATGTCGGTCGCGGTCGTGGGCATTGCCGATGAGCAATGGGGCGAACGGCCGATGGCGCTGGTGGTGTGCGAGCCTGGGCAGTATCTCGACCGCAAGATCCTGGAGGCGCATCTGCAAGGGTTTGTCGAGCGTGGCCGCATCAACAAATGGGCGATTCCCAAGCAGTTCAAATTCGTCGCGGAGATTCCTAAAACCAGCGTCGGGAAGATCAACAAGAAGCTCATCCGGGAAAACGAATTGAGCTGAAAAAGAAGATGGGGACCTAGGGGCGAGTGTTCGAATCACACCGTCCCGACCCTATGATTCAATGTCTAGCCCAGTCTGAAAAGGTTGGGCTTTTTATGCCCGAAAAATACCCCCGATTAAAAAAACCATCAGTAGCCACTCATTCCCCGGCTTTCGTCGATTTGATGAGATTGTTGCGCAGCTTCACGATCGCATTCTGCATCTGCGTGAACTCGTCTGGTGTCAGGCCCGTTGCGTCGGAGAGGCCCATTTCGGGACGGCCTTCGCGCAACTGTCGACCATTCTTCGTCAGACTGATCCGCACCTGCCGCTCGTCCTCGGGATCACGCTGCCTCTGTAGATAGCCCATCGCTTCCAGCTTCTTCAGGATCGGTGTGAGCGTGTTCGATTCGAGAAACAGCTTCTCGCCCAGGCTGCCCACGGTTTGATTGTCTTCCTCCCATAGCGCAACGATGGTGATGTATTGCGTATAGGTGAGCCCCAGCTGCTCCAGTATCGGCTTGTAGGCTTTGCCGAAGGCAAGGTTCGTGGAATAGACCGCAAAACACAGGAAGTCGGAGAGCTTCAGGTTGGCAGGAGCCGTCTTGTCGGTGGGTTTCATGTGTTTCCTCATTGGCCAAAGTTGAAGGCTCGCAAAGGCAAAATATACCGCGTATGCGATTGTGTCGGAACAGCTCTGACTTTCGACTGTGGCCGGTTCGGCAGCAACGTCGAACCGGCCATACGGTGAATCATGAGGTGAGGGCGTTTATGGCCACGTCGACGTAGTGTTGAAGGGTTTGTGATTCGCATACGCTTAAAGCGTATGCGATATATATGGCATATCGACCGTGCGGTGCATCATGCCGTGAGAACGTTCAGAGCCACGTCAATGTTACCCCGCGTCGCTTTCGAGTACGGGCAAATTTGATCTGCGGTATGCGCCAGCGTCGTCGCGATGTCATGCGCCAGACCTGGTACGCGCAGAGTTAACCGAGCCTGGAGGAAGTACGCCGGACCGGTCTGACCCAGATCGACTTCGATGTCCACGGACAGATCAGACGGCAGCACCACGTTCATTTCATTGGCCACCAGCCCGACTGCGGCGGTGTAGCAGGCCGACCATGCGCCGGCGAACAGCTGCTCTGCGGTTGGGTGCGGTGCAATGGTTTTGAACTCGTGCGCCAGTTTCGCGTTTCCAGGCGACGAGAGCTGGATGTCGAGGCTGCCGTTATGGCCCCTCGAAGTGTTGCCAGCGACGCTAACGGTGGTGTGAGTCTTGCCGGTGGCCAGTACTTTTTCGATCTTGCTCATGGGGTGGATCCTCAACGTTTCAAAAGATGTGATTTGTGTGTCGTATGCGTTTGTATCGCATACGATGTAATAATAATTGCGCAGCCCCCCATTGATGTCAATTGATCGCGTTGCGTCTGCCGACGAGTGGTGCGGCCACACAATAACGTCGACCGTTTCAACGATATGCCGAATTCGTCATCAACCTGACCTAAAGCGATCAAGCCGTGAGCCTTGGAATGGCCCACCCTGACCGGTCTGTCCAAGGAGATGAGCATGATCCGACTGACCCTGATTCAAGCCCGCGAGTTGGCCGAATCGATCCTGTTGCACAACGGTTTTAATCTGGCCCACGCGCAAGCGGTGGCGGCGACGGTGATCGCCGGCGAGCGCGATGGCTGCGCTTCCCACGGTTTGTACCGGATTCTGGGCTGCGTGAATTCTCTGCGGGCCGGTAAGGTGTCGGCCGATGCCGAGCCGCAGGTGATCGACCAGGCGCCGTCGATCGTGCGGGTGGATGCCGCTGGTGGTTTCTCGCAATTGGCGTTTCAGGCCGGGCTTGGGTTGCTGGCGGAGAAAACCCGGGCCAACGGGATTGCGGCGTTGGCGATCAATCGCTGCGTGCATTTCTCGGCGCTGTGGGTGGAGATCGAGCAGTTGACTGCTGCCGGGTTGGTGGCGCTGGCGTGTAATCCGAGTCATGCGTGGGTGGCACCGGCCGGGGGACGTGTGCCGGTGTTCGGCACCAATCCCATTGCCTTTGGCTGGCCGCGGGCGGGGCAGGATCCGTTTGTGTTCGACTTCGCCACCAGTGCGATTGCCCGTGGTGATATCGAGTTGCATCGGCGTGCCGGCAAGGCGATTCCCGGGGGTTGGGGCGTGGACGCTGAGGGTCGGCCGAGCACCGATGCCAACGTAGTGCTCGACGGTGGCGCGATGTTGACGTTCGGTGGGCACAAGGGCTCGGCGCTGGCGGCGATGGTGGAGTTGATCGCCGGGCCTTTGATCGGTGATCTGACCAGTGCCGAATCGCTGGCCTATGACGCGGGCAGCAAGTCGTCGCCCTACCATGGTGAGTTGATCATTGCGCTGGACCCGCGACGTTTTCTGGGGGCGGCCACTGAGGAACATTTGGCCCGGGCCGAAGTGTTGTTTCAGGGCATTGAAGGGCAGGGTGCACGCTTGCCGTCGCAACGGCGTTATGCGGCGCGGGCACGCAGTGTGGTGGAGGGAGTACAGATTCCCGAGGCGCTGTACAACGACCTGAAAGCACTGCTGGCTTGAATACGATGAAAATCCTGTGGGAGCGTGGCTTGCCCGCGAAGGCGTCTTGACATTCACCATTGATGTCGTCTGATACACCGCTTTCGCGGGCAAGCCACGCTCCCACAGGAGGTCGTGTTGTTAAACCGGTTCGCGGTGGCTGGTGCCGTCCACCAGGCGCGCAATGCCCAGCGGGTTGGCGTTTTTCAGGGCGTCGGGCAGCAAGGCGTCCGGGCAGTTCTGGTAGCACACCGGGCGCAGGAAGCGCTCGATGGCCAGGCTGCCGACCGAGGTGCCACGGGCATCGGAGGTCGCCGGATAAGGCCCGCCATGCACCATGGCATCGCAAACTTCGACGCCGGTGGGGTAGCCGTTGAACAGCACGCGGCCGACCTTTTGCTCCAGCAGCACCAGCAGATCGGCGTGTTCCTTCAGGTCCTGTGCTTCGCCAATCAACGTGGCGGTGAGTTGACCGTGCAAACTGTTCAGCGCTTGTCGCAACTCGGCCTTGTCGGCTACTTCGACAACGAGGGTGGTCGGGCCGAACACTTCTTCCTGCAACAGCGGATCACCCTTGAGCAGCAGACTGGCGTCGGCCTTGAACAGTTGCGGCCACGCTTGATTGCCGTGCTGATCCTGGCCCGCCAGGCGGATTGTTCCCGGATGGTCGAGCAAGGCCTGCACGCCTTTTTCGTAGCTGCCGAGGGTGCCGGCGTTGAGCATGGTTTGCGCCGGTTGTTCGGCCATCCAGGCACTGAGCCGCGCGATGAAAGCGCTGAAGTGGGGTGAGCGCATACCGATCACCAACCCCGGATTGGTACAGAACTGACCGCAACCCTGGACCACCGACGCCACCAGTTCCCCGGCGATTTTTTCGCCACGCGCGAGCAGGGCTTCAGGCAAAACCAGCACCGGGTTGATGCTGCTCATTTCGGCGAACACCGGGATCGGTTGTGGCCGGGCGGCGGCCATGTCACAGAGGGCGCGACCACCTTTTAACGAGCCGGTGAAACCGACGGCCTGGATCGCCGGATGCTTGACCAGCGCTTCACCGACGCCTGCACCGTAGATCATGTTGAACACACCTTTGGGCATGTCGGTTTGCTCGGCGGCGCGGATGATTGCATCGGCCACGTGTTCGGCGGTCGCCATGTGTCCGCTGTGGGCCTTGAACACCACCGGGCAACCGGCGGCCAAGGCTGCTGCGGTGTCACCGCCGGCGGTGGAAAAGGCCAGCGGGAAATTACTGGCGCCGAACACAGCCACCGGACCGACACCGATCCGGTATTGGCGCAGGTCGACCCGTGGCAGTGGCAGACGTTCGGGTAAGGCGCGGTCGATGCGCGCACCATAGAAATCGCCCCGGCGCAGAACCTGAGCGAACAGGCGCATTTGGTTGCTGGTGCGGCTGCGTTCGCCTTGAATGCGCCCGGTCGGCAGGGCGGTTTCGCGGGTGACCAGAGCGACGAATTCATCATCCAGTGCATCCAGTTGCGTGGCGATCGCTTCAAGAAATTCTGCACGGCGAGTTGCCGGTAGATTGCGCAAGGTTGGGTAAGCGGCAGCAGCGGCCTGTGCTGCGGCGTCGACTTCCTCAGCGGTGGCTTGGATGAACGAGTAGGGCAGTGCTTCGCCGGTGCTGGCGTCGTGGCTTTGCATCGCGATGTTGCCAGCGGCGCTGCGGGCACCGCCGATGTAGTTGTGGCCGATGATTTGGGACATCAAAAACTCCTGTCGGGAAAGGTGAGGCAGGACCTTCAATCAGGGTGCTGAGCCGTACGCTGTTTTGTGGCGAGCGAGCTTGCTCGCGTTGGGCTGCGTAGCGGCCCCAAAATAGCGGCAACAATTGCCTATTTTGCGAGTGCTGCGCACTCGAGCGGGAGCAAGCTCCCTCGCCACAGAGTGGGGTGTGACAAGTACAACGCTCAAACCAGCGAATCACCCCGGCGTGCCATGGCCGGCACGGCGCTATCCAGCGCAGCAATGCGCGCAGCGGATTCGGCATCCACCAGGTGCAACGACTTGCCACGGGTTTCCCGGGTCAGGCCGACGGCCACGATGGAGATCAGCGCGGCGCCCACCAGGTACCAGGCAATGGGTGTCGAGCTGTGATATTTGTTGAGCAGGGTGATGGCGATCAGCGGTGCCAGGGAACCAGCGAAAATCGGCGCCACCTGGTAGCACAGTGAAAGGGCGGTGTAACGCACGTGGGTCGGGAACATTTCGGCCATCAGCGCCGAGTAGGGTGCATAGGTCATCGACTCGATGCCCAGGCCCAGGATGATCGCCGCCATGATCAGCCAATTGTTGCCGGTGTCCATCATCGGGAAACCGACAAAGCCCCAGAACGCGGTGAGCACCGCGCCGGTCAGGTAGACCGGTTTGCGCCCGACGATATCCGACAGATACCCCATCAACGGAATCAGGAAGAAGTGCACCAAGTGCGCGCCGAACATCAGCAGCAGAATTTCCGAGGTGTCCTTGTGCACCACCAGTTTCAGGTAGGTGATCGAAAAGGTCACCACGGTGTAATAGAGGATGTTCTCGGCGAAGCGTGCGCCAATCCCTACCAGCACGGCGCGCCAGTGATGACGCAGCACTTCGACCACGCCCAGCTGTTGCTGCTTGATCTGCGCTTGACGGGCCTGGGCTTCTTTGAAGATCGGCGCGTCATCGACGCTGGTGCGAATCCAGTAGCCGATCAGCACCACCACCGCCGAGAACCAGAACGCCACACGCCAGCCCCAAGCGAGAAATTGTTCTTCCGACAGGTTCGATGACAACAGCAGCAGAGCGACGGTGGCCACCAGATTGCCGGCCGGCACCCCGGCTTGCGGCCAACTGGCCCAGAAGCCTCGGCGATTGTCGGGACAGTGTTCGGACACCAGCAGAATCGCACCGCCCCATTCACCACCAAAGGCAAAGCCCTGGATCAGCCGTAGCAGCACCAACAACACCGGCGCGGCATAGCCGATCTGGTCGAAGCCGGGCAGGCAGCCCATCAGAAAAGTGGTGATGCCGACCACCACCAGGCTCAGTTGCAACAGGCGTTTTCGGCCGAATTTGTCACCGTAGTGACCGAACACCAGACCGCCCAATGGGCGAGCGAGAAAGCCGACCGCGTACAAGGCGAAGGCAGCGATGATGCCGTCGATGGGGCTGTCGGTCTGGCGGAAGAACAACTGGCCGAAGACCAGTGCGGAGGCTGTGCCGTAGAGAAAGAATTCATACCACTCGGCGACAGTGCCGGCCATGGCGGCGGCCACTACGCGTTTGAGTCCCGAGGGGGTGGTTGCGCTTTGCGTGTGTAGAGGATTGGACATGCTGGCGTTTCCTGTAGGGGCGCAAAAACAGGCAGCCGGGCCGGGTCCGCAAAGACCCGCCCGGCAATCACTCAGAGACCGACGTCTGGCAACTCCGGACGGTTAGCCAGGGCCTTGGCCATGATCTGCTCGACGAACACCCGATCGGCTTCCGGCAGTGCCAGGCGTGGCGGACGGGTCAGCGCGCTGCCGCGACCGGCGATGGCTTCGCAGAGCTTGATGCACTGCACCAGGTCGGCACGGGCATCGAGGTGCAGGATCGGCATCAGCCATTCGTAGATCGGCATGGCTTCGGCGAAGCGACCGGCCTTGGCCAGACGGAAGATGGTCTCGCCTTCTTTCGGGAACACGTTGGACATGCCCGAGACCCAGCCCTCGGCCCCCACCGCGATGCTTTCCAGCACCACGTCGTCGAGGCCTGCGAACAGCACGAAACGGTCGCCGACTTCATTGCGCACGTCGATGAAGCGACGGGTATCGCCGGACGAATCCTTGAAGCACACCACGTTGTCGCAGTCGGCCAGGGAAATCAGGATGTCCGGGGTGACGTCGTTTTTGTAGATCGGTGGGTTGTTGTAGACCATCAGCGGTACGTCGGCGTTTTTTGCCACGTAGCGGTAGTGCTCGGCGGTCTCGAACGGCTTGGAGCCGTAGACCAGCGCCGGCATCAGCATCACGCCGTCGACGCCGACCCGGCGCACGGCATTGGCGACCTTGGCCGCTTGCACGCTGGTGAACTCGGCCACACCGCAGATCACTGGCACGCGACCCCGGGAGGCGTCGACCGCGACTTCGGTCACGGCGATTTTCTCTTCGGCGGTCAATGAGGTGTTTTCCCCCACCGAACCGCACACCACCAGGCCTGAGACGCCGTCACGGATCACGTTGGAAATCACCTGATGGGTTTTTTCCAGGTTGATGGAAAAGTCATCGTTGAATTGAGTGGTCACCGCGGGGAAGACGCCACTCCAGTTAATGCGCTTGCTCATTGTTGCCTCCGGTTCGTTAATTGTATTTCGTATACGATATTTTAAATGCCAATGACTCGGCTAGTGTTTTTTTCAATTAGTCAGGTTTTTTTGGTAGCCGTTGGTCTGGGGAGTTTCAGGCACCCGGCCAGGTGTCTGACAAGCGATAGCCCTGTGGCCACGGATCACTCGGGTCGAGCAGCAATTGGTGGGTGCCGGTGATCCAGGCCCGACCGGATATGCACGGGTAGATCGCCGGGCGTCCGGCCACTTCGGTCAGGGAATCGATGCGGCAATGGAATTCGGAACCGATGATCGAACGGCCAATAAAGCGCTCGCCCACTTGCATCAAGCCCTTGGCCTGCAGCACCGCCATGCGCGCCGAGCAACCGGTGCCGGTGGGCGAGCGGTCGATCTTGCCGGGTTGAATCACTACCGCGTTGGCACCCGTGGCGATGCCTTTTTCAACGACGATGGGCGCGGCAATCTGGCAGAAGGAAATATGCGACCACTCGGGGTTCAGCGGATGGACGAAGCCCAGCTGTTCATTGGCCGCGCGAGTGATTTTCAGCCCGACCGCCACCAGGTCGGCAGCCTCATCAGGACGAATGGAAAAGCCCAAGCGTTCGGCGTCGGCGATCACAAAACTGTCGCCGCCGTACGCGGTGTCGACCTGCAACGAGCCGAGGCCTTCGACTTCGATCCAGGCGTCGAGGCGGTCAGCGAAGGAGGGCACGTTCTTGATTTCTACCCGCTCGACCTTGCCATCGCGGCAATCGGCCACGGCCTCGATCAGGCCGCCGGGCGCTTCGAGTATCAGTCGGGTTTGCGGTTCGGTCATCGGCAGGATGCCGCTGTCGAGCAGCACCGTGGCGACGCACAGCGAATTGGAGCCGGACATCGGTGGCGTGTCCGCCGGTTCCATGATGATCCAGGCCATTTGCGCCCGAGGATCCTTGGCCGGCACCAGCAGGTTGACGTGGCGGAACACGCCGCCGCGAGGTTCGTTGAGCACGAAGTTGCGCAAGGTTTGATCCTTGGCGATCCAGCGCGATTGTTCCCACACAGTGGCGCCCGGTGGTGGGGCGACACCGCCGACGATCACATCGCCGACTTCGCCTTCGGCATGACAGCTGACTACATGAATGACTTTTGATGAGCGCATTGCCTGCTCCTTGTTTTGTCTGTCAGGGCCCCTTCGCGAGCAAGCCCGCTCCCACACTGGATCTGTGTCGCACTGAAGATCAAATGTGGGAGCGGGCTTGCTCGCGAAGGGGCCAGCCGTTACTTCACCGATTTCAGAAACGCCGCAGTCTCCGCATGCACCGGATTACCAATCACCTGATCCGGCGAGCCGATCTCGTGCACCAGGCCATTGCGAAAGAACGCCACACGATCAGACACATCGCGGGCAAAGCGGATTTCGTGGGTCACCAGCACCATGGTCATGCCGTCTTCGGCGAGCATGCGCATGGTGTCCAGCACCTCACCGACCAATTGCGGATCGAGGGCCGAGGTGGCTTCGTCGAACAGCATGTAGTCCGGCGACATGGCCAGGGCGCGGGCAATCGCCATGCGTTGTTGCTGACCGCCGGACAACTTGCCCGGGAAGGTCTTGAGCTTGTCGCCAAGGCCCACGTGGGTCAGTTGCTGCACCGCCAGTTCCTCGGCCTCGCGCTTGCTTTTACCCAAGACTTTGCGCGGGGCCAGCATTACGTTTTCCAGCACTGTCAGGTGCGGGAAGGCGTTCCATTGCTGGAACACGATGCCGATTTTCTGCCGCAGGCGATTAAGGTCGGTGGCGCTGTCATGGACCTCGACGCCGTCGACGCGAATGCTGCCTTTCTGGATCGGTTCCAGGCCGTTGATGCACATCAGCAGGGTCGATTTGCCGGAGCCCGAGCCGCCGATGATCGACACCACCTCGCCCTTGTTCACCGTCAGGCTGACACCCTTGACCACGGCGAGGTCGCCGAAGGATTTATGTACGTTGTCGATCTCAATCATTTTCTTGCCACCTTCTTTCCAGACGAGCGCCCAGGCGTGCGACCACCAGGCTCATGACGTAGTAGATAAGGCCCGCGATGCACAGCACCAGCAACGGTTCCTGGATGCGGGTGACGATGGTTTGCGAGGCGCGCAGCAGTTCGACGATGCCGATCCACATCACCAGTGCGGTGTCTTTCATCACGCCGAGCACCAGGTTCAGCCAGCCCGGAAAAGCTACCCGGGTGGCCATCGGCAGGACGATCCAGCGCAGATCCTGCAGGAAGCTCAGGCCCAGCGAGCGACTGGCCCGGCGCAGGGTGAACGGCACCGAAAGCACACCAGCGCGCACGATCTCGGTGAAGTACGCGGCGGCGTAAACCCCCAGCACGATGCAGCCGACGCTGAAGGCGCTGATGTTCAAGCCGACGATGCTTTTGAGCGAGTTGAACAGCACGAACTGGATCAGCAACGGCACGCTGCGAAACACGTCCAGCACCCAGGCCAAGGGCAAACTGGCCCGTGGCAACAAGGCCCGCAGCAGACCGAAGAGCAAGCCGGCCAGGGAGCCGAGCATGATCGACCAGAACGTCAGTTGCAGCGTGACCCAGGCGCCATTGAGCAGGAACAACAGGTCATTGGAGGAAAAACCGGTGGCAAACATGGACAGCTCCTCAGTAACGGAACAACCGCCAGGCCATCAGCCGGGCTGCCGCGACGATCGCCTTGGCAATCAGGTAATACAGCACCGCTGCGATGGCGAAGAACTCGAAGGTGCGGAACGTTTTGACGTTGTAATCCTGGGTCACGCCGGTCAGGTCATTGTTCAGCCCGACGATCACCCCCAGCGACGTCATCAGCACCGCCCAGACCATCTGATTAGTCAGTGGGTAGAAGACGATCCGCAGCAGCTGCGGGACGATGATCATGCGGTAGGCCTGGAAGGCACTCATGCCCAGCGAACGTGCGGCGCGCACTTGTGTGTCCGGTACGGCCTTGAGGCCACCGCGAAAGTTCTCCGCCAGATACCCGGCATTGTTGAAAGTGATCCCGGCCAGCAGGGCGAACCACGAGCTGACGTGCATGCCCAGCGAGCCGAGGCCGAAGTAGAGGACGTAGATCTGGAACAGCGACGGGGTATTGCGCGCGATCGATACCCAGCCGTTGCCGATGCCGCGCAGCAGCGGGTTTTTGCTTTCGCGCATCACGGTCAGGGCCAGGGCGATCAGTACGCCGAAAATCATCGACAGCGCCGCGGTCTCGAAGGTGACCAGGGCACCGGCAAGCATGTCCGGCAGGGCGCGCAGCGCTGAGCGCCATTGGAAGCTGTAATCAAACATGCGCAGGGCTCTCCAGTAGGGCGGCAGGTTGTAGCCACGCCGGCAGGCGCCCGCTGGCGGTGGCATTGCAGGCGGCATCGACGCATTCTTTGATGCTGGCGAAATGCACTTTGCGGCCCACCAGGCCGGGTGCGTAATGGGCGTACTTGCCGGAGTTGGTCATCAAGGTTTTTGCGGCCAGCGGGATCACCGGTTCGCTGAGCATGCACCAGCAGGTATCGGTGACCAGGGTGGCGCCGAAAGCTTCGATCACGGCGATATGCCCGGCTTCGCGAGCCTGCTCCAGCACGGCGCGGCCGCAGGTAATGGCGAGGACCACGTCAGGGTGTTTGTGCCGACCGAGGCACAGCCGCGCGAGGTGGGCGAATTCGCTGAGGGAGAAATGCGGGTTGCCCAGCGAGACCACATCCACCCGGTTGTCGCGGGCACTGTTGAGCTCGCGCCAGCTGACCAATAGATCGTTCAGTCGGATTTTTTCCACGGGTAGAAACCCATCCACTTCCAGCACCTGCGCCGGGTCAATGGCCTCCGGGGTGACCCCGGCGATATGGAACAAGGGCGCGGCGGAGGTGGTGGCAAATGCCGCACCGAACGCCTTGAGGTCGTCCAGGCTCGGCTGGCGGTTTTCCAACCCGCGCACCAGTGGAATCCGGCTGCCCGCCAGCGCGCCGATGTGGTAACCGAGCAGCGGGTAGAAGGCGTCGTCCAGTTCACCCAAGGCGGGCAACTCGATTTGCAGTCGGGCCTTGCGTTGCGCTTCCAGATGGCAGCCGATCAACGGGGCGCGACCAGTCAGCGCGATGCAGATGTCCAGGTAGTCCGGGTACTTCAGGGTGCGTGCGCCGAGCACGCTGTTGGCGTAGACCACTGCGTTGGATTCGGCCCAGACGATCTGCTCGCCGGCCTTCGGCGCGCTGTCGAGCAGGTAGGGCGCGCAGGTGAAACTCAGCTGTGCACCCATCGCCATATAGGCATCGCCCAGGGCACTGGCCGGTTCACCGAGTGCCGGGTCGATGCCCAGCTCGCGCCAGCGGCGCTGATCCACGGAAATCGAATTGAGGGTGGTGGGCACCCGCACTGTTGCTCCCCATTGCACCAACTGTTGGGCAAAACGCAGGCTCGCCGGTCCGGTGTAGATACAGCCGTCGATGTGCGCTTGGGTGACATCTACCAGATGGCGGGCACCTTGCAGTTCGGCCATGCGCAGGACGATCTGCATCGCCATCTGCGCGGCCTTGCCATACTGGCCGCCGAGCAGCGTCCGGTCGTGTTCGGTGAGTTCAATCGAGGCGCCGGTTTCTGCAGGTTGCGATGAGCTGTCGAGTGCCTGCCAGGCATCGCCCGGCGGGTGCTCGAACAGGTTCAGCGTTGTGTCCTCGACCCGAGCGAAAGCCTTGCCGCGCAGGGCGGCGAAGGCCTCCCGGCCGATGCACAGCACCGGCAGGGAACGCTCGAAAATGGTCTGTGCCACGAGCACGCCCAGGGTCAGGATCTCATCGGGTTCGGCCAGCACCAGTGCGGCCGGTGCGTGACCGTTGCTGATCAGTTCCATCAACACGCTACTGCCGGTGCACGAGCCGCGACCGCTGGGGATGGCCAGCACGCGGCCGGCCAGGTATTCGCCGCTGAGCGGGTGGTGACGGTCAATGATCTCGCCGCTATACGGATCGACCCCGCCCCAGAAACTCAACCCGATATCGGCGAACAGCAGGGCGCCCTCGGCGGCGCCCGCGACCAGGCTGCGACCGGTCAGAGAAGTGGGCCTAGGCATGCCGGACACCTTAGTAGTAGACCTGTGGCACGGTCAGGTTGGTCGGCGAAATTTCAGTGCCGACCCATTTGACGAACAGCTCCTTGTAACGACCGGTGCGCACCTGCTGGTTGACGAACAGGTTGAGGTAATTGAGCAGGCCATACTCGTTGCGCTTGGCGCCGAGGGAAACGTAGTCGATCACGTACGGCGCGTTACCGGCGACCTTCAGGTTTTTGTATTTGCCGGATTTGAGGGTGGCGGCGGCCACGGTGTTGGTGACCACGGTGGCGGCGATATGGCCTTGGGCGACGGCAAGCAACGTGTCGTTTTGCGACTGATAGGCACGGAAGGTACCGGTGCCCCAGCTCTTCACGTCTTTCTCCAGGGCAATTGCCTCATAAGTGCCGCTGGTGTTACCGACGGGTTTGCCCTTGAGGTCATCGAAGCTATTGATACCGGTGTCGTCGCGGGTCAGCACCACCATCTGGAAGGCAAAGTAGGGCACGGTGAGGCCGACGGTCTTGGCCCGCTCGAGGGTGTCGGAGGTGGAGGCGACGATCACGTCGGCCCGCCCGGAAACCAGCGCCGGAATGCGGTCCGGGAATGGCGTCTCGACCACTTCGGCGTCGACCCCGAGGATTTTCGCCAGGTCATGGCAGTAGTCCACGTCAAAACCGGCCGGGTTGTTACCGGCATCGCGAAAACCCATGGGCGGGAAGTCCAGGGTCACGGCGCAACGCAGCTTGCCCGAACCGATAATGTCGTCGAGCTTGTCGGCCTGGGCGGTGGCAATAAAAGAAGTACTGAGAACAGCGCTGAGGGCTACGGCAAATGCGGGGTTTTTCATAGAGGCCTCGTTGATGTGAAGTGCTGTTGGATATCGTATTGGGGATTTCGTATACGATATTAACAATAGCAATCAACGTGCCCATTTCCAGGCCGAGGCGCGAATTTAGTGTCAGGGCTTGAAGTAGAGGTGTTGTAGTGGCGTAACTGGACGCCGTGAAGGCTTGGGCCCGCAATGGGAGGTGTTACAGATGGGAGCAATGGTTGTGCGAGGCGCCCCTTTAAGGAACACCGGTGCTCCTGCCGGGAATTGTGTCCGACTGCGATCTTTTGATCTTTCTGGCTAGCCTCGCGGGTCGAGGTTATCCAGCACCCGATTCACCGCCAGCTCCCCGAGCATGACCACCGATTGAATCCCCAACATCATGTTGCGATGTGGCATGTCCATCAACCCGGCGAACTCACTGAGCATCATGCTCGCTGACGCCAGGGATTCGCAGGCGTTGACCAGCAGGGTTTCGTTATCGACCTCGGTGCCGACGTGGTAAATGGTGCTGGGTTTGCGCTTGGTGTCTTTGGGGATAGGCGGTTTGAGGTAGTGGTCGAGGGCGCGGTCGGCGGCTTCGTTGAGTTTTTTCGAATCCAGGGATTCGTAGGGGGATGTTGGATCGGTTTCCGGTGGGTTGGGTGTAGGTTTGATCATGATGAAGCTCCTTGATGACTGGAGCTACCGCCGTTCGCGGTCAAACGAACAAGGTGGCAGCTGTACGCGGGTTGACCGACCGGACATCAAGGAATCCGGCACACCCGAAGGTGTCCCACGCACAGCCACCGCGACACGATTTTTCAGGCAATGCCTGAATTTGGTCTTGGACGCTGGCGCGCCTTGATTTGTTCGGACGGTCAAATCCGATCGCTGATTCGTCAGCGACCCGGAAACGATAGAGCCCGGCCTCAAGGCGTACAAGCCGGCGGATTCTGGCGTAGTTGTAGGCAGCGGCGCAAGGATGTGTAGCCTGGGTGAGTATCTGGAAGTGTCGATTAAACAGTGCTTGTTTAGCGGTCTGACACCGAGCCTTGTGGTGGCTGTACCGGCCTCTTCGCGAGCAAGCCCGCTCCCACAGTTGATTTGTGTCGGTCACAAATAATGGGTTCACAGAAGATCCAGTGTGGGAGCGGGCTTGCTCGCGAAGAGGCCCGGAAGAACACCCTCCATCTCTCGGCCAAACCACCGGAAAATGAATCCGGAACAAAGAAATTGCGTACCTCCACCTAGCGTGGATTATCCCGAAACTGACTCGGTGACAAACTGGTCAACGCGCGAAACTGTCGGCTGAAGGCACTGTGGTCGGTGTAACCGCAACGCAGGGCGATTTCGGTGATGGGCAGGTCGGTGTGCAGTAACAGCCGCGAACCTTCTTTCAGATCCGAACGCAGAGCGTCCGTTCAGGCATTCCCACGCGGGAGCGGGGGAATGATCAAAACCTGCGATCTTTTGATTAGGCTAATCCGTTGTGGGAATACACCTAATGTGGCGAGGGAGCTTGCTCCCGCTGGGCTGCGAAGCGGCCCCAAACCCGGCAGTCACGGTTTTTCAGATACACCGCCTGCTCAGGTTTTGCGACTGCTGCGCAGCCGAGCGGGAGCAAGCTCCCTCGCCACAGATGCCCTATAGCCTCAGATCAATATCAGGCCAGCGGGTCGAGGTTATCCAGCACCCGATTCACCGCCAGCTCCCCGAGCATGACCACCGATTGAATCCCCAACATCATGTTGCGATGTGGCATGTCCATCAACCCGGCGAACTCACTGAGCATCATGCT
>NZ_AKJE01000044.1 GCF_000282495.1 Pseudomonas sp. GM79
TCGAGGGCGCGGTCGGCGGCTTCGTTGAGTTTTTTCGAATCGAGGGATTCGTAGGGGGATGTCGGATCGGTTTCAGGTGGGTTGGGTGTAGGTTTGAACATGGTGAAGCTCCGTGGTTGGTTGAGCCGCCACGACCTATCGCTAAACAAGTAAAGGTGGCGGCTGTACGCAGGTTAGCGATCCGGGTCACAGAAACCCCGGGTAGACTCGAAGGTCTCCCACGCACAGCCACCATTACGCGAATTGCAGGCACTAAAACTGCAATCAAAACTTGGGCGCTTTTGCGTCTGTGTATGGGATCGGATCGCTAAACCCGATCGCTGATTCGTCAGCGACCGGCAAAGGATAGAGCCCGCGCCCCAGGCGCACTAGCCGGCGGATTCTGGCGTAGTCGTAGGCAGCGGCGCAAGAATGTGTAGCCTGAGTGAGTATCCGGAAGTGTCGTTTAAACAGTGCTTGTTTAGCGGTCTGACACTGAGCTTTGTGGTGGATTGGCCGGCCCCTTCGCGAGCAAGCCCGCTCCCACAGTTGACCGCGTTCTCAGCAACGACTCGGTTTAATGTGGGAGCGGGCTTGCTCGCGAAGAGGCCCGAAAGAACACCATCAATCCAAGGATCAAACCACCGGAAAATGAATCCGGAACGCCGCCCCGCCCATCGGTGAATCCCCCAGCGTCAATTTGGCGCTGTAGCTTTCGATGATGTCCTTGACCACCGCCAACCCAATCCCCTGCCCCGGATGCTGACGATCCAGCCGCTCGCCCCGCTGCAGAATCCGCGCACGCTGGTCCGGTGGCACGCCCGGGCCATCATCTTCAACGCACAACTCAATCCCGCTGAGGGTTTCGCGCACGCTGATGCGCACTTCACTCAGGCACAGGCGATAGGCGTTTTCCAGCAGGTTGCCCATCATTTCCAGCAAGGCGCCTTGTTCGATCGGCACATAACACTGATCGGGCAGATCGAAAGCGACCTGCACACGTTTGTCGCGGTAGACCTTGTCCAGCGTATCGCAGAGGCTTTGCAACACTGGGCGCAGGCGCACCTGGTGGCGCACCAGCCCGCTTTTGCGCAGGCTTGCGCGTTGCAGTTGATAGCCGATCTGCTGGCTCATGCGCTCGATCTGGGTTTGCAGCACCCAGGCCTGTTCGCGCTCTTGCGGCTTTTGCGCCATGTCTTCGCTGACACCTTGCAACACCGTCAGAGGGGTTTTCAGGCTGTGGGCCAGGTCGTCGAGGGAGTCGCGATAACGGCCGCGCTGTTCACGTTCGCTGTGCAACAAGCGGTTGAGCGAGCCGGTCAGGCGCAGCAGTTCCCGTGGATGTTCTTCACTCAGGCTTTCACGCGTGCCGCCCTCGATCTGGTCCAGTTCCTGGCTCAACCGGCGCAACGCCTGCAAGCCCCAGGTCAGGCCGATCCACAGCAAGGCGAGCAACACCAGCAAGGCTGCGCCGAAGCCCAGATAAAGGTTTTCCCGCAGGCCTTCGAGGGTGATTTCGTATTCACGCACCGGTTGCAGGGCGACGATGCTGAACGCCGCGCTTTGGCCGCCCAGCAGTTTGACCTCGACGTCATAGACGAAGAACTCTTCACCATTGGCTTCGCGAATCCTTGCGAACTCGTTACCGCGCCCGTCGTAACGCGGTTTGTAGTTGATCTTCTCTTCCTGGGTAGCTTTCGAGCGCCAGACCAGATGACCTTCGCGGTCATAGATGTAGCCGAGCAAACGGCTGTCGGTGAGGTTGAAGCGCTCGTCGGGCAACTGCGCCGGCATCTGCAAGCGGTTGTTATCCACCCGGGCAGCAGAGATCAGCGTGGTGACGTCCGACGCCAGGCGCTGCTCGATGGAATCCTGCAACGCCAGGCTGAACGCGCCCTGCATCGCCGGCAGCAACGCCAGCATGAACAACACCGCCAGGACCGTGGCGGCGAGCATCAGCCGGACGCGAAGGGAACGAATCAAGTGCAGCGCTCGTTGAACAGGTAGCCAAGGCCACGCACGGTATCGATCGGCTTGAAGCCGGCCGGGCCTTCGAGTTTGCGGCGCAAGCGGCCGACCAGCACTTCGATCACATTCGGATCGCGCTCACCGTCATCCGGATAGAGCTGCTCCATCAAGCGGTCCTTGGCCACCACTTGCTGGTGATGGCGCATCAGGTACTCGAGGATCCGGTATTCGTAGGCGGTCAGTGCCAACGGTTGTTCATCGAGGGACGCCTGTTTGCGATTGAGGTCCAGCAGCAAGGGGCCAGCGACGATGGTCGACTGGGTGAAACCGCTGGAGCGGCGCAGCAAGGCATTGAGCCGGGCGTCCAGCTCTTCGAACTGGAAGGGCTTGACCACGTAATCATCAGCGCCGGCGGCGAGGCCTTCGACCTTGTCCTGCCAGTTGCCCCGCGCGGTGAGGATCAGGATCGGAAACGTCTTGCCCCGGGAGCGCAATTGACGAATCAGATCGAGCCCACCCATGCCCGGCAGGCCGAGGTCGATCACCGCCAGGTCATGGTTGAACTGCTCGGCCTGGTACAACGCTTCCTCGGCGTTGGCCACGGATTCGACCACGTGGCCGCTATCCGTCAGGCGGGTTTGCAGGTGATGGCGCAACAGCGCTTCATCTTCGACGACCAGCAATTTCATAACGCTCTCCTGGGCAAATCAACATCTCCAAAGACATAACGCCGCGGAACATGTGGGAGCGGGCTTGCTCGCGAAGACGGTGTGTCAGTCAACATTGATGTCGCCTGACACACCGCTTTCGCGAGCAAGCCCGCTCCCACAGGGATTTCGCTTAACCGACTGGCCTCGGCGCCTACCCTCATAAAACGCTTTTTAGAAAGCGTAGTTGGCGGACAGGTAGGTCTGGGCGCTGCTGGTCAAGTCCAGCGAACCCTGTTTGCTGCCGCCGCGCTCGCTCATCTCGGTGCTGGCGTTGCTGCGCAGGTAACGGTAACCCAGCTCGACCGAGGTGTTTTGCGAAACTTGCTGCAATACACCGACCTGGCCGCCAATGGCGTAACCGATGTCGCTATCGCGGCTGAAGCCTGGCGACTCCTGGGTCAGTTTGGTCAAACCGGCGGTGGCACCGCCGAACAATTTGGTGCTGCCACCCACCGGGTAGAACAGATCGTAACTGCCCAGCAGGTTTTCCTGACGCAGTTTAATGCCATTGTGCGAGCCCGACACATTGTCATAAGTGGCGTAGTAGCGGCCCTTGCTGTCTTGCTGGCCCAGACGCGCGCCCCAGGTGCTGTCCTTGCCGATCACACCGTCGGCGTTCGGGTGGTTGAGGTTGTCGTTCAGGGCGCTGGATTTTTTAACCTTGTCGCTGGTCTGGCCAAAGGTCAGGCCCGCGAAATTGGTGGTATCGGCGTGGGCCGCAACACTGGCGCCCATCACGGTGAAAGCCAGAAGCAGTTTTTTAAAAGTAGTCATTGGGGAGTTTCCTCATGCGCTATGTGCTTTTTGGGTACGGGGCAAGGTTACTGACCCCTCCCTGTACTGCCCCTGAACGCACTCTGAACCTGAGCTGAATCAAATCGACTACGCTGTTCTCACGATTCCTAATATGGAGATTTGATCATGCGTGTGTTCCTCGCCCTCGTGTTACTGGCTCTGAGCGGGGTCAGCCAGGCCGCCATCCAGACCCAGGAAATTCCCTACCAGAGTGCCGACGGCACCAAGCTGATCGGCTATTACGCCTACGACGACGCGATCAAAGGCCCGCGCCCGGGCGTGGTGGTGGTGCATGAATGGTGGGGCCTCAACGACTACGCCAAGCGCCGCGCCCGTGATCTGGCCGGTCTGGGCTACAGCGCGCTGGCGATAGACATGTTTGGCGACGGCAAGAACACCGAACACGCCAAGGACGCCATGGCCTTCATGCAAGCAGCATTGAAGGACAGCGCAGCGGCCAGTGCGCGGTTTCAGGCCGGGCTCGACTTGCTGAAGAAACAGCCACAAACCGACCCGGCCAAACTGGCGGCCATCGGTTATTGCTTCGGCGGCAAGGTGGTGCTGGATGCGGCGCGTCAAGGCGTGCCACTGGCGGGCGTGGTGAGTTTCCACGGCGCGCTGGTGACCAATACGCCAGCGACGCCTGGCAGCGTGAAGGCGAAAGTCCTGGTGGAGCATGGCGCTCTGGACAGCATGGTCACGGCGGAAAACGTGGCAGCGTTCAAGACAGAAATGGACAAGGCCAATGCCGACTACAAGTTCGTCACCCTCGAAGGCGCCAAGCACGGGTTCAGCAATCCCGAGGCGGATCGTCTGAGCCATGGCGACCACGGCGGGCCGGACATTGGTTACAGCAAGACCGCGGATGAGAAGTCCTGGGCGGATATGCAGGCGTTTTTCAAGAAGATATTTGGCTGACACACCAACAGCATTGCTCCCTGTGGCGAGGGAGCTTGCTCCCGTTGGGCTGCGAAGCGGCCCCAAACCCGGCAATCACGTTTTTTCAGACACACCGCGTTCACCGGTTTACGACTGCTTCGCAGCCGAGCGGGAGCAAGCTCCCTCGCCACAAAAGCTCTCAGCTACTACCCAGCCTCAAGGCAACCCGGCAAAATGCCCGTCATGAATCCCGCCCCCGCCCTACCCGTCTGCTGCACCCCACTCGACGCCCATTGGCCGCTGCCGTTTGTGCTGCCCGATACGGTCCTGTTGGGTACCCACTTCGATACCAAACAACTGGCCAGTGATGATTTCCAGCGCAGCGCCATCGAGCCGCCGGCGAGCATCCAGCGTTCGGTGGCCAAGCGGCAGGCCGAGTTTCTCGCCGGACGAGTCTGCGCCCGGGCGGCGTTGCAACAACTGGAAGGGCTGAGTTTCATCCCGGCCATCGGCGAAGACCGCGCACCAGTGTGGCCAGTGCATATCACCGGCTCGATCACCCACAGCACCGGCCGGGCCGCAGCAATAGTCGCGAACAAAGCCCATTGGCGTGGCTTGGGAATGGACCTGGAAAACCTGCTCGACGCAGAGCGCGCCGAACGCCTGGCCGGGGAGATTCTCACCGGGCCTGAAATGCAGCGCATGGCTGCTGGTGCTCGCGATCAATTGGCAATGCTGGTGACGCTGACATTTTCGGTGAAGGAAAGCCTGTTCAAGGCGCTCTACCCTATCGTGCAGAAGCGCTTCTATTTCGAACACGCCGAGGTGCTGGAGTGGAGCGCGGGCGGCGAAGTGCGGTTGCGATTGCTGACCGACCTGTCCGGTGAATGGTGCAGCGGCACTGAGCTGGACGCGCAGTTTGCAGTGATGGATGGGCAGTTGTTGAGTCTGGTCAGTATCAAGGCCTGAGGTTTTGTAGCGCCTGACAGGGCCTCTTCGCGAGCAAGCCCGCTCCCACATTGGACCGCATTCCCACGTCAGATACGGTCCAATGTGGGAGCGGGCTTGCTCGCGAAAGCGGTGGATCATTCACCGCAGATCTCACCGCCGCTCCTGATTCCTCGGCCAGCTCAAACTGAAACAGGCCCCGCCCAGGCTTTTGCTCTTGCCGATCAATGCTCGCCCGTCATGCCAATGGATGATTCGCCGCACAATCGATAACCCCAACCCATGCCCGCCCGAGGCACGGGTGCGGCTGTCATCGAGGCGCAGGAACGGGGTGAAGATTTTCTCCCAGGCGGTTTCCGGCACGCCCGGCCCGTCATCCTCGACATCCACCCGACAGCGCTGCTGCCCCACCTGATAACTGACGGTCACCCGTGAGTGGGCGTGGCGCATGGCATTGCTCACCAGGTTCTGCAACGCCCGGTGCAAGTAACGCGGTTCGGCCTCGACCCAGGCGTCGTCGCAATCGGCGGCCGACAGGCACAAACCGCGCTGCACCGTGACCTCGGCGCGCAACGGCGCCAGTTCTTCGATCACCTGATTGACCAACGCATCCAGATCGATCCGCTGAAAATTCAGCGCCGGCGAACCCTGCTCCAGCCGCGCATAGGTGAGCATCTCGTCGACCAGCCGATCGAGGTCCTCGATGTCGTGGTCCATCCCTTCGCGGTATTTTTCCAGCGCCTCAGGCGTGGTGGCCGAGCCGATCATCTCCAGGCCAAAACGCAAACGCGCCACCGGCGTGCGCAGTTCATGGGACACGGCGCGCACCAGTTCTCGCTGAATCGCCAACAATTGCTGCAAGTGCTCGGCCATGCCGTTGAACGCCGAGGCCAGGCGCCCCACCGAGTCCGCGCCGCGTGCCGGCACGCGGGTTTCCAGGCTGCCCTTGGCGATGCGCGTGGCGGCGGCTTCCAGCCCGCGCAAACGGCGCTCCAGCTGACGCACCAACAGATAGACGATCAAACCGATCAGGCTCAGGCCGAGGGCCGCAATCAGCACCAGCCACTCGGGCGGGTAAGGATTCATTTGATACAGCGGGCCGATTTCCAGTACCCACGGCGTACCGACCATGCCGGCAAACACCCGGATGGAATCGCCGCCCTTGCCCAGCGCCATCACCGTGTCGCCTTCGGATACGCGGCGGCTCTGATCTTCGTCCATGTCGGCCTGATCGATCGTGACCAGCCGCAGATCAAAGCCGAAACCCTTCTCTTCCTTTAACTGCGCCAGACGCTTGGGCTGCTCGGCCACTGGGTAGCGCACCAGTTCATCGGCCAACAGGTAAATGGTCGCTCGCGCCAGTTGTTCGCTGATCTGCTGGACTTCCCCGGTGAGCACCAGTTGTTCCTTGTCGCTGACCAAACGGTAAACCTTTGCCGCGTGCGGGCCGGTCTGCTCCACCAGTGCCTGACCGCGCAGCACGCGGGTGCGCTGGGTCAGGTCGAGGTCGGTCTGGGGGAATGTCTTCAGCGCCAACGGAATCCCGAGCAAGCGCTCCCACACCAGCAAGGCCCGGTGACGCTCGGTTTCGTTCATCGGTTGCAGGTTATCGGCCATCAACGAGAACGTGCCGTGGGCCAGACGCTCGCGGTATTGCTCGCTGCGCACCTGGTTAAGCAGGTGCAAGGCCAGCACGCCGAGCACAGCCACCAGAATCAGCGCCGCGCACATGCCGCCATAAATGCGCAGGAAGATCGAGTTCACAGCGACAAGTCTGCGCAGGCTTCGGGAACGAACAGATAGCCTTTGCTGCGGATGGTTTTGATCAGCCGCGGATGCTCCGGGTCATCGCCGATCTTCGGGCGGATGCGTGAGATGCGCACGTCGATGGAACGGTCCTGGCCGTCATAACCGATACCGCGCAGCGCGGTGAATATTTCTTCGCGAGACAGAATACGCCCGGCGTTGGCCACCAGTAGCCAGAGCAAATCGAACTCGGCGCTGGTCAACTCGATGCCTTTGTCATGCAGCCAGGCCTCGCGCAACGCGTTGTCCACCACCAACGGGCCGAACTGCAGACGCCGCTGTTTTTCCGGGGCTGCTTCAGGCGCTTCGCTACGCCGCAACAAGGCCTGGATGCGCGCCAGCAGCAGACGCGGGCGAACCGGTTTGCAGACGTAGTCGTCAGCACCGAGGTCGAGGCCGAGGATTTGATCGGTGTCATCGGAGCGTGCGGTGAGCATCAGGATCGGGCCGTCATATTTGTCGCGAACCTTGCGACAAATGCTCAGGCCGTCTTCGCCCGGGAGCATCAGGTCGAGGATTACCAGGTCCGGTTTCTCCTTGATGATGCGTGCCGCGGCGAGGGCGCCGTCGCCCTCGATCGACACCCGCAGGCCATTGGCTTCCAGGTAGTCGCGAGTCAGTTCGGCCAGACGCTGGTCGTCCTCGACAATCAATACCTGCCAGACTTCTTGCTCCACGGTGACCTCTGCTTGCCAACATCACTTTAAGAAAGGATCCGCCCGTCTTTTTGTAATGATTGGGGAGGATAAGAATGCATCTGCATTGGCCGATTGTATAAACGGCGCACGTCTGGAACACAAGCGGGTAAATGCGTTCGGACACAGCGGTTTTTTGTGATAGGGTTCGCGCCCTTAAAAATCCGAATGACTGATTTCAATCGTTGAAAATCAGTGAAAAACGGTCCGCTCCAGCTAGGTCGCGGCCTACACGCTCGTTCCACCTTTCACACACAATTTACGCACAGGTTTATCCACAGGTAGTACGTTGCAACACCCTCAAAAACGCATTATCTTGTACCTCGGCGCTAAAAAAACCCTACATGTAGGGTTTTAGCATAAAAGCCCAACCACATTTCAGACCAGAAACTCAAGCGCTTTATTGCCTGTTTATGGTTGAACCAAGCACGATTTTACAAGCCCAAACCGCATGCGCGGATGGCACCGTTTTTTCAGGCCAGAACAGCCAGAACGGTACGGGTGTTGCAGTCAAAACTGGCACCCCAGAAAGGAATCCGGCTTCGAGCCCTGGCTCGCGGCCAAAGACTTCGGCAAGGAAGCGGCATCATTAGCCTTTTTCCTACTGTCCCGAAGTTGTTATGCCCGACGCCACGTCGGTTGTAGTGCTTCAGGACAGAACGGTGGGCACCGTGATGGTGCCCAAACAAACATAGAGAATGTGGAGACAACCCCCCATGCAAACCGACACAACTCGCGAGAACCCGCAGGGCACCTTGCCGCAGGCCGCCGATTCGAATTCGGATCTGTCCGCCACCGCGCCTGGCCAGCTGCGCGTGATCAAGCGAAACGGGACTGTCGTTCCTTACACCGATGACAAAATCACCGTCGCCATCACCAAAGCGTTTCTTGCAGTTGAAGGCGGCACCGCTGCCGCTTCGTCGCGCATCCACGACACCGTTGCCCGCCTGACCGAACAAGTCACCGCCACCTTCAAGCGTCGCATGCCATCGGGCGGCACCATCCACATCGAAGAAATCCAGGACCAGGTCGAACTGGCCCTGATGCGTGCCGGCGAGCAGAAAGTTGCCCGCGACTACGTGATCTACCGCGACGCCCGTTCCAAGGAACGCGCTGTACGCGCCCCTGCCGAGGACGCAG
The DNA here is from genome assembly GCF_000282495.1 of Pseudomonas sp. GM79. Lineage (GTDB taxonomy): Bacteria > Pseudomonadota > Gammaproteobacteria > Pseudomonadales > Pseudomonadaceae > Aquipseudomonas. The sequence continues at coordinate 8,921 of NZ_AKJE01000044.1, forward strand.
TACAGGCTCACCCGTCGATCCGCATCACCCGCGCCGATGGCAGCCTTGCACCTCTGGACATGGGTCGTCTGAACACCATCGTCACTGAAGCGTGCGAAGGTCTGGAAGAAGTCGACGGCGACCTGATCCAGCGCGAAACCCTGAAGAACCTGTACGACGGCGTGGCCCTGACCGACGTCAACACCGCTCTGGTGATGACTGCCCGTACGCTGGTGGAGCGTGAGCCGAACTACTCGTTCGTGACCGCCCGCCTGCTGATGGACACCCTGCGTGCCGAAGGCCTGAATTTCCTGGGCGTCGCCGAGAGCGCGACTCACCACGAAATGGTCGACCTGTACGCCAAGGCACTGCCGGCGTACATCGCCAAAGGTATCGAATTCGAATTGCTGAACCCGGTTCTGGCGTCCTTCGACCTGGAAAAACTCGGCAAGGCAATCAACCACGAGCGCGATCAGCAGTTCACGTACCTGGGCCTGCAAACCCTGTACGACCGTTACTTCATCCACAAGGACGGGATCCGCTTCGAACTGCCGCAGATTTTCTTCATGCGCGTGGCCATGGGCCTGGCAATCGAAGAGAAGAACAAAGAAGACCGTGCGATCGAGTTCTACAACCTGTTGTCGTCCTTCGACTACATGTCCTCGACCCCGACCTTGTTCAACGCCGGTACCCTGCGTCCACAGCTGTCGAGCTGCTACCTGACCACCGTGCCGGATGACCTGTCGGGCATCTACCACGCGATCCACGACAACGCCATGCTGTCGAAATTCGCTGGCGGCCTGGGCAATGACTGGACGCCGGTTCGTGCGCTGGGCTCGTACATCAAGGGCACCAACGGCAAATCCCAGGGCGTTGTACCGTTCCTGAAAGTGGTGAACGACACCGCCGTCGCCGTTAACCAGGGTGGCAAGCGCAAAGGCGCTGTCTGTGCCTACCTGGAAACCTGGCACATGGACATCGAGGAGTTCATCGAGCTGCGCAAGAACACCGGTGATGACCGTCGTCGTACCCACGACATGAACACCGCCAACTGGATCCCTGACCTGTTCATGAAGCGCGTCTTCGATGACGGCAAGTGGACCCTGTTCTCGCCGTCCGAAGTGCCGGACCTGCACGACCTGACCGGCAAGGCCTTCGAAGAGCGTTACGAGTACTACGAAGCCCTGTCCGAGTACCCGGGCAAGATCAAGCTGTTCAAGACCATCCAGGCCAAAGACCTGTGGCGCAAAATGCTGTCCATGCTGTTTGAAACCGGCCACCCATGGCTGACCTTCAAAGACCCGTGCAACCTGCGCAGCCCGCAGCAGCACGTAGGCGTGGTTCACAGCTCGAACCTGTGCACCGAGATCACCTTGAACACCAACAAGGACGAGATCGCCGTTTGCAACCTGGGTTCGATCAACCTGCCGAACCACATCACCAACGGCAAGCTGGACACCGCCAAGCTGGAACGCACCGTGAACACCGCTGTTCGCATGCTCGATAACGTTATCGACATCAACTACTACTCGGTGCCACAAGCGAAGAACTCCAACTTCAAGCACCGTCCGGTCGGTCTGGGCATCATGGGCTTCCAGGACGCTTTGTACCTGCAGCACATCCCTTACGGTTCCGACGCTGCCGTCGAGTTCGCCGACAAGTCGATGGAAGCGGTCAGCTACTACGCGATCCAGGCGTCCTGCGACCTGGCCGACGAGCGCGGCGCTTACGAGACGTTCCAGGGTTCGCTGTGGTCCAAAGGCATCCTGCCGCTGGATTCGCAACAGATCCTGATCGAACAGCGTGGCCAGAAGTACATCGATGTCGACCTGAACGAAACCCTGGACTGGGCACCGGTTCGCGCCCGTGTGCAGAAAGGCATTCGTAACTCCAACATCATGGCCATCGCACCGACCGCGACCATCGCCAACATCACTGGCGTGTCGCAGTCGATCGAACCGACTTACCAGAACCTCTACGTGAAATCGAACCTGTCGGGCGAATTCACCGTGATCAACCCGTACCTGGTTCGCGACCTGAAGGCTCGCGGTCTGTGGGACTCGGTCATGATCAACGACCTGAAGTACTACGACGGTTCGGTGCAGCAGATCGAGCGCATCCCGCAAGAACTCAAAGAGCTCTACGCCACTGCGTTCGAAGTGGACACCAAGTGGATCGTTGACGCGGCAAGCCGTCGTCAGAAGTGGATCGACCAGGCCCAATCGCTGAACCTGTACATCGCCGGCGCTTCGGGCAAGAAGCTGGACGTGACCTACCGCATGGCCTGGTACCGTGGTCTGAAAACCACCTACTACCTCCGTGCCCTGGCCGCGACCAGCACCGAGAAGTCGACCATCAACACCGGTAAGCTGAACGCTGTTTCCAGCGGTGGCAACCACGGCGACGACTCGGTCCTGGCAGCCCCTGCCGGCCCTGCTCCAGTGCCGAAGGCGTGCGCGATTGACGAGCCGGATTGCGAAGCTTGCCAATAAGCTGAGCCGGTGAGCGCTGAAAGGCGCTTACCTGAAACCCCCGATGAGCCTCTGGCTGGTCGGGGGTTTTCTTTTGCCTGCTTTAAGATCAAAAGATCGCAGCCTCTTAAGATCAAAAGATCGCAGCCTCGCTTCGCTCGACAGCTCCTACGTTGGTCCCTGTAGGAGCTGTCGAGCGAAGCGAGGCTGCGATCTTTTGATCTTGAACTGTATCTACCACCCACAAAAAAGCCCCTCTTGCGAGGGGCTCTTGGTGAAGCGCTACCCGCTAACCAATATCAGGTCATCTGAATGATGGTCTGCATGATGGTGCTCTGGGTGGAGATGGTCTTGGCGTTTGCCTGGTAGTTGCTCTGGGCCTTGATCAGCTCGACCAATTCGTTGGTCAGGTTGACGTTGGACTCTTCCAGGGAGTTGGACACGACCGAACCCAGCGTGCCGGTTGTCGGCGCATCGACACCCGCCACGCCCGAGGCGAAGGTTTCTTTCCAGCGGGTACCGCCAATCGGTTGCAAGCCTTGCTCGTTGGCGAAGCTGGCGACTGCAACCTGGCCGATGGCCTTGGTTTGTTGGTTGCTGAAGTTGGCGGTCATGACGCCGGTGGCGTCGATCGTCAGGCTGGAGATCTGGCCAGTGGCGTAACCATCCTGGAACTGAGCGGTACGAGCGGTTGGCGAGTTGTAAGAAGTGGTCAGCGCCATGTTGAACGCGATACCGCCAGTGGCAGCGACGGAACCGTTCGGACCCCAGGTCACAGGAGTCGTCGCGGCGTTGGTAATGGTACCTGGCACCCAACCGGTCATGGTCAACGTGTTGCCGGTCTTGGTCCAGCCAGCACCCGCCGTCAGCGTATTGATGCTGCCATCGGAGTTGAAAGTGATGTCGGCGGTAATCGCCACTGGTGGCGTGGTAGCGGGGTTGGCCGGGGAACGACCATCCATGTAGGTGTGGACACGCCAGGCGTTGGTACCCGTTTTCACGTAGTACTGATCCATGGTGTGCTCGTTACCCTGGCTATCGTAGACCTTGGTGGAAATGGTCTTGTTATAGCTGTTGGTATCGGTCGGGCTGAACGTGGTCACGGTCGGTAATGTTTCCGCCGAGTTCAGGTTCATCGTCTGATCGACCTTGGTGGTCGGGTTTGGCTTCAGGCTCGACGTATCAATCTTCAAATCCGTCAACACACCGTTGATGATCTTGCCATTGGCATCAACGCCATAACCCTGCAAACGGTTGCCGTTGTTATCGACCACATAGTTTTCAGCATCAGTCTTGAACACACCGGCACGGGTGTAGCTCAGGGAGCCGTTGTCGCTGAGGATGAAGAAGCCGTTGCCCTGGATGCCCATGTCCAGCACGTTGCCGGTGTTGTTCACGTCGCCCTGGCCGAACTGCTGGGAAACGTTGGCCAGACGCACGCCGTTGCCGACGGTCTTGCTGCCGGTACCCAGGCGAGTGGCCGAGTACACGTCTTCGAATTCTGCACGGGAGGATTTGAAACCGGTGGTCGCGACGTTGGCGATGTTGTTGCCGGTCACGTCCAGTTGTTTGTTGGCTGCATAGAGACCGCTAAGGCCGATATTGAAAGACATATTCCACTCCTTTGTGCCGTGTTAGTCGGCTCTATATACCAATGGTTTGTACTTTGGACAGGGCAACGCTGCCCATGCCTGCCAGGTTCAGCATCAACTCACCGCCGGTCTGGCTGATGGTCACGCTGTTAACGGTCGCTGGCAGATAAGTAATCAGCGATGTCGCCTTGCTGTCGATGGTGGCCGTTGCGCCGAAGGTGTAAGTACCCGCCGGTGCCACCGCGCCTGCATCGTCCTTGCCGTCCCAGATGAAACTGGCGTTACCGGCACTTTGACTGCCCAACTCGAGCGTACGGATGGTCTTGCCTTCCGAGTTGGTAATCTTGACGGTGGCGGCGGAAACCGAGGTTGGCACCACGACGGTACCGTTAAGGCTCTTGGAGGTGTCGACCAGGGTTTTGTCGGTCTGCGCAATGACGGAGCGCCCCACCAGCGAAGAAGCCTGCAAGGCTTGCGAGGAGCTGTAACTACTGGCAAGGCCGCTGACCGTATCGTTCAGCGTGGTGATACCTTCCAGGCTACTGAACTGCGCCAACTGTGCCACGAACTCGCTGTTATCCTGAGGATCGAGCGGGTTCTGGTTTTTCAGCTGAGTCACCAACAGTTGCAGGAACGCGTCCTTGCCCAGTGCCTGGCCGCCGGTAGCGGCGGAGGTCAGGCTGTCTTTGGTGGTCGGGGTCTGGACCGAAGAATTGGCCAGAACATCGCTGATAACGCTCATATGAATCGCCCCTTATCACTGACCGAGGGTCAGGACCTTCTGCATCATGGTTTTGGCGGTGTTCATCATTTCGGCGTTGGTCTGGAACGAACGGCTCGCGGAAATCATGTCGGCCATTTCTTCGACGACATTGACGTTCGGGTAATAGACGTAGCCCTTGCCATCGGCAGCCGGATGGTTCGGCTCGTAGCGCGCTTCAAGGTTGCTCTGGTCTTCGACCACGCCCAGCACTTGCACGCCTTGACCGGCAGCGTCCTGGTTCTGGAACAGCGAATCGCTGCCGCCGCTCTGGCCGCCCTGGAACATGGTGGCGAATACCGGGTGGCGGGCACGGTAGGTCTGGTCGATGCTCGACGAGACGGTCTCGGCGTTGGCGATGTTCGAGGCGACGGTGTTCAGACGAGTGGTCTGGGCACTCATGCCGCTACCGGCAATGTTGAAAACACTGGCAAGGGACATGACTTACTCTCCACGCAGGGCTGATACCAGCCCTTTGAATTTACTGTTGAGCAGGGTGAAGCTGGCCTGGAAGTTGACCGCGTTTTCCGCGTAATTCGACTGTTCCAGCTGGGCATCCACGGTGTTCTGGTCGATCGACGGTTGCATTGGCGTGCGATACATCAGCGACTCGTCGCCATTGCCCATGCCTTCAGCTTCGATGTGACGGCTGTTGGTCATGTTCAAGGCGAACTTGCCGTTTTTGGTTTTCTCGTTCTGCTCGGCGAGCACTTTCGAGAAGTCCAGATCCCGAGCCTTGTAGTTCGGGGTGTCGGCGTTGGTGATGTTGTTGGCCAGGACTTCGGCACGCTGAGCGCGGAAGCCCAGGGCTTGTTCATGGATACCGAGCGCTTTATCGAAGCTGATGCTCATGTCGGGAAACCTTTGGGTGACCTGATTTTTCGTAACAGGGACATAGCAAGCGCCGTGCCAATTCAAAAAAGCCCGTAAACCGGGGCTTTGCGCGCGGTGGCAAGCCGGCAATGCCAGAAAAGCGGCAACCGATTTCCGCCGCCTGCCGCTTTTCTGCCGCTTATCACGGTAGAAAGAACACCACCTGACCCTGTGGGAGCGGGTTTGCTCGCGAAAGCGGTGTGCCAGTCAAAGCTGATGTCGACTGACACGACGCCTTCGCGAGCAAGCCCGCTCCCACATTGGATCGTGGTGGTGCCGGAAAATCATCAGGCACAAAAAAACGGGAGCCCCCCTGAGGACTCCCGTTCTTTTATGCCATCAACGAATCACTTCGCCTGATAAATGATCCCCGGGCTGCACTGGACCATCTGGTAATGGTCCGGCAAACCGTTCAGCGCTTCAGACGCGCCAAGGAACAGATAACCGCCCGGCTTCAGCGTGCTGTGGATGCGCAACAGGATGTCTTTCTTCACCTCGGCGGAGAAGTAGATCAGCACGTTGCGGCAGAACACGATGTCGAACTTGCCCAGGCTCGCGTAGCTGTCCAGCAGGTTGAACGAGCGAAATTCCACCCGACTCTTGATCGGCGCCTTGATCGCCCAACGTCCCGGCCCTTTCGGGTCGAAGTAACGCTGAAGGCGCTCGGGCGACAGACCGCGGCCGATGGCCAGGCTGTCGTACTCGCCAGTCTTGCAGTTGGTCAGCATGGTGCCGGACAGGTCAGTGGCAACGATCTGCACGCCCATCTTCAACTGGCCCATGTTGACCCGTTCGAACTCATCGATGGACATCGACAGAGAATACGGTTCCTGACCCGACGAACACGCCGCCGACCAGATCCGCAGGCGCTGGCCGGGGCTTGCCTTGATCGCTGCAGGCAAGACCTTGTTCTTCAAGACTTCAAACGGATAGGTGTCACGAAACCACAGGGTTTCGTTGGTGGTCATGGCATCCACCACCATCTCGCGCAAACCGCTGCGCGGCTGAGTCTGGATGCGCTGAACCAGCTCACCCAGCGATTTGATGCCCTGCTGTTCCATCAGTTTGTTGAGACGGCTCGAGACCAGGTATTGCTTGTTTTCACCGAGCAAAATGCCACAGGCTTTTTCCAGGAATACCCGGAACTGTTCAAAATCCAAATTACCCGTAGACAAAGATGCCGCCTCTTAAATCGTGTTGACCGCCAGGGACAGAAGGCCCCTAGCTGTTATCTGCTGCTTTGATCCGGTCGACTACCCGGGATGCCAGGTCATCAGGACGGAATTTGGCCAGAAAGTCATCGGCACCGACCTTCTTGACCATCGCCTGATTGAACACACCCGACAACGAAGTGTGCAGGATGATATGCAGCTTTTGCATGCGCGGATCACTGCGGATTTCGGCCGTCAGGGTGTACCCGTCCATCTCCGGCATCTCGATGTCGGAGATCATCATCAGAAACTCTTCTTCCGGCTTCTTGCCCTCATCGACCAGCTTGCGCAGGTAATCCAGCGCTTGCCGACCGTCGTTCAACGCCACCACTTCGACGCCGACGGTTTGCAGGCAACGGGTCACCTGCTTACGCGCCACCGATGAATCGTCGACCGTCAGCACGCGCAAGGACAACGCCTTGTGCTGAGTCTCGACATCCACCACGCCCACCGAAATCGCTTCCGGTGTCGGTGACACTTCCGCCAGCACCTTCTCGACGTCGATGATTTCGACCAACTGATTGTCGACCCGAGTCACCGCCGTCAAGTAATGATCGCGCCCGGTGCCCTTGGGTGGCGGATGAATCTCCTCCCAGTTCATGTTGACGATGCGCTCCACCGACCGAACCAGGAAACCCTGGGTCTTGGTGTTGTACTCCGTGATGATCACGAAGGGATTGCTTTGATCTTTCAGCGCTCCGGAACCGGTCGCCATCGCCAGATCCAGAATCGGAATGGTCGCCCCCCGAATATTCGCCACACCGCACACGACAGGACTGGACTTGGGCATCAGGGTCAGTTTGGGGCATTGCAGCACCTCACGAACCTTGAACACGTTGATCCCATACAGCTGCTGGCCGTCGAGACGGAACAACAACAGCTCAAGGCGATTCTGCCCCACCAGTTGCGTGCGCTGGTTCACCGAATCCATTACACCAGCCATGCCCAGACTCCTACACCAACGCTAAGTGTGTTGCGACGCACATTCTTCACTAAACGGCACGGCGCTTGCTTTTTAACTCTTATGAACACAGAACCGACATTTTTCCGACACCTGACATCAGCCTGCCGCAGATTGCTCTGCGCGATGTCGGCCGTTTGCCTGTTCAACGCTGGCAGCCCTGCCCTTGCTGACGCGGTTACCTTGCCTGACATGCTTATCGGCGTCACTCAGGGCTTTCTTGAATTCACCGTAGAAGACTATCTGGCCACCAGTCAAACGCAAGGACGCTACGAGATCGAGGTCAATCAGCTCGATCCACGCCTGCGCATGCCTATGTGCGACAAGGAATTGACAGCCACCCTTGAGAGCCCCGCGAGGCCTCTGGGCCGGGTTACGGTCAAGGTTCGCTGCGATGGAGCCTCCCCCTGGACAGTCTTCGTACCCGCTCAAGTACGGCTGTTTCGCGACATCGTGACCACCACCCGTCCGCTCAAGCGCACAGGGATTATCGAACCTCAGGACGTAACCCTGCGAGAGCGCGATATCAGCTTGATAAATCAGGGGTTTCTGACTTCCGTCGATCAAGCGATCGGACAAAAGCTGACCCGACCAATGGTCGCTGATCAAGTGATTACCTTGGTCCATCTCGAACAGGCGGAAGTCATTCGCAAGGGCGATCAGGTGGTGATTACCGCCCGCAGTGGTACGCTCAGTGTGCGCATGCCGGGTGAAGCGCTGTCCAATGGCGGCATGAGTGAACAGATCCGGGTGAAAAACCTGAACTCCCAGCGGGTCATCAAGGCGCAAGTCACCGCGCCCGGCCAGGTGGAAGTTTCCATGTAAGCGGCCACGTAGTTTGTGAAGAGATGGCGCGCCACTGGGCTGTTGCCTAAACTGTGCCGCATGCAGGACACACGCTGGCGCATGCAAGCTCATTGATAAATGGGCCTAAAGTTTTCACAGCAAGAGCCGAAAACATGGCAAGCGTCCAAATACCCAGAGGTTTTTTGTCATGGTCATCGATTTCAGTCGTTTAAACAGCTCCTCGTCACTTACGGGCAGTACACGTACCAGCGCCGCGAAGGAAACCGCCGAAGCCGGCCAATCCACGCCGCTGAATACCCCGGCCGAACAGGCCAGTACCACCAAAAGCGGGGAATCGGTACACCTCAGCAATGAGGCTCAACAGTTGCAGAAGGTCACTGACAAGCTGCGCGATCAGCCTGCCGTCGACAACGCCCGCGTGGCCGAGTTGAAAGCAGCGATTGCCGATGGCAGCTATAAAGTCGACAGCAACCGTGTAGCCAGCAAACTGCTCAACTTCGAAGCCCAGCGCTAGGCCACGGCCGCGCCAGGCTTTTGGACGCTTAAAACCCAAGGCCAGCCATGCACGACACTAATTTACTGCAACTGATCATCGACGACTTTGCCCCGGCGCAACACTTGCTGGAGCTGCTGCAAACCGAGTCCCTCGCGCTGCACGGTCGCGACATGCCACTGCTCGAAGAGATTCTGGCGCAGAAACAGGCATTGATCATTTTGCTTGAGCAGCATGGCCGCAAGCGCAGTGAAATCCTCGCCAGTCTCAACCTGCCGACCAATCGCCAGGGCCTGGAGCAACTTGCCAGCCATTCGAGCATTGGCGATCAGTTGCTGGCACAGAGCGACGTGCTGACCGACCTCCTGGCCCAGTGCCAGGCCGCCAACGTTAACAATGGCCAGTCGATTCTGGTGCAGCAGGCCGCCACGGCCAACCAGCTGAAAATCCTCACCGGCGGCGAGCCGCCAGCGCTCTATGATGCCCGCGGTTCAACCTCCAAGCTCGCAAAGCCACGCCCGCTCAGTCAGGCTTGAGCCTTTCAATGAGCACGCTCTATCAAGACGCGAAACATGCTGGCAGAATGCTAGCCAGTAGTCATATTTGTCTGGAGATTGATGCCCCGTGTTCAATGCCTTAAACGCGGAAGATGCTCCGCAGCCACCCAAGGTGCTCACTACGCCCCTGGAAATCTCCGGCAATCTGCGTCAGCTGCAAGACAGCCATGACCCGCTGATCATCACGTTCCATGAGCGCAGCCAGCGCTTCCAGAGTTATCTGGTGGACATCGATCGTGACAGCAACATGATCGCCCTGGACGAAATGATCCCGCGCGATGGCGAACGTTTTCTGCTGGCCGGCGAACCGTTCAAGGTCGAAGGCTTCCACGACGGCGTGCGCATCGCCTGGGAAAGCAATGGCCCGCTGACCATCGACGACTCCGGCGATGGCCGCTGCTACCGTGGCGCACTGCCCGATGAGGTGGTTTATCACCAGCGCCGCAATGCTTTCCGCGCCGCGTTGAAGCTGGCGCAACTGGTCAACGTCGATCTGGGTGGCGACAAACTCAAATCGGCCATCAGCGGCAAACTGCTGGACATCTCCGCCACCGGCTGCAAATTGCGCTTCGAGGGCGACATCACCGCCAGCCTGCAACTGGGCCAGGTCTATGACCGCTTCGTCGCTGCCCTGCCCTTCGGCAGCATGACGGCACCGGTCGAACTGCGTTACCTGCATTTCGAAGAAAAGATCAACACCACCTTCGCCGGCGTGCGTTTTCACAACATGAGCGGCCTGGTGCAGCGCCAGGTCGAGCGGTTCGTCTATCAGCTTCAGCGCGAAGCACGGCGTTTCGATAAAGACGACTTCTGATACGCCACGCCCATAAAAAACGGGCAGTCCCTTGCGGTGACTGCCCGTTTTTTTGGGTGCTGCAAACTGCTTTTGTAGGAGCTGCCGCAGGCTGCGATTTTGATCCTGAAAGATCGCAGCCTGCGGCAGCTCCTACAGGGAGATTAGTGTCCGGCCATAAAAAACGCCCTCGCTCGTGAAAGCAGGGGCATTTTCCATACCTTGGTCAAGGCCGCGCTTCGGTAAAACTTTGCTCGCGACCTGTGTCAGGGTCTTCGGGCTCCGAATCCGTTTCAGGCGCTGATTCGGGTTCTGCATCCGGATTGAAATCAGCCTCCGGGTTGACCGGGTTCTGCATCTGATCCTGCACTACCTGCTCATCGACTCGCGGGTCCAGGCAAGCGACCAATGGCGAGCTCGACATACTGTCCGGCATCGCCACGTGATGCAGCGGAGCATCGTCCACCTGATGCAGGTTGGTGACCGCTTTCGGGCGAATTCGCCACACCAGCACCAGCGCAAAGAAGCTGAAGAAGGCATAGAGCATCTGACTGCCGAACAGCTTCATCAACACCCCGGCTACCAACGGTCCGATACTCGCGCCGACACCATAAGTCACCAGCAGCATCGCCGTCAGCGACACCCGACGATCACCCTCGACGTGGTCGTTGGAGAACGCCACCGCCAACGGGTACAGGCAGAACTGCACCAACGAGCAGAGGAACCCGGCGATGAACAACACCTCCAGCGGCACCTGCCGCATGATCGCCAGCGGCAACGCAGCCAGCGCCAGGCTAAACGCGAAACAGCGGATCAACAGCGCCCGGTCATAGCGGTCCGACAGCCAACCCAACGGCCACTGCACCACCAGGCCTGCAAAAATGCAGCTACCCATGAACAGACCGACCTGTTCGGTGGACAGCCCTTGCTGCGAGGCATACAGCGGCGCCAGACCGTAGAACGAACCGACGATCAAACCCGACCCCAACACCGTGCTCAACGACTGTGGCACGCGCTTGATGAAGAAGCGTGGTTCCATCGGCGCCGGGTGCAAAGGCGCCGGGTGAATCCGCCGCGTCAGGGCCACCGGTACCAGGCACAGGGCGAAACACAGGGCGACCAGCATCAGCAGTTCCAGGCCCAGGCCCGGGTGCATGACCAGAATCAGCTGACCCAGCACCAACCCCAGGTACGAAGCGATCATGTAGCCGCTGAACACCACGCCACGCTTATTGGCTTCTGCCTGCTCATTGAGCCAGCTTTCGATCACCATGTACTGGCACATCATGCCCAGGCCGACGATCACCCGCAGGAACAGCCACGCGGGCAGCCAGTCCACCAAACCATGGCCCAGCACCGCCGCGCCGACGATCCCGGCGCAGGCTGAATAGGCTCGAATATGCCCGACCCGGGCAATCAGCCGATGGCCGATCTTGCCGCCCAGCACCAGGCCGAAATAGTTGGCCGCCATCAACGCACCAACCCACAGGCTGTCGACTTTATCGGCCGCCAGGCGCAGGGCAAGGTAAGTACTCAACAGGCCCGAGCCGATCAACATCATCAGCGAGGCGAAATAAAGCCCCCGAAAAGATTTCAAGATTTGGCGCATCGGCGTTCCGAGCGGCTCCTTGCAGTGAGTATCGGGCTATCGACAAACGATAGCCCGACGGCGACGGGTCGTCAGGCCTGGGCTGCTAGAACACGCCGTTCCCAGGGAGTAATTTCATCAAAGAAGCTGGTCAACTCCATGGTCTTCGAAGCGATGTAGCCTTCGATGAACTCCTTGCCGAACAGTTCCTTCGCCAATTGGCTACGTTTCAGACGTTCAAGAGCGGCATGCAAGGTACACGGCAACGAAAGATTATCCGGCACAACGAACTCACCCTGGATCGGCTCGCTCGGCTCCAGTTTGTTTTCGATGCCATACAACCCTGATGCCAGGCTAGCGGCAATCGCCAGATACGGATTGGCATCGGCCCCCGGCAAGCGGTTTTCGACCCGACGAGCGACCGGTGAACTGGCCGGAATGCGCAGCCCGGCCGCACGGTTGTCGTGGGACCAGCAGGCATTATTTGGCGATGCGAAAGGATGGCACAGGCGCTGATAGGAGTTCACGTTCGGCGCAAACAGCGCGGTGAAATCCGCCATACCGGCCTGCTGGCCACCGATGAAATGACGGAAGGTCGCGGTCGGCTCGCCGGCCTTGTCGCTGAACACGTTACGCCCGGTGCCGATCTCGACGATGCTTTGGTGAATATGCATCGAACTGCCCGGGGTGTGAGCCAACGGCTTGGCCATGCACACCACGGTCAGGCCATGCTTGAGCGCCACTTCCTTGAGCAGATGCTTGAACAACAAGGTCTGGTCGGCCAACAGTAGCGGATCGCCGTGCAGCAGGTTGATCTCGAACTGGCTGACACCCATCTCGTGCATGAAGGTATCGCGCGGCAAGCCCAGCGCCGCCATGCATTCGTAGACTTCATTGAAGAACGGCCGCAAGCCGTTGTTGGAGCTGACGCTGAACGCCGAATGACCGTCCTCGCGACGACCGTCCAGGCCCAGTGGCGGCTGGAAGGGTTGCGTCGGGTCAGGGTTGGGCGCGAAGACGAAGAATTCCAGCTCGGTCGCCACCACCGGCGCCAGACCGAGGGCGGCATATCGAGCGATCACGGCCTTGAGTTGGCCGCGGGTCGACAACGGCGAGCTCTCGCCAGTCAGCTCGTCCGCATCGCAAATGGCCAGCGCCCGAGGCTGCGAGCTCCAGGGCAAGCGGTGGATCTGCGCGGGATCAGGCACCAGCGCCAGGTCGCCATCATCGCTGCCATAAAAACGCGCTGGCGGATAACCGCCCATGATGCATTGCAGCAGCACGCCTCGCGCCATCTGCAAACGCCGCCCTTCAAGAAATCCTTCGGCGGTCATCACCTTGCCGCGTGGTACGCCGTTCAGGTCCGGCGTGACACATTCAATCTCATCAATGCCCGTCAATCGCTGCGCGAGTGAACGATGGCCATCGGTTGTCATGACGCAATCCTTGTTGTTGTACGAGCCGCGAACGGCGACCCGTACAAAATAGGCTTCGGCTGTTCGGAATATCAAGCAGCGTCAAACAAAAAGGTGCAGGAACCGCCGAAGGCTGCGTTCCTGGCCTGAACAGCATGGTTCCCGTAATCACGCCCTGACAACACCGTACCCGGCCTGAACAACATGCCTCCCGTATTCCTGCCCTGACACCACCATCCCCGGCCCTGACAACACCGTCTCTGGAGCTGCCGAAGGCTGCGATCTTTTGACTTTGCTTTTTAAACACAAGATCAAAAGATCGCAGCCTTCGGCAGCTCCTACGGGGATTGTGTCTGTCAGGGGAGATAGAGGCTGAACACGCCGCCGCCCAACGGGCCGCCATTGCTGATTTCGGTGCGTCCGCCCACGCCGTTGCGCTGATGCAAGGCGGCAATCCGTCCGGCAAAGTACAAGCCCAGGCCGGTGCTGCCACTGCTGTGGTTGATGCCCTGCACGTAATCGGCCTGACGCTCGATCATCTCGGCTGGATAACCCTCGCCATCGTCATTGATGGTCAACACCAGTTGCCCGGCCTCATCGCTGACGCTGATCAACAAGGCATGGCGGGCGTACCGAATGGCATTGTTGATGCAGTTGGCGAGTACCGAGGCAATCAGTTCCCGATCGAAGAAACCCAGCGGGCTCAACGGGTCCACTTCATAGCTCGCGATAATGCCGCGGCTGGCGAACACTTCCTGGTGAGCCGCCAGTTGCGCCTCGATGAAATCATCCAGCTCATGGTAGGCCGGCTGCAACGGCATCTGGTTGACGCCGAGTTTGTACAGCCCCAGCAATTGCACCAGCATGCCATTGAGGTGGGCGAACTCGAAGTCGATCACGCCCTGCTCCGGGGTGTGTTGCTCGGGATCGGGCAAGCGCGCCAGCCATTGGCTGTGCGCCTGCATCAGCATGGCCAGGGAGTTCTTCATGTCATGCACGGTGGAGGCAATCACCGTGGAAAAGTCGAGTGACGGTTCGCTGTCGTTCATTCGCCGAACGCCTTGATTTTCAGTTTCTGGTAGCGCGGATAACGCGCGTCGGTATCGGGCATCAGGCCGACGGTTTTCAGGCAGGCCCGACATTCTTCCAGTTCGGCCGACGGCACACTGGTGTCAGTGCCATGCAGCAACGACTGCGCCATGTTCAGGGCAATACTGATGTTCTTCGGCTGCAACGCCAGGGCTTTGCGGAATACATCCCGGGCTTCCACCAGGTTCCCGGTCTTGTACACCCGCACGCCCTGACGGTTAAGGTCGGCGGCCGCGTTGCCGGAGTTGAGGATGGTCGGGTCGTCAGTCAGTTTGGCGATGCCTTTCATCACGGTCGGATCGTCGCCGTAGATTTCCGCACAGTTTTTCAGCATCGAAGCGCCGGCACTCGCCTGCCCCAACATTTGCAGCTGCTTGGCCACCAGCAGCGCCGCTTCGGCGCTCATGAACTGCTCCATGCCATCGAGGCGCATCATCGCCTGTTCGGTGAGCTTCTCGGCGGTTTCGGCATCGTTGAGCAGCAGACTGGTGGCTTTCATCAGGCGCGCACGAATCTGCAAGCCGGGGTCGGAAGGGTTCTCCTTCGCCACCGCACTCAGCGTGGTGTTGATTTCGAGGCGGGTCCGGGTGTCCAGGCCCTTTTCGCTGCCCTTGCTGATCAAGGCATGGGCCAGGCCGAGGTTGCTTTCCGCATCCTTGAAACGTGACTGCGCCCCTTGGGCCACCGCCTGGCGATAGGCTTTGGAAGCGGTATCGAAATCCTCGTTGGCCATTGCCAGCTTGCCCAGCAAAGCTTGCCGGCGCACCGCCAGCGGCGACAGGCGAATAGCCTCTTCCAGGACTCTCTGCGCCCCCTTGGTGTCCCCTTCGGCGACCAACACATCGGCCATGCCGTCGTAGAGGGCCGGCATCATCGGAAAAACTTTCAGGGCTTTTTCATAAATGCCTTTGGCCTGGCTGACCTGGCCGCGCTTGAACAGCAACTGGCCCAACCCGGCAAATGCCCATGGCAATGGCCGATCGGCAATGATGCCGTCATAGAGGCGTTCCAGCGCTTCGTTCTGGTTCAAATCGCGCAACGCATCGGCGCGGTAACGCAGGCACAGCGGCGAATAACGAATGTCCTGTTTGCACAGGGCGATGCAGGCATTGAGCACTTCAACCGGTTTGCCTCGGTCAAGAGCCTGCAGGATCGGTTTGAGCAAGGTCTTACGCTGTTCCAGTCGTTCCAGGCGCTGGGCCAGGCCGGAACGGTTGAACGGCTTGGTCAGGTAAGCATCGGGCTCATGCTCCAGTGCGCTGAGCACCATGGCCTGGCTGGTTTCGGCGGTGACCATGACAAACACACTTTCATGGCTGATCAGCTTCTCGATCATCAGGTCTTCAAGCACCTGCTGACCGTTCTTCTTGCCATCGCCCAGGTGAAAATCCTGCAGGATGAAGTCGTAGGACTTCTGCGAGCACATGCGCAGCGCCTGTTCACCGGTATCGGCGGTGTCGACGTCCTTGACGCCCAGCTCCCGCAGCATGGACCTGACGGAACTGCGGAAATCCGAGAAATCATCGACGATCAGAAAACTCTTTTGGTGATACGACAGCATCGAAGATTTCCAGGCAATTTAAGAAGAACAACCCAAAGGCAACTACACGGGCGAATTCAGCCTCGCGGCCTTTTTTGGCGCACAGATGATAGCGGGAGGCCATCGGCTATCAAGCAATTTCGCAAAAACCCGTGATGACAATTGCCGGCCGCCAGAAATAAAAATGACAACGACTGTTCGGGTTATCGGCCAGTAGTCGCGTTCCCTTGAAGCGGCAGGAGTGCAATTGCGCATTTGCTTGTCAAAAACTTATATCGGCCCATAAATGCGCGCTAAATAATTGAAGGCCTTATTGAAAAACGGGATTATTCTGTTTTATGACCCGCGCTTTTTATACCCGCTTGCATGCAAAGCGTTTTACATCGCCAGCAAAGGCAGAAAGAAATGACCACCACCCCCAAACCCTCGGCCCCGGCTCCCGAGCGACAGGCCTTGAGTCCCAGCACCCTGGACTTTCCGGTGGTGGGCATCGGTGCTTCGGCGGGTGGGCTCCAGGCCATTAAGTTGTTCTTCGAGAACATGCCCCACGACAACGGCATGGCGTTCGTGATCATTCTTCATCTGTCGCCCGACCACCAAAGCATCGCTGACAAGATCATCCAGGAATCGACCCGGATGCCGGTCCTGCAGGTCACCGAAACCGTGCCGATCGAGAAAAACCGGGTGTACGTCATCTCACCCGCGCAGCGGCTGACGATGAATGACGGCAACCTTGAAGTCAGTGAAAACGATCCGCAGCTGGGGCGCCACGCCTCGATCGATCTGTTCTTTCGTGACCTGGCCGACGTACACCAGGAACGCGCCTTTTGCCTGGTGCTCTCCGGCAGCGGCTCCGATGGCGCGGTCGGCTTGTCACGCATCAAGGAACAGGGCGGTATTACCGTGGCCCAGGTGCCGGAAGATGCCGAGTTCGACGGTATGCCACGCGCAGCCATCGAGACCGGCATGGTTGATCTCGTATTGCCCGTGGTCGAAATGCCGCAAAAACTGCTGGATCTTTGGCACAACTCCCAGGAAATCCGCTTGCCCATCCTCAACGAGCCGGAACATCAAACCATCGCCTCGGTGTCCGAGCGCGATGTTGCACTCGCCGAGCAAATGCTGCATGACATCCTGATCCAGTTGCGCTCCGGCACCGGTCACGACTTCAAGCACTATAAGCGCGCGACGGTATTGCGGCGGATCGAGCGCCGGATGCAGGTCACCGCCCAGCCAGACCTGAAAGCTTATTACCACTACCTGCAAAGCAATCCCGAAGAAACCAAAGCGTTGCTGGGGGACATGCTGATCGGCGTGACCAACTTCTTCCGTGATCGTGAAGCCTTTGAAGCACTAGAGCGCGATATCGTGCCGCAACTGGTCAGTGCCGCGGTCTCGGCGCAGCCTGAGAAAGAAGAAATCCGGGTGTGGTCGGCTGGCTGCTCCACCGGCGAAGAAGCCTACAGCCTGGCGATGCTGGTCAGCGATCAGCTGCAACTGGAGTCCAGCAAGGCTTCGCTGCAAGTATTCGCCACCGACATCGACGAGCGCGCCATCAGCTTCGGCCGGGCCGGTCTGTACCCGCAAGCGATTATCACGGATGTGCCGCCGACGCGGTTGCGGCATTACTTCATCAAGGAAGATGACCACTATCGGATTCGCAAGGAAATCCGCGAGAAAGTGCTGTTCGCCAAACACAGCCTGTTGTCCGACCCACCCTTTTCACAAATCGACCTGATCGTTTGCCGTAACCTGCTGATCTATCTGGATCGCGGCGTGCAACGCGAAATTCTGCAGATGTTCCACTTTGCATTGCGGCCCGGCGGCTTCCTGTTCCTGGGGTCTTCCGAAAGCGCAGACGCTTGCCATGAGCTGTTCACACCGGTAGACAAACGCAACCGGATCTTCCGCGCCAAGACCGGCACCGCCAATAGCCGACGCATGCCGACCGTGCCACGCGGTGGCTATGTGCGCACCAGCGTTTCGCAGCAGGCACCGCAAAGCGCCGTGCAGCGTAAACTTTCTTTCGCCGACATCCACCAGCGCGCCCTCGAACGCGCCGCCCCGCCGAGCATGATCGTCGACGCCAACGCCGACATCCTGCACATGAGCGAAAGTGCCGGGCGTTTCCTGCGGCATGTGGGCGGTGAGCTGTCACGCAACCTGCTGACGCTGATCCTTCCGGAGCTGCGCCTGGAGATCCGCACCACGCTGTTCCAGGTCCAGCAGAGCGGCCTGGCGGTCAAATCCCGCGAGGTGCCGATCAAGCGCGAAGATCGACGCTACAAGGTCAGCCTGGAAGCACAGCCTTACAAGGATGAAGAATCGGACGGCGAGTTCGTCCTGGTGATTTTCGAGGAAGTCGAAGTCGATCCTTCGCAAGTGACGACCACGACCCTGCTGCAAACCGAGAGCCAGGTATTGTCCAACCTGGAACGTGAACTGCAACGCACCAAGCTGCACTTGCAGGACACCATTGAACAATCGGAAGTCTCCAGTGAAGAACTGAAAGCCTCCAACGAAGAAATGCAGGCGATCAACGAAGAACTGCGCTCGGCCACCGAAGAGCTGGAAACCAGCAAGGAAGAGCTGCAATCGATCAACGAAGAGTTGCTGACGGTCAACTACGAGCTGAAAACCAAAGTCGAAGAAACCGACAAGATCAACGACTACCTGACCAACCTGATCGCTTCCACCGACATTGCCACGGTCTTTGTCGACCGCAGTATGCGGATCAAATGGTTCACCCCGCGCGCTACCGACATTTTCAGCATGTTGCCGATGGACACCGGCCGTTCACTGCTCGACATCACGCATCGCCTGCACTATGACGACCTGGCGAGTGACGCCGCCCAGGTATTCGAATCATTGAACATGATCGAGCGCGAAGTCAGCAGCACCGACAAGCGCTGGTACATCGCCCGTCTGCTGCCCTACCGCTCCAGCGAAGACCATATCGACGGCACCGTGCTGACCTTCATCGACATCACCAAACGCCGCGCGGCTGAAGAAGAATTGCGCCTGGGCGAAGAACGCATGCGTCTGGTGGCCGAGAGTACCCGCGACTACGCGATCATCACCCTCGATGAACAAGGCGTGATCACCAGCTGGAACAAAGGCGCCGAGCTGATCTTCGGCTACAGCAAGGCCGAAGCCGAAGGTGCCTACTACGACTTCATTTTTTCCGCCGAAGACCGCGCCTCCGGCGTGCCCGAAACCGAACTGCTGGGGGCTCGTACCCATGGCCGTTCCGAGGATGAACGCTGGCACCTGCGCAAGGACGGCAGCCGTTTCTATTGCAGCGGCGAGGTGACCCTGCTCAGCGGTGACAACCTGCGAGGCTATGTGAAAATCGCCCGTGACCTGACCGGCCACAAACGCCAGCATGAAGAGCAGAGCCAACAACTGGCCGAGACACTGAACACCAATTACCTCAAGGATGAGTTCTTCGCGGTCATGTCCCACGAACTCAAGCATCCACTGAACCTGATCCAGCTCAACGCCGAACTGCTGCGGCGCTTGCCGGTCACCAAGTCTGTGGCACCGGCCGCCAAAGCCGTCAGCACCATCTGCGATGCCGTCAGCAGCCAGGCACGGATCATCGACGACCTGCTGGACGTCGCCCGCGTCCGTACCGGCAAGCTCAAGCTGAAACCGGTGGCCATGGACCTGGCCGGTGTGCTGCGCGATATCCACACGGTCGTGCTCAATGATCGGCACAGCACCACCGTGGAGTTGCAAATACCGTCGGCGCCGTTGATGGTCTGCGCCGATCCGACGCGCCTGGAGCAGATCATCTGGAATCTGGTGAACAACGCACTGAAATTCACCCCACCCAACGGCCACGTGCAATTGATCGCCCGGCAGGCCGGAAATATGGCCCGCCTGGACGTCAAGGATGATGGCATCGGTATCGCGGCCGAGCACCTCGAACACGTATTCGACCTGTTTGGCCAGGCAGAAACACAGCACGCCAACCACCAACGCGAGGGGCTGGGCATCGGCTTGTCACTGGTCCGCCAATTGACCGAGGCACAACGGGGTACGGTTGAGGTGAGTTCACCGGGCGTCGGGGAAGGCTGTACCTTCAGTGTCTACTTGCCACTGGCCATCATCGAAGGAAAAACCCAAACCGAAGCTCAAATCGACGATGTGTCAGGAAGACTGAGCGGCTTGACGATTCTTTTGGTCGACGACTCTGCCGAGGTGCTGGAAACCTTGAAAATGCTGCTGGAAATGGAGGACGCCGAAGTCATTGCCTTCGATCGTCCGATGGCCGCTCTGGACGCAGCGAAGAGCACCCGTTTCGATGTGATCATTTCGGATTTGGGCATGCCGGTCATGAACGGCCATGAGCTGATGAGTGCATTACGTCAGTTGCCGCTTGCCAAGGATGTGCCGGCCATTGCCCTGACCGGCTATGGCGCCAGCAGCGACATTAAAAAGGCCCGCCAATCGGGTTTTGACCAGCACATTGGAAAACCGGTTTCCTACGATGACCTGATCACAACCATCGAGACTCTGCGGCAGTCCCAGGCCTGAGGCCCCGGCCACCATATCCCTCGCTCGCTGAGCGCCCCACTCCAATGCCGCGCAGTAAGGTACATCGCGGCCTCTGTCGTGAAACTCCTCCCCCATCAAAATCCCATGGCTATCGTAAACACCGATGAACACCTGGGTGACACCCTCATGACTCACACGCGCCCGCACATGTCCGATTTATCCTTAACCGACCTGCATCAGGCTCTGGCGGGGCCTTTTTAACACAGAACGCTGAAATCTCAGGGGCGTCCCAGCACCGATAAAACACAGCCAGCCCATGCCGCATAAGGGTTTCAGATCATTTGAGCCGCACCAGTATTGAGTGCCTTCAGTCCCTTCGCCAAAAACAGATCGACGTAATATTGACACCTAAACATCCACTTGTCGGAATATTGGCACATGGCACCGTTTCATCCGGTTAACACCTTTACAAAGCCTGAGCCCACAACTAAACACCTATCAAACTGATATCAGGAAAGGCCGTACTCCTGAGTCAGGGTTATCCCAAGACACGGCCTCATTCAGCCATTACTTCAGGAGTCCCTTCCACATGGGAGCTCTCAGATTACTGCGCGCCGTGCGTAATGCAGCCCCAGGTTCGGGCCCACGTTCGCCCAACCTGACCTGCGATCCGCTCCTCGAGTGCGGCGAGCTTTTTCACCCCCGCAGTACCCGCGCGCCTCTGCCGGCAGCGCTTGTCCCGTCAGCTGGCCGACGATGTCCGGCGCCCCCCTCGCACCACTCTTGAACGACCTGAGCGGTGCAAGAACGGGACTTCGCCCTCTTAGCAGTCCCTAGCGATTCTAAAAATAAAAAAATGGCATTTTCGGGAGAAAGACATGGCTACCACCACAACTACCAGCGGCGGCACCGTTACTTCGCTTTCCAACACTCCGCAGGCGCAGGACGACATTTTCACTGCCGGAGTTATTGGCACGAGCACCGCGGCCATCACTGAAGACCTGCTGGGCGTCGTGTACCTGGACGTCATGTCCAATGACCTCGGCGGCAGCGCAAAGACACTTTGGTCACTCGATGACGCGACCAGTCTTTCTACCGCCACCAAGGTTTATGCTCCGGCCGACCTGCTGGTCCAGGACACGGGCAGAATCGAGGCGACGAGTACTGACACCAGTTTCAATGGTGCAAAGATCTGGATTACCTCCGATGGCAAGGTCGGCTACGACGCCGCTACGTTGTCGACTGCGTTCAAGGCACAACTCCAGGCGCTGGCAGCTGGAGGATCCCTGACGGACAGTTTTACCTATGCGATTCGTCTGGGTAACGGCACGCTCAGCTGGGCTACCGCGCAGGTACAGTTCGCTGGCATGAATGACAGTGTGACGATGAGCCTCGGCGCACAGGCCAGCACGGTAACCGAAGATGCGACCACGACTCCGAGCACCACTGACTCGCTGAGCGCGACAGGCACTATTGCTTTTAGCGATGTAGACCTGAGCGACACGCATACCGCCTCTTTCGAGGCTGCGGGAGGCAATACAACCGCGCTGGGCACCTTCGTCCTTGCCCCCGTGACCGAAGCAGCCAACACCGCCGACGGCTCCGTTAACTGGACTTACACCCTCAATAATGTGGCAGCCCAGTCCCTGGCCCAAGGTCAGACGGCTACCGAAACTTATGTGGTCACCATCAATGACGGGCATGGTTCGTCGACCACGCAGAATGTGACGATCACCATCACCGGCACCAACGACCAGGTGCAGATCACCAGCGGCGTACAAGCCGGCGATGCCGGGGAAGACAGCGGCGACTACGCAGCCAGCGGCAACATCACCTTCACCGACGTCGACCTGATCGACACCCACAGCGTCACCGTCACGCCGGGCGCTTCCGGCTATCTGGGCAGTTTCACCACTGATCCACTGAGCGACAGCACCGGCACGGGCAGTGGTTCGCTGGGTTGGAACTTCGCGGTGAACAACACCGCCCTGCAGTTCCTCGGCGAAGGCCAGATCGTCACCCAAACCTATAACGTGGCGATTGGCGACGGCGCGGTGCAGACCGTGACCATTACTATCACCGGTACTAACGACCAGCCGACGCTGACGATCGCCGACAGCAGCGGCGCAATAAACGAAGGTAATGGCACCGCCACGCTGAGCGACAGCGGTGCACTGAGTTTTGCCGATGTGGACAACATCGACGTGGTGACTGTGTCGCACACCTCCAATGGCAACATCGCCTGGAGCGGCGGCACGCTCAATGCGGGCGTGGCTTCGGCACTGGTGGCCGGTTTCTCGGTCGATCAGAACAGCTGGGACTACAGCAGCAACCAGAACCTCGACTTCCTCGGTGCGGGTGAAACCATCACCTTCTCGTACACGGTGGTTGCCACCGACAACAGTGGCGCGGCTAATGCTGCTTCGGCGACGCAGACTGTGACCATCACCCTCACTGGCACCAATGACGCACCCGTGCTCAGTTTCGCGACAGACAACGATATCGGTGCCGTGCAGGAAGACACCACGCTCAGCGTGAGTGGCCAGTTCAGTTCGGCCGACATCGATCACGCGGCCACCGCGACCTGGAGCATCGCCGGTACGGATACCGGCACTTATGGCTCGATCGCCGTCGACAACACCGGAAAATGGACTTACACCTTGGCCAATGGCACCGATGGCGTCACCAGTGCGGTGCAGTCGCTGGGGGCTGGCGAAAGTCACGATGAAGTGTTCAGCGTGCGGGTCAGCGATGGCCTGGGTGGCGTCGACACTCAGTTGGTGACCGTTACCGTCAGCGGCACTAACGACGCCGCCGTGTTGTCCTCGGCCAGCGTCACGCTGACCGAAACCAATGCTCCTCTGACCACCAACGGCACCCTGACCATCAGCGACATCGACAGCGCCGCGACCTTCGTCACGCAGACCAACACCGCCGGCAGTTATGGCCAATTCTCCATCGGCACTAATGGTGCCTGGAGCTACGTCGCCAATAGCGCCCACAACGAGTTCGTCGCCGGCACCACTTACACCGACACTTTCTCAGTCAGCAGTGCCGATGGCACCCTCACTTCTGTCACCGTGCATATCCTCGGCACCAACGACGCTGCGGTGTTGTCCGCCGACATCGCTAACCTCACCGAAACCAATGCCCCGCTGACCACCAACGGCACGCTGAGCATCAGCGATGTCGACAGCGCCGCGACCTTCGTCACGCAGACCAACACCGCCGGCAGCTACGGCCAATTCTCCATCGGCACTAATGGTGCCTGGAGCTACGTCGCCAATAGCGCCCACAACGAGTTCGCCGCTGGCACCACCTACACCGACACCTTCGTCGTGAGCAGTGCCGATGGCACCCTCACTTCGGTCACCGTCCACATCACCGGCAGTAACGACGCCGCAGTGCTGTCCTCAGCCAGCGTCACGCTGACCGAAACCAATGCCCCACTCACCACCGGCGGCAGTCTCACCGTTAGCGACATCGACAGCCCGGAAACCTTCCAGGCCCAATCCGCTACCGCCGGCGCCAACGGAACCTTCGCCATCGATGCCGCGGGTAACTGGAGCTATACCGCCAACTCGGCCTTCGATGCACTTAATGTCGGCGACAACCTGACCGACACCTTCACGGTACTCAGTGCCGATGGCACGGCGACCTCGGTGGCCGTCACCATCAAAGGCAGTAACGACGCCGCCGTGCTGTCCTCGGCCAGCGTCACGCTGACCGAAACCAATGCCCCGCTGACCACTGCTGGCACCCTCACCATCAGCGACGTCGACAGCCCGGAAACCTTCCAGGCCCAATCCGGTACCGCCGGCGCCAACGGAACCTTCGCCATCGATGCCGCGGGCAACTGGAGCTATACCGCCAACTCGGCCTTCGACTCACTTAATGTCGGCGACAGCCTGACCGACACCTTCACGGTACTTAGCGCCGACGGCACCGCGACTGCGGTGACGGTGACCATCAACGGCAGCAACGACTCGCCGACGATCACCTCCAACGGCGGTGATACGACGGCTTCGGTCAGCGTGGCGGAGAACACCACGGCAGTTACAACGGTGGTAGCAACCGACGTTGATCTTCCGGCACAAACACTGAGCTACAGCATCGTCGGCGGAGCGGATGCCGCGAAGTTCTCGATCGTTTCAGGCACAGGCGCGCTGAGCTTTATCTCTGCGCCCAACTTTGAGGCACCGACTGATTCGGGAACCAACAACGTCTATGACGTGATTGTGCGGGCATCGGACGGCACGTTGTTTGACGACCAGGCGATCGCGGTGACCGTGACGGGGGTCAACGATAACTCCCCGGTGATCACCTCCAACGGTGGTGGTGCGACGGCTTCGGTCAACGTGGCGGAGAACACCACGGCGGTCACGACAGTGACGGCGACCGATGCTGATCTTCCGGCGCAAACCCTGAGCTACTCGATCCTGAATACGGCCGGGACGGACTTCAGCAAGTTCTCGATCAGTTCAAGCGGGGTGCTGACGTTCAATTCGGCGCCGGATTACGAGAATGCCCAGGATGTCGGTGGTGCTGATGGTGACAATGCCTATGTTGTGGACGTTCTGGTGGCGGACGGTAATGGCGGAACCGACACGCAGACAATTACGGTAAACGTGCAGAACGTAGTTGAGACTCCGGTTGATATGACACCGCCAGAATCACCGACTGGGCTGACTTACAACAAGAGCGGTGGCCCAAACCATAAGCTTTCAGGGAGCGCCGAGGCAAATTCATCCATTAAGGTTTACCTGGACAATGGCAACGGTGTATTTGGCGCCGGCGACACAGAAATTGGGACCGGTACGACCAATACCGGCGGTCAATTTGCCAATATTGATCTGGATGGCAAGTTTACGGGTACCAAGACGCTATTTGTCACGGCTACGGACGCGGCGGGCAACGTTAGTGCTGCAACAAGCATTAGCCTGACTTACCCTGCGGGAGTGTCCGGAGAAGCGATAAACCTTGCGATTGCCGATCCATCAGCAGGCCTGATTGACAGCTTTGTTGTCACAGTTACCGACGTTCCGTCGAATTGGACTCTAAACACCGGAACCAACAACGGCGACGGCAGCTGGACCGTGCAGACCAGTGATCCCGGCGCATTGACCGTGACAACACCAGAAGGCTTCACGGGCGCCGCGGTGCTCCATATCAACATGACCTGGACTAACGCCGACGGCAGTATGGGCAGTTCCTATGTGTTCAATAACGTCGAGGCCTTTGCCCCCGACGCGCCAATCTTCGCCTTGTCCGCTGACGATAACCTGACTGGCTCGTCCGGTGCAGACACTTTCGTTTTCGCCCAGCCGATCGGCAACAACCAGATCTACAGTTTCGACGTCACGGCAGACAAGATCGACCTGATCGGCTTTGCGGGCGTCACCGGTTTTGCTGACTTGAGCATCACTAACGACGCCAACGGCAATGCCCTGGTCAGCATCGGCTCCGGCCAGTCAGTCACCCTCAAAGGGGTGGATGCCGCTGACTTGAGCGAAGCGAACTTCCAGTTCGATGTGGATCCGGTCATGACCAATACCGGTACCCTCACCATTGCCGACGGCGCGATCATGCCGTTCGGTGGCAGCATTCATAACAGCGGCACCATCGAACTCGGCTCCACCGGCAGCGAGACCAATCTTGAGATTCTGTTCCGCGGTGCGACCTTGACCGGTGGCGGCCAGGTATTGCTATCCGACAGCGCACAGAACGTGATTTTCGGTGGCAGCGCCGACACCGTGCTGACCAACGTCGACAACCGCATTTCCGGCGCCGGCCAGTTGGGCGCCGGGCAGTTGGTATTGGTCAATGCAGGCCTGATCCTGGCCAGCGGACTGAACAGCCTGGTGCTCGACACCGGCACCCACACCATCACCAACAGCGGCGTGCTGGAGTCCACGGGTGAAGGCGGTATGACGGTAGCCAGTGCGGTCGAAAACTCCGGTCACTTATGGGCCAACGGTGGCGACATGCGCCTGCTGGCCGACGTGATGGGCAACGGCAGCGCCACCATCGACGGCGACGCGACCCTGACCTTTTCCGGCGCAGCACACGGGTCCGTCGCCTTCCACGGCGAAGGCGCGGGCACACTGGTAATCGCACAGGCCGAAGCGGCGGGTTCCTTGGTCGGCATCCTCGGTCTGGAAAGCGATGACATGCTGACCTTCGGCGATCTCGCCTTCGGCGCCAACACCCAGCTCAGCTACAGCACCAACGCCTCTGGCAGCGGCGGCCTGCTGACGGTGGACGACGGCATACACCGGGCCGAGGTGAACCTGCTAGGGCACTACACAGTAGAGGACTTCCAGGTCACCGACGGCGAGGCCGGTACCCAAGTCAGTTACAACGGAGCATCCAGCGGCACACTCGTGGGCAGCATGGCGGCAGACGTACTCAGTGGCGGCGACGGCAACGACATCCTGGCGGGTCGTGGTGGGGAGGACACGCTCAGCGGTGGCGCGGGAGCCGATATGTTCGCCTATCTCAACGCGGCGGAAGGCGGGGACACCATCCTCGACTACAACTTCGCCGAAGGCGACGCACTCGACCTCTCTGCCCTGCTCAGCGCCAACTTCGTTAGCGGTATCAGCCAGGCGTCCGACTTCGTCCAACTGGCGCAATCAGGCAGCGACATCACCGTGAAGGTGGATGCCGATGGTGCAGCCAATGGTACGAACTTCGCCGATGTGGCGGTTCTTGCCAACACGGGCACAAGCGGTACCGATCTGGTGCGCACCTGGTTTGGGGAGGCTGACCATACGTTGACGGCTTGATGTTGGGCTGGAGACAAATCCACCGCTGCAGACAGCCACAAAAAAGCCCCACCAGATCACTCTGCGTGGGGCTTTCAAATAGGTGGTGTCCCAGGGCAGGTTCGAACTGCCAACCTTCCCCTTAGGAGGGGGATGCTCTATCCAATTGAGCTACTGAGACACAAGTCGCCCGCAAAGAAATGCGCAGCGATGGACGGCGTGCATGTTAACGGGCAGGCCCGCTTTTGTCATGTCGTCCGTAGGGCTTTTTAAGTGTAGGCAGACGCCTCACGAGAGCGTGGCTTTGTTTACCGTGCAAATTGCATCACCGCAAAATGCCATCATTGCAAAATGCAATGTTGGCATTTTGCAAAAATATCTTAATTCGTTGTTTTTAAAGGATTTAATAGCCGTTAAACTTTTGGCATGCAGGCTGCTTCGGCTGTTCTCACAGAACACAGGAGGTCAGCCCCATGAACAGCGCTCTGTTAGTCGCAAACGCGGTCGCTTTGGCGGTTCTGGTGGGTTTTCATTTCTTCCCCGAAAACGATGTTACGACGATTGCTCAACGCATCCCCCATTACCTGCAACTGCAAAAAACACCGCAGTTGGCAGTCATGAGCGATCAACGCGGTTTTGTCAGCCAAGAGGTGAGCCAAGAGACTATTCAGTTGCGCACACAGTCTTTCGAACGCTTGGTATTTTGAAATCACCCCATCAGGAGCACAGCATGTCTAAATCAGCCGCAGGATTTTTCGTCCTCGCCTTACTGAGTGGCATCCTTCATTTGTCATTGGTCGGGGACACGGTCGTCACCCTGCCCCTGATTGCTTGCGCCGTGTTCGGTACGCTGTTCGTGCTGGCGCTGATCGCCGGGCGCAAGATCAAGTTCGATCCGGTTTTGCGCTGAGGTTCAGCAGCTCCAGAAGATTGGCGACAGTTACAGTAAGGTCGCCGGAGTTATCGAGTTGACAGATCTGCATACCATCGATTGACTCATCAACCGTAAACAGCGCATTACGGCGCAGTCTTGCTTCAATTTCTGCCGGGCTCTCACGCCCCCGCCGTAAAAGGCGCTCGCGCAGGGCTTCATCCTTGACAGTCAATAGCACCGGCAATAGCGTGGGATAGCGCTGTTGCGCTTCTGCCAGGTGCCCGCGCGAACCGTTGATCAACACATCGCGACCGTCCGCGAGCCATTGGTCTACGCGCACAGGAATACCGTAATTGAGCCCATTGGCCTGCCACGACAGCGCAAAATCTCCTTCGGCCCTGCGTTGTTCGAACTCTTCGCGGGACACCTCGATGGCGTCTTCACCCACCGATTCCGCCGAGCGTGTGATAACGCGACGCACGACTTCACAATTGCGTGCGCGCAGCGGCTCGCGAGCGGCTTCGATAAGGCTGTCCTTGCCGGATCCCGAAGGCCCCATTAAATAAATAAGCCTGCCACCCATCCTGAAATCATCCCGCGCCATTCGCCCAGACTAGTAAATCGGCCATTTGCCACTATCCTGTATAAGGTAAGGAACAAGGATCGAATCCGCATAGCATGCACCTTCAGGCGTCTTCGGGCATCACCTGTCGGGCAAGAGGACGCGGTTCAGCGATACGGACTCATGGATTATTTTCAAACCAGTCCGCATTTCTGGTAATAGGTGCTGGCATTAAGCCTTTACCCAGATCAATATTTGTCACAGAATTGACGCCAATGATCTGGCTAATTTGAGGCATGATGCGCGCCTCTATCAATTCAGGTTGAACATTTGGCCGGAGTGCTTGTCCTATCTGACATCCTGCGGCCTATCCCGAGAACCGCTCCCCTGAACTAACCGGTTAAATATATGCGCCCATTGAAACAGGCAATTTATTCCAGCCGTACGGCTGACAAGTTCGTCGTACGTCTGCCAGACGGAATGCGTGAACGCATTGCCGAGGTGGCTCGCAATCATCATCGCAGCATGAACTCCGAAATCATCGCGCGCCTTGAGCAGAGTCTTATTCAGGAAGGCGCGTTGGGTGAAGAATTGAGCATGCGCCTGGACAGCCCCGAGTTGTCATTGCATGAACGCGAACTGCTGCAACGCTTCCGCCAACTCTCCCACCGTCAGCAAAACGCTCTGGTTTCGCTGATCGCCCATGACGCCGAAATGGCCGCAGACGCTTCCTGATTCATCCCGAAAGCTCAAGCCAGCGTAATTGCTGGCTTTTTTTTGCCTGAAATTTGGCTAAAAAAAACCCGCCGATCGGGCTTCAATGCCAGTCAGTCAAGGCGCGAAACCTGTGGGAGCGGGCTTGCTCGCGAAGGCGATGTGTCAGGCAACATCAATGTTGACTGTGCCGCCGTCTTCGCGAGCAAGCCCGCTCCCACATGGATTGCGCTTAACTGACTGGCCTTGGCCAATCAGGCAGGTTCTTTTAAAGCAGGACATCAAAGCAGGAAAATCGTCGCCAGCCCGAGGAAGATGAAAAAGCCACCGCTGTCGGTCATGGCAGTGATCATCACACTGGCACCCATTGCCGGGTCGCGCCCAAGCCGCGCCAGGGTCATCGGAATCAAAACCCCCATCAACGCCGCAAGCAGCAAATTAAGCGTCATGGCGGCGGTCATCACCACGCCCAGGGACCAACTGCCATAAAGCAAATAGGCCACCACACCAATCACGCCGCCCCAGACCAGACCATTGATCAGGCCAACCGCCAACTCCTTGCGCATCAGCCGCGACGTATTGCCGGTACTGACCTGGTCCAGCGCCATGGCCCGAACGATCATGGTGATTGTCTGGTTACCCGAGTTGCCACCGATACCGGCAACGATCGGCATCAATGCCGCGAGTGCTACCAGTTTCTCGATGGATCCTTCGAACAAGCCGATCACCCGGGATGCAATGAACGCGGTGATCAGGTTTATCGCCAGCCAGGCCCAACGGTTGCGCAGGGACTTCCAGACTGATGCGAAAATATCTTCTTCTTCACGCAGACCCGCCATGTTGAGAACTTCGTTTTCGCTCTCTTCACGAATCAGGTCGACCATTTCATCGATGGTCAGACGACCGATCAGCTTGCCGTTCTTGTCGACTACCGGCGCCGAGATCAAGTCATAACGTTCGAATGCTTGCGCTGCCTCGTAAGCATCTTCATCCGGATGAAAACTCACCGGGTCGCTGGCCATGACTTCCGACACCTGCTTTTCCGGGTCGTTGACCAGCAGACGCTTGATCGGCAACACACCCTTGAGCACGCCGTCGTAATCGACCACGAACAGTTTGTCGGTGTGGCTTGGCAGTTCTTTGAGACGACGCAGGTAACGCAAAACCACTTCGAGACTGACATCCTCACGGATAGTCACCATCTCGAAGTCCATCAGCGCACCGACCTGCTCCTCGTCATAGGACAACGCGGAGCGGACGCGCTCACGCTGTTGATTATCGAGGGTTTCCATCAGCTCGTGGACGACGTCTCGCGGCAGCTCGGAGGCCAGGTCAGCGAGTTCGTCGGCATCCATGTCCTTGGCCGCCGCCAAGAGCTCGTGATCGTCCATGTCGGCGATCAGGGTTTCACGAACCGAATCGGATACTTCGAGCAGAATGTCGCCGTCGCGATCAGCCTTGACCAATTGCCAGACTGTCAGGCGATCGTCCAGCGGCAAGGCTTCAAGGATGTAGGCAACGTCGGCGGAGTGCAGATCATCGAGTTTGCGTTGCAACTCGACAAGGTTTTGCCGGTGAACCAGGTTCTCGACCCGGTCGTGATGCGGACCTTCCTGGCGATGAGTCAGGTCTTCGACCACTCGCTGGCGCTGCAGCAGCTCAACGACTTGAGCGAGGCGGTCCTGCAAGCTTTCCTGCGTTTTCTTTACTTCAGCTTCAGACATAGGCGAACTCCACTCCCAGCAGCGGGGCACGCCGGAAGGATCAATCAGTCAATTCATGATTGTAAAAACGGGATAACGAGTAACTACTGGGTAAGTCCATGGAGGTATTCCACAAGCCCCGGCGGGGCTGACGGGCGCAATGATAACACCGCCTGACGGTTTTAAACGTTAAAAAATCGCGGCTGAAACAAGTGCTTGCGAGATAAACCTGAGCGCCATCCTGATCCATGAAACTGCGACGACTCATCCTGAAAAGAAAACACACCGCCGCCTGAAAATGTAATGACTACCCTTGATGAAGACCGTCATGGAGGACGTCGAATGCCATCGATTGCTCATTATTTGCTTGCCACCCTGCTCTGCCTGCCGCCCCAAGTGCTCGCCACGACCGTTCACCGGTGCGAAGCCGCCAATGGGCACATCACCTTCACAACCTTGAGCTGTACGACAGGAGAAAGCCTCTCAGCACACGACGTACGCACGTTCCCGCCAGGCAGCGTGACGCCCCTGATGCCTGAGGCCGAGTATCGCGAAACATCAGGTACGAAATTGCAAAGGAGAGAGCCGACGGTGGTTGGTCAATCCGAAGGCATATGTGGAGATCTGCTCAGCGCGAAGGAACGCCGCATAGCGATCATCAATCAGCGGGTCGTTGCCGGCATGAGCCAGCAGGACGTCGAAAGTGCGCTCGGCAAACCCGACAAAATCACCACCCGCAATTCAGCCACAAGCTATCGCTACGACAACAAGCGAGGGCGCAGTGCTCATATCGAGTTTGACGAGAAAGGTTGCACCAAAGGAAAAGCCAAATCGCAGACGGCAAAAAGCCCGCGTTAAACGCGGGCTTTTTGGTTTTTGGTGCACTCGACAGGATTCGAACCTGTGACCGCTCGGTTCGTAGCCGAGTACTCTATCCAGCTGAGCTACGAGTGCATTTGTGTTTTTATACCAGATCACAACTGGTTGAAGCCAAGTTATTCACATTACTGCAAACAACTCTTAAATGGTGCACTCGACAGGATTCGAACCTGTGACCGCTCGGTTCGTAGCCGAGTACTCTATCCAGCTGAGCTACGAGTGCATTTGTTGCCGCGCATTATAGGCCGTTGAATCTATTTGTAAAGCACTTTTTCTAGTAATTTCAACAACTTACCGAAGAAGCCAGATTACAACGTACTACGCAAATAATGGCGGAGAACGGGGGATTCGAACCCCCGACACCCTTTTGAGGTGTACTCCCTTAGCAGGGGAGCGCCTTCGGCCACTCGGCCAGCTCTCCGCAACACGGGGCGTATCTTAACCAACCTTTTCCCCGTTTGCAAACATAAAAAACGATAAAAATTAATGGCTTGGTTCTTCGTCCTTCTCTTTCTTTATACGCAGGTAAATTTCTTCACGGTGCACAGCAACCTCTTTCGGGGCGTTGACACCGATACGCACTTGATTTCCTTTAACGCCGAGCACGGTCACAGTGATTTCGCCATCACCAATAATCAGGCTTTCTGCGCACCGACGAGTCAGAATCAGCATACCTTTCTCCTCACGCATTTCATTTCAGGGACAACAGTCTGCAAAAAAAAGGCATTCGACCTACAACCAGAACGATCGCAGCCCTACATGCCTGAGTATTGACTAGCGCGAGCAAAAGAACAGTTTTGGTACGCGCCATTCAAAAAAACGAAGGGCGCGGTCAGACCGCGCCCTTGGGGAAACGCATTACTCGCCCTGTCGGGCCGGCGCATCCAGCTCGAAAGCCGTGTGCAGTGCGCGCACAGCCAGTTCCAGGTACTTCTCTTCGATCACCACGGACACCTTGATTTCCGAGGTCGAGATCATCTGGATGTTGATGCTCTCTTTCGCCAGGGATTCGAACATACGGCTGGCCACACCTGCGTGGGAGCGCATGCCGACGCCGACGATCGAGACCTTGGCGATCTTGGTGTCGCCAACGACTTCACGGGCACCGATCTCACGAGCGGTGTTTTCCAGCACGGTTTGCGCCGCCTGGTAGTCGTTGCGGTGCACGGTGAAGGTGAAGTCGGTGGTGTTATCGTGCGCAACGTTCTGCACGATCATGTCGACTTCGATGTTCGCGGCACTGATCGGGCCGAGAATCTTGAACGCCACGCCCGGGGTGTCTGGCACGCCACGGATGGTCAGCTTGGCTTCATCGCGGTTGAAAGCGATGCCGGAAATGATCGGCTGTTCCATGGTTTCCTCTTCATCAATAGTAATGAGGGTGCCCGGACCCTCCTTGAAGCTGTGCAGTACGCGCAGCGGAACGTTGTACTTGCCGGCGAATTCCACCGCACGGATCTGCAACACCTTGGAACCGAGGCTGGCCATTTCCAGCATCTCTTCGAAGGTGATCTTGTCCAGGCGCTGAGCCACGGACACCACACGCGGATCGGTGGTGTAGACGCCGTCGACGTCGGTGTAGATCTGGCATTCGTCAGCCTTCAGGGCTGCCGCCAGCGCCACGCCGGTGGTGTCGGAACCGCCACGACCGAGGGTGGTGATATTGCCGTGCTCGTCGACGCCCTGGAAACCGGCGACAACCACCACACGACCGGCCTTCAGGTCACCGCGAATCTTCTGGTCATCAATCTGCAAGATACGCGCTTTATTGTGCGCGCTATCCGTCAGAATCCGTACCTGATTGCCGGTGTACGACACCGCTGGCACGCCACGCTTGATCAGCGCCATGGCCAACAGTGCAATCGTCACCTGCTCACCGGTGGATACGATCACATCCAGCTCACGAGGAACCGGCTGACCGTCGCCACTGATTTGCTTGGCCAGATCGATCAGACGGTTGGTTTCGCCGCTCATTGCAGACAGCACAACCACCAGGTCATCGCCCGCCTCGCGGAATTTCTTAACCTTGTCGGCGACCTGCTCGATTCTCTCGACAGTGCCGACTGAGGTGCCTCCAAATTTCTGTACGATCAAAGCCATTTCAAAGCCGCCTCTGCCCATGAAGGGCGCCCAATAATCACTCAAACAACGTTCTGGCCCGCCACTAGACCGCGAGCCAGACACATTGCCTTATAAACCCTGCTCTACAAATGGAACGGTCAGGGCCAATGCGGCATCCAGTGCGCCAGCGTCAATACCACCGCCCTGCGCCATGTCTGGACGACCACCGCCCTTCCCGCCCACTGCCGCAGCAGCCTGCTTCATCAAATCACCGGCTTTGAGTTGGCCAGTCAGGTCTTTGGTCACGCCTGCAACCAGAACGACCTTTTCCTCATGGACACTGCCGAGCAGGATCACTGCGCGGCCGAGTTTGTTTTTCAATTGATCGACCAGCGCCAGCAGCGCTTTGCCGTCCTGACCGTCCAGACGCACGGCCAGCACTTTCACGCCTTTGACGTCCAGGGCAGAAGCCGACAGATCGTCGCCCGCCGCGCTGGCCGCCTTGGCCTGCAACTGCTCGAGTTGCTTCTCCAGCAGACGGTTGCGCTCCAGCACAGCCGACAGCTTGTCGATCAGGTTATCGCGGCTGCCCTTGACCAGGTTGGCCGCTTCCTTGAGTTGTTCTTCTGCCGTGTTCAAGTAGGCCAGCGCAGCTGCACCGGTCAATGCCTCGATACGACGCACACCGGAGGCCACACCGCCTTCGCTGATGATTTTCAGCAGGCCGATGTCGCCGGTACGGGTGGCGTGGATACCGCCGCACAACTCGACAGAGAAATCGCCCATGCTCAGCACGCGTACGCTGTCGCCGTACTTCTCGCCGAACAACGCCATGGCGCCTTTTTGCTTGGCGGTTTCGATGTCGGTTTCTTCGGTTTCAACTTCGGAGTTCTTGCGAATTTCGGCGTTGACGATGTCTTCCAGCGCCTTCAACTGTTCAGGCTTGATCGCCTCGAAGTGGCTGAAGTCAAAGCGTAGACGCTGACTGTCGACCAACGAGCCCTTCTGCTGAACGTGCTCGCCCAGTACCTGACGCAATGCAGCGTGCAGCAAGTGAGTGGCGGAGTGGTTCAGCGACGTCGCGTGACGCACGTCGGCATCGACATGAGTCTCGACCGGAGCGCCAACGATCAGGCTGCCCGAATCCAGTACACCGTGGTGCAGGAACGCGCCGCCGGTTTTGGTGGTGTCGCGCACGTCGAAACGCGCAGCGCCAGCCTGCAGGAAACCGCAATCACCAATCTGACCACCGGATTCGGCATAGAACGGGGTCTGATTGAGAACGACCACGCCCTCTTCGCCTTCGCTCAGCACGTCAACCGATTGCCCGTCTTTATAGAGAGCAACGATTTTGGCGGAACCGCTGTGAGCGGTGTAACCGGTGAACTCGGTGGCCACATCAACCTTGACCAGGCTGTTGTAGTCCATGCCGAAGGAGCTGGCGGAGCGGGCACGGACGCGCTGGGCTTCCATTTCGCGCTCGAAGCCTTCTTCGTCGATGGTCAGGCTGCGTTCGCGAGCGATGTCGCCGGTCAGGTCCATCGGGAAGCCATAAGTGTCGTAAAGCTTGAACACTACATCGCCCGGCACCACGTCGCCTTTGAGTTCGGCCAGATCCTGCTCGAGGATCTTCAGACCCTGTTCCAGGGTCTTGGCGAATTGCTCTTCTTCGGCTTTCAGGACGCGCTCGATGTGCGCCTGTTGGGATTTCAGCTCAGGGAATGCTTCGCCCATCTCGGCGACCAACGCCGCAACGATCTGGTAGAAGAAGCTGCCCTTGGCGCCCAGTTTGTTGCCGTGACGGCAAGCGCGACGAATGATCCTGCGCAGCACATAACCGCGACCTTCGTTGGACGGCAGCACGCCGTCGGCAATCAGGAAGCCGCAGGAACGGATGTGGTCAGCCACGACTTTCAGCGAAGCCTGAGCATCGTTGGTGCAACCGATCGCCTTGGCCGATGCAATCAGCAGGCTCTGGAACAGGTCGATTTCATAGTTCGAGTGAACGTGCTGCAGCACGGCACTGATCCGCTCCAGGCCCATGCCGGTGTCCACCGACGGCGCTGGCAACGGGTGCAACACGCCATCGGCGGTGCGGTTGAACTGCATGAACACGTTGTTCCAGATTTCGATGTAACGGTCGCCGTCTTCTTCCGGCGAGCCCGGTGGGCCACCCCAGATGTCGGCGCCGTGATCGTAGAAAATCTCGGTGCAAGGACCGCATGGGCCGGTATCGCCCATGGTCCAGAAGTTGTCGGACGCGTACGGCGCGCCCTTGTTGTCGCCGATGCGAACCATGCGCTCGGCCGGCACGCCGATGTCTTTGGTCCAGATGTCGTACGCCTCGTCATCGCTGGCGTAGACGGTGACCCAGAGCTTTTCTTTGGGCAGGTTCAGCCACTTTTCGGAGGTCAGGAAGTTCCAGGCGTAGGTTATGGCGTCACGCTTGAAATAATCACCGAAGCTGAAGTTACCCAGCATCTCGAAGAAGGTGTGGTGACGGGCGGTGTAACCGACGTTTTCCAAGTCGTTGTGCTTGCCGCCGGCGCGCACGCATTTCTGGCTGCTTACAGCGCGGGTGTACGCGCGCTTTTCCTGGCCCAGAAAGCAGTCCTTGAACTGGTTCATCCCCGCGTTAGTGAACAGCAGGGTTGGGTCGTTGCCCGGAATCAAAGAGCTGGAGGCTACACGGGTGTGGCCTTGCTCTTCGAAGAAGCGAAGGAAGGCTTCACGGATTTCTGCGCTTTTCATTAGGTTCTTCCACGGAGGCTGCGGCCAAAGGCCTGTGCGAAACGTCAACAGACGAAGCGACGGCAAAGGGCCGCATTATATCGGCGTTAGTGACTAGGTACAGTGTGTTTGTACGATACAAACAGTCAATTGGACGGCTAACACGGTCAGTTGTGAGAAAAGTCGGTAAATGTGGCGACGACTTGCTCGATTTGCGCACGACTGACGTCCATGTGCGTGACCATTCGCAGACGACCGGCAGCGCTGAGCTTGATCCCGCGTGTCGCGGCAAAAGCCTTGATCGCTTCGGCCTTGTCGCCCATCTGCACGTAAACCATGTTGGTCTGCACCGGCTCGACCTCATAGCCCACTGCTCGCAGGCCTTCGGCCAGCTTTTGTGCGTTGGCATGGTCATCGGCCAGGCGCTGAACATGGTTATCCAGCGCATACAGCCCCGCCGCGGCGAGAATCCCGGCCTGGCGCATGCCGCCGCCGACCATCTTGCGCAGACGTCGCGCCTTGGCGATCAACTCGACCGAGCCGCACAGCACCGAACCGATCGGCGCACCCAGACCTTTGGACAGGCAAACCGAAACCGAATCGAAATACTGAGTGATCTCCCGCGCATCGACACCCAGCTTGACTGCCGCGTTGTAAAGTCGTGCGCCATCCAGATGCAGCGCCAGGCCGTTTTCCAGAGTGAAACGGCGTGCCCGGGCCAGATATTCCAGCGGCAAAACCTTACCCTGCATGGTGTTTTCCAGCGCCAGCAAACGAGTGCGGGCGAAGTGGAAGTCATCCGGCTTGATCGCGGCGGCGACCTGCGCCAGGTCCAGCGAACCATCGGCCTGCACTTCCAGCGGCTGCGGCTGGATCGAACCGAGCACTGCCGCGCCGCCACCTTCGTACTTATAGGTGTGAGCCTGTTGTCCGACAATGTATTCGTCACCGCGATCGCAGTGGGCCATCAGACCGAGCAAGTTGCTCATGGTGCCCGTCGGGACAAACAGTGCCTGGGCAAAACCCAGTCGTTTTGCCAGTTCGGCTTCCAGACGGTTGACCGTCGGATCTTCGCCATAAACGTCGTCACCGGTGGCTGCATTGGCCATCGCGTCGAGCATCCCTGCGGTCGGTTGGGTGACGGTGTCGCTGCGAAGATCGATAACGCTCATGAGTCTGGCCTCGGTAAGCAGGGAAAATCCCTTTTCAGGAAGGAATTACTGCGGTCATGCCGACAAATAATCAAGCCTTGCGCGAGGAAAAGACTGATTACGCCTTCGAAAAAGCGCAATCCATGTGGGAGCGGGCTTGCTCGCGAAAGCGGTGTGTCAGGCAACATCATTGTCGACTGGCAGTCCGTATTCGCGAGCAAGCCCGCTCCCACAGGTTCAGTGACAGGCATTGGCTATGCGCGCGCCGGAAATCTGTGTTAAAAACGCTTCGCCGCCAAAGTCTGGCGGCAAAAACGTTCTCAGGGCGGGGTGTAACTCCCCACCGGCGGTAATTGCGCGCAATGCGCCTAGCCCGCGAGCGCTTGGCGGCAGCACGGCAATGGCTGTGATGGCGGCAAGGTCAGCAGACCCGGTGTGATCCCGGGGCCGACGGTCATAGTCCGGATGAAGAGAGAACGGGATTGACGCCGCCTAGGCTCTATACCAAAGCGCCGTCCGCAGGCATTTGTGCCTGCGTACCCTTAAATCCCATTCGATTCATAACGCCCTGTTTTTCACATAAACAGGAGTCAGAACATGCAACCCACCGCAATCGATAGCAAAAGCAAAAACCATCAGGGCGAGCGCGTTGCGTTCATCCAGGCCTGCTGGCACAAGGAAATCGTCGATCAGAGCCGTAAAGGCTTTGTGGCCGAAATGATTGCTCAGGGTTATCAGGAATCGGACATCGATTTCTTCGAAGTCGGCGGCGCCTTTGAAATTCCGCTGCACGCCAAACTGCTGGCCAAGTCGGGTCGTTATGCCGGCATCGTCGCGGCGGGCCTGGTGGTCGACGGCGGCATCTATCGCCACGAA
This sequence comes from Pseudomonas sp. GM79, assembly GCF_000282495.1. Classification (GTDB taxonomy): domain Bacteria; phylum Pseudomonadota; class Gammaproteobacteria; order Pseudomonadales; family Pseudomonadaceae; genus Aquipseudomonas. The sequence goes on from NZ_AKJE01000044.1 coordinate 47,870, forward strand.
TTCGTCGCCCAGTCAGTCATCAGTGGCCTGATGCAGGTACAGCTGGAAACCGAAGTACCGGTGTTCTCGGTGGTTTTGACCCCGCATCACTTCCATGCCGGCGAAGAACATCAGAAGTTCTTCTTCGAGCATTTCGTGCACAAAGGTCAGGAAGCGGCAAAGACTTGTGCGGATACGCTGCACAAGATGCGTGCGTTGCGTCGCAGCGAACCCCGCGCGGTAGCCGTCTAAACACAAAACCTGTGATTTGGGTGGGGGTCTTTGGCTTCACTCAAATCAAATGTGGGAGCGGGCTTGCTCGCGAAAGCGGACTGACAGTCAACAAATGCGTTGAATGTTAAACCGCTTTCGCGAGCAAGCCCGCTCCCACATTTGTTATGTGTTGTGCCTACGCGAGGTTTTCGTCGGTGGTCGGCACGATCAGGATGCCGGCGCGCAGGCCGTTCTTGACCTTGGGGTTCGGGAAGATGATCCGGGCGCCCTTCTCTTCGATGACCCAGCGGGTATTGGCGATATCCTCGGCCAGCACATAACCCACTTTCAACTCCGAAAAATTCTCGATATCCGTCGGCAGGTTCAGGCGGAAGCTATCGCTGTGCTTGATGACTTCCCGCGCGACGCTGAACAATTGCAAGCCATCCAGTCCGTCGTCGGTCATTGGCGGCTCGGTGCCTTCGATGATCTGCTTCAGGCGGGTTTCAAGAAGGCTGACGTTGACCCCATCGTTCTGCCCGAACGGCCGGGCCTTGCCCAACTCCAGGGTGAAGGACTCGGCATCGAGCTTGTCGTAGGTATAGGAGCTGAAGACGATGGAGGGTTTGTTCTGCAGCAGCACCGCTTCCATGCCGGCGGCGCGCAGGCGAGCCAGTTCCAGGCGTGAATGCTGACGACCTTCTTTCCAGGGGTACAGGGCGAACTGCTCGATTTTCGAGCCACGGATCGCCGTGTGCAGGTCGTAGTGCAGGCGATTGCGGTCCGGCAGGCTGAAGAAAGTCGCCGCCAGCCGCTCCAGCTCACAAGCGCGCAACGCCTCAGAACCACTGGTTTGTTCGTGCCGGCCGTTGAACAGCCGATTGACATCCTGCTCGATGAAACGCTCGCCTTTGCGAATCGCTTCCGGGTTCCCGAACAGGAACAGAATACGTGCGCACGGCTTCAAGTCACCGCGGGCGATGTCATGCAACAGGCGATCGAGCAGCTCGATCGGCGCTGTTTCGTTGCCATGGATGCCGGCCGATAGCAGCAGGTCCAGGCCATTGTCGCGGGCTTCAGGTGGCCGGACTTCCAGCGCACCTTCGCTCAACCAGCGCATCCGCACGCCTTCGACAGTCAGTTGAGTCTTCTCCGCCGGTTCGCGGCCGGCGAGGGTCAGTTCAAGCAGTTTGCCGAGGGCGAGCATAGAGCGGTTTCCTTAGTGGTCGTGATTGCAATCCGGGCCGTGTACGTGGTCCTCATCATCACCGACGTCGGCCGGTTCCATCTCCAGTTGCAAACTTACCAGATTAGTCGCCAATGGGCGCAGCAGCAGGTTGGCGTATTCAGCGTCACCTTCTTCAACGTCCACGCCGATCAGCAACTGGCCGCGGCCGTCCTGCTGGATCCACAGCTCTTTGCCTTGCCACATGACCGCGACGCGGGTGCAGGAAGTTTCCAGTTGCGTGCCGTCGGTGTCTTCAAGGATCAGCTGCAGGGTATCGCTCATGTGTTTTACGCTCTCGACGTTCAATTGATCTGGAATGGATAAACCGCGCCCAGTTTAAGGATTTGCGTCAGTTCATCCAGTGCCGTCCGGCACTCAAGCAGCAATTGCGGGTCCGCCAGATCGTTTTCGGTCATGCGGTCGCGGTAGTGCTTGTCGACCCATTCGGTCAATGTGCCGTACAACGGTGCCGTCATGATAACCCCTTGGTTGACGGCCGCCAGTTCGGTTTCGTTAAGTGCGACGCGCAACCGCAGGCAAGCCGGGCCACCGCCGTTCTGCATGCTCTGCTTGAGATCGAAAACTTTCACCTCGCGGATCAGGCCGCCAGAGCTGGTCAGACCTTGCAGATACTGCCAGACACGCTCGTTGCCACGGCACTCTTCCGGCACGATCAACAGCATGGAGCCGTCAGGACGCGACAGCAGCTGGCTATTGAACAGGTAGGAACGAACGGCGTCTTCCACGGTGACCGCGGAACGCGGTACGCAGATCGACTGAAATTTCCCACCGGCTTTTGCGAGTTTGCCTTGCAATTCAGCCAGCATCTGCTCGGTGTCGAGGAAGGCGTCCTCGTGATAGAACAGCACCTCGCCGTTACCCACCGCGATCACGTCGTTGTGGAACACGCCCTGATCGATCACCGAAGGGTTCTGCTGGGCATAAACCACGCCGTCATCACTCAGGCCGTGCAGACGCGCGACCGCTTGGGACGCTTCGAGGGTCTGGCGCGCCGGGTATTTCTGCGGCGATGGGTAACGGGTGTCGAACGCGCTGCGACCGAACACGAAAAACTCGACGCCAGCTTCACCATAGTCACGGCAGAAACGGGTGTGGTTGGCCGCGCCTTCGTCACCGAACTGCGCCACGGCTGGCAAAGCGGCGTGGTGAGCAAAGTGCTTCTGATCGGCGAACATCGCCCCCAGTACGCGGCTGGTGGTCGGGTGTTCGATGCTGCGGTGGTATTTGCAGTTCAGGTTGGCGGCGGTGAAATGCACGCGGCCATCCGCGGTGTCGGCGCTCGGGCTGACCGTGGCGGCGTTCGCCACCCACATGCTCGACGCCGAGCAACTGGCAACCAGCAGCGGCATGGCATCTTTGGCGGCGCGCTCGATCACCTGAGCATCGGTACCGCTGAAACCCAGTCGGCGCAATGCGGCTACGTCCGGACGCTCTTGTGGCGCCAAAACGCCTTGTTGAAAGCCCATTTCCATCAGCGCTTTCATCTTCGCCAAGCCTTGCAGCGCGGCTTCTTTCGGGTTCGAAGACTGCTGGCTGTTGCTCTGGGACGCGACGTTGCCGTAGGACAGGCCGCCGTAGTTATGGGTCGGCCCCACTAGACCGTCAAAATTGACTTCATAGGATTTCATCAGCGAGGCTCCACGAGAATCTGTTGTTATAGGCTTCAGTAACTAACTGTTCAGTGCGACCGAGTCGCGGCCATCGCGGGCAAGCCCGGCTCCCACAGGTTCGCAGGTGTTCACACATTTTGTGTTCCACTCAACCACTGTGGGAGCGGGCTTGCCCGCGATTGGGCGTTACACCATCTTCACGCCAGGTGTGAGGGTGGCTGGCAACACCAGGCTCGGGGTTTCCAGCGAGGCCACCGGGTACGCGCAGTAATCTGCGGCGTAGTAGGCACTGGCGCGATGGTTGCCCGATGCACCGACACCACCGAATGGCGCGCTGCTCGCAGCACCCGTCAGCTGCTTGTTCCAGTTGACGATACCGGCCCGGCTTTCCAGCCAGAACTGCTGATAACGCGCTTCGGAATCCGACAGCAAACCAGCCGCCAGGCCATAGTCGGTGTCGTTGGCTTCAGCGATCGCCGCTTCAAAATCAGCGTAGCGGATCACTTGCAGCAGCGGACCGAACAGCTCTTCGTCCGGGCGATCGGCAACCGCCGTTACGTCCAGAATGCCCGGGGTCAGCAAGGCTGCCTGAGCCTGGGGCTGAGTCATTTCCAACAGCGCCACGGCGCCGTTGGCCAGCAGATGTTCTTGCGCATCCATCAGCGCTTTTGCAGCGCCGAGGGAAATCACCGAGCCCATGAACGGCGCCGGTTGCTGATCGAACGCACCGACTTCAATCGTCGAGCTGACCGCCACCAGACGCGCCAGCAGCGTATCGCCCCAGGCGCCTTGCGGCACCAGCAAGCGACGGGCACAGGTGCATCGCTGACCGGCAGAAATGAAGGCCGACTGAATGATGGTGTAAACGGCGGCATCGAGGTCCGCGACCTGATCCACTACCAGCGGGTTGTTGCCGCCCATTTCCAGCGCGAGGATCTTGTCCGGACGACCGGAAAACTGCTTATGCAGGTGATTGCCGGTACGGCTGGAACCGGTGAAGAACAGACCGTCGATGCCCGGGTTCGCCGCCAGGGCAATACCGGTTTCGCGAGCGCCTTGCAGCAGGTTCAGCACGCCAGCCGGCAGACCGGCTTCGATCCAGCACTTGACCGTCAGTTCGGCCACTTTCGGGGTCAGCTCACTCGGCTTGAACAGCACGCTGTTCCCGGCCAGCAGCGCCGGCACGATGTGACCGTTCGGCAAGTGACCGGGGAAGTTGTAAGGACCAAACACCGCCACCACACCGTGCGGTTTGTGGCGCAATACCGCAGTGGCGTCGCCCAGCGGGCCGCTCTTCTCGCCGGTACGTTCGCGATAGCTCTGCACCGAGATCGCAATCTTGTTGACCATGCTGGTGACTTCAGTCGCCGCTTCCCACAGGGGTTTACCGGTTTCTTCACCGATGGTGCGAGCCAGCTCGTCAGCGTGATTCTTCAGCGCAGCGGCAAAGGCTTCCAACACGCTGATGCGCTCTTCCAGGGTACGGCGAGCCCAACCCGGGAACGCTTGACGCGCAGCTTGCACTGCCGACTCGACCTGACCGGTCGTGGCGCCTTCGCCGGCCCACAGCACTTGCTGGGTCACCGGGTTTACCGATTGAAAGCTTTCACCCTGACCAGCCAGCCATTCACCGGCGATGTATAGCGAATTCATTATTTCGACTCCCGAGCAGCGGACAACGGAACGGCGCGTACTTGATCGCCGGCGTTGAGTTGAAGACGTTTGGCGGTCAGCGGATCGACCACCAAAGTGCCGGCGGCGAAGCGTGCTGGCGCGGCAGTGATCCGGCAGTCTTCGCGCTTGCGGTTATGAATCAGGAACGGCGTGGCGTCGTCACCCGGGGTGCCGATGGCCAGCACCAGCGCCTGGCTGTCGCGCACCGCGCGGATCTTGGTGGTTTCGCATTCCACCGCAGGGCCGGCATCAAAGATGTCGACGTAGCCTTGATAGCTGAAACCTTCACTCTTGAGCATCGACAGCGCCGGCTCGGTGTCTGGATGAACCTGGCCAATCACGTTGCGCGCATCTTCGGACAGGAAGCAGGTGTACAGCGGGAATTTCGGCATCAGTTCGGCGATGAATGCCTTGTTGCCCACACCCGTCAGGTAATCGGCCTGGCTGAATTCCATCTTGAAGAAGTGACGACCCAGGCTTTCCCAGAACGGCGATCGGCCCGCCGCGTCGGACATGCCGCGCATCTCGGCAATGATCTTGTTGCCGAACAGTTGAGGGAACTCGGCGATGAACAGCAGACGCGCCTTGGCCAGCATGCGGCCATTGAGGCCACTGCGATAATCGGCATGCAGGAACAGCGAGCACAGTTCAGAGTTGCCGGTCAGGTCGTTGGCCAGGAACAGCGTCGGAATTTCGCGATAGATGTTCAGCTCTTGGGAGGCGCTGACCGTCAGGCCGACCCGGAAGTTGTACCAGGGCTCGCGCAGGCCGACGGCGCCGGCAATGGCGGAAATACCCACCACGCGGCCATTGTCGTCTTCGAGTACGAACAGGTAGTCCGCATCGCCCCGCCCGGCTTCGCCGCGGAAGGTCTTCTCGGCCCAGCCGACCCGATGGGCCAGACGTTCTTCGTTGGCCGGCAAGGTGGTCAGGCCGGTACCGGTGCTGCGGGCCAGGTCGATCAGAGCGGGTAAATCGCTGCTGCGTACGGGACGAACAATCATGCTATCTCCTCAAACGGGCCGCTGACGCCACCCGTGAAACTCGCTGCTTTACTAAGCATTCATTCTTTATAGGCATAGCAGCAGGCGTTAAACCGCCACCAGGCGCACGCTGGCACCTTCACCGACGCCCAGGGCTTCGGCCGCTTCAAGATCCAGGGTTACGGGTTTGCCCGGCGCGTAATCGAGCTCAAGCAAAACGGCGCGGTAATCCTGCAACTGGGCATTGGCCACCAGATACTGACGACCAGCGCCTTTGACCGGCTCGCCGATTTTCACCGGCACTACACGGCTTTGAGCGATCGAACGGATCCCCGAGACGCGGGCATGCAGCGTCGGGCCACCGTCGAAAATGTCGATGTAGTGATCGGTCTCGAAGCCTTCGCGCATCAGGATGTCGAAAGTGATCTGCGCCCGTGGGTGTACCTGGCCCATCGCCTCTTGAGCGGAATCCGGCAGCAACGGCACGTAGATCGGGTAATGCGGCATCAGCTCGGCCAGGAACGTGCGGCTTTTCAGGCCACACAGACGCTCGGCAGCGGCGTAGTTGAGGTCGAAGAAGTTGCGACCGATGGCATCCCAGAACGGCGAGTCGCCATTTTCGTCGCTGTAACCGACGATCTCGGTCACCACCGAATCGGCAAAGCGCTCCGGATGGCTGGCCACGAACAACAGGCGACCACGGGAATTGAGCTCCGCCCAAGGCGAACCCACCAACTCCGGCTTGACGTAGAAACTGGTCAGCAAGCTGTTACCGGTCAGGTCGTGGCACTGGGAGAGCACGTGGATCTTGTTGTGAATCTTCAGCTCACGGGAGGCGTGGACGAAGGTTTCGTTACGAAAGCTGTAAAACGGCTCGGAATAACCGGCCGAGGCAACGATGGCCGAACAGCCGACCAGTTTGCCGGTGGCCGTGTCTTCGAGGACGAAGAAATAGCTCTCTTCACCGTTGAAGCTGACTTCAGCGGCGAACGAAGCTTCGCTTGCGGCGATCTTGTCGCTCAGGCGTTCAACGTCATCCGGCAAGGAAGTGACACCAATCGGGCTGTCCGCAGCCAGACGCTGTACCTCGCCCAGATCAGCCATTTGCGCGGGGCGCATCACCAGCATGGTGTCACTCCTTTTCTCGAAAAACTCTATGAGGAAAATAACCGGGAAGTCATTGCAGACACAGAGATCAGTGTGGGAGCGGGCTTGCTCGCGAAAGCGGTGTATCAGTCAACATCGTTGCTGTCTGACCCACCGCTTTCGCGAGCAAGCCCGCTCCCACATTTGATCCGGCCCGGTACAAAAATTTGGTTCGACGCCTGAATCATCAGGCGTCGAAGGGTCTATCAGGCTTGCGTCAGTTTTGCCGCCGCACGCTCGAAGCGGTCCAGACCGGCATCGATATCGGCGTCTTCAACCACCAGGCTTGGGGCGAAACGAATCACGTCCGGGCCGGCTTGCAGAATCATCAGGCCTTCACGCTCGGCGGCGTTGAAGATGTCCTTGGCCTTGCCTTTCCAGGCATCGCTCAGCACGCAACCGAGCAGCAGGCCCAGACCACGGACTTCAGTGAACAGGCCATACTTCTCGCCGATCTGCTCAAGACGGGTCTTGAACTTGTCGTGCTTGGCATTGACGCCGTTCAGCACTTCGGGCGTGTTGATCACATCGATCACCGCTTCAGCGACAGCGCACGCCAGCGGGTTGCCGCCATACGTGGTGCCGTGGGTGCCGACGACCAGGTGTTTGGCCAGGTCTTCGGTGGTCAGCATCGCTGCAATCGGGAAACCGCCGCCCAGGCTCTTGGCGCTGGTCAGGATGTCCGGGGTCACGCCGTAATGCTGGTAGGCGAACAGCTTGCCGCTGCGGCCCATGCCGGTCTGAACTTCGTCGAACACCAGCAGCGCGTTGTGCGCATCGCACAGCTCACGGGCGCCTTGCAGGTAAGACAGCTCGGCTGGCAGTACGCCGCCTTCGCCCTGGATCGGCTCCAGAACCACCGCGCAGGTCTTGTCGGAAACAGCGGCTTTGAGCGCGGCCAGATCGTTGTAAGGCACGTGGGTAATGCCGGTGATCTTCGGACCGAAGCCGTCGGAGTACTTCGACTGGCCACCGACGTTCACGGTGAACAGGGTACGGCCGTGGAAGCTATTGAGCGCGGCAACGATTTCGTACTTCTCGGTACCAAAACGGTCGTGGGCCACGCGACGGGCCAGCTTGAAGGCAGCCTCGTTGGCTTCGGCGCCAGAGTTGCAGAAGAACACGCGCTCGGCAAAAGTGGCGTCGACCAGCTTATGGGCCAAGCGCAAGGCCGGCTCATTGGTGAACACGTTGGACACGTGCCACAACTTGTTCGCTTGCTCGGTCAATGCAGCGACCAGTGCTGGATGCGCATGGCCCAATACGTTAACGGCAATCCCGCCGGCAAAGTCGATCAGCTCGCGGCCAGACTGGTCCCAAACACGGGAACCGGCACCACGCACAGGAATGAAAGCGGCTGGCGCGTAGTTGGGAACCATTACCTGGTCGAAATCGGCGCGTTCTACCGCAGCGTGCTCAACGGACATCGGAGTCTCCTGAAAAGGAACACTCGCCTGAAACTGGCGAGCTTGGTGAGGATTGTAAGGACAGTTTTCAGCCCGGCCTTGCCGCCAAGCGACAACTTCTTATAGCGCAAACACAGGTTTTGCCCGGGTTTACGGCAATGCGACAAATAGCGTCGCAAAGGCGCAGTTTAAACTGCTGACGGGGTTTGCGGCAGGCGTGCTCAGTTCTATCTGATGCGGTGTTGCCGATGGCGGTAAATATGTACCGCACGCCGTTCAGGCTGATGGGTTTTGCTAGAGGTCTTTCGAACCCAGACGACCTCTTCCATGAACATGAACACCGAACACCCAGACGCTTCGATGCCATCTTTCAAGCCGGATGCGCACTATCAGCACCTGATGAGCGTCATTCCTTCCTGGCTGATGCAGGCGAGCGCACAAAAGCGCGAAGCCTTGCTGAAGATCAAACCGCAGCTACCCGCTGAACTCAAGGCAGCCTCCAGGGCACAGCACGTCGAACTGGGCAAACTCAATGCACGGCATTGGGAGGCGCAAAACCGTGTCGATCGGGCCTTGGCGCGCCTACAAAACGCCAGCACCTTTGCCGAGCCAATACTTGCAGCCGAGATCAAGAAACGCTTTGGGCTGGAACTGGATGTCAGCCATACCTTTTTGCGTCTTTATATTCCTGCCCGCATTCCCTGGCTGCGATTGAAATCCGGGGCAGCACGCATCTGGACCGTGTCGCTGCTGGATGCCGCCCTGCACAATTTTGAAAGCAGCGAGACGACAGACCAGGCCTTCGAGTCCGCTTCCACCTATATCACCCCGCCTTCTTCCACCGGGCAATTCAAACAACTGCCGCATATCCTGCAAAAAATGCCCATCGCTGCATTTACCCGATTGTGCCGGGAACTGGACATTGGCGAGCGCTACAAAGAGCACCTTGAAGAAAACCTGGGCCTGCGCAATCCGGTGGCGACAGCGGTCATGCAATCCAAAGTTCGCAACAGCCAGAAAGCGGCACTCATTGCCGCCCTGCAAATGGCGTACATGCAAAACAAGCTTGGCGGTGCTGTTCATCAACTGATCCTTGGCTTATTGGATGGCCTGCAACACTTGCGCCTGCGCGGCCAGGAATGGGGCTGCCATGAACTGACAATCATGAACGCCAACCTGACCGGTATCGTGCTGTTTGCCCCGGATCTGGAGCGTTCGCACGAAACGGTTCGGGTAGTGGCCTATATTCCCGACGACCCCGAACACCCGATCAAGGAGTATTCCTCCACCGGCGCATTCGCCCAGGAACTGATCCAGCGTTTGCGCAATCATGACTATCAACAATTCTTCAGTCGCTTTATCGACCATGAGGATCGCGGGCACTTTTTCGCTCAGTTGAACAACCGCCTCACCCCCATCACCTGGCAACCGCTTCAACCTGGCGATTCGCGCCCCACGTGGAGAGACAATCCAGACCAGCGCGTGAACCTGCAAATGGCGGCAGTGCCAATCCAGGGCGATCTGTGGACTCATCTCTACCAGCGCAAACTGGACAAGATCCTCAACGATGCACGGGTCATCGCAGTATCCACTGCCCTGGTCGACCAAAAAGCCCGATGGGCGTTATGGGACTCCTTCACCGACGTTGCCTCGGCGCTGCTGAACATCGCAGCCTTTGTCGCCCTGCCGTTCGTGCCGTTCCTCGGCGAACTGATGCTGGGCTACATGGCATATCAATTGCTCGACGAGACCTTCGAAGGCATCGTCGACTGGGCAGAAGGCCTGACAGATCAAGCGCTCGAGCATTTCATGGAGACGGTTCAGTCCGCGGTCCAACTGGGCACTTTGGCAGTAGGAGGTGCCCTTGTCGTAGGGGAGTTTCGCTCAGTCCTGCCTCGAGAAGTCGTTGAGTTCATTGACCGTTTCAAACCGGTCAAGACACCGAATGGCGAAACCCGCTACTGGAAGCCCGATCTGGCGCCGTTCGAACAACGCGCAGAACTGTCCAAGGGTTCGCCAACCGACGAACGCGGGCTGCACAACCATCAGGGCAAATCCCTGTTGAGGCTGGAAGACAAACTCTATGCCGTGATCGAGGATCCGCAAACCGGCCAGCACCGCATCGACCACCCGACTCGCCCCGACGCCTATAAACCAGCGCTTAAACACAATGGCGAGGGCGCTTGGCAAACCGAGCTGGAGCAACCGCTGGAATGGGATCAGGCCAAGTTGTTGCGCCGTATCGGTCCCGACATGGAACGTTTTTCCGTCATCGAGCGTGAGTGCATGCTCAAGATCAGCGGCGACGATGAAAACACGCTGCGCAAGATGCACACGGATGTCGAACGGCTGCCCCCCATGCTTGCCGACACCCTCAAACGGTTCAGGATCGAACAGGACATTCAAACCTTTATCGAACAGATGAACAGCGACCGTCCTGAAGACTTCCTCAAGGCCGATCCCGTGACACAGCTGGAATTACTCCACGAAAACGGCTACTGGCCCGAGCGAAAAGGCCTGCGCCTGATTGATAAAAAGGCTCAAACCCTTTGGCAAAGCCCCGGCTCCGCGGTGCCGGACCTGCAAATCGATGTCACTCAAATGAACGACGGCGACTTGCTCAAAACGTTTCTTCTGACACTGGATGAAGCCGAAATAAAAACGCTGATGGGCGAGGAGTTCGGTGCCCCCGTCGCCCGTCTCGACACCCGCACTCGCACACTGCGTCGCACGCTGGCTGAGATTGTCGAACGCAAAAGAGCCATCTTGTTCGACTATCGGTATCGCAAACTTGAACGCGGTGCTCGCGCCCTGGCGCACACCATCATCAACGCCGAACCCGGCCTGCCGACGAGCCTCGCAGAAGCAGTGCTCGACACGGCGAGCGATCAGGAACGGCAACAGCTCAAACAGGGAACATTGCCCGGACGACTGGTGGAACTGAGCCGTGAGGCCGCTTTGCAAACACGGGTGACACGCGCCTACGAAGGCCTTGAGCTTAAGTCGACCGCCGATAACCTCGACACACAGAGACTGGCCCTGCACTCGCTAGAACGTTTACCGGGCTGGTCGGGGCAACTGCGCATCGAACTTAGGCAGTACCACTACGAGGGACAACTGATCGACAGCGTCGGCAAAACGGATGCGCCGCTGCACAAGGTCCTGGTCATGACTGAAGAGGGCTCGTTTCAGGCCTATGACGAGACAGGCCAGGCACTCAATTCCGCCAGCGGTCTGTATGCCAGCCTGCTGCAGGCATTCCCCGACCCGGAGCGTACCGCGCTGAAGATCCACATCGGCGAAGGTGAAAAACTCAAACAATCGATCCGCGAACATGCCTTGAGCCGCGATGAGTTGCGCGCACTGCTATCGCATCACCCCATCTTCAAGCCGACTTACGACCCATCAGTGATGCGCCTGCTGGGTGGCTCCGAAGGCTATCGGCGTATGCCGAGCCAGCCACTGACGTTACAAGACAGAGCCCATAGTCTGTTCCCCCATCTTTCGGCCGAAGAACTGCAGGCGTACGTCGAACGGCTACAACTGCATCCGAGCGGACCGCGAGCAGAATTGACGCGACTGATCGGCGAACACGAAAGGCTCGTCGATGAACTGCAACTCTGGACCGGCGATATCCCGCTGTATATCCCGGATACCGATGTCAGAATCGTCGCCAACCAGTTCTCCACACAACAACGCAATCGCAGGCAGTTCATGAACCAGCTGATCGACTGCTGGCGTCGGCAGGCCTCCCACCCTCTGACCGACACCTGGCACGTCGATTTTATTTTTTCACGGCCGATTTTGGGTGAACTCCCGGTGCTGAGCGCCGATTTCGCTCACGTGAGCAACCTGGCATTGGCCGGCCATCGAGCCACTCAGGGCGTGAATGGATTCTTGAGGCGCTTCTCCGGACTGCATCGTTTGGCCCTGCGCAATTTCAACCTTGGTACTCTCCCGGACGCCATCACCCAATGGCCGCACCTCAACGAACTGATTATCAGCGACTGTGCGCTCACCCTCACCCCGCAGAGCCAGGCGAGACTCGCTGGGCTGGGCGAGCTGACAACACTGGATCTTTATCAAAATCCGCTGGGGTTACTCCCCAACGTCGAAAACATGCCCGATCTGGATTACATCGATGCGGCAGGGACCGGCATCTCCAGCATTCCCACCGGTTTGCTGACGCGCCCCCGCCTTCGAACCGCCCTGCTCAATGACAATCGAATCCCGGAACTGCCTGCCGCCCTCTTCGAACTGCCACCGGACATACAGAATGGCTTTGACCTGAGCGGCAACCCGATTTGCGCAGCAGACCGCGAACGCATCAAGCGCTACTTCGTCAAGACCGGCCGTGACTTCGGTGTCTTTGCTGAACAGGCGGATATCCAACGAGTACAACGACTCTATCCGCGACTGGATCAAGAGCGAGCCAGCGATTTCATTTATCGCCTGCCTGGCACACTGCAAGAAGGTCAAACAGAGCTGACACGCCTGGAAGGCGAGTTCGAAACGTTGAGGACCACCCTGGAAATCTGGACCCAGGACATTCCCACCCACCACCCGGTTTCTGGCCAAGCCCTCACGGACGTGGAGCGGGTACTCGAAGAGTTGAACCGAATTGAAACCAAACGGATTCTGGAGCGTTGCTGGCGCCATGAAACCAATGTGGACGGCTTCAACGCGACACTGATACCCACCTATGATTTGACGCTAACCATCAACATCACTGGCAACCTGCCGGTGCTGAGCGCCGACTTCAGTCACGTCACGCTGCTCTATTTGCACAGTGATGCTGGCATGACCTCAGGGGCCGGGCGTTTTCTGGAATGCTTCCCCCGCCTCAAAAGCCTGACCATCCGCGAATACACACTGAACGATATCCCCGACGCCGTTTTCAGGATGAGCGATCTGACAGCATTGGCCCTGACCCGGTGTCAACTCACCTTGACCACGCAAACCATGCTCGAACTGGCGCAAATGGAGGGCCTTGACTATCTGGAACTGAGCAACAACCCATTGGGGCTGACACCCGACGTCAGTCAGATGCCCGAGCTTGCCATACTGCTGTTAAACAACACCGGCATCACTGAGTTTCCCCCAGGGCTGCTGCAACTCAAGTTTCTGGACGTGGCTGATCTGAGCGCAAACGCGATCATTGAGATACCCAGCGACATTCTGGAGCTGCCGATGGAAATTGGCGAAAGCCTCAACCTGAGAGGGAATCCGTTGTCCGAAGACAGCCTTCGACGACTCTTTGATTACTTCAGGCTGAACAACGTTGACTTCGGGCTTGATGAAATCGCCGATAACGCGCAACTGGAGATGTCATCTTCTGGAAACTCAGAGGTTGAGGAATAATCAACGCCTGATTCGAGTGCAGCCAGGCGCAGATTCAACCGCGCTCGGACGGCACCGATGACAACTCGAACGGGCTGCTGCTGCGCCGCTGGTTGCGATCTTCCCGCGGCGTGGCGCCGAAGAAGTTGCGGTAGGCGCTGGAGAAGTGTGGCCCCGAAGAGAAGCCACATGACAGGCCGATCTGGATGATCGACTTGCTGGTTTGCATCAACATCTGCCGGGCCTTGTTCAGGCGCAGCTCCAGGTAGTACTGGCTCGGCACACGGTTGAGGTACTGCTTGAAGATCCGCTCCAGCTGCCGACGCGATACACACACGTGCTGGGCGATTTCGTCGGTGGTCAGCGGCTCTTCGATATTGGCTTCCATCAGCAACACCGCCTGGGTGAGCTTCGGATGACTGGAACCGAGGCGGTTCTGCAGCGGAATGCGTTGGCGTTCGCCACCCTCGCGGATGCGCTCGACCACCAGCTCTTCCGACACCGCACCGGCCAGTTCGGCGCCGTGATCGCGGGCCAGCACCGCCAACAACAGGTCGAGTACCGACATGCCGCCGCACGCGGTCAAGCGATCGCGATCCCAGTCGAACAGGTGACTGGTGGCAATCACCTTCGGGAAACGCTCGGCGAAATCGTCCTGCCAGCGCCAATGCACGGCAGCGCGATAACCGTCGAGCAAACCCAATTGCGCCAACGGGTAAACACCGGCCGACAACCCGCCGATTACACACCCGGCGCGCACCAGTTGTTTCAGCCCACTGCTGAGCGCTGGCGCGAGCGAGGTCGGCGGCTCATCGGCGAGCAGGAACAGTTTCTGGAAGTTTTCGAGCTTGCCGGCCCACGGTTCACCCGGCAATTGCCAGGCGCCTTCGGTCGGCGGTTCGGCCTGCAAAAACGACAGTTCGTAAACAACGTCCGGATGCACACGCTGGGCAACACGCAAGGCCTCCTCAGCCAGCGCAAGCGTCAGAGCTTTAGTGCTGGGCCAAATCAGGAAACCAATTCGATGGGCAGTCATGGCGGGCAATCCGAAGCAAAGAACAGAATGAAGGCATGGGCCAAGGCTAGCCCGTAAATGAACACAAATCTTGAAACCGGCAAAGATCAAATGTGGGTGCTAGCTTACAGCCCCCCTTAATGTAGGAGCTGTCGAGTGAAACGAGGCTGCGATCTTTTGATCCTGGCTTTTTAAAAGATCAAAAGATCGCAGCCTCGTTTCATTCGACAGCTCCTACAGGGGTTGGCAAACCAGCTCCCACAAGGAATCCGGGCCAGCCTTTAGGCTGCGAAGCATGCACTATCGCGGTGCACAACGGCAGTCCTGATTATTTCAAGCTGCCGGACAAAAATTGTTGCAAACGCTCGGACTGCGGATTGACCAGCACTTCGCGCGGGTTGCCGCTTTCTTCGACGACGCCTTTGTGCAGGAACACCAACTGGTTGGACACTTCGCGGGCAAAGCCCATTTCGTGCGTCACCACCACCATGGTCCGGCCTTCCTGCGCCAGGGCCTGCATGACTTTCAGCACATCACCGACCAACTCAGGGTCGAGGGCCGAAGTCGGTTCGTCGAACAGCATCACCTCAGGCTCCATCGCCAGCGCACGGGCAATCGCCACTCGCTGTTGTTCACCGCCGGACATGTGGCCCGGGTAAGCGTCTTTGCGATGAGCAACGCCGACCTTGTTCAGGTAGTGCTCGGCCTTCTCGCGGGCTTCGGTCTTGGACATGCCGAGCACGTGGACCGGCGCTTCCATGATGTTTTCCATCGCGGTCATGTGCGACCACAGATTGAAATGCTGGAACACCATCGACAGGCGCGAACGCATGCGTTGCAGCTGTTTCGGGTCGGCGGCTTTCAGCGCGCCGTCCTTGTTGGCAACCAGTTTCAGCTCTTCGTTGTTAAGCAGAATCTTGCCGGCGTGCGGTTGCTCGAGCAGGTTGATGCAGCGCAGGAAAGTACTTTTGCCGGAGCCACTGGAGCCGATGATGCTGATCACATCGCCAGCCGCCGCTTTCAGGGACACGCCCTTGAGCACTTCGTGACTGCCATAGCGTTTATGCAGGTCTTGGACTTCAAGTTTGTACATGCGGTCGGTTCTCACAAAAACAGTCAGTCAGTCGTTGAGCAAGCGCCCGTGACGCAGCGCTTCGCGCCCCGCCACCTTGGCCAGCCAGAAACCGGGTTGGGCATAACGCAGCCGTTCAATGGCAAACAGCACCCCGGACGTACCAGCACACACCGTGCTGACCCGATCCGATAACGGATCGATCACTTCAAAAATCTCGTCGCCCGCCTCAACCCACTCACCGGGTTTACGCAGGAAACTCACCACGCCCGGATGCGGCGCGAACAGCAATTCGGTGCCTTCGAACGGCAGGCCTTCGCAAGCGTCTTGCGCAGGTTTTGGCCATTCGCCACTGATCAAGCCTTGTTCAGCGAGGAACGCCAGAATGCCTTCGGCGTAAGCCTCTGCCTCTGGGCGGCCGGTATCGGATTGGCCGCCCAACTCGATGGTCGTCGCCAGG
The DNA here is from genome assembly GCF_000282495.1 of Pseudomonas sp. GM79. Classification (GTDB taxonomy): domain Bacteria; phylum Pseudomonadota; class Gammaproteobacteria; order Pseudomonadales; family Pseudomonadaceae; genus Aquipseudomonas. The sequence continues at coordinate 64,017 of NZ_AKJE01000044.1, forward strand.
CAGGCCAGTGGAATCTGGGCATCCGGAAACAGACGCGACAGACGCAGCCATGGCAGCGAACACGCTTCATCAAAAGAGCTGCCGCCGGAATCTTCCGCCAACAGCCCGACCTTGACGTTCAAGTGTGCAGCCAGCGAGCGCCAATGCGGCCAGTGCTGCGGCAAGGCGTACATGTGCAGCGCCGCTTCGCAATCGCAGTGCAAATCCAGCACCACATCGGCAGTGCAGGCATGGCTGAGCAAGATGCGCTGCATGCCTTGCAACTGACTCGCGGCAGGCGGCAAGGCAGCCAGCACATCGCTCATGGTTTCACGGATCAAACGGACATTGGCGTGAGGATCGTCACCCAGATGCCCCTGCAGCTCAGCGGCCACAGGCTCACTCAGCTCAACGAAATCCCGGTTGAAGTTCTTGCCGCTGCCGGCCTCGAAACGCCCCTGATGGTTACCCTGAAGCAGTTGACCGAGGCCCAGTGGGTTGGCCACCGGCACCAGTTCGATCACACCGTTGAGCAAGCCTTGGGCTTCGAGTTCGGTCAGGCGCTTTTTCAGCTCCCAGGCCGTGCGCATCCCCGGCAGTTCATCGGCGTGCAGACTGGCCTGGATGTAGGCCTTGCGCTCGCCAGCGCCGAAGCGGAACACCGAAATCCGGCGTTCGCTGCCCAGGTGGCTCCACGGCAATGCATGATCGATGCGTTCCATATCAGTGCTTCCGCGGGGCCAGATAGCCCAGCCAGCGGTGCTCGGCCATCTTGAACAGGCGCACCAGAATGAAGGTCAGGCACAGGTAGAACACGCCGGCGGTGATGTAGGCTTCGAACGGCAAGTAGAACTGAGCGTTGACCGTGCGCGCGGCACCGGTGATGTCGATCAGGGTCACGATGGACGCCAGACTGGTGGTCTGCAGCATCATGATCACTTCGTTGCTGTACTGCGGCAGTGCCCGGCGCAGGGCCGACGGCAACAGGATTCGCTTGTACATTTTTATGCGCGACATGCCCATGGCCTTGGCCGCTTCGATCTCGCCATTGGGCGTGGCACGCAGGCTGCCGGCGATGATTTCAGCGGTGTATGCGCTGGTGTTGATGGCGAAGGCCAGGCACGCACAGAACGTGGCGCTGGACAGCCATGGCCAGAGGAAGCTTTCACGCACCGCTTCGAATTGCGCCAGGCCGTAGTAGATCAAAAACAGCTGCACCAGCATTGGCGTGCCGCGAATCACGTAGGTGAACAGCCAGGCACTCATGTTGACGACCGGCTGCTTGGAGACGCGCATCAGCCCCAGCGGCAGTGCCGCCAGCAGACCGAAGAACAGCGACAGCGCGAGCAGTTTGAGGGTGGTCACCAGGCCGCCGAAGTACAGCGGCAAGGCCTCCCAAATGACGTTGTAGTCGAAGATCATAGATCAGCCGCCCTTACGCCTACCGAGTAGCGCTTCTCAAGGTGACGCAATGCCAGCAACGAGACGCTGGTGATCACCAGGTACATCGCCGCCACTGCGAGGAAGAAGGTGAAAGGCTCGCGGGTAGCATCTGCCGCCTGCTTGGCCTTGAACATCATGTCTTGCAGACCGACCACCGAAATCAGCGCGGTCGCCTTGGTCAGTACCAGCCAGTTGTTGGTAAAACCCGGAATCGCCAGACGAATCATCTGCGGCACCAACACCCGGAAGAACACCTGAAAACTGCTCATGCCGTACGCCATGCCGGCTTCTGCCTGCCCCTTCGGGATTGCCATGAAGGCACCACGGAAAGTTTCCGACAGGTACGCACCGAAGATGAAACCCAGGGTGCCGATACCGGCGGCCAGCGGGTTCAGGTCGATGTAGTCGTCATAGCCGAGCATCGGCGCCACGCGGTTGAGCAGGTCCTGGCCGCCGTAGAAAATCAGCAGGATCAGCACCAGATCGGGAACACCGCGGATCACCGTGGAATACAGATCGCCCAGCCAGGCCAGCCAGCGTATTGGGGACAGACGCAGCGCAACGCCGATCAGACCCAGAACAATGGCCAAGACCATGGACGACAAGGCGAGCTGAAGCGTCAGCCATGCGCCATCGAGGATGACAGCCCCGTAGCCTTTCAACATGATTCAGGTCCTCGAAAGTTGGGATGAAAAAATGGCGCAAACCTCAGAGATCCTGTTGCTTGCGCCATTTCGCACGTGTTGCGGGGACGATTACTTGCCGTAGATATCGAAGGCGAAGTACTTGTCCTGGATTTGCTTGTACTTGCCGTTCTCGCGAATGGCCGCGATCGCGGTGTTGATCTTGTCTTTCAGCGCGTCGCCCTTGCGAACTGCGATACCCACGCCGTCGCCGAAGTATTTGACGTCGGTGAAGGCCGGGCCAACGAAGGCGAAACCTTTGCCGGCGTCGGTTTTCAGGAAACCGTCATCCAGCAGGGTAGCGTCTGCCACGGTGCCGTCGAGGCGACCGGCGGCCACGTCGAGGTAGATTTCGTTCTGCGAACCGTAAGGCTTGATCTCGGCACCCAGCGGGGCCAGGACTTCGCGGGCGAAACGCTCGTGGATCGAACCACGTTGCACGCCGATGTTCTTGCCCTTCAACTCAGCCAGATTTTCGCTGACCTGAGTGCCGGCCTTCATGACCAGGCGAGCCGGGGTGTTGTAGTACTTGTTGGTGAAATCCACGGACTTCTTGCGGTCTTCGGTGATCGACATGGACGACAGGATCGCGTCGATCTTGCGCACTTTGAGTGCCGGGATCAGGCCGTCGAACTCTTGCTCGACCCACACGCACTTGACCTTCATCTCTTCGCACAGGGCGTTGCCGATGTCGTAGTCAAAACCCACGATGCTTCCGTCCGGCGCTTTGGAGGCGAACGGAGGGTAAGCTGCTTCGATACCGATTTTTACGGGCTTGTCATCGGCGAAGGTCGGCAGGGACAGCACGGACAGTGCCAGGGCGCCAAGCAGCACAAGTTTCTTCATCTTGGGACTCCATCGGTAAAGGGCAAAAACGGCAGAGTGAGCAACAGCCCAATATGCGAATGAGTGGAACCGGAAAGCGTTGCTGCGTCCTACATCACGTGTGCGAAATTTCAACACAGGCAACGACGAGCGAGTGATCGGCATTCTAACGACAGGCCCGAAGCCGATATTTCTTCAATGCGACAACAAATTACAGATGCACCGAGAAAGCCGCTTGAGCGCGTTGACAGCCTTGCAATTTCATGCAAGAGCAAAAGACAGTGAACCGATCTATATTGCAAATTGCGGGCCTATTATTGGCAAACCCTTCTAATCCGGCAAGCGCAGCGTGGTGTCTTATTTTTCATGCCGGGTTTAGAGGCCCTGTGACGGGGCTTTGCGTTTCCCAATGCCTCGTTATCGGGCGGGCGGTTACACATTCAGTTACTTGAAGGGTGATGGGTAACAGTGGGAATGGGCCTACGGCGCAAGTCGATAATTATTGGCTGGTGTTTATGTTGTGTCTGACTGGCCTCTTCGCGAGCAAGCCCGCTCCCACAGTTGATCTCCAGTGAACACAGAACTTGTGCCCGACTCTGGCTCAATGTGGGAGCGGGCTTGCTCGCGAAGAGGCCCGCACAGCCGCCACCACCTCAATCCGACCACCACAAAAAAGCCCCATCAGGCTCAACACCTGACAGGGCTTCGATGACTCAAGAGTCGGCGCTTACGCGACGTTCATGGTCTTGTGCGTATCAATCAAGTGCTGCACCACACCCGGATCAGCCAGGGTCGAAATATCCCCCAACCCGTCGTATTCGGCCGTCGCAATCTTGCGCAGAATCCGGCGCATGATCTTGCCCGAACGGGTTTTCGGCAGCCCCGGCGCCCACTGGATGACATCCGGCGAAGCAATCGGACCAATTTCCTTGCGCACCCAGTTTTTCAGCTCCAGGCGCAATTGCTCGCTCGGCTCTTCGCCAGCATTCAACGTGACGTAGACATAAATGCCCTGCCCCTTGATGTCATGCGGCACACCAACCACTGCCGCTTCGGCGACTTTCGGGTGCGCGACCATCGCGCTTTCGATCTCGGCGGTACCCATGCGGTGACCGGATACGTTAAGCACGTCATCCACGCGACCGGTGATCCAGTAGTAACCGTCTGCGTCACGACGCGCACCGTCACCGGTGAAGTACATGCCACGGAACGTCTTGAAGTAGGTGTCGACGAAGCGGTCATGGTCGCCAAACAGCGTACGCGCCTGGCCTGGCCACGAATCGAGAATCACCAGGTTGCCCTCCGCCTCGCCTTCGACGATGTTGCCCAGGTTATCCACCAGGGCGGGCACCACGCCGAAGAACGGACGCGCCGCAGAACCCGGCTTGAGGGCGTGAGCGCCCGGCAGCGGGCTCATCATGTTGCCGCCGGTTTCGGTCTGCCACCAGGTATCGACGATAGGGCAACGGGATTGGCCGACATTCTTGTAGTACCAGTCCCAGGCTTCCGGGTTGATCGGCTCGCCCACCGACCCCAACAGACGCAGGCTGCTGCCATCGGCGCCTTCAACGGCGGCGGTGCCCGAGGCCATCATCGCGCGGATCGCGGTCGGTGCGGTGTAGAGAATGTTGACCTTGTGTTTGTCGACGATCTTCGCCACCCGGGTGATGTCCGGGTAATTCGGTACGCCTTCGAACAGCAACGTGGTCGCGCCGTTGGCCAGCGGGCCGTAGACGATATACGAGTGGCCAGTAACCCAGCCGACGTCGGCGGTGCACCAGTAGATTTCGCCCGGACGGTAGTCGAACACGCGCTCGTGGGTCATCGCCGCATACAGCAGGTAACCGCCGGTGGTGTGCTGCACGCCCTTCGGCTTGCCGGTGGAACCGGAGGTATAAAGGATGAACAGCGCTTCTTCAGCGCCCATCTCTTTCGGTGCACACACGGTGCCCGCCACTTTCATCAGGTCTTCAAACCAGATGTCGCGGTGCTGGTTCCACTTGATGTCGCCACCCGTGCGCTTGCACACGATGACTTTCTGGATGCTGCTGGTTTCCGGGTTGGTCAGCGCGTCGTCGACGTTGGCCTTCAGCGGAATCTTCTTGCCGGCCCGTACGCCTTCGTCAGCGGTGATCACCACTTTCGAGCGGCAGTCGATAATGCGACCGGCCAGGGCTTCCGGAGAGAAACCGCCGAACACCACCGAGTGAATCGCGCCGATCCGGGTGCAGGCCAGCATGGCGACCACGGCTTCGGGGATCATCGGCATATAGATCGTCACCACGTCGCCGCGGTGCACATCCTGGCCGCGCAAGGCGTTGGCGAACTTGCAGACTTGTTCGTGCAGCTCGCGGTAAGTGATGTTGCGGCTTTCGGCAGGGTCATCCCCTTCCCAAATAATCGCGATTTGATCGCCGCGCTCGGCCAGATGACGGTCGAGGCAGTTGTAGGAAACGTTCAGCGTGCCGTCGGCGAACCATTTGATGTCGACATGGTGATCGTCGAAGGACGTCTGCTTCACCGTAGTGAAAGGCTTGATCCAGTCGAGGCGCTTGGCTTGTTCACGCCAGAAGCCGTCCGGGTTGACGACCGACTGCTGGTACATGGCCTTATAGGTGGCCTCGTCAGTCAGCGTGTTGGCTAGAACCTCGGGACGAACGGGATACAAAGAAGCCGCACTCATCTTTCTTACCTCGGTGGAATAGTTGTTTTTGTATGCCCCCAGTTGTAGCCGGGCGGGGCCTATAGAACCATTCGACGATGGTAGTAACAAGCCCCTACAAAATGTGGCTATACCGCGACGAGACGCTCAAAACCCGGTTATCTACGGTCAACGTAGGAGCTGCCGAAGGCTGCGATCTTTTGATCTTCGCTCTTTTTAAAGTCAAAAGATCGCAGCCTTCGGCAGCTCCTACACGGAAGATAAGGGCGGGCTCTCGGGGATTGTTACCAAATCTGCCAAAAGTGTTTATCAAAAGCACGGCTATATGCACGCCCCCCTCAGGCCTAAAATCGGTCTCGCCAACAAGGCAACGTGATTAACCCAGTTGCAGCCCCCACGAAGGCAGTTAATCCAAGACTCTTTATTAAAGCTCCACACGCAATCCCAAAAAGATTGCGTGACCCCATTCGACCTCAGAAAGGTAAATTTGAAATGAAAGCTTTATGGGTTCTGGTCCTCAGCAGTCTGTGCTTAACCGCCATGGCGGATGAGGTCCCGACTGATGTCGCACAGCAACAACCCGCTATCGAGGAATACACCTACTCCACCCACCTGGACATCGCCAAAGTCATATCGATGAGCGAAATCCCGAATGTCTGCGAAGTGGTTCCAGCCAAAATGGAATACGACGACTCCAAAGGTCAGCGACACATTCTGCGCTACAGCGTCATGGGCAACGGCTGCTCTAACGGCTGATCCGCCCCCCTCTAATTTATCAAGGCTCGACCCATCCCCCCCGCCTTCAAGGCAGATGAAGCGCCGAGCATTACATCTACAAATACGATTGTTTTAAGCGTTTATTTGCGCTTTTTAATCAAAATAGTTGGCGTAGGATGAATTCCACACAAGGCACACACGCCAACGAACCTGGAGATACCACCATGAAAACCAAACTGATCCTCGCCCTGACCCTTTCCGTCCTGGCCGCCAACACCTTCGCCGCCGATGGTTACGACCACACTGGTTCGGCTACTTTCACTGAAGCGGCTGTCGCTTCTGACGGTTACGACCACACTGGCTCGGCCTCTTTCGCTTCCGATGGTTTTGATCACACTGGCGCTGCCAAAGTCGCTGCTGACGGCTTTGATCACACCGGCGCTGCCAAGGTCGCTGCCGATGGTTCTGATCACGTAGGTGCCGCTCGTTTCAGCTGAAAACCGAAAGCGACATCACAGCCCGACTTAGGTCGGGCTTAGTTGTGTCTGGAGTGGTCAAAAATCGACCAAAACCACTACATGTAGTAAAAAATGCCGTTTCTGATTGTTTTTTGAGCAATCCATTTCAAGAACATTTTCAGCCAAAAACTGCCCCCACAAAAACGGCTCCTCTCCCCCGAAAGCCCCGCCCCACCTGGCTTGCAACACAACAGCAGACCATAACCACGCGAACACCCAGCCCTCACCGTCAAAAACCAGCCAAAACAGGCGAAAAAAAAACTTCCTCCGCCAAAGCCCTGTAAACCCTCGCTCCAACCTGAAAACGCCCCTCGCCGACCGCTGCGAGTGCCATTTCGCCGCACCACGGGGCCGAAAATTTCCTTATAATGCGGACTTAAACGGGCCTGCAATATTCCCTTACAGGGGTGAAAAGCCAGTCTGAAGCCCACGCAGAGCGGTTCACGTTTTCTGCGCCCATCGGCGGCTTCGGAACACCCGTACAAAATTCTGTTTATTGCCTGCGTTGTACCGCTGCAACAAACGATTTCCTTTAGATCCAACGCGGCCAGAAACGGCTGTGTGAAAAACCAACCTATCAGTTTTCACACGGGCAATCTGGCCCTCACGCAGGAGACGACACGTCATGCTGAGCTGGGACGAATTCGACAAAGAAGACAGCGGCGAGACCGTGGTAAAAGGCGCCAACGCCGGCCACGCGACTGAAGCCAACATGGACCGACTCGACACCGCTGGTGGTGTCGCCGCTCAAGAAGCTCGCGCTGTTACCGCGACCGACTCTGCCGCAATCGCCCGTGCCAAAGCTGCCCTGGACACCCTCGATGTCGCCGAAGGCCTCGCCGAACTCGAAGGCGCCTCTGCCCGCGTTGCTGTCGACGAAAAGCGCATGATCAACTGCCGTGCCGACCTCAACCAACTCGTACCGTTCAAGTACGACTGGGCCTGGCAGAAGTACCTGGACGGTTGCGCAAACCACTGGATGCCGCAAGAAGTCAACATGACCGCCGACATCGCCCTCTGGAAAGACCCGGAAGGCCTGACCGACGACGAGCGCCGCATCGTGATGCGCAACCTCGGCTTCTTCTCCACCGCCGACTCCCTGGTTGCCAACAACCTGGTCCTGGCCGTGTACCGCCTGATCACCAACCCGGAATGCCGCCAGTACATCCTGCGCCAGGCCTTCGAAGAGGCGATCCACACCCACGCCTACCAGTACTGCATCGAATCGTTGGCCATGGATGAAGGCGAAATCTTCAACATGTACCACGAGATCCCATCGGTCGCGAAAAAAGCCACCTGGGGCCTGAAATACACCCGTTCGATCTCCGATCCAAAGTTCGAAACCGGCACCGTCGAAACCGACAAAGAGCTGCTGCGCAACCTGATCGCCTACTACTGCGTTCTGGAAGGCATCTTCTTCTACTGCGGCTTCACCCAGATCCTCTCCATGGGCCGCCGCAACAAAATGACCGGCGTCGCCGAGCAGTTCCAGTACATCCTGCGCGACGAATCCATGCACCTGAACTTCGGCATCGACGTGATCAACCAGATCAAAATCGAAAACCCGCACTTGTGGGATGCTGAGATGAAGGAAGAAGCGAGCCAGATGATCCTGCAGGGGACTCAGCTGGAGATCGAATACGCGCGGGACACCATGCCTCGTGGGGTGTTGGGCATGAATGCGGCGATGATGGAGGATTACCTGAAGTTTATTGCTAACCGTCGTTTGAGCCAGATTGGTTTGAAGGAAGAGTATCCAGGGACGACTAACCCGTTCCCTTGGATGAGCGAGATTATGGACTTGAAGAAAGAGAAGAATTTCTTTGAGACGAGAGTTATTGAGTATCAGACTGGTGGGGCGTTGAGCTGGGATTGATTCCCGCTGAACCAAGCACTCTTGAAAAGACCGCCGAAAGGCGGTCTTTTTTTATCTATCGAAGACAGCCGATTAGTCATCATTACTATATCGATGCCTGTCAAAAAAAAGTCCTGCACCAAAAGAAATAAGCACGGTCGGTAGAGCGCCAAGATCAAGCCCATCGACCTTCGGTACCACAATAAAAGCAGCCACCCCACCCAAGGCAAAAGCGCTGATACCCAACCATTTCCTGTACCGGTACGGTCTAACGAAAAACCCCAGAATGAGAGCAATACTCAACAATAGCCCGTCGCCCAAATATTCACTCATCGCTTATTTCAACCTTTTGTCTTGATAATCATCGATGAAGTCGAATGCTGGGGCCCTATGCCGCCATTGGTTCTTGCATCCACACTGACAATCACATCACCTGCGTGATAAGTCGGCAACCGCTCGAGCGCAAACATTTGCCCCGCCTTACCAAGCAGTGGGCCAGAAACAAAGCCGTAAGGCAGAACTCGAGCTGCAGCAGCACCGAAGACACCGCCGGTAATATTGGCAATACTCATTCGCTGTTCATTGAGCGTATCAGCGTGCACCCGAGTCAATGGGCTGGATACCCCAACCATCATGATGCAGGGCCGGTTCTTTGCGAGCATTCTGTCGTAGAGATCGACCACCAAATTACTGACTTCAAAATGTGCAATTGTCGTCTCGTACAGATATAGCTCTCTAAGTCGGCCTCGATCACTCGGCTCAACCGTAAAGTGCACGACAACGAAAGAAACTCCATGGCGACCAAAATGCTGACTTCGCTCCTGCTTCACGGATAAGTCCTTTTATTTGAGTAGGGGCATGGATAGTCCTTTATTTTGTGCTGTTGTAGATCATGTTATCGGGGAAACAAAAAGGGCTTACGGAGTTTTCGGACATGTCCTACATACTGCTTATATCCGTAATTCGGAGGTAAGAGCCTGGAGCATTCGAGGGACGAATAGCTTTTCCTCCCTACGCAACGCCGCTAAATCTCCTACAGTATTTACGGCTGCTTCCGCATTGATGCCTATTCAAAGCACCTCTAAGCTCCATTGCAGGTGCCTAAGAAACGCCCAACGTAGAAAGCTTGGTCAATCACACAGATACGCAATTCACCCTTTGGTGGTTTGTCGCTCAAACGTGACGGCTTTGCTCGTTGGGATTTTTTAACTCCACTCTACGTTGGGTCTGGCCCTACCCCTTTTATACGTAGAGGTCACAGACTATGTCTATTCAACTCGCTTCCAGAAATTTATCCACGCCAACGAACATCGAGTGGGAGCCTCTCGCTTCCACCCTATTCACCCGTCAAAACCTCCACCTCCACGCCCTCCTCCTGGAAAATCAGCCATGGTTCTGCGCCCGCGACCTGGGTCGCTTAATGGGTTTCCATTTGAACGATCGTGTAGTCAGCAAATTGGACGAGGATCAGCGACACACTTTGCTGATTAACTACCACGGGCAACCGGAGACGCGGCTAATGCTCAGCGAGTCCGGTGTCTATGCGCTGTTGGTGTATCACTACTCGCCGGGCCATCGGTTGTTGCGTAAGTGGTTAACCCATCAAGTGGTGCCAGCGCTACGTGATGCTAGGCAGTCGAAGAATACAGATCGGCCGATGTTGAGTTTGTTGGATTGGCCGGAGATGTCGTTGAGTCTGTTGCATTGGCAGGATGAAGGCTGGATTCGGCTGCGGGACATGCCTTATCTGTTGCTCAATCGCACACGACGGCGGGTGCCGATGGTTAAGCCTTGGTGGCGGAAGGTTGTGGAGGTATTTCAGTCGTCGAAGCATTCGGTGGGTTAGAGCGACGGTGTATTTGTAGGATCGCTTGAGCGATACGTCGGTCTTTTCTGTAGGAATTTTCGTAGACAGGTGTAATGGCCACTCAGTATCGTCCGAGGGTTTTCAACCCTCGGCGATTGTATGGACATTGAAAAAGAGAAGAACGACTGGAGCGACGAAGAGCTTGAGGCGGCAGTCGAAGGCTACTTGAAGATGTTAGCTATTGAGAAAAGTGACCAAAAGCTCAACAAGGCACATGAAAATCGCCTTTTGCGCGAGGGGGTGCTGATTAATCGCAGCAGAGTCTCCATCGAGTATCGGATGCGTAATATTTCCACCGTACTCCATGATTTGTGCCTGCCGTACATTGTTGGATACCTGCCTGCTAAACATCTTGGCGCTGGCGTAGCCCAGCGCGTACGCGCAGCAATGATTGCAAAAGGTGCTTTCGACCCTGACGACTATGCACCTACCGCGGATGATCAGGAGTTAAACGCCAAGGTTCTCAAGCTTGAACAGCGCGAGATGGTAGGCATCCCTCGCGGTATAGAGAGGCCACAACGGGTGAGCGGCACGACCTCTTCATTTTTACGTGATCCATTAATCAAGGCCTGGGTACTTAAGAATGCCAACGGGATTTGTGAAGGTTGCGGTCAGGACGCACCATTCAAGCTGCCAAATGGATTGCACTTTCTCGAAGTCCACCACGTTAAGCACTTGGTCAACGACGGCCCGGATCGGGTGACCAACGCTGTCGCGCTGTGCCCCAACTGTCATCGTCGCTGTCACTATTCCAGTGATAGGAATGAGTTCACCGCTTCACTTTATAAGAGGGTGGATCGGCTAGAGGATGAGTAGCTGAGCTAAACACTAACCGTGGCGAGGGAGCTTGCTCCCGTTCGGCTGCGAAGCAGTCGCCAAGCAAACAACTTGATCTGTCTGATATACCGCGTTTGCCGGGTTTGGGGCTGCTGCGCAGCCCAGCGGGAGCAAGCTCCCTCGCCACAAGTTGGTGGTCGACTTGGTGACTGTGGTGAATTTGAGAATCGCGGGCAAGCCCGCTCCCACAGGTTTGGCGTGTTGCCATCGATTTGTGGTGTGTTGAAAACAGTCAGTGCAACCCGCCCCGCCTCCCGCTATTAATACCCTTCCCCACTCAAGGACCCGAGCCCGCCATGAAATTCGACCTCGCCTACTGCCTCAGCCTCGACGACAAGCTGTCGATCTATGACGTGCGCGATTTGAATTTTGACGAGACGATGGAGTTCGATTCCGCCAAGGAGCATTTCCAGTGCCCCAACGATACTTGCCGTTCGGCGTTTGATGCGGCCAACGTGTTGGGGACGTTCAACGCCAAGAATGTGAATTACGTGCGCACGCCGCACTTCAAGAACATCCCCAGCACGCGGCATGTTGAGGGTTGTCCTTATGTCAGTCTGAAGACGCCGGCGTCGGGCCTGGAGGCGGACGGTGCGGAATCGGATGACGGTAGGGAGGAGCATTTTCCGTCGGAGTTGCTGCTGACTCGGCGTGAGTATGTACGTAAGCCTGCGAGCCCGGCGGTGGCAGCGGATGTCATGCGGGATGACCCAAAATCAGCTTCAGCGGCCAGTAACGTCGAGCAGCCGATCCGGGAGTCGGCGCCGGACAAGACCAGTGTCTTCGCCCACCCGGTGGAGTGTTTTGTGTCGAACTTCGAGGACAAGGATCTGCTCAAGCGCATGCCGCTGAAGATTGGCGAACACTCGGCGCCTTATGGGTCGTTTTTCAAGAAGATCGAATATCTGCAGGACAATAAGGGGCTGATTTACTGGGGCAAGATCAAGGAGATCAAGGATTACACCCAGAGCTTTCGCATCGATTTCGAGCAGAAGGTCTGGTTCAAGCAACCGGATGAGGCGAAGAAGAAGCCTTATTCGGTGAACGTCTATTTGAGCAAGAAGCTGATCGACAACTACCGCAAGCGCAAAGCGTTTCTGGAGGAGATCAAGCACGCGGTCGACAGTGACGCCGAGTTGTATTGCTTCTTTTATGGGGTGACGCCGGAGTTGAAGCAGGTACCGAGCAAGAAAAACCCCGAACAGACGTTCGGGGTGTTCAGTGCCAATATTGAGAACCTGGATCACTTCATTATTCGTGAAGCGCCGGGGGTTGGCGGGTAAGTAATCGCTGTGGCTGATATTGCGTCGGGACGGGGGCCATCGTGTCGTTCAAACACGTGCTCTGCGCAGATAACGCCGATACAAAACAACCCCCATAACAATCGAAAGCATCCCAACCCCCGCATTACCCAAAAGCCAAATTGCAAAGTTCCGATGTTGGTCCGCTTCACTTTCGTAGAACGGCCCAAAGTAGTCAGACACTGCCACGAATAACAAATTAAATGCCCCAACGGCCAAGGCAACCATAAGGATGACGAACAAGGCCCCTTTAACAATTTTCATATGACCTTCCAAAACCATATTTCCTTCGACTCGTGGTAGTCGGAGAAACTGCCCTCAATGGAAAACCCCAACTGAATACGAGGGTAGCTCAGCCAGTCCGTTAGTCTTCGCCCGTTCCATAGGTCGATATGATCGCCACTGCGATTGCCGATGGTCTCGCTTCCTCGGCGCCAGAAGTCTTTGAAGAAAATGATGCCTTGCTGCCCTTCAAGATCATCCTCGAAGTCCTTCGGCTTTATCGTTTGGCGTCGGGCTAGGGATTAGTCCTGAGGCAGTTCAAGTTTGACCGCGCCGGGATGTTGTTTGACCACGGCATACGGCAGCACTGACCAGCCCGGGTCATCGCAACTGCGTTGCACGCGGGCGAAGTACGGTCCCAGGTACAGGCCTTTTGCGGTGAAGTACCAGTTGGAATAACCCCAAACGCTTTCGTGGGTGTAGTCGCAGCTGTCCTCATCCACCGGCTTCTGCATGTCGTTGGGGTACAGCGCGGTGAATTGCTTGATCAGCCACGGTACGAACACTTCGCGCTGATAGGTGAATCGTGCTTTGCTCTCTTCCTCGGTCAGGGCTGTGTCGCCCGTGCCGTCGCGATCGGCGTGCAGCAGCGGCTTGCCTTTGCCAACCCACAACACATCTTCCAGCGACAGGTTATGACCGGTATGAACGTCGAGGTTGATCGGCGAATTGCCAAAATCCGGGTGAGCGCCGCCGCAGTAATAGCTGGTGGAGATGTTCAGGCTGACCACATCGGGCGACAGGAATTGGGGACTGACACCTTGATCGAACTCGGCATTATCTGACCCCTGCAGCACACAACCGTGGTAGCTGATGACTTCGCTCCAGAGCCGCCCCAACAATTGCTGATTGATTCGCTGCTGGTCGGCTTTCGGGTAGCCGGACTCGACGCTGAACATGGAGAGACTGGACTCGGGCTGCGTCCACCATTGCAGGTCGTAACCCATGAAGGACTCTTTCTTGCCCGGTTTGAGCTTCAAGCCTTGCAGGCGCAGATATTCGTAGGGGTCGCTTTTCGGCAGCGCGGCGATGAAGGGCAATGTGTCTGCCGCCGGTGTCGGGAGCTTGGCCTCGGTCAACTGCATTTGCAGAATTTTGCCCTTGGGGCTTTTCCATTCGCCCTGCCAGCCGTTGGCCGTTTCTTGCAGCTTCAGGATTGGCAGGGGTTTGTCGTCACCGTAGCGGTTGTTGCCTTCGGTTAGCGTCAGGTTTTTTTCTTGCAGCGAGCCGCTCAGCTCAAGGTCGCGATGGTATTTCTCATAGAAGTAGCGGCCGGTGACTCCGTTCTCCTCGCTGGTATTGAGTTCCAGCACAATCGGCATCTTGCCCAGCGTGCCGGTGAACACTCGTCTCCCACCCTCGGCATGAGCAGTGGAACACAACATGAGTAACAACGCGGCGACTGGCGCGAGGCGTAACAATCCTTTGAGCATTGATCGATCCCTGAATAAGTCGGAAGCAGCGCCGGGCAGATTGAAGGCGGCGCAGGTTGAACGAGGACGGATTATGGCGAGGTTGCAGGGGGGAATCGAGCCTCATTGCACGCCTCACTTCATCGCCATGCTGAGCATCACTACCACCAGCAAACCAATATAAACCCGCGCATGCACCCGATCCGGTATCCGCCCGATCCACGGCGTCGCCAGCCGAATGCCTAGCACCGATCCAACCGTCAACACCGCAAACGCCAGCACATCTACATAACCGACAAACCACATCCCAAGATCAAACTCGGTAAACCCCGCCATCGCCATGTAAGTCAGCGTCCCGACCACTGCAACCGGCAGACTCAACGGATTGGCCATCGACGTAGCCTTAGACATGCTCAGCCCACAACGCCGCAGCAACGGCACGGTCATGACGCTGCCGCCCACGCCGAGAAACGTGGCGATGGTGCCGATGCCTACACCGCCGCCAGACATTTCTGCCCTGCCCAATCGCCGTGGGATTACAGCGTCGGACTGTGTGAGAAATCCGCGTCGGAACAGGCAGTCCAGAATCGTCACGCCGAGGTAGGCGATGAAGGCAAAACGAATCAACTCGCCACTTGCCCACATCGCTGCAACGGCGCCGATGATCGCGCCCAAACCGATGAACCCGCCCAATGGCCACAGGTAATGGCGAATGAGGTTTCCGGCGCGGTGATGCTTTGCGCTGGCGATCAGGGCGTTGACGATCATCACGCAGGTCGAGGTGGCCACGGCGATGTGCATCGCCGATTGACTGATGGGGTCGTCGGCGCCGTGACTGGCCGTGAGCATGCGGTACAGCAAGGGCACGACGACGAAGCCGCCACCGAAGCCGAACAGCACGGCGGTGACGCCGGTCATGCAGCCGAAGAGTGCCAGCAAGAGGTAGAAGAACATCGCGCATCGTCCGTTGGTTGAGAGTGGTCGACGATAGAGCGATGGGGCTTGGCCTATCGCCGGTAAGTTAAGTAAGAGCAATCCATGTGGGAGCGGGCTTGCTCGCGAAAGCGGTGTGTCAGGCGACATTAATGTTGGCTGTGCCGCCGTCTTCGCGAGCAAGCCCGCTCCCACATGGATTGCTCTTAACTTACGGGTATTAGGGCTTGGCCTGCTTCAGCAAGTCAGCCAATAATGTTTGCGTTTACGCCAACCGCTGGATACCGCTCGATGCGCAATGTTTCGATTGATCTGCTGGACGACACGCCACGGCGGGTGGTGGCCCTCGGCACGGATTACCCCGACGGTCATCGGTTGCCGCGCCATACCCACCGGCGGGCGCAGTTGTTGTACGGCGCCACGGGGGTGATGCAGGTGAGCACGCACGACGGCAATTGGGTGGTGCCGCCGCAGCGGGCGGTGTGGATTCCGCCGGGGGTGGCGCATGAGGTGTTGATGCTGGGGGTGAGCACTCGCAGCTTGTACATCGAACCGGGGGCGGTTGATTTGGGCAATCGTTGTCAGGTGATCAGTGTTTCGCCGTTGATGCGGCATTTGCTGATGGAGGCGGTGGAGGTTGCGTTGGAGTACGACGAGGCCGGGCGCGATGGTGCGCTGATCGACTTGCTGCTGCACGAGTTGGCCCGTAGTGCTCACTTGCCGTTGCACATTCCGCTGCCTATGGATTCGCGGCTGCTTGGGTTGTGTCAGATGTTTCTCCAGCAACCGAACGCTCATCAATCGCCGCAACACTGGGCTGATCAGTTGCATATCAGTTTGCGTACGTTTAATCGTCTGTTCCGCCAACAGACCGGGCTGAGTTTCAGTCAATGGCGACAGCGGGCCTGTGTGGTGCTGGCTTTGGCGCGGCTGGCGGTGGGCACGCCGGTGACGCGGATTGCCCTGGATTTTGGCTACGACAGCCCGGCGGCGTTCTCGACGATGTTTCGTCGTGTGTTGGGGCAGGCACCGTCCGTTTGGTTGGAGGGGGCGAAATAGAGAGCTCGCGGCAACCGCAGAACCTGTGGGAGCGTGGCTTGCCCGCGAAGAACGATGACGCGTAATACCTGAAAAACCGCGGTGCATTCTTCGCGGGCAAGCCACGCTCCTACAGGTGCTGCGCTTGGCACTTCATTTTCTTTACTGATCGGCCTTAGCCACTGCCTTGTTCTGACAGCAACTCAAAACTCTGTTCCTTCACATCCTGGGAATCCAGACCGATTTGCACCCGGAATTCGCCCGGCTCGGCGGCGTATTCCAATTGGGTGTTGAAGAACTTCAAGTCGTTCTCATTAATGCTGAAGTGGACCGCTTTCTCTTCTCCGGCCTTGAGCATGATTTTTTGAAAGTTCTTCAGTTCTTTGACCGGACGGCTGACAGAGCCAACGACATCGCGGATATACAGCTGAACCACCGTTTCGCCGTCGCGCTGACCAGTGTTCTTGACCATGACGCTGGCGACGAGGTTGTCGGTCTTGCTCAGTGTGGTCGAGGACAGGGCCATGTCGGTCAGGCTGAAGTCGGTATAGCTCAGCCCAAAGCCGAAGGGGTAAAGCGGACCGTGGGATTGATCGAAATATTGCGACGTGTAGTTGCGAAGCGCACCCGCTATGTAGGGGCGACCGGTGTTCAAGTGGCTGTAGTAATTGGGGATCTGCCCCACGGAGCGTGGAAAGGTGATGGGTAATTTGCCGGACGGGTTGTAGTCGCCGAACAACACATCGGCAACGGCGTTGCCTCCCTCGGAGCCGCTGTACCAGGTTTCCAGAATTGCATCGGCCTGTTTCTGCTCCTTGCCGATGGACAGTGGCCGACCGTTCATCAACACCAGTACCAGCGGTTTGCCGGTGGCTTTCAGGGCGGTGATCAATTCACTCTGGCGCCCAGGCAGGTCGAGGCTGGTTCGACTGGCCGCTTCATGAGACATGCTGCGGGGCTCGCCTACCACTGCGATCACGACATCGGCTTGCTGTGCAGCCTTCACCGCTTCATCAATCATTTCTGCTGCCGGACGCGCGTCATTCTCGATTTTGGACACGCCCTGGTATTCCAGGTATTTAACGACCTCCTGATCCTCTTCGAGATTGGCGCCTCGGGCATAGATCAGCGAGCCCTGGGTCATTGCGTTTTTCAGCCCGTCATAAATCGTCACCGATTGCTCGGCCACGCCGCTTGCAGACCAACTCCCCATGATGTCGACGGCACTTTTTGCCAATGGGCCTATGAGTGCGATCACGCCCTCTTTTTTCAGCGGCAAGAGGCCGTTTTCATTCTTGAGCAGCACCAATGTCTTGCGTGCTACTTCACGGGCCTGGGCTCTGTGCAGACGGTGTTCGGCGTTGTTATCAGCGGGGTCTTCACTGGCAATGCCGATGCGCCGGTAAGGGTCTTCGAACAGCCCCATGTCGTACTTGGCCCCCAGCACTTCCCGCACTGCGTTATCGATATTGCTCTGGGAAATAGCGCCCGACTCAAGCAGCCCCTGTAGCTCCGGACCATAGGAGAAGTCGTTCATGCTCATATCGACGCCGGCCTTGATCGCGAGCCTGGCGGCTTCGCGGTGATTCTTCGCCACGCCATGCTGAACCAGATCGTTTATCCCGTTGTGGTCGCTGATGACCAGTCCCTTGAAGCCCCATGCTTTGCGCAGCAGGTCTTGCATCAACCAGGCGTTGGAAGCGGCTGGCACGCCATTTATCGAGTTAAGCGCGACCATCATCGCCCCCGCGCCCCCCTCAATTGCCGAACGATAAGGTGGCAGGTAATCCTGATGCATTCTGGCCAGGCCCATGTCGACGCTGTTGTAGTCGCGCCCACCCTCGACAGCCCCATACAACGCAAAATGTTTGGCGCTGGCCATGATGCTGTCGGGTGCATTCGGGCTTGCGCCCTGGTAGGCCTGAACCATCGCTTTGGCAATGCGCGAAACGAGGTAGGTGTCTTCGCCAAAGCCTTCGGAAGTGCGTCCCCAGCGAGGATCCCGGGCGATATCTATCATCGGGGCGAAGGTCAGGTCGATACCGTCCGCACTGGCTTCTTTTGCCGCTATCCGACCGCTTAGCTCAATAGCGCCAATGTCCCAACTGGAGGCCAACGCCAGACCAATGGGGAAAATGGTTCGATGGCCGTGTATCACGTCCCAGCCGAAAAACATCGGGATTTTCAGGCGGCTTTGTTGAGACGCGTCCTGCATGGGGCGGTTTACGAAACGGCTTACAGAGCCGTAGGTACCACCGATTCGCCCGGCGGCGATCTCTTCGCGTATTTTTTCGGGCGTCATCTTTTCATCAATAGCGATCAGCCGCAGTTGGCCGATTTTTTCCTCCAGGGTCATTTGATTTATCAGGTCGCTGACAAAGGCCTCTTTGCTCAACGATGCCATATCAGCCGCGACGGGCAAGCTTGTAAAACCGATCAGGGCACATAACAGACGTAGTCTTTTCATGATTCCCTTCCCTGCATAACGCTGTGGCGCACTGCGTCATAAACGCCACCTTCCCTGAATTGAAAATCAGAAAGCTGACGTTCAATCATTGCTGCTCACGGGCGTTGAAAGCCTTGAGCTTTCAGGTTCCCGCATAGAAACAGCGTAGTCGCTCCCCAGCGCCTGCCGGAGCAAAAAATAGAATCGATCAAAAAAATGAGTTTGATCCGGGACCAAAACAACTGTACAAAAACACAGTATATTTTGAATCGGCACTCTCGAGCCCGGAGAACACCATGGCCACTCTTGCGATGAAAATCACCCTGGAACGTATCGCCCTCTTCCAGTTCACCCCCGCCCACTGTGCCCAGGCCCGAGCGATGCTGGGCTGGAGTGTTGAAGAGTTGTCCGAGGAATCCGGGGTTTCCATTGACGCCATTCAGCGCTTCGAGGCAGAACGCGATGTGCTCGATGTCACCCGGCTGGCGTTGGCGTATCGGTTTGAGTCGCAAGGCCTGGTGTTCTTCCCGGGATTTGCACCGGGCAGAGGGATGAATGTGAGAGGGTCGACACCGGATCCGGTGGGGCGGGCGGATTATGCAATGGTTGAGTGAGGTGTCAGCGAATGAATGAAATCGATGGAAACAACCGCTGCGTTCATGAGGCGCCGGGCTATCCCGAGGCGGGTGAGATGCGAGCCAAAGCCGGACACGTTATGAAGATTGGCCTGCTCCTCCAAAACGGTCGGCTGAGCAAGACTGAGGCCGCGCAAAGGCTCGGATTGTCTCAGGAAGAACTGGACGAATTACTGAGTGGAAAATTCCGCGATTTGACCGTGGCAAAAATCTCGGAATATCCAAACCTGCTACTGGATGAACGTAGATAAATCCAGAACTCGGGCCGCTCCCACGGCAAGCGGCCCGGCAGCACAACATCAAGCGTTCTGAGGCGCCGCCTGATTGCTTTCACCTTCCAACCCAAACCACCACGCACTACCCCGTTGCGGATACATCACGTTGAACGCTTCGCCCATCTGCGGCGTGGTGATCGACACGTTCCGCTCCCAGGCCAATGCCAAAATACGGTCGAAGGGTTCGTACCAGGCGTGCATCGACAGGTCGAAGGTGCCGTTGTGGATCGGCAGCAGCCAGCGCCCTTTAAGGTCGATGTGCGCCTGCAAGGTTTGCTCGGGCTGCATGTGAACATGCGGCCACTCGACGTTGTAGGCGCCGGTTTCCATGAGTGTGAGGTCGAACGGGCCGTACTGTTCGCCAATGCGTTTGAAGCCGTCGAAGTAGCCGCTGTCGCCACTGAAGAAAATCCGCGTGTCGCCGTCGATCATTACCCACGACGCCCAAAGGGTGCTGTTACCGTCGAACAGGCCACGACCGGAAAAGTGCTGCGAAGGGGTGGCGACGAATTGAAGGCCATCGACCTCGGTGCTCTGCCACCAATCCAGTTGGCGCACTTTGCTGGCATCGATTCCCCATTTGATCAGGGTGTCGCCCACACCCAGCGGGGTGAGGAAGTATTGCGTTTTGTCCGCCAGTTTGAGCACGGCCTGATAATCAAGGTGGTCATAGTGATCGTGGGACAGGATCACCGCTTCAATCGGTGGCAGGTCTTCGAGGCTGATCGGTGGCTGATGGAAACGCTTCGGGCCGGCCCATTGCACTGGCGAGGCGCGCTCGGCGAAGACCGGGTCGGTGATCCAGAATTTGTCTCGCAGTTTCAGCAGTACAGTGGAATGACCAAGGCGATAGACGCTGTGGTTGGGCGCAGCGATCAACGCTGCCTGGGTCAGGGTTTGCACCGGGACGGGAGCGGACGGACGGGTGTCGCGCGGTTTGTGGAAGATGATGTTCCACAGGATGCGCAAGGTTTTGCGAAAGCCTTCGCGCTTTACCGGTACATGATTTCGATACTGCCCTTGCGCCTGTCGTGAAGCTTCAGGCGTTGAGGCGTTATCCGCTGGAGAAGTTAAAGTGGCCATGACTGAATGACTCCAGGAAAACCGCAGTTCGCGATTTTCCCCCTTGGGGACGATAGATGGCCAAAGCACGCACGCATCAGCCGCAGATTCTATTTTTTACTGGGCAGGATTAACAAAACATTACACTGCACAGTGTAGTTTCAAGGTTGCATCAAAGCCGTTCACAAGTAAACTGCCAAGTGTAGTTCTCCACTTCTTCCTGCCTAAGCGTATTTATGACAGCTCCACAACGCCTCACCGACCGTAAACGCGAAGCCATCATCCAGGCGGCGATTGCTGAATTCCGTGCCAATGGTTTCGACATCACCAGCATGGACAAGATCGCCGCCACCGCAGGCGTGTCTAAGCGCACCGTGTACAACCACTTCCCGAGCAAGGAAGAGTTGTTCGCCGAAATCCTCAATCAACTGTGGGCGCGGGTAACGGCCGAACAGGAAACCGCCTACCGCCCTGACCTGCCCCTGCGCGACCAGCTGCGTCGGATGTTGCAGGCGAAATTGCAGATGCTGGCCGATGACAATTTTCTCGACCTGGCGCGAGTGGCGATCGCCGCCACCATCCATTCTCCCGAGCGCGCACAGAACATGGTTGCCCGAATGGGTGAACGCGAAGAAGGAGTGACTGTATGGATTCGCGCCGCTCAGGCCGATGGCCGATTGAAACCGGTCGCACCCGAATTCGTCGCACAACAGGTCCAGGGATTGCTCAAGTCCTTTGCGTTCTGGCCGCAGATCTCCATGGGCCAGCCAGGCTTGTCGCCCGAGATGCAGCACACCGTTGTGGAGTCGGCCCTAGACATGTTTCTGGCCTGTTATGAGCTCTGAATCGGGTTGCAAAAAATGACAATGTCCGCCGCGTTATCGCTGACCGATCGCTGTAAGTAGAAACACCGAAATGTGTTTCAGAATGAAACTGGCGCCGGGGCTATAGTGAGCTTCAGTCCCAGCGGCCATGCAGAGAGCACCATGAGCACCCCGACCCGCGAAATCGAAACCGAACCCACTGGCCCCGTCGATCACCTGCGCTTCCATCGCCCTCACGCTCATCTGGCACCTACTTTCGGTACCGACCGTTTTGCCCTGCGCGCCGAGGCCTTTGCGCGATTCTTCGGCACGCCGACTTTTCTCGGCGCCCAAACCCTGATTGTGGTGGTCTGGATTTGTCTGAACCTGTCCGGCGTGACCGATTTCGATGTGTACCCGTTCATCCTGCTTAACCTGGCGTTCAGCCTGCAAGCGGCCTATGCCGCGCCGCTGATTCTGCTGGCCCAGACGCGCCAGGCGGCGCGGGACAAGGCCCAGTCAGACGCCGATGCGCGACATCGTGAAGCCTTGGCCGTGGCCAACAGCGATCGTCAGGCCCAGGCCGCGCGACACACCGCGCAACTGTTGGAACTGCTGGAGCAAAACACCCGGCTTACCGAAATCACCAAAACCCTGACCGAGCGTATCGAAAGTCTGACGTCGGAAATGCATCAACACTTCGTAGGCAAAGAGCCACCGAAGGCGTGATCCGACTCAAGGCAACTTCAGCGCGCGCCCCAATTCATCGAACAACGTCACCACCGAGCGCAATGCGCGGCAGTCTGGGCGAGTCAGCAGCCACAGGGCCGTGTCGTAACCGTGCAAGGGCTCGGTCAACGGTTGCAGTCCGTCACCGATGAGGAAGTCTGGCAACGCCGCGACACCCAGCCCGGCCCGCACTAACTCGGTCACTGACAACATGCTGTTACAGCGATAACCAGGCGTCACGCCAGGCAACTGCTGACGCCGCCATGCGACGGTGGGGTGATCGGGCAAGAAGTCGTCCGGGGCGATCCAGGTCAATGCAACCAGGTCGTGGGAATCGACTGATTGCAGATAGGCCTCGCTGGCACAGACCCGGTAGGAAATATCCGCCAACCGCCGACCCACCAAATGTTCGGGCGGTGTGCGGGTCAAGCGCAAGGCGATGTCGGCGTCGCGACGGCTGAGATTGGCGAAGTCGTTGGAGGTGCAGAGTTCAATGGTCAGCGCCGGATAGGACGGCATGAACCGCGCCAGCGCCGGCAACAACAAACTTTGCAGGACTGAATCGGTGCACGTCAGGCGCACAGTGCCGCTGATGATTTCACCGCCCTTTTCCACGCCAATGCGCGCCGCCTCCAGCGCTTGTTCGGCGCGCTCAGCCTGCTCGGCCAGGGTCTGCGCCAGCGTGGTCGGCAGGTAACCGGCGCGGCTCTTCTCGAACAGTTGCTGACCCAACGCGGCTTCCAGTCGGCGGACGGCGCGAAACACCGTCGACACGTCGACTTTCAACAACGCCGACGCCCGGGCCAGAGAGCCGCCGCGCACCAGGGCGAGGATCAGGGACAGATCCGGGTAGTCCAGTCGATAGTGCGTCGGTGCATTGATCACTTGGGATAACGCCAATATAGATTGCGTGAACGCCAATCTATAGTGGGTGCCAGGAATCAACAAGCGTCGAGATCACTCATGGAAACCCGCGCCATCCGCATCGCCCTGATCGGCGATTACGACCCACAGGTCACCGCCCACCAAGCCATTCCCGTCGCCCTCGGCATGGCCGCCGAACACTCAGGCCAAGACATACAGTTTCAATGGTTGGCCACCAACAGCATCAATGCCGAGACGCCACTGGATGATTTCGATGGTTTCTGGTGCGTGCCCGCCAGCCCTTATCGCGACATGGACGGCGCGTTACGGGCGATCCGTTTTGCCCGCGAGCAGCAGCGACCTTTCCTCGGCACCTGCGGCGGTTTTCAGCACGCGGTGCTTGAATTCGCCCGTAACGTTCTGGGCTGGAGCGATGCCGAACACGGCGAGACCTCGCCCGACGCGACGCGGGCGTTGCTCACGCCGCTGACCTGTTCGCTGGTGGAAGCCGTCGACAGCATTCATTTGGTTGAAGGCTCGTTGATCGCCAAGGCGTACGAAGACGCTGAAATTCGCGAGGGATATCGCTGCCGTTATGGGGTGAATCCTGAGTTTGAACAGGAGCTACTGAAACAACAGTTGCACGCGGTGGGCCACGATTCAACGGGAGGGCTGCGGGCGGTGGAGCTAAAAGATCATCCGTTCTTTGTCGCAACGCTGTTCCAACCGGAACGCGCCGCGCTTAAGGGTGTTCGGCCGCCGTTGGTCCAGGCGTTGATCGAGGTCTGTGCGCGGGCGTATGCGTTCAAGCAATAAATGACGCGGTGTTGTGGAGGCCGTCTTCGCGAGCAAGCCCGCTCCCACATTTGATCTCGGGCGTTCACGGATTTTGTGTACGCATAAGATCCACTGTGGGAGCGGGCTTGCTCGCGAAGAGGCCCTGACAGCCAGTACAAAACCCTCAACCCCGCACCAAACTCCTCACCGCCGAAATCTGCGGCACTTCCCGCCGGTTCATGTACACCCGCAGCGGCTCGGTGATGTTGATCCGGTCGTCGATGTTCTGGTCCAGCAGCAACTGGATCAGTTCTCGCTTGAGCGTCATGGTCTGCTTGGGGCCGGGAGCCCAGACGAATTCACTGGTGGGGATGATGCCGTCATCAGCCACGTCCATGCCGAACGAGTCTTCGCTGAAGCGCACGATGTACTGGCCGGTCTTGCGATTGAGGCCGACGAAGCCTTTGAGTTGGTCGGCGGCCTGGCAAATGAGCTGGGAAGTGATGCGCATGATAAACCTCACAAAAGGTCGCAAAGGACCGGTGATCGATGGTTTACACGCAGGGCAAGCGAACGGGTTTCCCTCTGCCGGGGAAATAGCCGGGGCCAAGAGTACTGCAAAGAACCGCACAAATGCGCTGAAAAAACTCCTTTAAACACGTTTATGTCGGTCTGGCGATAGCGCAAGCGGCGCTCAGTTGTTAAAAGATACGTCTTTGAAAACCCATCGCAAAAGGACTTCGAGCATGCCTGTTAACTTCACCAAGAGCGCCTTGCTGCTGAGCCTGATGCTCGGCCTCGGCCAGGCACAGGCCACCAACGAACCAGGCCCCACCGCACTGGCGACCCGTCTGGGCATTCCGCACCCGGCGGTGATCGCCCATCGCGGCGCGTCTTTCGATGCACCGGAATCCACCGCTGCGGCCTACAAACTGGCCCGTGATCTGGGTGCCGATTACCTGGAATTGGACCTGCAACGCAGCAAGGATGGTGTGCTGTTCGCCCTGCACGACAACAACCTGCAACGCACCACGGATGTCGCCACCAAGTTCCCTGAGCGCAAGGACAGCCTGGCCAACGAATTCACTATCGCCGAACTCAAAACCCTGGATGCCGGCAGCTGGTTCAACCGCGCTTACCCGGATCGCGCGCGTCCGGGCTACGCGGGTCTGAAGATCCTGACCCTGGACGAAATCATCGACATCGCCCAAGGCAACCCGCTGCACAAGCCGGGCCTGTACATCGAAACCAAAGAGCCGAAGCAGTTTCCCGGCATCGAGCGCGACCTCAAGGAGAAACTCCAGGACCGCGGCTGGCTGAGCCCGGTCGGTTCGAAACTGGCGAAGAGCGAACTGGCCGTCGGCCAGGGTAAAGGCAAGGTGGTGTTGCAAACCTTCGAGAAGAGCAGCCTCGAACTGCTTGAGAAGGAAATGCCGCAAGTGCCGAAAATCCTGCTGCTGTGGGTGGGCGAAGGCAGCATCGAGCCGAAATCCAAAGTGACGTTCGCCGAATCCGGTGACAAGGATAAAGCGACCTACTACGCCAGGCAGGAACCGAAAGACAAAGCCGAATTCCAGCAATGGGTCGAGTACGCCAAGGCCCAGGGCGCCATCGGTACCGGCCCTTCGGCCGCACTGACCAAGGGTGGCGATCAGAGCTATTCCGACCTGGTACAACCGTGGATGAACCAGTACACCCACGATCAGGGCCTGCTGGTGCATGTCTACACTATCGACGATGCGGTGGATTATCAGAAAGTGGCGGATGCGGGGGTCGATGGCATCTTCACCAACCGCGCCAGCGAGCTGCTGAAGTTCTATAAGCGTCCGGCGGCGGCGAGTGTTGCGCAGTTGTTGCAGAACAACGGTTACTGAGTGACGCAAAATACCGAGTGGACAGGCCACCTGTGGTTAGGGCGTGATTATGGTCTGATCCACGGAAAGCTGGGGCGCACTGCGCCCCATGCCCATTACGCCCATCAACTGATCCTGGCCCCTGATCGACCGGTCACCGTCAATCTCGACGGCGTGAACCAAACGGCCCATCGCCTATTCATCCCCTCTCAAATCTGCCACTCCATTGTCGAGGCGCCGGATGTGGTGTTCACGGTCTATGCAGAACCACTCATGTTCGACAACCAGGTGCTGAACAACGTCGTCTTCAAGGCCGCATTGTCCCTTGAAAGCCTCGACCACGCCGTTCGCCATTGTCCACGCCGATCCCTTGGCGATCCTCGGATCGAGCGCGCCTTGTCCACCCTCGACGGGTTGCTGACGACCAAGGTGCCGGCAAGCGCATTGGCTGCCGAGGCACACCTGTCCTTAAGTCAATTGCAACGGCTGTTCGCCAGCCACCTCGGCCTGCCTGTGCGCAGGCTGGTGCTATGGCGGCGACTGCGGCTGTCGATGGTGCTGATCCTGGCCGGCAGCGCCGTGACTGACGCCGCGCACGAGGCCGGGTTTGCCGATTCTGCGCACTTCTCCCGGAGCCTGAAAAAGCTCTTCGGCGTGACCGCTCGCCAAGCGTTGCAACACATCGATCTGCGTCTACTGGCTTGATTCAGCGCCGCAACGGCTCAGGTACCGCGGGTTCTTTGCTCAATGACACCGGCCCGAACGGGTCCAGCAGTTGCGCTACGTAGTCCCGAGGGAAGTCTGGTCGGCTGCCGATGCCCAGGTCGCCCTGACGGATTTCATAATACGTCGTGTAGAACCCGGTCCCCAGAAGCCAGTCCCACAGGTTGAAGAACAAGGCGAAATTCACGTCGCCGGCCCGTCCATATTTCATGTGATGAAAGCGATGCACCGGCGCCCAGGCGAATATCCAGCGCAAATACCCCAGCTGCATATCGACATTGGAATGTTGCAGCAGCAACTGGATGGCGATGGCAAATGCCAGCAGTGCCGCCACGTCCAGCGGGATGCCCAGCAGCAACAATGGCAACAGCCCCGCAGAGGCTTCCAGCAGTTGATGCAACGGATGTTTCATCAAGCCATTGAAACCGTATAGCCGTTGAACGCTGTGATGCACCGCATGCAGACGCCACAACCACTGCACGCGGTGGCTGGCGTAGTGCATCAGGCTGAGACCGGCGTCGGCGATGAAAATCGCCAGCGCCAGTTGCAACCACAGCGGCCACCCCCTTGGCCATGCCCCGTCGAACGACAGCAGCGCCACCAGGCCCGGTAACGCCAGCAAACCGAGAGCATTCAACGCCTCGTTGACCAACCCGTGAACGATGTCACGAGCGCGATCACCGACCGAGCGATTCCAGCACACCTCATAGGGTAAAGCCCATTCGGCCAGAAACGACAGGGCCAGGGCTGCGAGAAACAGCGGCAACAACCACCCCTCTCTTAACCCGGCAACTCCCGTTAGCCAAAGGCTGGCCCCAATAAATCCGCCCCAGAACGCTGGGGCATAGATCCGCGCAAAGATGTATTTCATCACCACCTCCATTGATCGAGGTCGCAGCATGAAAGATTGTCGGGATGACGGAATTGAACAAACGGCGCAATCGAAGCCCGAAACGTTTTTAAGGGTGAATTAAGTTGCGCGAGCTAACCTGATCCCACTTAAACAGTTCACCCAAGGAAAGAACTTCATGAAAACTTTAACTGCCCTGTTCACCGCTGCTGCCCTGACCCTCACCGCTGGCCTGGCCCAGGCTGACGTTCGTGTCGACCAGATCCCCGAGTTGGTCAAGAGTGGCAAGATCAAACCCCTGGAAGAACTGAACCAGGCTGCCTTGAAGTTGCACCCGGGTGCCACGATTACCGACACCGACCTGGATAACCACTTCAACGGTTACGAATACGAAGTTGAACTGCGCTTGGCTGACGGCACCGAGTGGGATGTGGACTTCGATGCCACTACCGGCAAGGTTCTGAGCAACAAACAAGACAAGTGATTTATCTGCAAAAAGCCGCACGATCCTCGGGTCGTGCGGCTTTTTTGCGTTCGGCGCCAGGCCGTTCGCTGAAGCGACGAACGAAGCCGCGACAATTCGCACAAGCCCGCTAGAATCCCTCAAAACCATTTGGCATGTTGAAGCAGAGAACCAAGGATATGGGGCAAACAGCGGCAGCAGACATCGCCACAATCGGCCGGATCAGCGCGGTGCCGGCGATTCTCCAGGTGATCAGTGAGTTGACCGGTTTGCGGTTCGCCGCGGTGGCCCGTGTTACCGAAGACTCCTGGACTGCCTGCGCGGTGCTTGATCGACTGGATTTAGGTTTGAAGGTGGGCGACAAACTGGACCTGGTGTCCACCCTGTGTAACGAAGTGCGCCAGTGCCACCGCTCGGTGATCATCGACAAAGCCAGTGAGGATCCGCTCTACCGCGATCACCACACGCCTCAGACCTATCAATTCGAAAGCTACATTGCCGTGCCGATTTTGCGCACCGACGGACGTTTTTTCGGCACCATTTGTGCCCTTGATCCCAATCCTGCGCCGCTCAAGTCCAGCACGATCCAGAGCACCATGGAGTCGTTCGCACGGATGCTCGCGCTACAGATCGAGGCCGAAGAAAACCTGCAACGAACCGAAACGGCGCTGATCAAGGAACGCCAAACCGCCGAAATGCGTGAACAATTCATCGCCGTGCTCGGCCATGACCTGCGCAACCCCTTGTTTTCCATCAGCGCCGGCGCCGAAATGCTCCTGCGCAAAGTCTGCGACCCGGCGAATGAGCAACGGGCCCGGCACATCCTCACCAGCGCTCGACGGGCGACCAAACTGGTGGACGATGTGCTGGACTTCGCGCGGGGCTCACTGGGCCGAGGCATCCCGGTGAACATTGAGCCGTGCCCGGACTTGGCGGACGCATTGCGGCATGTGATTTCCGAGATCCAGAGCATTCACCCAAAACGCATCATTCAGTCGTCGATTGGCGACCTGAGCAACATCCATTGCGATCGCGAACGGGTCGCGCAATTGCTATCCAATCTGGTGGCGAACGCCGTTGTCCACGGAACTCCCGATGACCCGGTCGAGGTCAGTGCGCAGGTCGAAGATGGACACTTTGTGTTGAGCGTGAAGAACCAGGGGCTGATTGCCGAAGATGCGCTGCCGCATCTGTTCCTGCCCTACTCGAAACCAGCCGGCGGCACACCGCAGGTCGGCCTCGGGTTGGGGTTGTACATTGCCAGTCAGATTGCGCAGTCCCATGGCGGGAAACTGGAGGTGCTATCGACCGAGCAACAGGGCACGACGTTCACCTTCAGCTTGCCCTCACGGGCTTAAGCGGTGGTGCTGACCACCGAACCCGACGTACTGCCACCCTCATCCTGCAATGCCTGCAACAACGCCGCTGTCACCGTCTGCAACGAAGCTGACGTGGCCGCAACTTGCGATTGAGCCGCTGCAACGTTCGCAGCTTTGGCTTCGGCGCTGTCCTGCTTGGCCTGGGCCGCTTGCAGTTGTTGCTGTTGTTCCTGCAATTGCTTTTGCAGCTCGGCGATCTGCTTGCGCAGTTGTTTCACCGTATCGGATTCGCTGCTGGTGGAACTGCTGTCGCTCGATGCGGGTGCACCGCCAGCGGCAACCTTGGTGGTATCGCTGGACGCCTCAGCCGTCGCTGCGACTGAAGTGTCTTCGGTGCTGTCGTTGATCGCGACTTTGCTTGAAGAGGTCGACAGGGTCTGGTTGATCGAAACGGAACTGATGCTGACCATGGGATTTATCCAATGTGGCGTTTGGGTAAATCCGTGATCGACGGGCGCGGCACGAACTTGAGAGTGACTGTGTACCGACTCGGTAACCGAACCAATACACAGCCCATTTCACTAGGCGCTCAACCGCGCCGTCACTTCATTCAATTGCCCCGACAAGCCATGCAGATTGTGGCTGGCCGCTTCGGTGCGCTGCACGTTGTCCAGGTTGGTACTGGCGATGCTGGTGATTTCGGTGAGGTTGCGCGAAATGTCTTCGGCCACTGACGTCTGTTCTTCGGCGGCGGTGGCGATCTGGCGGTTCATGTCGCGAATGGCTTCCACGGCATGGGTGATGCGCTCGAGCATGGCGCCGGCCTGGGTCACTTGCTCGACGCTTTCTTCGCTGCGCGACTGACCGCTTTCGATCGCCTGGGCCGCGTCCACTGCGCCGGTTTGCACGGTTTGAATGATTTGGTTGATCTCGATGATCGACGCTGCCGTGCGCTGGGCCAGGCTGCGCACTTCATCGGCGACCACCGCAAAACCACGCCCGGCTTCACCGGCACGGGCCGCTTCGATTGCGGCGTTGAGCGCCAGCAGGTTGGTCTGTTCGGCGATGCCACGAATCACTTCCAGCACTTTACCGATGCGCCCGCTGTCGGCTTCCAGACGACGGATGACCGTGGCGGTGTTGGCGATTTCGCCGCGCATTTGGGTGATGGTATGAATGGTGCCCTGCATGACTTTTTCGCCCTGCTGGGCGGACTGGTCGGCGTCATCGGCCGCACGTGCCGCGTCGGCTGCGTGACGCGCGACTTCTTGCGCGGTGGCGGACATTTCGTTCATCGCCGTGGCCACCTGATCAGTGCGGTTGAATTGCTCGTTGGTGCCGCTGGCCATGAGGCCGGCAATCGAGTTCAACTCGCCGCTGGCGCTGTCCAGATCCGTCGCACTGCGCTGCAAACGGCTAAAGGTTTCGGCGAGGAAATCGCGCAAGGTGTTGGCGGCCTTGGCCAGGTTGCCCAACTCGTCCTGACGGGTGCTGGCCACGCGCTCGGCGAGGCGCCCTTGACTGAGTTGTGCCACGTAGTCGATCAGTTTACGGATCGGTTCCACCAGGTTGCGGTTGACCAGCCACAGACTCAACAGGCCAATCAGCAGACCCGACACCAGCATCACGATGATCCCCAACCACACCGTCTGATCGGCGCTGGCGCTGATCAGCTTCGATTGCTCGGTACCCTGCTTGCGCAACTCGCTGACCAACTCGTTCATCTGCTCACTGGCTGCACGGTCCACGCCTTTGACCGCGTTGTCGCCAGCCGTTGGATCAGCGCCGGCAGCGACGTAGGCATCACGGCCTTTCTGATAGGCCGTACCTAATACACGATGCTCTTCACGCAAGCGTTCGATGCGGGTCTTGAGTTGCGGCTCGATGCCTTTCTGCCCGGCCAGTTCACCGAGGATGCCCTGCACGTCGCGCTGGCGGTCCTCGAACTGCTTCCAGTATTTGTCCAGGTTCGCAGGTTCCTTGCCACGCAGCAGAACGTTCTTCCACTCCTGAACCTGCACCTTGAATTGCAGGTTGGCTTCATCGATCAATTGCGATGTGTGCAACGGACCTTCGATCAGGTTCGCGTAGTTCTGAACGCCATTGGACAGGAAGTGAAAGCAAGCCAAAGCGATCAGCAACATCGCCAACAGGCTGCCGCTCAACAGCGCGAGGATTTGCGCTCTCAGGGATTTTTGCAAAAACATCGAGTAGTATCTCATGGCAGGGATAAGGCACGCCCAAGGGGCATGCAAGATGTCTGGACATCCCTGTCAGCGACGCTGGTTCACCACCAGAATCGGAAGATCGACATCAGCCTCATCGGCGCGCCAGAGCCTTTCTTGAGCGCTCTCCGACGACCGGTAAAAGGTAGATTTGCGGCGCTGTCCAACCGTAACAAAACCTTCAAGTTGCGTTGCGATGATGAGGCTCAAGTGAACCTGTGAAACCCGCGACAGGCGCTTCCTCGCAGCGAGACCTCATGAACCACAGCATTGACCAGCGCCATCGCGATTCCGACCTGTTCGGCCTGCTTTACGGTTTCAGTTTTCGCCCTGGTGAGCGCGGCCGGGAGATCGACTCGGCCAAGGCGCTGCACTGCCTGCAACAACCGGACGACAGTGATGAATTCCTCTGGCTGCACCTGAACCTGGCCCATGCCGCGTGCGAGCGCTGGATGAAAAGTCATCTGGCATTGCCCGATGAATTTTTCGAAGCACTGCACGAAGGTTCTCGCTCGACGCGCATCGAGCATGTCGATTCGGCGTTGCTGGCGGTGGTCAACGACGTGGTGTTCAACCTCAGCAGCATGGTCTCCTCGGATGTCTCGACGCTGTGGGTCTGCGCTC
Organism: Pseudomonas sp. GM79; assembly: GCF_000282495.1. Taxonomy (GTDB): domain Bacteria; phylum Pseudomonadota; class Gammaproteobacteria; order Pseudomonadales; family Pseudomonadaceae; genus Aquipseudomonas. The sequence goes on from NZ_AKJE01000044.1 coordinate 96,017, forward strand.
GCAGTCGGCTGATCGTCAGCGCACGCCTGCAACCGCTGCACTCGGTGGACAAGCTGCGTTCTTCGGTGAAGGCCGGTGAATGCTTTCGCTCACCGCTGGAACTGCTGGTGCATTTGCTGCGCGATCAGGGCGAAGTGCTGACGCAGATCGTGCGCAAAACCAGCCTCAGTGTCGATCAGATCGAAGATGAGTTGTTGTCTTCGCGCCTGTCGACCAACCGCGCTGAACTGGGCGCCAACCGCCGGGTGCTGGTGCGCCTGCAACGCTTGCTGGCGCTGGAGCCAGGGTCGTTGCTGCGCCTGCTCAATCGCCCACCGCAATGGTTGCAGAAGGAGGACGTCAAGGAGCTGCGCAAGTCCACCGAGGAGTTTGCGCTGATCATCAACGACCTCACGGCCCTCGGTGAACGGATCAAGCTGTTGCAAGAAGAGATCGCCGCCAACCTCAACGAACAGAGCAACCGCACGCTGTTCACCCTGACCGTGGTCACGGTGCTGGCGCTGCCGATCAACATCATTGCCGGCTTCTTCGGCATGAACGTCGGCGGCGTGCCGCTTTCCGGTGATCCGGAGGGGTTCTGGATTCTGGTGGCGCTGGTCGCGACGTTTACCCTGATTGCCGGGCGCTGGGCGTTTCGCAAGCGGCAGGATTATTAAGATCTTTGCTTTTAAACCTCGCAAGCCCTGCGCACCAAAAACCGCTCACGCACCACGTCGTAACCCCAGTGATAGACGTAGGTGTACGGCAGGAAAAACAGCAACACGCCGATGTCCAGCAGGAACGCCTGCCACAGGCTGACCTTCAGCCACCAGGCAATCAACGGCACGCCGAACGCGACCAGGCCGCCTTCGAACAACAGCGCATGCACCACACGCACCCAAGCGTTACGCACAATCGCAAAGCGCTTGAGCAACCGGTCGAACAGGCCGTTGAAGACCACGTTCCAGGCCAGCGCAAGGGCTGCAATGGCCATGGTGACCGCACCCATTTCCAGCATGGGTTTGTCCATGATCCAGGCCAGCAGCGGGGTACAGATCAATATCGCCAGCAGTTCGAAACCGATGGCCTGGAAAATTCGTTCAGTGATGGATTTGTTGGCGTTCATGGCCAGACTCCCTGAGTGACTGTGGTTGCCATGATCCGTGATCACACCGATACTTCATAACCAATAACCATCGATCAAGGCGATAGTTCATGGCTTCCCACGAAGTGCTGCTGGCGTTTGTCCAGGCGGCGACTCAAGGTTCGTTTTCCGCCGCGGCGCGCAAGCTCGGTCGCAGCCAGTCAACCATCAGCGCCGCCGTGGCCAGCCTGGAAATCGACCTGAACCTTGCCCTCTTCGACCGCAGCAGCCGCAAGCCGAGCCTCACCCCGGCCGGGCACGTCATGTTGCAGCGGGCCGAGGAGATTCTGGCCGCCACCAGCCGCCTGGAAATGACCGCCAGCCAGCTGTCCCAAGGCGTCGAGCCGAAGCTGACCGTGGCGATTTCCGACACTTACCAGTCCGACCGTTTTGAAGCGGCGCTCAGTGCTTTCGAGCAGCGTTATCCGGACCTGGAATTGGAATGCCTGATCGCCGAATGCGATGACCTGGTGGCACTGGTGCAACGCGGTCGAGCGCATGTCGCCTTCGCCGAGATGCAGGACAGCTACCCACCAGACCTGGTCAGTTCAACGGTGGACGAGCGCACGGAAATCGCCCTGTTCGTGTCCCACGCTCACCCGTTGGCGAAGCTGAACGCAATCGATCAAGACGTGCTGCAACAGCACCGCGAGCTGCGTCTGGCGACAATCGTCAATCCGTACGAAAGCCGGGCGAAGGGGCGCGTCTGGTCGGCACCGAGTTACCTGATGCTGCTGGAAATGGCCCAAGGCGGGTTCGGCTGGGCACCGTTGCCCCGCTGGTTGGTGGGGCGGTTCGGGGCCGGGTCATTGATGGAACTGAATGTGCGCGGCTGGCCGAAAGCGGTGTACGTCGATGCGCTGTGGTCACGGCTGCACCCGCCGGGGCCGGCGGGGAGTTGGTTATTGAGCAAGATGCTGGAATAGCGGTGCAGCCATTCGCGAGCAAGCCCGCTCCCACAGGGTTCTGCGCCGGACACAGATTTTGTGCACATCATCAATCCACTGTGGGAGCGGGCTTGCTCGCGAAGAGGCCAGCCGCCGCACCACACATCCATGATCATCCCAACTCCCGTATTCGCCCCTCGATAAACCGCCGCTCCGGCACCTGCTGCGTCAATTCCAGCGCCCGCTCATACGCCGCTCGCGCCTCCTCCATCCTCCCCAACTGCCGGTAAAACTCTGCCCGCGCCGAATGCGCCAGGTGGTAATCCAGCAGTTCGCCCCGCGCCAGAATTCCTTCGATCAACATCAACCCGGCCAGCGGGCCATCGCGCTTGGCCAGCGCCGCCGCGCGGTTGAGTTCGATCACCGGCGACGGCACGGCACGCAGCAATACGTCATACAAACCGACAATCTGCGGCCAGTCCGTCTCCGCGGCCGTCGGTGCTTCAGCATGCACCGCCGCAATTGCCGCTTGCAGGCAATAAGGCCCGAAACGCCGCGTCGTCAGCGCCCGTTCCACCAATGCACAGCCTTCGGCAATCAGCTCGGCGTCCCACAACGAGCGATCCTGTTCATCCAGCACAATCAGTTCACCGCTCGATGAGCTCCTGGCCGGGCGCCGGGACTCATGCAACAGCATCAGCGCCAGCAGCCCCATCACCTCCGGTTCGGGTAGCAATTCCATCAACAACCGACCGAGACGAATCGCTTCTCTCGTCAGGTCTTCGCGGGTCAATTCGTTACCGATAGACGCCGAGTAGCCTTCGTTGAACACCAGGTAAATCACCCGCAGCACGCTGTCGAGACGTTCGGGCAGTTCCGTCAGGGTGGGCACCTGATAAGGGATTTTCGCGTCACGAATCTTCGCCTTGGCCCGCACGATGCGTTGGGCGATGGTGGCCGGCGCCGAGAGAAAGGCCCGGGCGATTTCTTCGGTGGTCAGGTCGCAGACTTCGCGCAGGGTCAACGGCACTTGAGCGTCCGCCGCCAATGCCGGGTGACAACAGGTGAAGATCAGCCGCAGGCGATCGTCTTCCACATCTTCATCACTCCAGTCAGCCTGCTCCAGCTCTTCCAGTTGAGCGATCAACATCGGCCGGGACGCATTAAAACGCGCACGCCGACGCAATACATCGATGGCCTTGAAACGCCCGGTGGATACTAGCCAGGTGCGTGGATTGTCCGGCACACCGTCACGCTGCCAGCGTTCGACCGCGACGAAGAACGCCTCGTGCAGCGCTTCTTCGGCGAGGTCGAAATCGCCGAGCAGACGGATCAGGGTCGCCAGAATCCGCCGCGAATCTTCGCGGTAGACCTGCTCGACTCGCGCCCGTACCGACTCGCCGGGCATCAGTGCGGCATGCCTTCAGCGGGCTTTCGTTGCACGGGTTGCGGACTCATGAAAGAACTCCTGTTGTGCTGGTTATTCAGGGATTGAGCTGGCGAACGGGCCGCACCTCGACACAGCCGACCCGGGCCGCCGGGATGTTGCCGGCGACCTGGAGGGCTTCATTGAGGTCCTTGGCATCAATCAGGTAGAAGCCGGCCAACTGCTCCTTGGTTTCAGCGAACGGGCCATCGGTGATCGACATCTTGCCGTTGCGCATGCGCACGGTGGTCGCGGTTTGCACCGACTCCAGCGCTTCGGCGGCGAGCATCCGCCCACTGCCCTGGATCGACTCGGCGTAGGCCATGCACTCGGCGTCCTGGGGGCTTTCGGGCAGCGAGTGCAATTCCTGCTCATTGCTATAGACCAGGCATAAATACTTCATGGGGGCTCTCCATTTCTTGGGGACTGTACCCTGATCGAACGGATCAACTATGGCTGCGGATTGGCATTTTGGCGCCCTTTCCAGACGATCAGCCCGACGATCAGGGTTCCAGGTTGAACAGCACCGCGCAGCTCGTCATGTCGAACGGTGCCGACCAGTGTTCGTGGACGATCTGCCATAGCCCCGCTTCCTGGCGGTAGCACGCGGTGACGCGCATCCAGCAGGCCTGGGTTTCACCCTTCTCATTGGTGCCGCCGCAATGCGCCAGCCAGTGCGCGAACGCGATCTCCTGCGACGGCACGATGTCGATCTCGTGGAACTCGAAAATGTGCGGGCCAGGGCACATCTCCATGCATTCCTGCCAATGCGCACGGTAGGCCGCCTTGCCCTTGAATTGCAGGGCTTTGACGGCATCGAAGGAGACGATGTCGTCGGCGTACAGGGCCATGACCTTTTCCACGTCCTTGGCCATGACTGCCTGGCGGTAGTTCTCGATCAGGTTATGGATTTGGGTCTGAGCATTCATGATGGTTCTCCGTGTTTTTTTGTTGAAGACACCCTTAGTCGTCTGACGAACAGCCAAATCGACAACCGAAATAAAAATAATCCACGGGAGCAAATTCGCTAGAATCCGAGGCTCATTTCCGTTGGAAAAAGGACACTCCAGTGACTGCCCGACTCGTGCCTTACGAAAGCCTGAACGCCCTGCAGCGCCAACAGGTCGAGGCCATCGAAATCCACGCCGAACAAATCAAATTCTCCGGCGACATTCATGGTGCGTTGCACACGTTGTTGTCCAAGCCTGGCCCCGGCGTCAAAGGCTTTGCGCTACTGGTGGAGGATGTTCCGGTGGCCTTCCTGCTGCTCAAGCGCCCGCCTGTGTTGCCGGCCTGGGCCGATGAACACAGCGCCACCCTGCACGCCCTGCAAGTCGATCGCCGCGCCCAGGGCAAAGGCTATGGCAAAGCCTGCCTGCAAGCCCTGCCCGAGGTTGCGCGCCAGGCCTGGCCGCAAATCAAAGGGCTGGAGTTGTCGGTGGATGCGGACAATGAGTCGGCCATCGCGCTGTATGCCAAATATGGCTTTGTCGACAGCGGCGAAGCGTACAAAGGCCGGATCGGTTATGAACGGCGGATGGGGCTGGTTTTCTGATTCGTAGAGGGATGAACGATGTTGAATTCAATCGAAGCGCTGGAAGCGATCTACGGCCTGCCCCATGACCGCGCGGTGCACAAGCAGATCCCGTTTCTGAACGAGGACTATCAGGCGATGGTCCGCGCCTCGCCACTGGTGATAATCAGCTCGGTCGGCCCCGACGGCATGGACGGTTCGCCGCGTGGCGATACGCCGGGTTTCGTGCGGATCGTCGATGAACGCACGCTGGCGATTCCGGATCGACCGGGCAACAACCGCATCGACACGCTGCGCAATGTCGTGCTCGATTCGCGAGTATCGCTGCTGTTCATCATCCCGGGGATCGGCGAGACACTGCGGGTCAACGGCACGGCGCAGATCAGCGCCGAGCCCGAGTTGCTGGAGAGTTTTGCAGTCAATGGCAAACCGGCGCGCACGGTGATGCTGGTGACGGTGCAAGCGGCGTATTTTCACTGCTCGAAAGCGATTGTGCGTTCGGATCTGTGGAACCCGCACAAACACCTCGAACGCTCTGCCCTGCCGACCGCCGGGGCGTTTCACAAGCGCCTGAACGATGGGCAGTTCGATGCCGAGACGTATGACCGGGAAGCACCGGCGAGAGTGCGAGATAGCCTCTACTGATCACCTGACACCACCATTCAATGTGGGAGCGGGCTTGCTCGCGAAAGGGCCATCACATTCAACATCAATGTTGGTGACAGACCGCCTTCGCGAGCAAGCCCGCTCCCACATTAGACCTGCGATAACCGCCACAACCCTTTAGACACGGGCTCCGGCGGTTTTTATGGTCACTGGAATTTCATTCAAACCCTGCTGTACTCAGCAAAGGTTCTGGAGTAGTCCATCTGCTGGATGCACAACGACAGTGTTATCTCGACAGGGAAACTCGCTATGTCTTTGTTCAAACGTTCGGCTACAGAATTGGTAGGTACGTTCTGGCTGGTGTTGGGGGGGTGCGGCAGTGCGGTCCTGGCGGCGGCGTTTCCAGACGTAGGGATCGGTTTGCTGGGGGTGTCCCTGGCATTCGGTTTGACGGTGCTGACGATGGCCTTCGCTATCGGCCACATTTCGGGCTGCCATCTCAACCCTGCGGTTTCGGTCGGGCTGGTCGTCGGCGGACGATTCCCTGCCAAAGAACTGCCCGCCTATATCATCGCCCAAGTGATCGGCGGGATCATCGCAGCGGCTCTACTGTACTTCATCGCCAGCGGCAAACCCGGCTTCGAACTGGCCAGCGGCCTTGCGTCCAATGGCTACGGCGAACACTCGCCCGGCGGCTACTCGATGGCGGCGGGGTTTGTCAGTGAACTGGTGATGACCGCCATGTTCATCCTGATCATTCTCGGCTCCACCGATAAACGCGCGCCGGCCGGGCTGGCGCCCATCGCCATCGGCCTGGCGCTGACCCTGATCCACTTGATCTCGATTCCGGTCACCAACACCTCAGTCAACCCGGCCCGCAGTACGGGCCCGGCACTGATTGTCGGCGGTTGGGCGATTCAACAACTGTGGCTGTTCTGGCTGGCGCCGATTCTGGGTGCGGTCATCGGCGGTGTGATGTATCGCTGGCTGGGTAAAGAAGACAGCTGACAAGGGACATAACGCGAAGATCAGCCTTGCCGGTAAGGCAAGGCGGTTTTCGCTTCTTCCGCATACCCCATGACCCCGACACGTTCGCGCTCAAGGAAGTCTTTCACCGCCGACTTCAAGCCCGGATGGCGCAGGTAATGCCAGGAATGGGTGATCACCGGTTCAAAGCCACGAATCAACTTGTGCTCGCCCTGAGCGCCGGCGTCGAAACGCTGGAAGCCGTTGGCAATCGCGTAATCCATGCCTTGATAGAAACAAGTCTCGAAATGCAGGCGATCGAACTCCGCGAGGCAACCCCAGTAACGACCGTAAAAGCTGTCGCCCCCGACCAGACTGAAGGCCATGGCCACCGGTCGTGAGCCTTGTTTAGCCAGCACCACACGAATCGATTCCGGCATGCGCTCGGCCAATAGACTGAAAAATTCCCGGGTCAGGTACGGCGCCTGACGACGCACCGCGTAGGTATTGGCGTAGCAGGCATACACAAAGTCCCACTGCGCCTGATCCAGTTGCCGTCCTTCCAGCCATTCGAAGTCGATGCCCTGCCCGGCCACTTGCTCACGTTCCTTGCGCATTTGCTTGCGCTTGCGCGAACTGAGGGCGTCGAGGAAGTCCTGAAAATCCCGATAACCGCGGTTCTGCCAGTGGTACTGACAGCCAATGCGCTGCAACCAGCCAGGCTGTTGGGCCAATGCCGCGTCGGTGAATGGATCGGTGAAGTTGATATGGGCGCTGGAGAGTCCTTCGATCTCAAGGTAACCCGGCAGGCTCTGCAGGAGTTCGAAACCGTCCTCGATCGTCGCCGCCAGCAATCGCGGCCCGCTGACCGGGCTGAACGGTACCGCCGTCAACAGTTTGGGGTAGTAGTCGATGCCGGCACGCTCACAGGCTTCGGCCCAGGCATGGTCGAACACGTACTCGCCGTAGGAATGCCATTTGCGGTAACTGGGCAGTGCGGCGATCAGACGATCGCCTTCAACATGCAACAGATGCTCGGGCTGCCAGCCGGAATGCGGGCCGAGGCTGGCGCTGTCTTCCAACGCACTCAGAAAGGCATGACGCAGAAACGGCTGAGTTTCCGGCACCAGCGCGTCCCAGGTGTGCGGCGCGATTTCGGACAGACTTTCCAGACGTTGCAGCGGCATCAGTATCCCCGACCATCATTTTCTACAGATGGGAGGAGTATCGCTTATCTGATTGCCTAACCCGAAACAAAAAAAACCCCGCCGAAGCGGGGTTAAACGAGAGGAGCTTTAACGGATGAAGAAAGAGCTCTTACAGCGTTTACTGCAATTTAGAACACGTATTGAGCGCGGACCACGAAGCCGTCACCGCTGTCATCACCGGTGCGACGGGCAGGCGTCGTGCCGCTGGCCGCAGTGGCATTGGTCACGTTGTCCGTCTTGGCCTTGAGGTAGGCGCCAGTGATTTTCACCGCTTCGTTGGCGTACCAGTTGACGCCCAGGGTATGCACTTGGGCTTCGGCATCGCCGACATCGCGGGTCAGGCTGGCGGTGGTGATGTTGTCGTCTTCGACGGTCAGGCTGTCGTAACGATAGAACAGCTCCCAGGCGCCGATGGATTTGTTGGCTGGCTTGATCGCGTCGAACTTGCCGACTTTATAGCCACGGGCTTCGCCGGTGAGGGTGTAGGCACCCTGAACGTAGAAACCGTGACCTTTGATGTCTTCAAGGTTGCTGGCATCGGCCTTGGTCTTGCGGGCGATGTATTCACCCTGGATCGAGGCCGGGCCCATGGCGAATGCGGCTTCCAGGCCGTAAGCGTCGTCACGGTCATAGGAGCCGGCCGGCGACGAGGAACTGCCGCCCAGCACCGGACGGTTGCCGTTGGTGCCAGCATCGTTGCCACCGAGGGTTTCAACGCCACGCATGCCCATGCGGGTGCGATAACGCGAATCGAAGGCCGTGTCGGAGACATCACGGGAAGCCACGTTCACACCGAAGTGCAGCACGTTGCCGGCGTCATGCATCGGCGCGAAGACGAAACGCCCGTTGGCCTGTTTAACGCTGTTGCCATCGGTATCGTCGGTGTCTTTGCTGAACACGCCGGCGGAAGCGTAGAACGAATCAGCGAAGGTACTGGAGGCTTGCAGGCCCAGGCCATTCTGGTGGCTGTTCGCCCAATCGACCATGTCGTACGCCATGTTGCGTTCTGGCGCAGTGACCCACTTGGAGCTGGTGGCTTTTTCCAGGCCGAAGTCCGGGTCGAAACGACCGACTTTGATCGAGACCGGTTTGAAGCCGTTGTAGGCCAACGACGCTTCGTCGAAGTAACCGTTGTCGGAATCACCGCTGTTGTGGGAGAAGTCGTAGTTGATGGTGTAAGCCCAATCCGTGTACAGCACACCAGACAGCTCCAGGAAGCCACGACGGATGTAGGCAGCGTCGGCGGTATCGCCGTTTCGGGTGTAGACACCATCGAACTGGCTGTAGTCAGCCTGCAAGCGACCGCCGAGTTTGAAGCTGAATTCTTTATCGGTGGTGGCGACTTCGAGGCCGCCCTTGGTTTTGACTACGATATCGGCGCCGTCAGTGGTGACGGTGCCAGCGAAAGCCTGGGCGGTTACTGCCATGGCCAATGCGCTGGCGGCAAAACCGGCGAAGTGCTTACGGATCATCGAAGAGTTCCCCTAATTGGTGGTCTGTAGCTTGGAAACACGCGGGTCTGGCCCGCTTGTGTTGGGAGGGAATCTTGGAGGCGGGGTATTTCAGCCGGGTTGCTGATAGATAAAGATTTTATGACAGGGGAACTTTTTTACTTCGAATCGAAATAACAGAAAAGCAGCGTCAAGGGATGAGCTGCAAGCCGCAAGTTAGAGCGGCTGAAGGGGGTATTACGCGCGGGGAAACTACGGTTTGTTCTTCAGATGTTCGTTGGCAAGCCGTTCAGCCAGCGCATCCAGATCAGCTACAGGTGGCTCGGGCATCACCTTCAAGGTGGCCTGCATCAACCGCATCTGCCGAATGAACCGTCGGCAATTGGGGCAAAACATCAAATGATGCCGCACCATCAGTCGCTCTCGAAAACTCAACTGGCCATCGAGATAATCACTGGAGCGCGCCACTTGTTCCTTGCAGGTCAACATTCGCCGGTTTCCTCAAAATGCTCCACGGTCGCAAAGACCTTCAACCGTGCCCTATGCAGCAGCACACGAACATTGGAGAGCGAGATCTCCAGAAGATTACAGATCTCCTCCAGCTCCAGCCCCTGTCGCTCACGCAACAGCAAAACACTGCTTTGCAGTTCCGACAGGCTGAGCAGCGTGTGCTCCAGACATTCGCGCAGCTCGTTTTCGGTCAACAGGGCCTCTGGCGTGTCCTGATGCCAGGCGTACGGCGCCACCAGCCAATGTCCATCAGTCGATGAAAAACGATCGTCATCGAGTGTGCCGTGAGGCGACGGCAGGTCATCGAGCAGCACTTCCCGGCGGTTTTGCTTGTAGCGGCTCTTGGCCGAGTTGGCGGTGATGGTCAGCAGCCAGGTCTTGAGGCTCGAACGCCCCTCGAACCCGCCGAGATTGCGCACCACCGACAGCCAGGCATCCTGTACCACTTCGTCGACGTGTCGGTTGCCGACGATGGCATAGGCCACCGCGCGCATGGCGCTCTGGTAAGTGCTGACCAGTTCCTTGAAAGCCCTCTGCTCGCCCGCCAGCAGGCGTTCGAGCAATAGGGTGTCGTCAGCTGCGGCCATGCAAACCTCGTTTCAGAACCACCGGTATTCCAGTGTCGGACACCATTGTGGGAGCGGGCTTGCTCGCGAAGAGGGAGTGTCGGTCGACATGAATATTGCCTGATACACCGCCTTCGCGAGCAAGCCCGCTCCCACAGGTTCCGCGCCTTAACCGAGAATGGCATTGGGACAATGCCACCTCGCGACAGCTTCAGCGCTTGCGCAGAATCACGCTGCCAATCGAGTAACCGGCGCCGAACGAGCTGAGTACGGCCAGCGAACCGCTGACCAGATCGTCCTGATTCTTGTGAAACGAAATGACCGAACCGGCAGAACTGGTGTTGGCATAGGTGTCGAGAATCACCGGGGCTTCTTCTTCGGTGGCTTCGCGGCCCAGCAGCTTCTTGACGATCAGGTGGTTCATGCTGAGGTTGGCCTGGTGCAGCCAGAAGCGCTTCACGTCGCTGACGTTGAGCTGGTTTTCTTCCAGGTGCGTGGCGATCAGCTCGGCGACCATCGGGCAGACATCGCGGAACACCTTGCGGCCTTCCTGGACGAACAGCTTGTCGGGGGCACCGATGCCCTCTTCCGCAGCGCGGTTGAGGAACCCGAAGTTGTTGCGGATGTTGTTGGAGAACTTGGTCAGCAGTTTGGTGCTGACCACGTCGAACTGGTACTTGGACGTCGCCAGATCCGCACGCTCGATGATCACCGCCGTGGCGGCGTCGCCGAAGATGAAGTGGCTGTCGCGGTCGCGGAAATTCAGGTGACCGGTGCAGACTTCTGGGTTGACCATCAGGATCGCCCGAGCCTGGCCCAGTTGCACGCTGTTGGCCGCAGCCTGGATGCCGAAAGTCGCCGAGGAACAGGCGACGTTCATGTCGAAACCGAAACCCTGGATGCCCAGCGCTTCCTGGACTTCGATGGCGATGGCCGGGTAGGCGCGTTGCAGGTTGGAGCAGGCGACGATTACACCGTCGATGTCAGCGGCGGTCTTGCCGGCGCGCTGCAAGGCTTGCTCGGCCGCGCCGATGGCCATCTGGCAAAGCACCGACCACTCGTCGTTGGAACGTTCAGGCAGGCGTGGTGCCATGCGCTGCGGATCGAGAATGCCGTCCTTGTCCATGACAAAGCGGCTTTTGATGCCGGACGCTTTTTCGATAAACGCTGCGCTGGATTCGGTCAATGCCTGGATTTCGCCGCGCGCGATGGCTTCGGCGTTGTCGGCGTTGAACTGCGCGACGTAAGCGTTGAAAGACTGCACCAGCTCTTCATTGGAAATGCTGTTGGCCGGGGTGTACAGGCCGGTGCCGCTGATGACGACGTTATGCATGGTCGTTTCTCTAATCCGTTCAGGCAGAAAGCGCTGGCACCGACGTACCAACACACAAAGGGTCTATTCCAGGCTCCGGACGCAAACCTGGCATCGCTTTATTCCGATCCGCCCGGGTCCGTGAAGGCTCAAAACCGCGGGGCTGGCGTTTATAGGCGCGAAGTTTGCCATAAACGTTGGCTTTTGGCGCCTTTTGCAAGAGCACAGCATACGTGTGGGAGCGGACTTGCCCGCGATGAGGCCATCACATTCAACATCCATGTTGAATGGCAGACCGCCATCGCGGGCAAGCCCGCTCCCACAGGATCAAGGCTCGACCTGGCTCCATTGCTTGTTCAGGCGCTTGTCGGAGATCGGCACCTTGGTCCCCAATTGCTGCGCGAACAGCGAGACCCGGTATTCCTCCAGCCACCAGCGATAAAGTTCCAGCTGCGGATCGCGTTTGCCTTCCTGGGCGTGTTTGTTGGCGCGGGTCTGGTATTGGGCCCAGAGGCCGGACAATTCGCCGCTCCAGACCCGGTCCCGCTGTACCTGCGCACCGATTTTCTCGAAGCGCTGCTCGACCGCTTTCAGATAACGCGGCAGCTCCTTGAGCCACAGCATCGGCGTTTCACGCACGAACCCCGGATACACCAGATGGCTGAGCTGCTGCTTGATGTCGTTCAAGGCCACGGCTTGCGCCAGGTCGATCTTGCCCTTGAAGCGTTTTTGCAGGCCGTGCCAGAGCTTGAGAATCTCCAGCGTCAGCTTCGCCAGCCGTTCGGCGTGCTCGGTCCAGCCGCCACGTTTGCGCTCGGCCAGCGACGCCAGCCCGGCGCCATCGCGTGGCAATGGGTCTTCGCCCTCGAGAATGCAGCTGTCGAGACTGGCCAGCAGAATGTCTTCCACCAGGCTGTCGACTCGCCCCATGTCGCGATACATCAGGCCCAACTCGGTCAGCCCCGGCAACTTGCCGCGCAGGAACTTCGCCGGTTCCGCCAATTGCTGCATCAGCAAGCGCTGCAAGGCCCGGCGATGCTGGAACTCGGCTTCGGCCGGGGTCGAGAATCGACCTTCCTTGACTGTGCCGCCCTCTTCCACCAGCGCCGGATACACCGTCATCGATAGCCCGGCGATTTTCTGCTGGGTTTTCTCGGCCACGGCGGCAAAGACTTTCGGCTCCACCGGCTGTTGGCTCTTCGCCGTTTGCGGCACCGCCAACGCAGCCTGGCTCGCCTCGGCAAAGCGTGCGGTCAGCTCGGCCAGGTCACGGCCTTCGCCGAGGAACTTGCCCTGACCGTCGACGATTTCCAGGTTCATCCGCAAATGACTGTCGACCTGCTGCGAGGCTTCGGCCCACGCCTCATCGCTGACCCGCGCACCAGTCATGCGCAATAACTCGCGGCCCAGCGCCAGAGGCAACGAGCCCTCGGCAAACGTGATGCGCTGCAATGCAGCTTTGACGAAGTCTGGCACCGGCACGAAATTCTTGCGCAACGCTTTAGGCAGGTTGCGCACCAGCGCTATGCACTTGGCCTCGATCACGCCCGGCACCAGCCATTCCAGTCGTTCCGGCGGCAGCATCGGCAACAACGGCGCCGGCACGCGCAAGGTCACGCCGTCGCGAGGATGGTTGGGTTCAAAGTGATAACTCAGCGCCAGTTCCAGATCACCGATGTGCAGGGTGTCCGGGTAATGCGCGGCGGTGACTTCGCTGGCTTCGCGAGCCAGCACGTCTTCTTCGCGCATGATCAGCAGCTGCGGGTCTTTCTGACTGTTGACCCGGTACCAACTGTCGAAGGTCGCGGTCTGGTGAATCTCTGCTGGCAGTCGCGCATCGTAGAAAGCGAACAAGGTTTCTTCGTCGGCGAGGATGTCGCGGCGGCGCGCCTTGGCTTCCAGTTCGTCGAGCTGTTCCAACAACTGTGCATTGGCAGACAAACACTTGGCCTTGGATTGAATCTCGCCGCGCACCAGACCTTCGCGAATAAAAAACTCACGAGACACCACCGGGTCGATCGGCCCGTAATGCACCGGCCGGCGACCCACTACGATCAGCCCGAACAGGGTGATTTGCTCGAAGGCCACGACCTGACCGCGCTTCTTCTCCCAATGGGGTTCGAAGTGGTTTTTCTTGATCAGGTGCCCGGCCAGCGGCTCGATCCAGTCGGCGTCGATCTTGGCGACCATCCGCGCGTAGAGTTTGGTGGTTTCCACCAGTTCGGCGGTCATCAGCCATTGCGGACGCTTCTTGCCAAGGCCCGACGACGGGTGAATCCAGAAGCGCCGCTGACGGGCACCGAGGTAATCGCCTTCATCGGTTTTCTGGCCGATCTGGCTGAGCAATCCGGACAGCACGGCTTTGTGCAGTTTCGGGTAATCCGCCGGTTCTTTGTTGAGGCTCAGCTGCATGTCGCGGCAGATCAGGCTCAACTGACGATGGGAGTCGCGCCACTCGCGCAGGCGCAGGTAATTCAGAAAATTCTTGCGGCACCAATTACGCAGCGGGCTGGCGGTCAAGGCCTGGCGTTGTTCTTCAAAACCACGCCACAGATTAACCAGCCCGGCGAAGTCCGAGTCCACGTCTTTCCACTGCGCGTGGGCTTGATCGGCGGCCTGCTGACGCTCCGGCGGACGTTCGCGCGGGTCCTGAATCGACATGGCACTGGCGACGATCAGCACTTCCTGCAAGCTGCCCAGTTTCGCTGCTTCCAGCAGCATGCGACCCATGCGCGGGTCCACAGGCAGCCGTGCCAGCTGGCGACCAAGCGGCGTCAACTGACTGTTGCGGTCCACCGCCGAGAGTTCTTGCAGCAGGTTGAAACCATCGCTGATGGCCTTGCCATCCGGCGGTTCGATAAACGGGAAATCGGTGATCTCGCCGAGGCGCAGATGGAGCATCTGCAAAATCACCGCCGCGAGGTTGGTCCGCAGGATTTCCGGGTCGGTAAATTCCGGGCGGCCGATGAAATCTTCTTCGCTATAGAGGCGGATGCAAATGCCCGGTTCGACCCGCCCGCAACGGCCTTTACGCTGGTTGGCACTGGCCTGGGAAATCGCTTCGATGGGCAGGCGCTGCACCTTGGCGCGGTAGCTGTAACGACTGATGCGCGCGGTACCGCTGTCGATCACGTAACGGATGCCCGGCACCGTCAGCGAGGTTTCGGCGACGTTGGTCGCCAGTACCACGCGACGTCCAGGGTGGGACTGGAAAATCCGCTGCTGCTCGGCCGGCGACAGCCGCGCGTACAACGGCAGAATCTCGGTGTGTTTGAGCTGGGCCTTGCGCAGCATGTCGGCCGCATCGCGAATCTCGCGCTCGCCGGGCAGGAACACCAGCACGTCGCCGGGGCTCTTGCGCTCGCTACGTTCGAACGCGGCAATCTCGTCGAGGGTGGCGAGAATCGCCTGATCCACGGTCAGGTCATCCTCGACGCGGTTGCCCTCCTCGTCCTGCTCCAGGGTCAGCGGGCGGTACCAGGTTTCTACCGGGAAGGTACGACCGGAGACCTCGACGATCGGCGCATCATCGAAATGCTTGGAGAAACGCTCCAGGTCGATGGTGGCCGAGGTGATGATGACTTTCAGGTCCGGCCGGCGCGGCAACAGGGTTTTCAGGTAACCGAGCAGGAAGTCGATGTTCAGGCTGCGTTCGTGGGCTTCGTCGACGATGATCGTGTCGTAGCGTTCGAGGTAGCGGTCGTTCTGGGTTTCCGCCAGCAGGATGCCGTCGGTCATCAGTTTGATCAGGGTGTTGGAATCGCTCTGATCCTCGAACCGCACCTGATAGCCGACCAACGCGCCCAACGGCGTCGCCAATTCTTCAGCGACCCGGCTCGCCACACTGCGCGCGGCGATTCGACGGGGCTGGGTGTGGCCGATCAGGCCGTGCTGGCCGCGACCGATTTCCAGGCAGATTTTCGGCAACTGGGTGGTTTTACCCGACCCGGTTTCGCCGGCAATGATCAGCACCTGGTGCTTGAGCAACGCCTCTTTGATTTCGTCGCGCTTGGCGGCGATTGGCAGACTGTCGTCGTAACGAATCACCGGCAGGCTGGCGCGCCGCGCCAACACCTGATCGCAAGACGCCTGCGTGCGCGTCACCCACTGGGCCAGTTTGGCCTCGTCAGGTTTCTTGCGCAGCTCAAGCAACTGCCGCCGCAGCCGGTGGCGGTCGGCGAGCATGGCGTGATCGAGGTTTTTCAGCAGTTTGTCGATTGAAGGCGATTCGTCAGTCATCAGGTACGCAAAAGTCGTCTAGTGGCGCAGGGGGCGGATTGTCGCAGATTTGGCAGCGATTGCGGGTGTGGTTCTACTGTAGGAGCTGTGTAGGAGCTGTCGAGTGCAACGAGGCTGCGATCTTTTGATTTTGATTTTGATTTTTAAAGACAAGATCAAAAGATCGCAGCCTCGTTTCACGAGACAGCTCCTACAGGGGGGTGTTATTCGTTATCGAGGCCTTTGCGGCGGTAGGGGAACACATCAATCACCTTCCCCGCCCGAATAGCCTCCTGCAAACTCTTCCAGTAATCGGCGTTGTACAACTCGCCATGCAACTGATCAAACAACCGCCGTTGCCCCGAATCGGCAAACAGAAACGGTGGAAACTCTTCAGGAAACACATCCAGTGGCCCGATCGAATACCACGGCTCGGAAGCCATTTCGTCTTCCGGTGTACGCGGTTGCGGGATGTGGCGGAAGTTGGCTTCGGTCAGGAAACAGATCTCGTCGTAGTCATAAAACACCACACGACCGTGACGGGTGACGCCAAAATTCTTCAGCAACATGTCGCCGGGAAAAATGTTCGCCGCCGCCAGTTGCTTGATCGCCAGACCGTAATCCTCGAGCGCCTCGCGAACCTGCGCCTCGTTGGCGTGTTCCAGATAAAGGTTCAACGGCGTCATCCGGCGTTCGGTCCAGCAGTGACGAATCAGCACCGTATCGTCCTCCACCGAGACCGTGGACGCGGCCACTTCGAGCAACTCTTCCAGGCATGCCGGCTCGAACTTGCTCAACGGGAAACGGAAGTCGGCGAACTCCTGGGTGTCGGCCATGCGCCCGACCCGGTCGACGCTTTTCACCAGGCGATACTTTTCGATCACCGTGGCGCGATCGACGTTTTTCGACGGCGAGAAGCGGTCCTTGATGATCTTGAAGACGGTATTGAAGCCCGGCAGGGTAAACACGCTCATGACCATGCCGCGCACGCCGGGGGCCATGATGAACTGGTCGTCAGTGTTGGCCAGGTGATTGATCAGCGCCCGATAAAACTCGGACTTGCCATGCTTGTAGAAGCCGATCGAGGTGTACAGCTCGGCAATGTGCTTGCCCGGCAGGATGCGTTTGAGAAAGCCGATGAATTCCGCCGGCACCGGCACATCGACCATGAAGTACGAACGGGTGAAGGAGAAGATGATCGACACCTCCGCCTCGTCAGTGATCAGCGCATCGATCTGGATGCCCCGGCCTTCGCGGTGCAGCAGCGGAATCACCAGTGGCCATTGCTCGTCGGGGGTGTAAATGCGCCCCACCAGATAGGCGCCCTTGTTGCGGTAAAGCACCGAGGAAAACAGTTCGACGCTCAGCTCCGGGTCCTTGCAGACCCAGTCCGGCAGGTTCTCGCGCAATTGCGCTTCGAGGCGACGCAGGTCGCCGGCCAGATCGGCGTAATCTTCGCTGAAGCGGTAGTCGGCAAAGATGCTCGTGAGCATGCCGGACAACTGCCCCTGCGGCTTGTAGGTGCGGGTTTGCGCGGCCCGGGCGCGGCGCAGGCTCGGCCGCGTGGTGTGAATGAACATACAGCCATCGCTGATCAGGTCATGGCTGAACAGGCCGCAGAAAATCGAGTTGTACCAGGTCTCGGACAGTTCATCGTCGAAACGCAGGTCGATCAGGCTGATGTAAGCGCTTTTGACCAGCGGCCAGTTGCTGACGTCCATCAGCACATCGGTCTCGAACGAAGCATGCAAGCGCCCTACCGTTTCGCCGACCTTTTCTTCGTAGAGGTTGATCCGCGCCGCCGACGCGACTTGCGTCTCCTGCCATTGGGCCTGCTCGAAACGGGCTCGGGCGCCGTCGGTGATCTGACGGAAATGCTCGCGGTAATCGTCAAAGCCATCGAGGATCATTCGGGCGATGTCGGCGGCTGGCCATTGCTGCGGCATAGGTAAAACCTCGGCGGCTGTTCTTGTCGTTGGAGCCTGAGCTTAGTGGCCCTGTGTGACGCAACGCAACCATTGCCTTGTGCCCTGACTGGCGCGACACTTGCGCGCCAATCAAGGAAGGAAAGCGCTGTGAACCCCGTCGATATCCTGCGTATGTTGTCGCTTGCCGCCATTTGGGGGGCGAGTTTTCTGTTCATGCGCGTTATTGCCCCAGTGATTGGCACAATCCCCACTGCTTTTTTTCGCGTGTCGATTGCCGCCGTCGGGCTGCTGGTGATCCTTGGGCTGATGCGCATCAGCTGGGATTTCAAAGGCAAATTCAAGACGGTGATGCTGCTCGGGATGATCAACTCCGGGATTCCAGCGACCCTCTATTCCGTGGCCGCCCAGGTGCTGCCGGCCGGTTACTCGGCGATTTTCAATGCCACCACGCCGCTGATGGGGGTGTTGATTGGCGGATTGTTCTTCCATGAAAAACTCACTACAGCCAAGCTCGGCGGGGTGTTTCTCGGACTGTTCGGCGTGGGCATCCTCACCCGCGCCGGGCCGGTGGCGTTCAACATGGAACTGCTGATGGGCGCACTCGCGTGCCTGATGGCCACCACCTGCTATGGCTTTGCCGGGTTCCTCGCCCGGCGCTGGCTCGACCATGCCGGTGGCCTCGACAGTCGCCTTTCGGCGCTGGGCAGCATGCTCGGCGCGACGTTGTTGTTGCTGCCGTTGTTTGGCTACAGCGTGATCAACCAGCCACCGGTGAGCTGGGGCGGCTGGAGTGTCTGGCTGTCGTTGCTGGGGTTGGGTTTGGTCTGCACAGCCTTTGCCTACATTATTTATTTCCGTTTGCTGACGTCGGTTGGCCCGGTGAAATCGATGACCGTGACCTTCATGATCCCGCCGTTCGGCGTGTTGTGGGGGGCGCTGTTGCTGGATGAACCGCTGTCGATGGCGCACCTTTATGGCGGGGTGTTGATTGCGTTGGCGTTGTGGCTGGTGTTGAAGCGGGCAGTGGTGAAGGCGCCTGAGGTGGTTGCCAGGTAGTGATGTGGTGTTGCTGATGAAGCCATCGCGGGCAAGCCCGCTCCCACAGGATTTAGGGATTGCCCACAGAATCTGTGTACGACACAAATCACTGTGGGAGCGGGCTTGCCCGCGATGGCGTCGGCTCAGACGACTACAAAGCTAACTGACTCACCTCCCCATCCACCAACCGCCGAATCCCCAGCGGATTAGCGTTCTGCAACGCCTGGGGCAACAACGAATCCGGATAATTCTGGAAGCACACCGGCCGCAGGAAACGGTCGATCGCCAGCGTCCCGACGGATGTCCCGCGCGAATCGGACGTCGCCGGGTACGGCCCGCCATGCACCATCGCCTCACACACCTCGACCCCGGTCGGATAGCCATTGAGCAGAATCCGCCCGACCTTTTCCTGAAGCAACTCAGCCAGCCAGCGGTATTCCAGCAATTCATCCGCCTCGCCAATCAGTGTCGCCGTCAGTTGTCCGCGCAGGCCATGCAGCGCTGCCGTCAACTGCGCGCGATCCTCGACTTCAATGACGATGGTGGTCGGTCCGAAGACCTCTTCCTGAAGCAGTTCATCGTCCTTGAGCAACAGACTGACGTCCGCCTGGAACACCTGCGGTTGAGCTTGATTGCCCTGCTGCGGCTTGCCCGCCAGATGCGTCAGCCCAGGATGCTCGTGCAACTCGACCAGGCCTTTGCTGTAGCTGGCCAGCGCGCCGGCGTTGAGCATGGTCTGCGGCGGTTGCTGGTTCATGCTGGCGCAAAACATTTCCAGAAAGGTGCTGAACTGCGGCGAACGCAGGCCGATCACCAGGCCTGGATTGGTACAGAACTGCCCGCAACCCAGCGTCACCGAACCCGCCAGTTGCGCGCCGATCTGTTCGCCCCGCACCGCAAGGGCTTCAGGCAGCAGGAATACCGGGTTGATGCTCGACATCTCGGCAAACACCGGGATCGGCTGCGGCCGGGTCGCAGCCATATGACTCAGCGCATTGCCGCCCTTGAGTGAACCAGTGAAGCCGACCGCTTGAATCGCCGGGTGCTTGACCAGCCATTCACCGACGCCACCGCCATAAATCATGTTGTATACGCCCGCCGGCATTTCGGTTTTTTCCGCTGCGCGGATGATCGCGTCCGCGACCCATTCGGCGGTTGCCATATGTCCGCTGTGAGCCTTGAACACCACCGGGCAACCGGCGGCCAGCGCCGAGGCGGTGTCGCCGCCGGCCGTGGAAAACGCCAGCGGGAAATTACTCGCGCCAAACACCGCGACCGGCCCTAAAGCGATGCGGTAC
The DNA here is from genome assembly GCF_000282495.1 of Pseudomonas sp. GM79. Classification (GTDB taxonomy): domain Bacteria; phylum Pseudomonadota; class Gammaproteobacteria; order Pseudomonadales; family Pseudomonadaceae; genus Aquipseudomonas. The sequence goes on from NZ_AKJE01000044.1 coordinate 116,088, forward strand.
TGGCGCAGATCGGGACGCGGCAATGGTTGACGATCCGGCAGCGCCCGATCAATCCGCGCACCGTAGAAGTCACCACGACGCAGAACCTTGGCGAACAGGCGCATCTGGCCGCTGGTGCGTGCGCGCTCGCCTTGAATACGTCCGGCCGGCAATGCGGTTTCACGGCATACCGTGGCGATGAAATCCTCCCCCAGCGCATCGATTTCATCGGCAATGGCGTCAAGGAACCGGGCGCGCTTCTCCGCGCTCAGGTTGCGATACACCGGATAGGCCGCGGCAGCCGCTTTGGCGGCGGCATCCACTTCGGCTTCGGTGGCCTGGAAGAAAGTACCGGGCAACGCGTCACCGGTGCTTGCATCCAGACTTTGCAGTTGCAGCGTGCCGTTGGCGCTGCGGCCGCCACCAATGTAGTTGTGTCCAAGCAGGGTTGTCATGACAGATTCCTTGACCGGCAAAGCTCACCGGAGGTTGAAGGCTTAAAGCGCGCGGACCTGACCGATGGCCAACGGCGGAGCACTTTCACCAATGCCGTTCTCCAGCGGCGCACCAAACTCATCCAGACTGATCTGGAAGCGATCCCCCGGCCGGGTTTTCACCCCGTCGGCAAACGACAACGTGGCGGTGCCGAAGTAATGCACGTGGACATCGCCCGGACGCAAAAACTGTGCGTATTTGAAGTGGTGGAATTCGAGGTTGGCGAGGCTGTGGCACATGTTGTCTTCGCCGCTGAGAAACTCTTTTTCCCAGAGCGTTTCGCCGTTGCGGGTGATGCGACTGCTGCCCGCCAGATGCTTGGGTAACTCACCGACTCGCAACTCCGGACCATAGGCGCAGTAGCGCAGTTTCGAATGAGCCAGGTACAGATAATTACGACGTTCCATCACATGGTCGGAGAACTCGTTGCCCAAGGCATAACCGACGCGATACGGCAGGCCGTCGTCGCCGATCACATAGAGCCCGGTCAACTCCGGTTCTTCGCCGGCGTCTTCGGCAAACGGTGGCACCGGGAAGTCGGCGCCGGGGCGCACGACGATGCTGCCGTCACCCTTGTAGAACCATTCCGGCTGCGCACCGACTTGCCCGGCTTGCGGTGTACCGCCCTCAAGGCCCCACTTGAAAATGCGCATGGTGTCGGTCATGCCGGCTTCGACCGCACCGTCCTGCTGGTGCATCTTGTCCCGCGCCGAAGCGCTGCCCAGGTGAGTCAGGCCAGTGCCACTGATCAGGCAATGGGCCGGATCTTCGTGGTCCAGCGGCGGCAGCACCCACCCCTCTTGCAACAGTTGCTGGTAGTCCGGGCCGGCTTCGGTGCCTCGGCTGGCGACTTCATCTTGCAGACTACGTTTGCCGCGGATCGCCGCCAGCGCCAGTTCGCGAGTGTTGCGGGTATCGCGCAGCACCTGAACCTGACCGCCCTCGACGAGGCCGACCTGGCGTTGCCCGGTGATGTTTTCAAATTGAATCAGGCGCATGTCCTGTTCTCCGGAAAATTCTGGATGGCGCCGCCTTTCGGGCGACGCGCCAAGGTCATTCGATAATGTTGAAGTCGCCGAGGTATTCATCGGAGATTTCCAGTCCCAGGCCCGGCTTGTTGTCATCGAGCTGGATGTAGCCTTTGACCGGTTGTGGCTCGCCCTTGAACACGTAGTAGAAGAGTTCATTGCCGACCTCGACGTCGAACACCGGGAAGAACTCAGCCATTGGCGAAGCAGTGGTGGACATGGTCAGGTGATAGTTGTGCATTTGCCCGGCGTGCGGAATAACCGGCACCGACCAGGCTTCGGCCAGGGCGTTGATCTTGCGCGCAGCGGTGATGCCGCCGACGCGGTTGGTGTCGTACTGGATCACATCGATGGCGCGGCGCTCCAGCAGGTCCTTGAAGCCGTAGGAAGTGAACTCATGCTCGCCGCCGGAGATCGGCATGATCCCCATTTTTTTCAGCTCGATGTAGCCTTCGATGTCGTCGGCAATTACCGGTTCTTCAAGCCAGCGTGGTTCGAACTCGGCGAGTTTAGGCAACATGCGCCGGGCGTATTCCAGGGTCCAGCCCATGTAGCATTCGAGCATGATGTCGATGTCCGGGCCGGCCAGTTCACGCAGGGCGCGCACTTGCTCGATGTTCTTGCGCATGCCGGCCGGGCCATCTTTCGGACCGTAGCCGAAACGCATTTTCAGCGCGGTGAAGCCTTGGTTCAGATAACCCTGAGCTTCTTCGAGGAACAGGTCGAGGTTGTCGTTGGCGTAGAGTTTGGAGGCGTAGGTCCAGATTTTTTCCTTGGTCCGACCGCCGAGCAGTTTGAACACCGGCTTGTTCACTGCTTTGCCCATGATGTCCCAGATGGCGATGTCGATCGCCGAGATCGCCGCCATACCGATGCCTTTGCGGCCCCAGGCGTGGCTCTGGCGGTACATCTTCTGCCAGATGTATTCGTTGTCGAACGGGTCTTCGCCAATGGCGATCGGTGCCAGGTAGGTGTCGATGATTTCCTTGGCCACACGCGGCGCCAAGGCGCAGTTACCGATGCCAACAAGACCGGTATCGGTCTCGACCTCCACCACCAGCCAGCCATGGAAACGGAACGACCCCATCGCGTCGCCGCGCTCGAACAGGATGTCACTGGCGTTGGTGCAGAAGTGCGCTTGAGGGGGAACGACTTTGCCTTTCCACTCGAAAACGCGGGTACGGATTGCTTTGATTTTCATGAATACAGTTCCTTGCGCTGCCGGCTTTTTGTAGTTGTTGAGTCGCTGCGCAGAGCCGTTCCTGTGGCCGGCTTCGGGCATTCGATGGAGCGACTTTAGCCAGCGCTCGGGGGGTGGGGATAATCACTTATGCGTATCCGGCGATAACCTGGGGTGATCGCAAAAAGCGGATATTGAGTGAATGAGGTTATGGGTACACACCAAACAAATGTGGGAGCAGCCTGCTCGCGAAAGCGGTCCCGTCAGTCACCTTTGTAGTGACCGGCAGACTGCTATCGCGGGCAAGCCCGCTCCCACAGTGACTGGTGGTGTTGCTCGATTTTTTGATCAATGCAAAACCCTGTGGGAGCGGGCTTGCCCGGGTAGAAACCGGAGACATCCTTTACGTTTTAAACCGCAGACATCGTTTACAGGTATGAAATACGGTCAGGAGGTGCCTCCGCGATGGTGGCAGTACAGACACTCTTGCAGTGACTGTCGGGCCGCTATCGCGAGCAGGCTCGCTCCCACAGGGGACTTGCGTTGTGTCAGTAGTTGTTGGCGCCCATCCGGCACGCAATCTCGAACGCCTGGCGGATCGCCCCGACATTCGCCTTGCCCTGCCCCGCAATATCAAACGCGGTGCCATGGGCCGGTGTGGTAATCGGTATTGGCAACCCGCCTTGCACCGTCACCCCACGGGAGAAGCCCATCAACTTGATCGCGATCTGCCCTTGGTCGTGATACATGGTCACCACCGCATCAAAGGCACTGGCATCGCCCTGCACCTTGAGGAAAATCGTGTCGGCGGGGTATGGCCCCTCGGCCGCAACACCCAGCGCCTGAGCCGAACGAACAGCCGGGCCAATGATGTCCAATTCTTCGCGACCGAACGAGCCGTTGTCACCGTTGTGCGGGTTCAGCCCGCACACGCCGATACGCGGTTTGGCCAGGCCGTTGCGCTTGAGGGCTGTGTCGATCAGCTGGATCGCTTCGACTACCCGCGTCTGGCTGAGCATGCCCGGCACATCGGCCAGCGCCACATGGGATGTCACGCGCGACGTCCACAGGTTGTCGAGCACGTTGAACTCGCAGAATGGCCCGTGGAAATCCAGTAGCTCGGCGAACCAGTGCAGCTCGTCGCTGTGGGCCATACCGGCCATGTGCAGCGAGGTCTTGTTCAACGGCCCGAACAGCACCGCATCGGTAGTCCCGGTCTCGGTCAGGCGCAGGGCTTTTTCCAGGGTGTCGAGGCTGTAGCGGCCGCC
>NZ_AKJE01000045.1 GCF_000282495.1 Pseudomonas sp. GM79
GCTGCGATCTTTTGATCTTCCAAAAGCAAAATCAAAAGATCGCAGCCTTCGGCAGCTCCTACAGGAGCGGGGCAGAGAATTGATTCGCCATATGTCCGCAGCTGTTTATACTGCAAGCGACCACGCCGCACTCAGTTGCGCACACACTAATTCCAATAATTCCTGCCTCTGCCCGCTCTCACCGAGAACGGTCGTCGGCCTGCGTATGCCTGATCAAAGCGTCAAGACTACCGACAGAGACCTTGCGCATGCCACTCGCCTTGCTTGCACTGGCCGTTGCCGCCTTCGGCATCGGCACCACCGAATTCGTCATCATGGGCTTGCTGCCCGATGTCGCCCGCGACCTCGCCGTGAGCATTCCTCACGCGGGGCTGCTCATCACCGGTTACGCCCTGGGCGTGGTGTTCGGCGCGCCGATCCTCGCGGTCGGTACCGCCAACATGCCGCGCAAAGCCACATTGCTGGGCATGACGCTGATGTTCATTCTCGGCAATATCCTCTGCGCCCTGGCGCCGAACTACGCCACTTTGATGGCCGCGCGGGTGATCACCGCGCTGTGCCATGGTGCGTTCTTCGGCATCGGCTCGGTGGTCGCTGCCGGTCTGGTGGCACCGAACAAACGAGCCCAGGCGATTGCCATGATGTTCACCGGCCTGACGCTGGCCAACGTGCTGGGCGTCCCATTGGGCACCGCGCTCGGGCAGTACGCTGGCTGGCGCTCGACGTTTTGGGCCGTGTCGGTGATTGGTGTGATTGCGGCCATCGCACAGTGGGTCTGGCTGCCCAAGGAAATCCCCATGGACAAGGCCAACCTGGCCAGCGAGTTCAAAGTGCTGGGCAAGGTCAACGTACTGCTGGCGCTGGGCATGAGCGTGCTGGCGTCCACCAGTCTGTTCAGCGTATTCACCTATATCGCGCCAATCCTGCAAGACATCACCGGTGTCAGCCCGCATGGCGTGACGATCATGTTGCTGTTGTTCGGGGTCGGTCTGACGGCGGGCAGCATGCTTGGCGGCCGATTGGCGGACAGTCGTTTGCTGCCTTCTCTGGTGGGTATGGCACTGGCGGTGGTCGTCGTGCTGGCCGCTTTCAGTCAGACCAGTCACTCAGTGATCCCGGCGGCGATCACGCTGGTGTTGTGGGGCATCTTCGCGTTTGCGCTGTGCCCGATCCTGCAATTGCTGATCATCGATCAGGCTCATGAAGCGCCGAACCTCGGGTCGACGCTGAATCAAAGTGCATTCAATCTCGGCAACGCAGCCGGTGCGTGGATTGGCGGGCTGGTTGTAGCCAGTGGCGCGGATCTGGCGGACTTGCCGTGGACCGGCGCATTGGTCAGTGGGTTGACGGTACTGACGGCGTTGTTTTTCATCTACCTGCAGCGTCGCAGTGCTGTCGCGGTCAATGTGTCCGGCTAAGCGCAATCCATGTGGGAGCGAGCTTGCTCGCGAAGGCGGCGGCACAGTCAAGATTGATGTCGCCTGACACACCGCCTTCGCGGGCAAGCCCGCTCCCACAGGTTTCGCGCCTGACTGGCATCAGGTACTTTTACCCTTCATTTTTTGATCTTCTGCGGTTCGGGCTCCTGGTTCCGCTGCGCAGAGGTCTTCGGCGGCCCGCTTTCACTGCGAATCTGCGCGTGACTGATCAGTGCGAAGATAAAACTGCCGCCGATGATGTTCCCCACCAGCGTGGGTCCTGCGAACACCAGCCAGAAATCCTTCCAGGGCAACTCGCCGGCAAACACCAGATACGATACCTCGACCGATCCAACCACGATGTGGGTGAAGTCTCCCAGCGCCATGAAATAGGTGATGAGGATGATGATCCACATCTTGGCGCTTTCCATGGACGGGATCATCCAGACCATGGTGGCGATCATCCAGCCAGAGATAATGCCTTTGGCGAACATTTTGCCGGCATCGTTCTCCATGACCTTGCGCCCGATATCGAGGAAGGCCAGATCGGTCTTGGTGTCGAAAATCGGCAGATGCAGCATCACATACGCCACCAGCAAGGTGCCGCAAAGGTTGCCCACCAAAACCACCGACCACAGCCGAAACAACCGACCGAAATTACCCAGCGTAGGCTTGCTCATGATCGGCAATACGGCCGTCAGGGTGTTCTCGGTGAAGAGTTGCTGACGGGCGAGAATCACAGCGAGAAAACCTGCGCAGTAACCGAAACTGGCGATCACCTTGAAGCCTTCGCCGTCCGGCAGACGCGAGTTCAGCAGCCCCATGCCCATCAGTGACAAGCCCATGGTCAAGCCCGCAGCCAGGGCCGACCACCACAGCGCCGCAACGCTACGCTCGAGTTCCTGATTACCTTGGGTGCGAATGATTTCGTGCAGCACCGCCGCGCGCGGTGGCTGGTTCTTGTCGACCTCGCGCTGTTCTTGCGCCGAGAGGTCCGGGGTCTTGCCGTCTTGGGGCGTGTCCATAAAACTCCTGAACCAGTGGTGGGTCGTTTAATTACGACACGTGGGGTTCGGAGCTGTTCAGTGATCCGTTAAATCATCTCTGACCGATAGACCGCTTTCGCGAGCAAGCCCGCTCCCACACTGGATCTCTGTCGTGCACAAAGTCTCTGTCCGCTGAGGATCAAATGTGGGAGCGGGCTTGCTCGCGAAGGCCGCACCGCCGATTTCACCCGCCGATGTCATCATCCTTGAACTGGTCTTTGACGTACCTGATCTCGGTCCGGCCGTGCGGCGCGGGCAGGCCGTCTTCGCCCAGGTTCACGAAAACCATCTTCTCCACCGTCAGGATGCTCTTGCGGGTGATCTTGTTGCGCACTTCGCAAGTCAGCGTGATCGAGGTGCGACCGAATTCGGTGGCGGTGATGCCCAGTTCGATGATGTCGCCCTGGCGCGAGGCACTGACGAAGTTGATTTCGGAAATGTACTTGGTGACCACACGCTGATTGCCCAACTGGACGATGGCATAGATCGCTGCTTCTTCGTCAATCCAGCGCAACAGGCTGCCGCCGAACAGCGTGCCGTTGGGGTTGAGGTCTTCGGGTTTTACCCATTTGCGGGTGTGGAAATTCATGGGGGCTCCGAGGTTGAGTTGTTTGAGCGATAGGGTTATAGCCCCAGCTTCAAGTTTTAAGCGACAAGCTGCAAGTTAAAAGCCGATCTGCGTTTGCTTGCCGCTTGTAGCTTGTCACTTGCCACTAGCCGGATAAAGAAAGCTATAATCACCGCCGATTTCAAAACGGCTCCTACCGTTTTCCCGCCACCTGTCCGAGGGGCGCTGCAGCAGGTTCGACCTGTCAGGCTCGGATGGGGCGTTGACTGGCCACGGCCAGACACTAAACGCACAACGGCGCCCATTCGCATACATTACGAATGGAGGCTCATCATGAGCGCTGTTATCACGCCTGTAGATTTTAACGATTACAAAGTCGCCGACATGTCCCTGGCTGCCTGGGGCCGTCGCGAAACCATCATCGCCGAATCCGAAATGCCCGCCCTGATGGGTCTGCGCCGCAAGTACTCCGCCGAGCAGCCGCTCAAAGGCGCGAAGATTCTCGGCTGCATCCACATGACCATTCAGACTGCCGTGCTGATCGAAACCCTGGTTGCCCTGGGTGCCGAAGTGCGTTGGTCGTCCTGCAACATTTTCTCGACTCAAGACCAGGCCGCTGCCGCTATCGCTGCTGCCGGTATCCCGGTTTTCGCCTGGAAAGGCGAGACTGAAGAAGAGTACGAGTGGTGCCTGGAGCAAACCATCCTCAAAGATGGCGCGCCTTGGGATGCCAACATGATCCTCGACGACGGCGGCGACCTGACCGAGCTGCTGCACAAGAAATACCCGGCGATCCTGGACCGCGTCCACGGCGTCACTGAAGAAACCACCACCGGCGTTCACCGTCTGCTGGACATGCTGGCCAAGGGCGAGCTGAAAATCCCGGCCATCAACGTCAACGACTCGGTGACCAAGAGCAAGAACGACAACAAGTACGGCTGCCGTCACAGTCTGAACGATGCGATCAAGCGCGGCACCGACCACCTGCTGTCCGGCAAGCAAGCGCTGGTCATCGGTTACGGTGACGTGGGCAAGGGCTCGGCCCAGTCCCTGCGTCAGGAAGGCATGATCGTTAAAGTGTCCGAAGTCGACCCGATCTGCGCCATGCAAGCCTGCATGGACGGTTTCGAACTGGTTTCGCCGTTCATCGACGGTATCAACAACGGTACCGAAGCAAGCATCGACAAAGCGCTGCTGGGCAAGATCGACCTGATCGTGACCACCACCGGCAACGTCAATGTTTGCGACGCAAACATGCTCAAAGCCCTGAAGAAGCGCGCTGTGGTCTGCAACATCGGTCACTTCGACAACGAAATCGACACCGCTTTCATGCGCAAGAACTGGGCATGGGAAGAAGTGAAGCCACAGGTTCACAAGGTTCACCGTACCGGCCCGGGCGCTTTCGACGCTCAGAACGACGACTACCTGATCCTGCTGGCCGAAGGCCGTCTGGTTAACCTGGGCAACGCCACTGGCCACCCAAGCCGCATCATGGACGGTTCGTTCGCCAACCAGGTTCTGGCGCAGATCTTCCTGTTCGGCCAGAAGTACGCCGACCTGTCGCCAGCCCAGAAAGCCGAGCGTCTGACCGTTGAAGTACTGCCGAAGAAACTCGACGAAGAAGTGGCCCTGGAAATGGTCCGCGGTTTCGGTGGCGTGGTCACTCAACTGACCAAGCAACAGGCTGACTACATCGGCGTGACCGTCGAAGGCCCGTTCAAGCCGCACGCTTACCGCTACTGATTGGTCCTGCTGCCTGCTCTCCCTTGTGGGAGCGGGCTTGCTCGCGAAGGCGGTTTAACATTCAACATTAATGTCGTCTGACCCGCCGCCTTCGCGAGCAAGCCCGCTCCCACATTGGGATGTGCAAGCGTCCGGCTTACGTGCTTCCAAGGATATGACCATGTCCCAAGACCGTCGCTACAGTTTCGAATTCTTCCCGACGAAGACCGATGCTGGGCATGAAAAACTGATCGCCACTGCCCGTCACCTGGCGACCTTCAATCCCGACTTCTTCTCCTGCACCTACGGCGCTGGCGGTTCGACCCGTGATCGCACCCTCAACACCGTGTTGCAGCTTGAAAGCGAAGTCAAAGTCCCTGCCGCACCGCATTTGTCTTGCGTGGGCGACAGCAAGGACGACCTGCGCGGCCTGCTGAGCCAATACAAGGCAGCCGGCATCAAGCGTATCGTTGCGCTTCGCGGTGACCTGCCCTCGGGCATGGGCATGGCCAGCGGCGAGATGCGTCACGCCAATGACCTGGTTGAATTCATTCGTGAAGAGACTGGCGATCATTTCCACATCGAAGTCGCCGCTTACCCGGAGATGCATCCGCAAGCGCGCAACTTTGAAGACGATCTCAACAACTTCGTGCGCAAGGCTAACGCCGGCGCCAACAGTGCGATCACCCAGTACTTCTTCAACGCCGACAGTTATTTCTACTTCGTCGAGCGTGTACGGGCCAAGGGTGTGAACATCCCGATCGTGCCGGGGATCATGCCGATCACCAACTACAGCAAGCTGGCGCGCTTTTCTGATGCTTGCGGTGCGGAAATCCCGCGCTGGATCCGCAAGCAACTGGAAGCCTACGGCGACGACACCCAGAGCATTCAAGGCTTTGGTGAGCACGTCATCACCGAGATGTGCGAACGCCTGCTGCAAGGTGGCGCTCCAGGGCTGCATTTCTACACGCTGAACCAGGCTGAGCCGAGTCTGGCGGTGTGGAACAACCTGAAGTTGCCGCGTTAATCGTCGTTAAAGCAAGATCAAAAGATCGCAGCCTTCGGCAGCGCCTACAGAGGTACGTATCCCCCTGTAGGAGCTGCCGAAGGCTGCGATCTTTTGCTTTGCGGCGCCCCTTTATTGTGCAGTCATATCCTGAGATAGAGCTTCTGGATCCGGTTTCTGGCTCTTTATGATTTCTCGTCGTAATCTCAATCCATGCCCCTGATCACTCAGTTACTGACCGTGCTTCTGTTCACTTGCCTGAGCCTCACCGCTCGGGGCGAGAAGCTGCGTATTGTCACCGAACCCTGGGCACCTTACGTGTACGAGGAAAACGGCAAGTCTTTGGGGCTTGACTATGAAACCACCGCCACTGTCTTCAAACGCCTCGGAATCGACGTGGAATGGCAGTTCCTGCCATGGAAACGCTGCCTGTCGATGCTTGAGCAAGGCCAGGCAGATGGCGTGCTGGATATCTTCCACAGCGCTGAACGCGACGCGACCCTGCTCTACCCCAGCGAACCGCTCTCGCAAGTCGAATTCGTAATGTTCTATGCCAACGAGCGACCCTATCCATTTCGCACCCTGGACGATCTGAAAGGCCTGACCATCGGCACCTCGCCGGGCTACCTGTACAGCAAAGACTTCAGCGAATCGACGCTGTTCACCCAAGAGCCGGCACCCACCCATGAAGCCAACTTCGGCAAACTGGTGCGCGGGCGCATCGACCTGCTGATCACTGATCGCCGGGTTGGCCAGCATTTGCTCGATCAACTGAACATCCGCGACAAAATCACCGAGAACCCGCTCATCATCAGCCAGCAAAGCCAGTTTCTGGCGGTACGCCGCAATGCCGGGATGGATTTGTTGGTGCAGCGTTTCGGTGCCGAGCTCAAGCGCTTCAAGCGCGAGCCAGCCTACGCTGAACTGAGCGCCCGCTATGGCGCCAGCCCGGCCCCCGAAGCACGGGCCGCCAGCGCCACCGCAACCGGCGGAAAAACCGTTGAGCAGCAGGAAAGCGGCGCGCAGTGATTGCTCTGTTATACTCCGGCCTTCCCGCCAGGCTCACGCCCGGACGCTCGGACTTGTTCAAGGCATCTCGATCCCGCTACAGCGCAGCTTTTCAGCCCGCGCGAGCGCTCCAGACGAGCCTTCGAGGCCCAGCAGGACCGGACGGGATTGCGTCCTCTTAAACGCGATTCGCGCCAGGCAAGACTCCCATTGGGCCAAGCCCTAACTAAAACAGGATTACTCATGTCCTTTGCTTCCCTCGGTCTCTCCGAGGCTTTAGTCCGCGCCATCGAGGCAGCGGGCTATACCGAGCCTACTCCGGTGCAACAGCGGGCCATTCCCGCCGTGTTGCAAGGTCGCGACCTGATGGTTGCGGCACAGACAGGTACTGGTAAAACCGGTGGTTTCGCCCTCCCGATTCTGGAGCGGTTGTTCCCCAACGGTCACCCGGACAAATCCCAGCGTCACGGCCCGCGCCAACCGCGCGTACTGGTCCTGACCCCAACCCGCGAACTCGCGGCCCAGGTGCACGAGAGCTTCAAGGTCTATGCCCGTGACCTGAAATTCGTCAGCGCCTGCATCTTCGGCGGCGTCGGCATGAACCCACAGGTTCAGGCCATGTCCCGCGGTGTCGACGTGCTGGTGGCCTGCCCCGGTCGCCTGCTCGACCTCGCCGGCCAAGGCAGCGTCGACTTGTCCCACGTGGAAATCCTCGTGCTGGACGAAGCCGACCGCATGCTCGACATGGGCTTTGTCCATGACGTGAAAAAGGTCCTCGCCCGCCTGCCGAGCAAACGCCAGAACCTGCTGTTCTCGGCGACATTCTCCAAAGACATCACCGACCTCGCCGGCAAGCTGCTGCACAACCCGGAACGCATCGAAGTCACGCCGCCGAACACCACGGTCGAGCGGATCGAACAGCGCGTATTCCGTCTGCCTGCCAACCACAAGCGTTCGCTGCTGGCGCACCTGATCACCGCTGGCGCTTGGGAACAGGTGCTGGTGTTCACCCGCACCAAGCACGGCGCCAACCGCCTGGCCGAGTACCTGGACAAACACGGCCTCACCGCCGTCGCCATCCACGGCAACAAGAGCCAGAACGCCCGCACCAAAGCCCTGGCCGACTTCAAGGCCGGTGAAGTGCGCATCCTGGTCGCCACCGACATCGCCGCTCGCGGCCTGGACATCGACCAGTTGCCTCACGTGGTCAACTTCGAACTGCCGAACGTCGACGAAGATTACGTACACCGTATCGGCCGTACCGGCCGCGCCGGTCGTTCGGGCGAGGCGATCTCGCTGGTCGCTCCGGACGAAGAAAAGCTGCTCAAAAGCATCGAGCGCATGACCAAGCAGAAGATTGCCGACGGCAACCTGATGGGCTTCGACTCCAGCGCTGTGGAAGCCGAGAAACCTGAAGTCCGCGAGCGTCCGGATGTGCGTAACCCGCGCAACCCACGTGGCCCGCGCGGCGATGGTCCGAACGGCAGCGGTGGTGGTGGCGGTCGTAAAGACAAAGGCAAGGACAAGGGCGGCAAGGAAAAACCTGCTGCCACTGGCCGTGGCGATCGCCCTGCCCGTGAACACAAGCCTCGCGAAGGCACCCCGGCCCGTGAGCAACAGCGTCCGGCACCTCGCGCCGCCGCTGACCGTGCTCCGGACGAGTTCCTGGACGACGATGTCGATAACTTCGGTAACCGCGTCGATTACGTGCCTCAAGCCAAACCGGCTCAGGGCCGTGGCCGCCGTCCGGGCGCTCCGGCACAAGGCGCAGGCGCTCCGCGCACCGGTCAGCCACAAGGTCGCCAAAATGGTCCGCGCAGCAGCAGCGGCGCAACCACTGGCACACCGCCAGCCAAGCGCAACGGCCCACGCAACGGTGCTCCACGTGACGGCCAGGCCCGTCGCGAAGAGTCCCGCAACCGCCGCCCGGCCCGTGACGAACAGCCTCGTTCGGAACCGGCCGTGCAGAACCCGCGGGGCCCGGCACCGAAGATCATTCACAAGGAGTCGAAAAGCGATCGCTTCCCGACACCTGAGCAACTGGATCAACTGCCAGGCCGTCCACGCGGCGAAAAACCAGCCTTGCTGACCCGCAATCGCTGAGTTTTTAAAAGCCATGAAAAATGCCCCGGACCTCACGATCCGGGGCATTTTTTCTGGCTGACGAAAAAACCTGTGGGAGCGGGCTTGCTCGCGAAGGCGGTGGTTCAGTTGACATTAATGCTGAATGCTCGACCGCATTCGCGAGCAAGCCCGCTCCCACATTGGATTTGCATTGCCGTGCAGATTTTGCCCGCCAATAAAAAACGCCCCGGATCGCGAGATCAGGGGCGTTTTTGTTCAAGCAGCGAATTTCACTTCGCTTTCACACCTTCAAACGTAACGTACAGCTCGACTGCGTCGGACGCTGGGCCCAGGTCTTTCTGCTTGCCGAAATCGGAGCGCTTGATGCTGGTGGTGCCTTCGAAGCCGGCACGGTAGCCGCCCCATGGATCCTTGCCTTCACCCAGGAAGGTGGCTTTGACCACGATTGGCTTGGTCACACCCAGCAAGGTCAGGTTACCGGTTACGTCGGCAGTGTCTTTGCCAGCGGCGTTTTTGCCGGTGGATTTGACGCTGGTGGAAACGAACTTGGCGTCGGCGAATTTGCCCACGTTCAGGAAGTCACCGCTGGAGATGTGCTTGTCGCGTTCGGCGTGATTAGTGAACACGCTGGCGGTGCGCACATTGAACTCGATCTTGCTGTCTTCAGGCTTGGCAGCGTCAAAGCTGAACTTGCCATCGATGTCCTTGAAGGTACCGGTGATGTAGCTGTAACCCAGGTGGCTGATCTTGAAATCAACGAAGGCGTGTTGGCCTTCTTTGTCGACAACGTAATCGGCCGCCATTACGTTAGCGGACAGCAGAGCAGAACCGATTGCCAGGGCGGCGAGCGTCTTTTTCAACATGCTTTCTATTCCTTTGGAGTCGAGGTAGAACATCAGGCTTTGCGACCCAGCATTCGTGTCAGGGTCGCATCACGATCGATAAAGTGGTGTTTCAATGCTGCCAACGCATGGAGGCCGGAAAAAATTACCAGCGCCCAGGCCAGGTACAAATGGATCACACCAGCGGTGTCCGCCTGGTCCGGTAGTCCGGAAACCAGTGCAGGCACTTCAAACAAGCCAAACACCGGGATCCCGACACCGTCTGCGGTGGAAATCAGGTAACCGGCAATCATCACAGCGAACAGCGCGAGATAGAGGAAGGCATGGCCGAACACGGCACCAAGACGCGTCATGCGGCTATAACTTTGCAGGGCCGGTGGCGGTGGACTGATGAAGCGCCACAACACCCGCAGCAACATGACCGCGAACAACAGCAGGCCAATGCTCTTGTGCAGATCCGGCGCATCTTTGCGCCAGGCGCTGTAGTAGTCCAGACCCACCATCCACAACCCCAACGCAAACAGACCATAGACCGCGAGCGCCACACCCCAATGCATGAAGATGCTGATCCAACCGTAGCGGGAAGAAGAGTTACGTAGTTGCATTGCCCAAATCCTGTAAGAACTGCGCCCAAGACTATCGAGTTATCTATCGATTTAAAGCGGAAAATTTCGCTCTGAAATATCGAGAAATACGATCAAGACCTTGCGGTCGAGATGTTAAGAGAGTGTTAACCGAACGAAAAAACCTACAAATGCCATCCCCATTCCCACTTAAAAAAAGCCTTTACCACTCGTCAGAACTGTCATATCTGATAGTAGCCAACATTGCAGGTCATTGATGAACCTGATCTCGGGCGTTTGTCCGAGCGTCTGAACAGGAGTTCTACCATGAGTCACCATTCGAGTTCATCCCCCGCGACTACGCGCAACCTATCCAATTCGATACCCGTAGGGGCAGGGCCGCGAGGGATAGCCATCAACAACGATGGATCACGGGTTTTTGTTTGCAATTACATTTCAGGCAATGTGTCAGTGATCAACACCCGGAACAGAAAGGTAATCCACACCATCGCCGTCGAGCATTACCCCCAAAACATCGTCCTTGCCCATGGAGGGAAAAGAGCTTATGTGACCAACTACGGGTCAAGTTCGGTTTCGGTTATTGATACCAAAACCTATAAGGTGGGTCACGTCACGGTGGGAAAATATCCTCGGGGAATCGTCGTGAGCCGAGACGGCAAGCATGTTTACGTCACCGTTCGACAAAATAAAGAGTGGCTGGCAATTATCGATACCCGCACTTATGCGGTGAGCAGAGTGAGAGGATTGCCCTCTCCCTCCATAAGTGTGGATATCAGCCAGGACGATTCGCGTCTTTATATTTCCAGCACGAACTCTCCTGATGGCCCTTATCAGGACGCACTAACGATCATCAGCAGCAAGACTTTCAAAGTCCTCGATATCATCAAAACCGAAAGGTATCCGTCAGCAGTTACCGTCAGTCCCGACGACCAAGAAGTGTATATCGTGTGTCTGGACGCTCAAAAACTGACCGTACTGGACCCTAAGTTATCGACCACCAGGCATTTCGATTTTGTGACTTGCGAAGGGAAAATAGTGTTCGGCGAAAAAAACGCTTATGCCGTTGATCAAATCAAAAAAGAGGTCGTGGAAATTAATACCGCCACGTATGAAATTGTTCGCCGGGTGCCCATCCCTGGTGCTTCCGAACCGTATGACATGGTTCTTGATCAACATAACCATGCCTATGTCAGCGACTACCAAAGCGACGAAGTCCATAGTGTCGATCTAGCTTAGCGTCAAAGAAAAATCAGCAGCGACCTACGCAAGACATAAAAAAAGCGCGGCATCACTGTCCAATGCCGGTCAGTTAAGGCGCGGAACCTGTGGGAGCGGGCTTGCTCGCGAAAGCGGCGTATCAGGCGACATCAATGTTGACTGTGCCGCCGTCTTCGCGAGCAAGCCCGCTCCCACATGGATTGCGCTTAACTGACAGGCATTGGGCATCACTGCCGCGCTTTTTTTGATTCCAGAACTTACTGCGTCTTGGTTTCAGTCGTCGCCGGGGTCTTCGCAGCAGTATTGACCGCTGGCTTCTTCACCGGCTCAGTCTTTTTCACCGTCGCTTTGACCGGGGCTTTTTTGGACTCGGTTTTGGCAGCAGGCTTTTTCACTGGCGCTTTGACCGGCACTTTCCTGGCAGGCTCTGCTTTCACCGGTGCCGCAGGTTTCGGCGCCTCAACCGGTGCTGGCGCTGGAGTCGGCGCAGGTACTGGCGCGGGTGCCGGAGCAACCGGTGCCGCGGGTACTGGCGCCTTGGCCGGTTCCGGTTTGTCGTCAGAACCGCCGAACAGGTTGGTGAAGAAGTTGCCTTTCTTCGCCGCCACTGCACCTGCCGCTGCTGCGGTCGCCGCCGGAACAACTTTCGCCGGCTCAAACGATTTGCCTGCCGCCAGGTCTTCTACCTGACTGGCTGCACGCTGACCGGTGCGCAATGCGCCTTCCAGAGTGCCTGGGTACAAGGCGTCGGTGTGTTCGCCGGCAAAGGCTACACGTTGCAGCGGACGCTCCCACAGGCGCCAGTACTTGCTGATCTGGCCCGGGCCGAAGGCCAGGTAAGCGCCACCCATCGACGGGTCGGTGCTGTAGCGACGGATTTCATAACCGGTGAACGAACCGCGTGCCTGTGGATAAAACGCGTGCAGACGAATCAGTACCTGATCGACCATCTGCTTGTCGCCGAAGGCCTGCATCACGCGCGCATTGTCGCCGGACAGGTTGATCACCACATTGGCGCCGCCTTTCAGGGCCGGCTCGACCCACAACATGCCCAGGCCGGTGTTGCTGTAGATCTCGCCGGACATGCGCGCCTTGCTTTCCCACACTGGCGTCTTGAACTTCAGCATGATCTGGTCACGCCAGCCGTAGTTGGTGCCTTTGATGGCGCCCAGGTGCTGAGCATCCAGCGCCGGGGTCATCTGAATCTTGTTCAGTGCCCGCAACGGCACGGCCAGCACAACGTAGTCCGCCTGATAGCCAACACTGCCGACCTTCACAGTCACGCCGTCCTTGTCTTGAGTAATGGACGAAACCGGCGAGCTGGTCTTGATGGTTTTCAGTTGTTTGACGAAGGCCTGGGCCAGCACCGGGCTGCCGCCAGGCAGACGCGAAGCGCGCAGGTCACGGTCGGCAACGCCACGGTAGACGCGGCTCTGTTGTGCGAAGTACAGCAGCGACAGGCGCGAAGGTTCGTCATAGCGGGTACGAATCTGCTGATTCACCAACTGACGCGCAGTGGCTGGCAGATTCAAGCGATCGAGCCAGTTGGACACGTTGATCTGGTCCAGGGCGAACAGCGTGCTGTTGGCGGCCGGGTTCTGCGGGTCTTCGATCGAACGCGCCAGATCATCCAGGGTCTTTTCGTAGCGTTTCAGTGCCTCGGCGGTGGCCGGCTGTTTAGTCGCCAGATCGGCGGCGGTGAAATATTCACCGTCGATCAGGTAGCTCGGAGTCCGCACGAATTCAGGGGCTGGCGTGGTGGTCAGCTTGAACGTCGAGACGTACTTGTTCAGCACCGGTTGGGTCTTGTCGTTGCCGATCCACTCACTGGTGGCCATGCCGGAGCGACCGCCCAACGTCGGTTTGGCTTCCAGCAGGGTGACCTGCCAGCCTTTGTTCTGCAGCTCGTACGCCGCGGTGAGGCCCGAAAGCCCGCCGCCGACCACGATCACCGTTTTATCCTTGGCCAGCGCCGAAACGCTGAACAGCCCCAACATCACCAGCGCACAGGCGCGCAGCCAACCAGCAGACATTCAGCGAACTCCGGAAATACACGAGGAAATAGCGGTTTTACGAGTCAGACGACTCAAAGAACCGCGAAGAATACGTCAGCCATCAAAACGCCGCCAGCAACGTCTATCGTCCTATACAAAGTAGCTCAATCGACACAATGGGTTGTCCCGATGACGCGCATTGCATAGGCTTGCGCGATTGTTTACCCGCCTACGTCACGGGTAGCCTCGAGGAGACAGAAAATGGGCCTGAATAAACAGTGGATGGAACGCGATCTCGCGGTGTTGTGGCATCCCTGCACCCAGATGAAAGACCACGAACAGCTGCCGCTGATCCCGATCAAGCGCGGTGAAGGTGTCTGGCTGGAAGACTTCGAAGGCAAACGCTACCTCGACGCTGTCAGCTCCTGGTGGGTCAACGTGTTCGGCCACGCCAACCCGCGAATCAACCAGCGCATCAAGGATCAGGTCGATCAGCTGGAACACGTGATCCTCGCCGGTTTCAGCCATCAGCCGGTGATCGAACTGTCGGAGCGCCTGGTAAAGATGACGCCCGAAGGCCTGACCCGGTGCTTCTACGCCGATAACGGTTCGTCGTGCATCGAAGTCGCGCTGAAAATGAGCTTTCACTACTGGCTCAACCGCGGCCAGCCGAACAAAAAGCGCTTCGTCACCCTGACCAATGGCTACCACGGCGAGACCATGGCGGCGATGGCGGTGGGCGACGTGCCGCTGTTTACCGAAACCTACAAAGCCCTGCTGATGGACACCATCAAGGTGCCAAGCCCCGATTGCTACCTGCGCCCCGAGGGCATGAGCTGGGAAGAACACTCGCGCAACATGTTCGCCGCCATGGAGCAGACCCTGGCCGACAACCACGACACCGTGGCCGCGGTGATTCTGGAGCCGCTGATTCAGGGCGCTGGCGGCATGCGCATGTACCACCCGGTGTACCTGAAGTTGCTGCGCGACGCCTGTGATCGTTATGGCGTTCACCTGATCCACGATGAAATCGCCGTCGGTTTCGGTCGCACCGGAACGATGTTCGCCTGCGAACAGGCCGGCATCCGCCCGGATTTCCTCTGCCTGTCCAAGGCCCTGACCGGCGGTTACCTGCCG
>NZ_AKJE01000046.1 GCF_000282495.1 Pseudomonas sp. GM79
GCCCGCTCCCACATTGGATGTTCATTGCTCTTTCAGGTGTTTAATCCAGGCGTTCCGGGTAAGTCACCACCAGATAAGCCACTGCCTCACTGTCGGCGGGGTTGCGGTAGCGGTGGGGCTGGTCGGCGTAGAACAGGATCGAGTCGCCGGTAGACAGCAGGTAACGTTCATCGTTGACGCTGATTTCCAGCACGCCCTGCGACACCACCAGGTTCTCCTGGACACCGGGGCCATGCCCCTCGCTGTGATCTTCGCCCAAAGGGCTCAGGCGCAGTTCGTAAAACTCCGATTGGCGTGCCACGTCGAACGGGAACAGGGCGCGGCTGACGAAGGCTCCGCTGGCGCTGACCAAGCGTTTGCTCTCACGCGCCGACAGCACGGCCACACCTTCGAAGGCCCGATGCTCCAGAAAGGCGGCCACCGAGACCTTCAGGCCTTTGGCAATTTTGCACAGCACTTTGATGGAAGGCACGCTGCGTCCGGACTCGATCTGCGCCAGCATTGCCCGACTCACACCACATTGCCTGGCCAGCGCGTCGAGGGACAAGTGACGCTTGCCCCGCAGCCGTTGCAGGTTCTGTGCGACTCGCTCACAGATCGGGTCTTCTTCCAGCGGCTCCAGATTATTCAAGTCCGTCACGGGTTCGTCTGCACTCGCCAGAAAACGCGAGGGTTGCTGCGCGTTCATGCGTGACGGGTCTCGGTCGAATGGGTGGCCTGGACCCATTGATAGGCCTGTAGACCGGCGTTACGTGCATACATTTCCCACATGGCCCGTGCCCGTTGCTGAGCCTGTTTGCGTTTGCGGTAACTGGCGAAGTCGATGAGGTTGTCAGTCGGATTCATGGGGCACTTCACTGTGGTGATGAATGACGGGATGAGCTGAGAGTACGTGGATATTTTTATAACGATAAATACTGATTTTGTATTTGTTAATTCATTTTGGTTATTTAAATTTATATTCCATTAAGGAATAAACAGATAATTATATATTCCTTTTGTTGTCGGTTCAGGTGATGCACTTTGAGGGCCTGCACATCCATGTGGATGCGCCCGACACCAGACAGGAAGCCTCATCATGACCATCAAAGCGATCAACGTCCGCAACCAGTTCAAGGGTGTCATCAAGGAAATACTAGAGGGCGAAGTGGTGTCTGAAATCGACGTGCAAACTGCTTCCGGGATCGTCACCTCGGTGATTACCACCCGGTCGGTGCGCGACCTTGAATTGAAAGTGGGGAGCGAGGTGATTGCCTTCGTCAAATCCACCGAGGTGTCGATCGCCAAGCTCTGAAATAGCCAATTTGACATTGAGGATCTGCGGCCTCGGCTAATACCAGTCAGTTAAGGAGCGAACCCTGTGGGAGCGGGCTTGCTCGCGAAAGCGGTGTGTCATTCAACATTGAGGTTGGCTGAACCGACGCCTTCGCGAGCAAGCCCGCTCCCACATGGGTTGCGCTTAACTGACTGGTATTAGCCGAGGCCGCTTTTTTGTCGGTGCTCACTTTCCATAACGTTGAGGTTTTCATGGCGACTCCTTTCAAGCGCACCGCATCTTCTTTGAGGAAGCACACAGCAGCGAGGGAAGCTGAGCAGGTCAGAGCCCCCGGCTGCTTCTGATCAACTCATAGGCCCGACGCACCAGCGGATTCACGGTGTTGGGCCGAATCCACAAGTGGTAGGTCACGTCCGGCAGCCGTGGCAGGCCATCGGTCTCGCCGAGTACGCGCATGTCCGGGCCGAGCATTTCCATGCTTCTGGGCGTGACGCCCAGCCCGGCACGGGTCGCGGCTTTGATGCCGATCAGGTTCGACGCCAGGTACGCCTGGCGCCATGGAATATTGGCGCGCTCCAGCGCCTCAAGGGCGTACCGACGATAAATACTCGGCTCATCCACCAGAATCAGCGGCAAGGGCTCGCCGGGCGTATGGATGTACTGCGCCGAGCAGATCCACCATACCGGCGAGGTGCGCAAGGCAAAGCCTTCGAGCGTCGGGTCTTGGCGAGTGGAAATCACCATGTCGACCTTGCCCCGATGCAGGTCATCCATCAAAAACGGGCTGCGGCCGACATCGATCTCCAGGCGCAAACGAGGGGCCGAGCGGGCGATGTGGCTGAGGATCGGCGGCAGGATGGTGTCGGCAATGTCATGGGGCGAGCCGATGCGCAATACACCGCTCAAGTTGCTTTCGCGCAGCGAGTTCAATGCATCGTCGTTGAGCGAAAGCATCTGCCGTGCATGGCGCAGCAACTGCAAACCGGGTTCGGTGAGTTGCTTCTGTCGCCCGCGCTTCTCGAACAGGCTCACCCCGACTTGTTGTTCCAGGCGTTGCATGTGCTGGGTGACCGACGATTGCGTGCGGGCCAGTTGTGCGCCGGCCTCGGCAAAACTGTGGTGATCGACCACGGCAATGAAGGTGCGCAGTAATTCGAGGTCGAGGGTAGATGAAGTCGACATGGCCATTCCTGAGGCTGTTTTTATATCAAGGCTGCAAACATAGACATTACAGTTGTTTATGTGTTTTTGGCGATATTTTATTGTGCAAGCCACAAAGGCCAGTAATTGCTGGGGTTTCGAAGATTGTCGTTTAGCGGCAACACGACAAGTTATAACGATATTAGATATTTGAATTTCCGTTACACCAACGCTGTACCTAGGATGCCCTCACATCAGGTCGGGGGACGCCGATCATTCCATGAGGGGAAATCCATGTTGCTTGAGCGCTCACCTGTAAAACGATTGTTGCCTGCCATGCTGGGCGCCTTGATCTCATTGGCCGCCAGTGCCGGTGCTCAGGCTGATGCAACGCTGGACAAGATCCAGCAACGCCATGTGCTGACAGTGGGGGTTGTACTGTCCGGCGGCCCCTTTGGCAGTATCGATCCGGGTACCCAGAAACCACGGGGTTTGAACGTCGACCTCGCTCAGGAGCTGGGCCGGCAATTGGGCGCCGAGGTGCAACTGGTACCGGTATTGCCCGCCAACCGCGTGCAGTTTTTGCAGCAGGGCAAAGTTGATCTGCTGATCGCCAACATGGAATGGACGGCCGAACGCGGCGAGATTCTCGGTTTTGTGCCAACGCCGTTCTACCGCGTCGGCGGTTCCGCGGCGCTGCTAAAGGACAGCAAAATCACCCGTTGGGAAGATCTCAAAGGCCAGCCCGTTTGCACCTCCCAGGGCAGCAGCTACATCAAGCCACTCACCGAGTTGGGCGTTGAGATCAAAGCCTTCAAGAGCTCGTCGGAATCCTTGCTCGCGCTGCGTGGCAACAACTGCGTCGCGGCGGTGCATGACGCCACGCTGATCAACCCGTTGATCGCCGACAACGTCGAATGGCAGGGCTATCGCGCGCTCAGTCCGGAACTCAACCCGGCTCCTTCAGTGATCTGGACCCGACCTGGCGAAAGCGATACCCAGGCTCGACTCGACCCGATCGTCAAGGAACTGCATCGCAGCGGTTGGCTGATCGAAGCCCAGACCCGCAATCGCATCACCCCCGCGTCACCGGCCTTGGTGGATTTACAGAAACAGTTCCAGGCCAACGGTGCCTGACCGGTTCACCTCATCGTTTCAATAAGCCGCCGACGGGCTCGGCGGTCGTTCAAGGAAGTCGTGCATGAACCGATATTTTTCCGCCAGAGGCCTGGCCACGTTGTGCCTGGCAGGATGCGCCGTGCTGGGCGCCAGCCTCGCTCAGGCCGACGCCACACTGGACAAGATCGAGCAACGCCACGCCATCAGCGTCGGGGTGATTCTCAGTGGCCCGCCATTCGGCACTCTCGACCCCAAGACCGGCGAGCACCTGGGGTACAACGTCGAACTGGCCAAGGGCATCGCCAAGGCGCTGGGCGTCGAGGCGCAAACGGTTTCCGTGCTGGCGCCCAACCGGGTGCAGTTCCTGCAACAGGGCAAGGTCGACATCCTGATCGCCAATATGCAGTTCACCGAAGAGCGTGCCGAGATTCTCGATTACGTGCCCACGCCTTATGAAGAAGTCGGCGGTGCCGCGTTGATTCGTAAAGGTGCGGGCATCACCCAGTGGAGCGACCTCAAGGGCAAACCGGTGTGCGTGTCCCAGGGCAGCAACTTCATCAAGCCCTTGCAGGAAACCTACGGCGCGCAGATCAAGGCGTTCCGCAGTCAGTCCGAATCGTTGTTGTCGTTGCGCGGCAATGGCTGCGTGGCGGCGGTGCATGTCAGCCCGACCATGCATACCTTGTTGAGCGATGCCGAGTGGGCCGGGTTTGAGATCCCGCTGCCGGGTGATTTGATCCCGTCGAACTCGGTGATCTGGATCCGCAAGGGCGAACACGATACCCAGGCGAAACTGGATGCCATCGTGCGCGACTGGCACCGCAGCGGCTGGTTGATCGAACTGGGCGAGCGCACCGGCATGGCGCAGTCGCAGGCCTTGCGTGACCTGCACGAGCAATACCGCAATGCGGCACCGCTGGCTGTGCGGCCATGAGTCGGCCGTTGTTCGTTGCCTTGCAGCAACTGCTCGGCGCCCGTCATGTGCAGAGTAACGAAGAGGCCGCCGCGTACCTGACCGACAAACAGGGCCGTTATGTGGGGCAGGTGATTGCCGCTGTCCATCCGGCCAGCACCGAAGAAGTCGCGGCGGTGGTTCGTGCCTGTGTGGCGTGTGATACGCCGGTGGTGGTACAGGGCGGCAACACCGGGCTGATGGGCGGCGCGACCCCGGACGCCAGTGGGCGCGCGGTGTTGCTGCTGCTCGACCGGATGAATCGCGTAAGGGCGGTGGACACCGACAACGACACCCTGACCGTCGAGGCGGGCTGCATTCTACAGACCATTCAAGACGTCACCCGTGACGCCGGACGTCTGTTCCCGCTGAGCCTGGGCGCCGAAGGCAGCTGCACCATCGGCGGTAACCTGGGCACCAATGCCGGCGGCACCGCGGTGCTGCGTTACGGCAATACCCGCGAATTGACCCTCGGTCTGGAAGTGGTCACCGCCCAGGGTGAAATCTGGAATGGCCTGCGCGGTTTGCGCAAGGACAACACCGGCTACGACTTGCGCGACCTGTTTATCGGCAGCGAAGGCACGCTCGGCATTATCACCGCCGCGACCCTGAAACTGTTTCCGCTGCCCAAAGCCCAAGCCACGGCGCTGCTGGCCTTCGACTCGTTGGCCCAAGCGGTGACGTTCCTGTCCCATGCCCGCGCCGGTTTCGGTGCCAGTCTCACTGCGTTCGAACTGCTCAGCGCCGAGTGCCTCGCGCTGCTGCGTGAGCAATTTCCTGAAGGCCCGCAACCCTTTCTTGGCGCTCGTCAGCCCTGGTTCGCGCTGTTGGAACTGTCCGATAACCACAGCGAAAGCCATGCCCGCGAAGCGTTTGAACAGGTACTGGGCGAAGCCTTCGAACAGCGCTTGCTGGCCGATGCGCTGATCGCCGAAAGCCTCGCCCAGAGCCAGGCGTTGTGGCTATTGCGCGAAAACATGAGCGAGGCGCAGAAGCGTGCCGGTCGCAACATGAAGCACGACATCTCGGTGCCGATTTCCCAGGTGGTGGCGTTTGTCACCCATACCGATGCTTTGCTGCAGCGTCATTTTCCCGGTGTGCGGCATTACACCTTCGGCCATCTGGGCGACGGTAACCTGCACTACAACGTCGCCCATCCGCAGGATTCGACGGTCGAGGCGCACATGGTCCATTACGCGGCACTCAGCCAACTGGTGCACGACAGCGCCCATGCCCACGACGGTTCAATCAGTGCTGAACACGGTATCGGCCAGCACAAACGGGACATGCTCGGGCGCTATAAAAGTCCGGTAGAACTCAACCTGATGCGCCGGATCAAGCAGGCGCTGGACCCGAACAATCTGCTGAACCCCGGCAAGGTATTGGAGGCGGTTCAGTCATGACACTTTGCCTGTCCAAACGCGTGCAGCGCGTCTCGCTGTCGGCCAATGCCGCCGCCAAATCCCAAGCCACGGCCCTGCGCGAGGCCGGTCGCGACATCCTCGACCTGACCACCGGCGAGCCGGATTTCGACACCCCGGACCACATCAAGCAGGCCGCTTATGCCGCCATCGCTGGCGGTGCCACCAAGTACACGCCGACACCGGGCGTGAAGGCCTTGCGAATTGCGGTGCAACGCAAGCTCCAGCAGGAAAACCATCTGGACTACCCGCTGGAATCGATCGTGATTGCCAACGGCGCCAAACAGATCATCTTCAATGCCTTCGCCGCCACCCTTGATGACGGCGATCAAGTGCTGGTGCCAACGCCTTACTGGCCGTCGTTTCCGGACAGCGTGCGCTTCAATGGCGGCGAGCCGGTGTTGATCGAATGCGGGTTGGCGCAAGGCTGCAAGCTGACGACCGAGCAGTTGGAGCAATACATCGGCGAGCGAACTCGCTGGCTGATCCTCAACGGCCCCGGCAACCCCAGCGGCGCGGTGTACAGCGCGACCGAGTTGCAAGCCTTGGCCGAGATGCTGCGGCGCCATCCTCAGGTGCTGATTCTGCTGGATGAGCTCTACGAACATATCCGCTTCGACGGTCGGCCGGCCCAGAGCCTGCTCAACGTCGCGCCGGATTTGCAGTCGCGCTGCCTGCTGGTGGGCGGCGTGTCCAAGACCTACGCCATGACCGGTTGGCGCATTGGTTTCGGTGCCGGGCCGCTAGTGCTGGCCAATGCGATGACCGTCGTGCAATCGCAATCCACCTCGGGCGCTTCTTCGGTAGGGCAAGCCGCCGCGTTGGCAGCCTTCGACGGTGGTCTGGATTTCTTGCGGTCGCAGGTCGCGGCCTATCAGCAGCGCCGGGATTTACTGGTGAGTGCTTTACGCAAAGTAGACGGCCTCGAAGTGCTCGAACCTCAAGGTGGTTTCTTCGTATTTATCCGCTGCGCCGGATTATTGGGCCGCTATCGCCCGGACGGTCAGCGCTTGGAAACCGATGCCGACGTCGTCGCGTATTTACTGGAGGAGGGCGTGGCCGGCGTAGCGGGCAGCGCTTATGGCTTGTCGCCGTGGTTTCGCCTGTCCATTGCCACTGCGACTGAAACCGTCGCAGAGGCCGGACGACGCATCGCTCAAGCCTGCGGGCAATTGCGGGGCGAACCATGAGTCATTTGCTGGAGCTGTTCGTCCACTGGGCTGCCGGGTTCGGCCTGAACTACGGCTTTCTGCTGGACGCCTATCAGCGCGGAACCCTGGAGCAGGGTGCGCTGACTACGGTGTTGCTGTGCCTGTTCACTATCGTCGGCAGCCTGCTGGCGGGTCTCGGATTGGCGGCAATGTTGACCTCGGGCAAACCCTGGCTGGCGAAACCTGCGCGGGTGTTTGTCGAAGTCACCCGCAACACGCCGACGCTGGTGCAGCTGTATTGCGCGTTCCTGGTGCTGAACATGCTGCTGACCCAGGCCGTCGGCGCGGCCAACCCGCTGACACCGTTCGCCTGGGTGGTGATCGTGATCTCGCTGCACAAGGGCGCGTTCCATGCCGAAGCCTTGCGCGCCGGCATCGAAGCCGTGCCAGCGGTGACGATGGAGGCAGCCAGTTCGCTGGCGTTCAACAGTCGGCAGTTGTTGTGGAACGTGCAACTACCGCTGGCTCTGCGCTTCGCCTTGCCGTCGCTGATCAACAACCTGATCGACCTGGTGAAGATGACCGCCGTCGCCTCGGCGATTGCCGTCGGCGACATCACCTACGCGGCAATCATGATCTGGACCCAGAGCGATAACGTGCTGGAGTTGATGATTCTGATCCTGACGTTTTTTGGTCTGCTGAGTTTTACCGTCAATTGTGTGGGGCGCCTGCTCGAAGCGCGCCTGAGGATGCCCGGCTATGGCCATTGAATCGTCCGTCACCGCGCCAGTGGCCTGGCCACGGCGGCATGTCGGCAAGTTGCTGCTATTGGCAGTTGCCGTGCTCTGGCTGGTGTATTTCGCCCCGCACAGCCCGGTGCTCAAGGCCTTGCTGCAATGGTCGCCAGCGCTGGTCGTGGGCTTTGGCCAGAACATTCTGATCAGCCTGGTGGCGATCGGGCTGGGGTCGTTGCTGGGGTTGCTGGTGGGCGCCCTGGGATTGTCGCCGTTGTGGCTGCTGCGCTTGCCGGCGCGGATCTGGGTGCAGGTTTTTCGCAACGCGCCGTGGCTGGTGCTGATCTATTTCACCACCTATGTGTTCCCGTTCGAGATCCACATCGGCAGCGCCTATGTCTCGTTCCCCGACTGGGTCAAGGTCACCCTTGGCCTGGCGTTGCCGGCGAGCGCCAACGTCGCGGAAATCTTCCGTGGCGCGGTCGCCTCGATCCCCAGTACCCAATGGGAGGCCGCACGTTCCCTGGCGTTCACCCGTGGGCAGATTTTCCGCTCGATCATCCTGCCGCAGTGCTTCAAGCGCATGTTGCCGCCGTGGATGAACCTCTACGCGGTGATCACCATGGGCACCGCACTGGCGTCATTGGTGGGCGTGCATGACGTGATCGACACCGCGCAAATCGCCAGCAACACGGTGAACCTGACCGGTTTTACCGTGGTGATTTACCTGAGCCTGCTGGTGCTGTTCTTTGCCTATTGCTACCCGATTTCCCGACTCACCCAACACTTGGAGCGACGTTATGCCTTCTACTGAAACCGTCGCTGAACCTCTGGTCAGCCTGCGCGACCTGCATCTGTCGTTTGGCAGCAACCCGGTGCTCAAGGGCATCGACCTCGACGTGCACCGTGGGCAAGCCGTGTCGATCATCGGCCCGTCCGGTTCCGGCAAGTCGACGATCCTGCGTTGCATCACCGGCCTGTTACAGCCTCAGCGCGGGACCCTTCGCGTCGGCACCACCGAGGTTCACACCCTGGCCCAGGAAGCCCAGCGCATCGAGTTGCGCAAGCGCGTGGGGTTTGTGTTCCAGCAGTACAACCTGTTCCCGCATTTGTCGGTGCTGGAGAACCTGGTGATCGCACCGCGCAAAGTGCTGGGGCGCAACCGGATCGATGCCGAGAAAGACGCCCGCGCCTTGCTGGCCAAAGTGCGCATGGAGCACAAGGCCGATGCTTATCCGGGACAACTTTCCGGCGGTCAGCAACAGCGGGTGGCGATTGCCCGGGCGTTGGCCATGCGCCCGGAATTGATTCTGTTCGATGAGGTGACCTCGGCCCTCGACCCGGAAACCGTCGGCGAGGTGCTGACGGTGATTCGCGAGCTGACCGAAGAGGGCATGACCTGTGTGCTGGTGACCCACGAAATGCGTTTCGCCGAAGAGATCAGCGACATCGTCTACTTCACTGAAAACGGCGTGATCGTCGAGCACGGCAGCGCCGCGCAGGTTTTCCAGCACCCCACCAGCGAACGCACTCAAGAGTTTCTGCGTCATGCCCTGGGCGATCCGGGACGCCGTCCCCGCGTCGCCAACGATCCGTATCTGTTGACCAACCTGAGCCGCTACAGCCTGTCTGTCTAATACCGAGGAGCCTGTTCATGAGTACCGATAACCGTGCCGCCGTCATCGAAGATTTCCTCAAGAAAATCCGCATCATCAATCAACGCGGCGTCGACCGTGCTGCATTGACGCAAATCGTCGCTTTGCTCGAAACCCTGGCCGAGCGTCGAGATCTGTTCAATTTCGACGCGTTCCCGGCGCCTGTGCCGGGGCAGGGCAGCACCGCGTTCCGCTACCGTCTCAACGACGATGGCGACACGCCGACGCTGTACCTCAACTCGCTGTTGCCGGGCAAAAGCACCATCGCGCACAACCACGAAACCTGGGCGATCATCAGCGCCGTCGAAGGCCAGGAAATCAACTACGTCTACGCCCGTGATGACGAGGGCCGCGAGCCTGGGTTCACGACCCTGCACCTGGAAAAAGAAGTGATCGTGCAGCCTGGCACATCGATCTCGTTCCTCGGTGAAGACCTGCATGGCATCCGTGTCGAAGGCGAGCAGCCGACCCTGCATTTCCATCTTTATGGCTTGCCGCTGGAATCGCTCAATGGCCGTTATGGGGTCGAGGCCGACGGGCGCATTCTCAATTACAACGCCTCGCAAATGGCGCCGTCGATCAAGGCTTACGCATGAATCGGACCGTAACCCCAGGGCAACTGCAGCAATGGCTGTTCGACGGGCAGGAAATTGCCCTGTTTGACGTGCGTGAGCATGGCCAATATGGCGAAGCCCATCTGTTTCACGGGGTGAACCTGCCCTACAGTCGCCTGGAATTGGAGGTCCGACGCCTGGCGCCGAATCCACAGGTGCGGTTGGTGATTTATGACCAGAACGGTGGGGACGTTGTGGCCCGAGCCGCTCAGCGTCTGCAGGCGTTGGGGTATGGCCGCGTGCATATTCTCGACGGCGGTGCCGACGGTTGGCAGGCGGCCGGCCTGCAGCTGTTTGCCGGCGTGCACGTGCCGTCCAAGGCCTTTGGCGAGTTGGTGGAAGAGGTCAGTCATACGCCGCATGTCACCGCCAAACAGCTGGCCGAATGGCAAGCCCGGGGCGAATCGCTGGTGGTGCTGGACGGTCGGCCGTTCGACGAATACCGCAAGATGACCATCCCCGGTTCCGTCTGTTGCCCGAATGGTGAACTGGGCTATCGCGTACACGATCTGGTGCCGGACGACAGCACGCCGATCGTGGTCAATTGCGCCGGTCGTACCCGCAGCATTATTGGCGCCCAGACCCTGATCAATCTGGGTCTGAAGAACCCGGTCTACGCCCTGGAAAATGGGACCCAGGGCTGGTACCTGGAAGACCTTCGGCTGGAGCATGGCAGCACCCGCCGCTATGCCGATGAGGTGTCATCGAAGACCTTGCCGCTACAGCGTCTTGCCGCGGCACAACTGGCCGAACGGGCCGGGGTGAAAACCGTTGCGACCGCGCAGGTTGAGCAGTGGGCCGGGGAGGCCGAACGCAGTCTGTTTTTGTGTGATGTGCGCACCGCCGAGGAGTTTGCCGCTGGAAGTTTGCCGGGCGCGCAACACACGCCGGGTGGCCAGCTGATTCAATCCACCGATCTGTACATCGGCGTGCGCCAGGCGCGGGTGGTGCTGATTGACAGCGATGGCGTGCGGGCACCGATTATTGCCAGTTGGCTTCGGCAGTTGGGGCATGAGGCTTATGTTTTAGCGGATGGGGTGAACAGCGATCTGGCGTTGCCTGCGGTTGAGCCTTTCGCACACGAAGCGTTGCCAGTGATCACGGCGCAGGCCCTGAGCGATGCGCTGAAGGATAACGCGGTGGCACTGATTGACCTGCGGCCGAGCATGACCTGGCGCAAAGGTCATATCGCCGGCTCGCGCTGGTCGATCCGCTCGTTGCTGGCGGCTGAGGTGATGGGAGAGCAACGGCCTCTGGTGCTGCTGGCCGATGATCCGCTGCTGGCCGCTTTCGCGACGCTGGAGTTGCCCGATGCTCAGCGCGCACAAACCCGGTTGCTGGACGGCGGTGTCGAGGCCTGGCGTGCGGCGGGGTTTGCGCTGCAGGAGAATGCCAACACACCGCCCGATCACCAGTGCATCGATTTTCTGTTCTTCACCCATGATCGCCATTCCGGCAACAAAGACGCGGCGCGTCAGTATCTGGCCTGGGAAATAGGCTTGTTGGCGCAAATGAGCGCAGACGAAATCGCCAGCCTCAAACCGCTGCATGCCCAGTCTCAAGCCACTCGTGATGGGCGGGTGCGTACTCGTCTGGTGCATTCGGCGCGAACTGAAAAGGGCAGTGGCAGGCGGGGCGTCAACGTGCCGGTCACTCGTTTGAGCACGGTGCTGTTCGACAACCTGGCGCAAATGCGCGACGCCCGTGCTCGCCGTGATAGTGAACGGGTTCTGAGCTATGGCGCCCGAGGCAATCCGACGGCTTTCGCCCTGGAAGATCTGGTGACGGAACTGGAGGGCGGTTACCGCACCCGCTTGTACGGCACCGGGCTGGCGGCGGTGGCGCAGACGTTCCTGGCCTATCTGCGGCCCGGCGATCATGTGCTGATCACCGACGCGGTGTATGCGCCCGTGCGGCGCCTGGCCCGGGAGCTGCTTGAGCCGTTCGGCATCCAGGTCAGCTACTTCGCGCCTGACGGCAGCGGGCTGCAATATCAACTGCAAGCGCAACTGCAAGCCAACACCAAAATGGTCTACACCGAGGTGCCCGGCTCGCTGCTGTATGAACTCTGCGACCTGCCGGCCATCGCCGCATTGTGCAAACCGCGCGGCATTCTGCTGGCCGTGGACAACACCTGGGGCTCGGGCTACCTGTATCGGCCACTGACCCTGGGCGCGGACATTTCGATCATGGCGTTGACCAAGTACCTGTGCGGTCACAGCGATGTGGTCATGGGCAGCGTCTGTACCCGGCAAGAGGTCTGGCAGCCACTGGCATCCATGAGCGACACCTTTGGCATCACCGTCAGCCCGGACGACGCCTATCTGGTGCTGCGCGGAGCACGAACCCTGGCGCCGCGCCTCGACGTACACGAACGCCAGGCTCTGGAAGTCGCTCAATGGCTACAGACGCAACCGCAGGTGAAACGGGTGTTCCATCCAGCGCTGCCCGGTCATCCCCATCACGCACTGTGGCGGCGGGACTTCAATGGCAGCAACGGTTTGCTCTCCTTCGAACTGCGCGAGGCCGACGCCACGTACGTCGAACGGTTTATCGATGCGCTACAGGTGTTTGGTCTGGGCGCGTCCTGGGGCGGCTATGAAAGCCTGGTCACCGTCGCTGATACCAAGGATCGCAACAGCGCGGCAGATCGTGCATTGAACCCGGTGCTACGGCTGCACATTGGCCTGGAAGATGTCGACGCGTTGATCGAGGATTTGCAACGCGGGTTCGCCGCCGCTGCGGACTAGGGCTTGCGCAGCACAAGCAACAACAGCGCCGCAGCCGCCAGCACCGCCCCGACGATGAAGGTGCTGGCCGAGCCCGTGGTCTCCCACAGCGCGCCGGCGAGCACACTGGCGATCAACAGGCACACGCCGCTGATCAGATTGAACAGGCCGAACGCCGTGCCCCTGAGGTGTTCGGGCGCGGTGTCGGCGATCAGCGTCGCGAGAATGCCCTGGCTGAAACCCATGTGCAGACCCCACAGGGCCACGCCTGCCAGCATGGTCATGATCGAGTCCGCTTGCGCCAATAACAGGTCCGCCAGGATCAGCAGGACGATGCCGATGCATAGCACTTTGGTGCGGCTGATCCGGTCGGACAACCAGCCGGCAGGGTAGGCGGATACGGCATAAAGCAGCGACATGACCACCATCACCATCGGCACCCAAGTGGCCGTCAGACCTGTTTGCTGTGCTTTCAATACCAAAAAGGCTTCGCTGAAACGGGCCAGTGTGAAGAGCCCACCGACGATCACCACCCACCAATAATCGCGCGAAAAATCCCGCAGAACCTTCCAGTGGATAGGCGAGCGAAAGGCGCGTTCGCCAGCGACAGTGGTTGGCTCTTTGACTCCACCGACAATCAGCGCCACCGATATCACCGCCGGGATCACCGCAAACCACAACACCAGATGGATCTGCCCGAGCCAAAGCATCAGCACGATGGCCAGGATTGGACCCAGAATGGCGCCCACGGTGTCCATCGACTGGCGCAAGCCAAAGCAGGCACCGCGGATTTCGGTGGGGGCGATGTCGGCGACTAGCGCATCTCGCGGCGCGCCACGAATGCCTTTGCCGATGCGATCCAGAAAACGCGCGGTGAACACCACATCGACCGAGTGCGCGAGGGGAAAGAGCGGTTTCGACAAGGCGGCCAGACCGTAGCCCATCAACAGCAAGCCTTTGCGCCGGCCGATAAAATCGCTGATGGCGCCGGAGAAAATCTTGGTCAGCATCGCGGTCGCCTCGGCGATGCCCTCGATCACCCCGACGGTCAACGCGCTCGCGCCCAAGGTCGTGACCAGAAACACCGGCAGCAGGCTGTGCACTAGCTCTGAAGACAGGTCCATGAACAGGCTGACAAAACCCAGGGCCCAGACCGTGGAGGGGATACGCAGTGAAGCCGGTCTGGGTTTTGAGAGGTTGTCCATGCTGGTTTCCGGGATTGAATGCTCACCGATTGTTTATGTCGCCAACCCCGGCGATCAGGCCTTAAAGGTTCTGACTCAAAAAGAGCAACGTATTGCCATGTGCCTCGACCGCCGCCCGTTGGTCATAGCTGTCACGGTGCGAGCAATTGAAGCCGTGTTCGGCCCCCGGATACACCTCGATATCGACGTCATCGTTGAACTCGAAACGCTCGGCGATTTGCTTCACGGCGTCGATGGGGATGTGGCTGTCCTGTTCGCCGAAGTGCATCAGCATCGGCACCTTGATTTCATCGGCCCGATCCAGTTGGTTTTGAATGCCGCCGCCGTAATAGGCGATCGCCACGTCGACGAAACCATTGGCCGCGGTGTTGTACGACAGCATGCCACCGAAGCAGAAACCGATAGACGCGATCCTGCCGTCCAGCCCCGGATGAGCCTTCAGGGCGTCAATGGCCAGTTTGATGTCGGCCTGCGCTTTTTGGGTGTCGGTGGCGTTCATCAACTCGACGGCGCGCTTCCAGCCGGCTTCGTCGTAGCCCAGTTCGGTCCGGTGGCCGTGGCGCCAGAACAGATCCGGCGCGATGACCAGGTAGCCGTCGGCGGCGTATTGCTCGGCGACCGAGCGAATGTGCTCGTTGACGCCGAAGATTTCCTGAATCAGCACAATCCCCGGACCTTTACCGGTGTGGGGAATGGCCAGGTAAGCGCCGAAGGTGCCCTCGGTGCTGGTGATCTCGATCCATTGGGTGGTTACGCTCATGATGGCTCCTTTACATAAGTTGGGTAGGTTGCCGAGACGCTGGCGTATCAGCGCAGACTGCGCCGCCAGAAGTATCGAGCCAACAGCGCGTCCACGCTGAGTTTGCCGGCCCCCGAGAGCAGCAACGGCAGGAGGGCTGCGAGGTAGATCAGCGGCAGTTTGAAGTTGCCATGGCCTTTATTGCTGATGGCATAACCTTGGGCAAGTTCACTCAATGTAGACCAATCGGCCGGCCAGTGAACGGCAGCAGTCGCGACGATCGTGACCACGGTCAGAATAATCGCCGAAACCCGCGTTCCCAGGCCCACCAACAGGGCGAGGGCACAGATCAATTCGGCCCACATCGCCAGTTCCCAATTCAGCGTGGCCGGAACGTGGTTGAAGGGAAACGGGAGGCTGTTCTGGATGTCGGCGAACCAGTTCTGGCCGTTCCATTTTTCCAGGCCGGACTCGAAAAATTCCCAAGCCAGAAACACCCGCAAGGTCAGGGGGGCGATCCAGCTGCCGGCACGGTCGAGGTTCAGGTGCAGGCCTTTGAGGGCCGATGAGAGGGAGGTATTCATGGGCTGAGCTCCGAGGATTCATTGTGGGAGCGGGCTTGCTCGCGAAAGCGGTGTGTCAGGCGACATCAATGTTGACTGACACTCCCTCTTCGCGAGCAAGCCCGCTCCCACAGGGGAATGTTGGTGTTGTTGAGGTTTCATTCGGTCAACAGCGCATTCCTGACCGACCGTTTGTACTTCAGCGCAATCTTGCCCAGCAGCCGAATGACAATCGCCGAAAACATCAAACCGAACGGCAGGACGTACCACCCGCTCATGGGGATGCGTTTGAAGTTGGAGTAGGTGAACACCGCCGCAATCACCCACATGCCGCTGACGTGCAGGGCTTTCCAGGGTTTGGGGCCGATCAGCCGCGCCGTGGTTTTGAATGAGGTCAACGCCATCAGCAGGATGAACAGGTAACCGACCGAGCCCGGGATGTTGCCGACCGTGGTGCGGCTGGGCCAGAACTCGGGGTTCAGTTGGCCATAGCTGTAAATCAGGATGGCGTGCACCAGGTGGGAAAACGCGAAGGCCAGGCCGATGAAGCGTCGTTCGCGCACCAACGAACGGGTGAAAGGCGAGGGCACCAGCACGGCGAGGGCCGATGCGGTGAACGCGGCAAGAAACAGTGCAAACGAAGTGCGCGCGGTAGCGCGAATGGCGCTGCGGGTGGCTTCCACCAGATCCGGATTCAGCAGCAGAATCAGGCCGGTGATCACCAGCACCAGCAAGGACAACAGGCCAAACAGCGACCAGCCGTGGTAACGGGGAACTTGGGTCATCATGACGATACTCCTGAGCAAGAGCCGACCCGGTTTTGCGAGTGGTCGGCGGACGGCAAGAGTTTTTCAACCCAGTGTGTGGGCGGTATGTCCGAAAGATCGCCCGGCGCAAGTTCATGTATCCCGGGCTGCGACAGATACATTCCCATACAAAACTGTGATTCAGCCCCGACCAGCGGCGTCTAGCGACAGTGTCCCCGCAATCCCATGGGGCGAGACTTCGGAACCCGGCATGCAAGCGCTGTTGAACGAGATCCTTGACGCAGTCCGACCGTTGATCGGTCAGGGCAAAGTGGCTGACTACATTCCCGCCCTCGGCACGGTGCCGGCCAATCAGTTGGGCATTGCCGTGTATGGCAATGATGGCGAGTTGTTTTGTGCTGGAGACGCTGACACGCCGTTCTCGGTGCAGAGTATTTCCAAGGTGTTCAGCCTGGTGCAGGCCATCGACCATTCCGGCGAAGCGATATGGGAACGTTTGGGCCACGAGCCGTCCGGGCAGCCGTTCAACTCGCTGGTGCAGCTGGAATTCGAACGCGGTCGCCCGCGCAATCCCTTCATCAACGCCGGCGCACTGGTGATTTGCGACATCAACCAATCACGCTTTGCCGCGCCGGCATTGTCGATGCGCGATTTTGTCCGGCGCTTGTCCGGTAATCCGAATGTCATGGTGGACGGCAAGGTCGCCGAGTCGGAATACCAGCACCGCGCGCGCAACGCGGCCATGGCTTATCTGATGCAATCGTTCGGCAACTTTCATAACGACGTCGAAGCCGTGCTGCGCAGCTACTTCAGCCATTGCGCGCTGCGCATGAGTTGCGTGGATCTGGCCCGCACGTTCTGCTTTCTGGCCAACGACGGTTTCTGCAAACACAGCGGCGCCCAGATCCTCAGCGCCCGCCAGACCCAGCAAGTCAACTCGATCATGGCCACCAGCGGGCTGTATGACGAAGCCGGTAACTTTGCCTATCGCGTCGGTCTGCCGGGCAAGAGCGGCGTGGGCGGGGGCATCGTCGCGGTAGTGCCGGGGCAATTCACGGTGTGCGTCTGGTCTCCGGAATTGAACGCCGCCGGCAACTCCCTCGCCGGCATGGCCGCGCTGGAGTTGTTGAGTCAGCGGATTGGCTGGTCGGTGTTCTGATGACCTGTCTTGACTAGCGTCCGATGAACGCTACCGTGAAGCAGGCATTCTTTGACTCAAGGGGCGGGTGACTTCATGGTGAATTTCGGTTCCGCGCTTCTAGTCTTCAATGACCCGGACACTCATTTGCGCAAAGGGTTGTCTGCCGTGGTCCAGATTGGCGACACCCTGTGGGTCGCCAATGATGAATCCTTGAGCCTGGAGCGCTTCACCTTGCGTGAGCGCGTCGGTGCGGGCGAGTTTCTGTTTGATCAGCACAAGCAATTCCCGTTGGCGTCCCTGTTGACGCTGCCGGTCATCCCGACGATTGGCGAAGAATTCGTTGAGGCAGACCTGGAAGGCATGAGCTACGACCGCGACACGGGTTATCTCTGGATTGTGGGGTCTCACAGCCTGAAACGGAAAAAACCCGATAGCACCAAGTCCCTGAAGAAAAACGCCGAGCGTCTGGCAACTGTCAGTCGCGATGGCAATCGTTTTCTCCTGGCCCGGATTCCGGTGGTCGAAGAAAACGGGACGTTCACTTTGGTAAAGAGCACCATCAACGATGCTCGAGTTGCCGCCCAATTGTCCGGCGATCAACTGGGTAACGAATTGCTCGATGAACTCAAGGACGACGAGCATATAGGGGCATTTCTGCACATTCCCGGCAAGGACAACGGGTTCGATACCGAAGGCCTCGAGGTCAATGGCAAGCGGGTTTTTATCGGATTGCGCGGGCCTGTGCTGCGGGGCTGGACCATTGTTCTGGAGGTCGAACCCGAAGACCATCCCAAGGCCGTCCACACGCTGACGCTGAAAAAAATCGGGCCCAAGGGGCGCAAATACCGAAAGCATTTTCTCCAGCTGGATGGACTCGGCGTCAGGGACTTATGCATCGATGGTGACGACATGTTGATCCTGGCCGGGCCGACAATGAACCTCGACGGGCCTGTCAGCGTATTTCGATGGCACAACGGCGCCAGACCAACAGACGAAAGTTTTGTCTTCAGCGAACAACTGACGCCGGCCCTGGAGGTTCCTTATGGGCAAGGAGAGGATAAAGGCCGCGATCATGCCGAAGGAATGACCTTTGTCAGCACCGCCGGCGTAGAAGAGCCCTTGCTGCTGGTGGTCTATGACGCGAACGCCGGATGGCGCAAACAGAGGAGCAATCGCCTGGAGCAAGATGTATTTCGACTGGCAAAAAAGTAACCGCCAGTGTGCCCGGTGAATGACGCTTCATGGATTTTCCTATACATTTTCTGGCCGCTCTCCTGCATGGTGAAACCGTTTCATGTCTCTTGCGCTCGAACGTCTAGTCGCTGGCACGCCAATCCCTTTTGCCGGTAATCGTGTCACTGTCGTCAGCCCCGAACTGGCGGCGCGCTTTCAGCCCGGCGACCATCTGCTGGTGGAGCAGGTCAGCGGCGAATTGTTGTTGATCCCGGTGGCGGACCAGCAAGCGGCGGCTGTCGCCATCGAGCGCGCGGAATCGGCATTCGCTGCAATGTCCGGCGTCTCGGATCACGCCATCAGCGAGTTCTTCGATCATTTTGCTCAACGCCTGGAAACGCCGGAATGCTGGGCCCTGATTGCAGCCGCCAACCTGGCCGACATCGAGCGAGCCAAGGCGCGCGGGCGTTCCACCACGCGGTTGCTGGCCGATGAACGCATGCGCGGCGACATGATCGCCGGCCTGCGGGCCTGGCGTGATGCACCGGCCACTCGCGGCAAGGTCGTGAGCTGCGTCGAGCATGACGGCTGGAAAGTCGAGCAAGTGGTCTCGCCGCTGGGCATCGTCGCGTTCGTGTTCGAAGGCCGACCGAATGTCTTTGCCGATGCCGCCGGTGTATTGCGCACCGGTAACACCGCAGTGCTGCGCATTGGCAGCGACGCGTTGGGCACCGCCCAGGCCATCGTCACCCATGCATTGAATCCGGCACTGGCCGACGCCGGATTGCCGACCGGTGCGGTGTCACTGGTGGAAAGCGTCAATCATGCCGCCGGTTGGGCGATGTTCGCCGACCGACGCCTGTCATTGGCCGTGGCCCGTGGGTCGGGACGGGCGGTCAGCCAGTTGGGCAGCATCGCGCAACAGGCCGGCACGGCCGTCAGCCTGCACGGCACTGGTGGCGCCTGGCTGATCGCCGACAAGGACGCCGATGCCCAGCGCTTTGCCGCCGTGGTGCGCAACTCGCTGGACCGCAAAGTCTGCAACACCCTGAACGTCTGCCTGATCCACCGCGATCGCGCCGCCGAACTGGTGCCGCTGTTTCTCGACGCACTGCAACAGGCCGGCACCGCTCGGGGCCAGGGCTGCAAGCTGCATATCGTCGAGGGGAGCGAGGCCTGTTTGCCGGCCGATTGGCAGACCGCTAGCGTCGAGGTGTACCGCGCCGAAGGCTATCAGACCGAAGCGTTGGCCGAACCGCTGCCCGAGGATCAATTGGGTCGCGAATGGGAATGGGAAGAAACCCCGGAAGTCAGCTTGAAGATCGTCGACGACCTGGAGCAGGCCATCGTCTTGTTCAACCGCTACAGCCCGCAATTCACCGTGTCGCTGATCAGTGAAGATGCCCAGGCGCAGGAGCGTTTCTACAACGCGGTCAACGCACCTTTTGTCGGCAACGGGATTACCCGCTGGGTCGATGGACAGTACGCGTTGAACAAGCCGGAGCTGGGGCTTTCGAACTGGGAGAGCGGGCGCCTGTTTGCGCGCAGCGCGATTCTCTCGGGGGATGGTGTGTTCACCATCCGTAGCCGCATGACCCAGACGAGTCTGTCGGTCAAACGCTGAGACGGCATTCTAGAACAGCCACGCAAACCTGTGGGAGCGGGCTTGCTCGCGAAAGCGGTGTGTCAGGCGACATCATTGTTGACTGTGCCGCCGTCTTCGCGAGCAAGCCCGCTCCCACAGGATATTCGTCGCTCTTGTATTTTACCGGCATCAGGGACAGCCCTCCGACCGCAGGCCACGGCACGCACTATACTTAATGTGTGTCCGTGTCTGCGTGGGGACGGACAGCGCATCTGATTACGTCAGAGAGGGTTGCGCCATGAAACTTCATTCCTTTCAACATTATTCTCATGGTCTGGAAACGGTCGTTCACGACATGTGGATTACCGCCCGGGTGAAGTCGGCCCTGGCATTGGCCGAAACCACCCTCGGCCTGAATGTCCATGTCAAAACCCATGCGGGCACGGTGGCATTGAGCGGTCGCGTCAACACTCACAGGCAGTGTGAGCAGGCTGTTGCTCTGGCCCGTTCGGTGCCTGGTGTCGTCAATATCGATGCCAGCGAATTGCTCACTCACGTGTTCACCCCAGGACATTCTCCAGAAGCACCGAATGCCGAAGAGACCACTGAGCGTCGGCCACCCTCGTCAGACGACAAATGACTATGGTGATCCAGTGAGTGTCATGCCTGTTCGCAGCCATGGACGGGCGTAGTCGCGTGCCAGCCCATTTTGTAACGCTGCGCCAAGCCTTCAGGCGGCTTCGACCGCTTGACCATACACCGCACAGGTGTCCGGATGTTCGGCCAGAGACACGAAGTTGCGCCGGCTGGCATCCAGCGCATCGACCGAGCCGGTTTCGATGTCATAAACCCAACCATGCAGATTCAGCAGGCCTTTTTCCTGGGCCAGACGCACGCTCGGGTGAGTCTGGATATTCGCCAGTTGGGCGATGACATTTTCCCGGACCATCGAACTTACCTTGGCTGCGTCGCTGGCGTGAGGGCGGGAGTCATTGATTACCTTGGCCGACTCGGCGTGTTGCAACCAGCCGCTGACGGCGGGCAGGTGATCCATGCATGTGCACTGGGCGATGGCGGTCATGGCGCCACAGTCCGAATGCCCGCAGATCACGATGTCCGTCACGCCCAATACCGCGACTGCATATTCGACCGTGGCCGACACGCCGCCGGGATGCGGACTGTACGAGGGCACGATATTGCCGGCATTGCGCACCACGAACAGTTCGCCGGGTTCTTGCTGGGTCAGCAATTCCGGCACCACACGGCTGTCGGAACAGGTGATGAACAAGGTACCGGGATGCTGGGTGGTGGCCAGGTGTTTGAACAGGTCGGTACGTTGCGGGAAGGCTTCTTTCTGGAACTTCAATAAACCTTCGATGAGCGCTTTCATGGTGGACTTCCTTGCAATGAATGAGAGGGGCTAATGCCTGCATAACCTGTGGGAGCGGGCTTGCTCGCGAAGACGGCGGCACAGTCAACATTGATGTCGCCTGACACACCGCTTTCGCGAGCAAGCCCGCTCCCACAGGTTTTGCACCTAAATTGACTGGATTGTCTTAGAACGGACGCAACGGCAGGAACTTGCCGTCCAGGGTAATCACTGCGCGGGAACCACCTTCCGGATCTTCAACTTTCTTCATGTCCAGCTTGAAGTTGATCGCGCTGATGATGCCGTCGCCGAATTGCTCGTGAACCAGGGCTTTGAGCGTGGTGCCGTAGATCTGGATCATTTCGTAGAAACGGTAGATGGTCGGGTCGGTCGGGATACCCGAGAGGCTGCCGCGCAGCGGAATGATCTGCAGGCGGGCCACGGCGTCGGCGTCCAGTTCGAGTTTCTCGCCAATCACCTTGGCGGCAGCTTCCGGCAGCGGATGCTGGCCGAGCAGGGCGGCGGTGACGTAGGCCAGGCCCAGGCCGGTGCCATCGGTCAAATCCTGCCAGGACAGATTCCTGCGCGCCTTGGCATCGAGGATCGAAGTGGTCAGGGCCAGACTCGGGTCTTGGTAAGCATGGGACTGTTGCATGGTGTGACTCCTATCGGTTGTGGCTGGAAAGTGGAGCCATCTTCGGTCGGTTGATCCATAGCGTCCAAGACCGATATACAATGCGTTGCATAAGTCCTGCCTATAGATGGTGTGCCCCATGCTGCTCCGACATTTGCGCTACTTGCTGGCAGTCGCCGACCACGGCGGCTTCACCCGCGCCGCCGAGGCGTTGCACGTCTCCCAACCGACGCTGTCCCAGCAGATCCGGCAACTGGAGGAAACCCTCGGCGTCAGCCTGTTCGACCGCACCTCGCGCACGGTCAAGCCGACCGATGCAGGGCTGGCCTATATCGAAAGTGCCCGTCGGGTACTCGTGGAACTTGAAGCGGGGAAACGTGCGCTGCATGACGTGAAGGACTTGTCTCGCGGCACTTTGCGACTGGCCATGACGCCAACGTTCATGGCGTATCTGGTGGGGCCGCTGGTGCGCGACTACGTGGCGAAGTTTGCGAACATCCATCTGCAGATTTTCGAGTTATCGATGGATGACATCGAGGCCGGGTTGCTCGATGACTCGCTGGACATTGCCATTGCCTTTACCCCGGTGAGGAGCCCCGACATCGAGTGCCTGCCGGCATTTGTCGAGACCTTGGGCGTGATGGTCGGGCGCAGTCATCCGTTGTTCGAGCGCCAGAACCCGTTATCGCCAAAGGAGGTGGCGCAACTGGAGTTTGCGTTGCTGACGCCAGACTTCATCACCCGATCCACCATCGACGAGTATTTTCGACAACAGAACATCACGCCCAAGGTGGCGATCGAGGTGAACTCGGTGAGTACGCTGTTGGAGGTCATTCGTCACGCGCCGATGGCCACCATCCTGCCGGAACCTATTGCCATTGCGGAACGGGCATTGCACAAAATTCCGCTGCTGGGGGAGGCGCCCAACCGAGGCGCCGCGCTGCTTCGGCGCAAAAACAACTATCACAGTGCGGCGTCGATGGCCTTTATGGACCTGGCGTTGGGCGCGGCTGCGGTCGAGTCGGCGAAGTCAGTCATCCACTGATTGGCACAGCCCATTGGGAGCCTTGCCGGTGGAGGACACGGTCACCGAATCGTCATCGGCGAGGATGATCGAGATCGTGATGCCCGAACCCCTGGCTTCGAAGTGGCGATCGTTGATGGCTTTGGTTACTGCCTCTTTGCTGTTGATCAATACCGGACCGTCCTGATCCGCATGGACGACGACTTTACCGGGGCAGTCCACATCGAATGAGGGAATGCCAGGGAGGGTGTTCGCGTGGGCAACATTTGCCATTGCCAACACTATGAATGTCAGGATTCTGTTCATCGCAAGCCTCCAGGGATCCAGCAGGGCATACGGTTAACCATAGCTTTATTTGGTGCGCACGAGACAAACGAAAAGGCCCCGCTCGATACTCCGAGCGGGGCCTTCTTTCATTACTGAGGGGGATATCAATACAAGCGATCAATCACCCGAACTTCGTTCTGGTTCTGCATCGATGCCCACGCCTGTTTCAGCGTTTGCAGCACATTACCGATGAAGTCTTTGTCGGCCGCGGCTTTCTTGCCGACATAACCCTGGCCGCGACGGTACATCTTCAGTCGGGCGAGCAGGTTCTGGTTGTTCCGGTCGAACTCTTCTTCGTGGGCATGGGGCGACAGGCAGTCGATATGGACCTGGCCCGATTTGCTGATCCACAGAATATGGCTGTCCTGGCTGTCTTTTTGCGCAGCGAACAAGCGAGCCAGTTCATCGATAGTAGGTTGATTGTTCAGATTCATTGTAAGCCCCTTGACCATTTGGTGATCTTTCAAAGTTGATTCGCTAATACAAGTAGCCCATCGGTTAGTTGATCCCTGGCACCGAAACCAGGACGTCAGCGGTCGGCCGTCAATACGACGGGGTCCCGCGTCTGCTGCATGTAGTCGTGTTGAATAACTGCTACGCAATAGCGTCACAACGAAGAGAAGCGGCGAAAACCTGGAGGCCACTGCCGACATTTTCAGGGTCGGCCACAAGCTTCATGAGGATTGATCGCCAGCGCTTCTCGTCCTTTGTACTGGACGTTCAGGCCAGGTCAGCTTCTTCAATCTGCCTTGTGGGCAGCGTGTATCCGGGAAAAACAGCTCGGCGGTCAGACGAGCTTGCTCAAACGTGTTGCCTGTACTCCCGATCGGGGAGATGTCTGCATCATGCAAGGGCAAATCGGAGGCGTCAACGGTTTTGTAGTGATTATTTTTGCTCACTACATATTGTCGGACAAAGTGGTTTTGGAATTAGAAAATCGGCGTGGCTAGCACCAGCAGAACTTTTGCGGTGCTGGAATCGTCAAGATCGCAGCCTTCGGCAGCTCCTACGGGGCCGGGGTAGGAGCTGCCAAAGGCTGCGATCTTTTAAAGCGGTAAACGGTGCAGGGGTAGCCGTCTACTGCCAGTTGATGCACGGTGAATGCTGAGCCCGTGAGATCAGGTATCACCTTGGCCCAGAACCGCTGCGCAGGCTGGTTGG
The DNA here is from genome assembly GCF_000282495.1 of Pseudomonas sp. GM79. Classification (GTDB taxonomy): domain Bacteria; phylum Pseudomonadota; class Gammaproteobacteria; order Pseudomonadales; family Pseudomonadaceae; genus Aquipseudomonas. Next base: position 24,480 of record NZ_AKJE01000046.1, read on the forward strand.
CATCGATGTGGAAAATCTGCCATTGACCGGGGAATCGGTTCAAGAGGGCAGAGACGACAAACTTCGCGACGCCTTGGCCACGAAAGCGTCGGCTGACAAAAAAGTAGCCGATGTTGTGCTCCGCGCCGACGATATGGGTTTCGTTATCCACGGTCACGAAACCGGCAAGCTCGCCGTCAACCTTGATCAGAAACGGCCTGGTTGCCGGGTTTCGCCAGTAGTCCTGTTTGGGCTGGATGTTGAACAAGCCATGTTCACCGAGTTTCAGCGGCAACCATTCGCTGAAGTCATACACGTAGAACTGCATCAGGTTCTCGATGGTTTCCAGTTCGTCGCGCTGAGCGGCGTGCAGTTCTATTGAGGGCTGGCTTCTGACTGTCGTCATGGTTGTACCTTTCAGAAAGCAGGGCTGTTGCCTGATGCCGATCAGTGTAGGAGCTGCCGAAGGCTGCGATCTTTTGATCTTGCCATTGCCTGTACCCGATCAAATCAACAAAGCCAAAATCAAAAGATCGCAGCCTTCGGCAGCTCCTACATGTCCTCTTCACGCCCTGAACCTTTGCGTCAACCCGATTTCGCCACGCGCTTGGTGCCGGTCGAAGATTTGCGTTTGGCCGGTTTGCGTTTGTTTTTCCACGGTGTGGCGCCACGCCCGGCGGGGCTTGCCGGTCCGCTGATGGTCAGGTTCAGGCCGGCGCAACGGGCCACTTGCTTGCTCATCCACGCCGCCTGTTTGGTGACGAATTCTTCCAGGCTCATTTCACCGCTCTGCACCATGTCCAGGGCCTGCTCCCAAATCGCCGTGGTGCCGGGATCGGCAATCGCGCGCGGCACGGCATCGATCAGGCTGAACGCTGCCGGTGTCGCGGCCAGGGCCTTGCCATTCTTGATCAGGTAGCCGCGGTCCAGCAGGCCCTGGATGATCGAGGCGCGTGTGGCTTCGGTGCCGATGCCGGTGGTGTCCTTGAGCTTTTGCTTGAGCAGTGGATCTTCCACCAGTTTGGCGACGTTCTTCATCGCCTTGATCAGATCGCCTTCGGTGAACGGTTTGGGCGGCTGGGTCCAGAGGTCCTTGAGCTTCACATCGGCCACCGCGCAGTCACGTCCTTCGGCCAGTGTCGGCAATGTTTGCGGTGCCGGTGCTTCGCGGCCCTTGGCGGGTGCGAGGGCCTCGGGCAGGGCGCGTTTCCAGCCGGGCTCGACAATCTGCTTGCCCACCGCGCGCAAGGCTTCACCGGCGCAGTCGAAGTCGGCCTGGGTCCGGTCGTATTCATGGTTGGGCAGGAACTGCGCCAGGTAACGTGCACGAATCAGGGTGTAGACCGCCCGTTGTTTGCCTGCCAGGCGGTCGAGGTTTTTCGCCGCCGCCGTGGGGATGATGCCGTGGTGAGCGCTGACCTTGGCATCATTCCAGGCCCGTGAGCGGCGCTGGGGCTCCAGGTGATCGTGCAAGGCGTTCAGGGCCGGGTCGGCCTGCCTCAGCGCAGCAAGAATACTTGGGGCTTCACTGTGCTGACTCAACGGCAGGTAGCCGCAGTCGCTGCGCGGGTAGGTGATGACTTTGTGGGTTTCGTACAGCGCTTGGGCGATATCGAGTGTTTCCTGAGCGCCGAGCCCGAGCTTTTTCGAGCAGACTTCCTGCAAGGTGCCCAGATCGAAGGGCAAAGGCGCGACTTCGCGCATGCGTTCGGTGCGCAGTTTGATCACCCGAGCGCTCGCCGCACCGCTAATGGCCGTAGCCGCTTGTTGAGCCAGCGCCTGATTCAGGCAGCGGTCCTGATCATCGCAAGCGTCGGAGGCCGCGCGCCATTGGGCGGTGAACGCGGTGCCGTCGTGCAGCAGTTGCACATCGATCGCCCAATAAGCGACCGGGACGAAATCGGCAATGCTGCGGTCGCGATCCACCACCAGGCGCAAGGTCGGCGTCTGCACCCGACCGACCGGCAACACACCCTGATAGCCGGACTGACGCCCCAGCAGGGTGAACAGTCGACTCATGTTCATCCCGATCAACCAGTCGGCCCGGGAGCGCCCCAACGCCGAATGATAAAGGCTGAACGTCTCGGCCCCCGGCTTGAGCGCCGCCAGTGCCTTGCGGATCGATGCATCGTCCAGCGCCGACAGCCACAATCGCCGGATCGGCCCGCGATAACGGCAATGCTCCACCAGTTCCCGGGCGATCATCTCGCCCTCACGATCGGCGTCGGTGGCAATCACCAGTTCACTGGCCTCGCCGAGCAAGCGTTTGACCGCCTTGTACTGGCTGGCCGTGCGCGGTTTGACGGTCATCTTCCATTTTTCGGGAATGATCGGCAGATCCGCCAGCACCCAACGCTTGTAACGCGCGTCATAGGCATCCGGCGGTGCGGTTTCCAGCAGATGGCCGATGCACCAGGTCACCGTGACACCCGTTCCCAGCCAGCAGCCGTCGCCCCGACGCTTGGCGCCGAGTACGGCGGCGATGTCTTTGGCCTGGGAGGGTTTTTCACAGAGGTACAGCTGCATAACCACCATCATCAATCAGTGTTCGAGAGGTGCACAGAATGGCGGCTGATGAGCGATGGAGCAATCTTTATCTGTATGGATGTACAGCTTAAGCTGTTGCGGTTGATGACAGCAGTCAGTCCACCACAAACAACCTGGCGCCAATGACGGTGGATGAACGATGCGCTTCGGCATTGTCCGCCACCTGATAGCTCATGCCCGGCGTGAGGACGAAGACTCGACCATCCTCCAGTTCGGTGTGCAGTTCCCCTTCCAGGCAAAATAGCACATGCCCCTTTGAGCACCAGTGATCGGCCAGATACCCGGGCGTGTATTCGACGATACGCGCGCGAATCGCGCCGAACTGCCGGGTGCGCCACAGGGCGCTGCCAGTCTCGCCCGGGTGTTCGGTGGGTTCGATTTGCGACCAGTCGGTGGTGCCGAAGGGGATATTGGCAATGTCCATGCTGCTCTCCTGGTGAGGCATGCTGTTTTGGGGGCTTCACTGTAGCGCAAGCAAGCTCCGTTCGGCTGTGAAGCAGTCGCGATACCGAAACATGAGGTATACCTGTCGGAGCGCGGATACAGCGCAGCAGCGACAGAGGATCCTACTCTATGAAAGCCCCCGGACCCGGTAATCCCATCGCCATCAGCCCTCAACCCGGCTGCGTGGTGGTGAAGTTCCATGGCATTCAAGTGGCGTCATCCACTCGGGCGCTGGTGATGCATGAGGCCAATTATCCTCCGGTGTACTACATCCCCCGGGAGGACATTGCCGAACAATATTTCGCCCGCACCGACCACACCAGCTATTGCCCATACAAGGGCGATGCCAGCTATTTCAGCCTGCAAATCCCCGGGCATGAAGGGGCCAATGCGGTATGGAGTTATGAGCATCCGAAGGTATCAGTCGCGCAGATTGGCGGGTATGTGGCGTTTTATCCTGAAGAAGTGACGTTTGAGGTGCTCGACACCTGATGTGCAGAAAGCATTGTGGTGTAGGGACTTGTTGCTTGAACGCAATCCATGTGGGAGCGGGCTTGCTCGCGAAGGCGGTGTGCCAGGCAACATTGATGTCGACTGACACTCCCTCTTCGCGAGCAAGCCCGCTCCCACAGGCAAGCCTGGCTAGTAGAGGTTCGCGTCGTCAGTTCTTGTCCAGATCCACATCCTTCGTCTCACGCAAACACATCATCCCCACCACCAAGCTCACCCCGGTAATCACCACCGGGTACCACAGCCCGTAGAAAATATCCCCGGTGTACACCACCAAGGCAAACGACACCGTCGGCAGGAAACCACCGAACCAGCCGTTACCAATGTGGTAGGGCAGGGACATGGAGGTGTAGCGGATGCGGGTCGGGAACAGTTCAACCATCAGCGCCGCCAGCGGGCCGTAGCACATGGCGGAGATGATGATCAGCGCGACGATCAGCGCCACGATCATCGGTTTGTTGATCAGCTGGGTGTCGGCTTGTGACGGATACCCGGCCAGGGTCACTGCGCCGCGCAGGGCGGCTTCATCGTAGCCATCGATTTTTACCTCGCCGATGCTCACCTGCACGGCGCTGCCGGCCGGTGCCGCTTCGCTGTTGTAGGGCAGGCCCTGTTTGACCAGGAAGGTTTTGACCTTGTCGCACGGGCTATCAAATTTAGCCTTGCCCACCGGGTCGAACTGGAACGTGCAGGTGGCCGGGTCGGCCAGCACGGTGATCGGTGCCTGGCGGCTGGCCTGGTCGATGGCCGGGTTGGCGTAATGGGCCAGGGTCTTGAAGATCGGGAAGTACAGCGCGGTGGCCAGCAACAGGCCGATCATCAGCACCGGTTTGCGCCCGACCTTGTCCGACAGCCAGCCAAAAAAGATGAAGAACGGTGCGCCGATGATCACGCTGACGATCAGCAAACTGTTGGCCAGGGCCGGGTCCATTTTCAGGAACTGGGTGAGGAAGAACAGGACGTAGAACTGTGCCGCGTAGAAGGTCACCGCTTGCCCGGCGTTGATGCTGAATAGCGCAATCAGCACCACTTTGAGGTTGTCCCATTTGCCGAAGGAATCGCGCAGCGGCGACTTGCAGAGCTTGCCTTCTTCTTTCATTTTCACGAACGCAGGCGATTCATGCAGGCTCAGGCGGATCCAGGTCGAGATGCCCAGCAGCACGATCGAAAACAGAAACGGAATGCGCCAGCCCCAGACTTCGAACTGGTCGCCGGTGAAGTAGCGGCAGCCGAGCACCACCAGCAGCGACAGCAGCAAGCCGAGGGTGGCGGTGGACTGAATCCAGCTGGTGTGGAAACCGCGTTTGCCCATCGGTGCGTGTTCGGCGACGTAAGTGGCAGCGCCGCCGTACTCTCCGCCCAATGCCAGACCCTGAAGCATACGCAGCACCACGAGGATGATCGGCGCGGCGATGCCGATGCTCGCGTAGGTCGGCAGCAAGCCGACGCAGAACGTCGCCACCCCCATGAGGACGATGGTTGCCAGGAACGTGTATTTACGCCCGATCATGTCCCCCAAGCGTCCGAACACCAGCGCACCGAATGGCCGCACGATGAAGCCGGCGGCGAAGGCCATGAGCGCGAAGATGAACGCCGTGGTGTCGTTGACCCCGGCGAAGAACTGTTTGCTGATGACCGCCGCGAGGGCGCCATAGAGGAAAAAGTCGTACCACTCGAACACCGTCCCGAGGGACGAAGCGAAGATGACTTTCTGGGTTTCCTGAATGGTGCCGGCGCTGCGGACGGCTTCCAGGGGCTGAACATGTTCTGACATATCGGTATCCCTCACAGTGATTGTTTTTGTTGTTCCACTGGTGTTGCGTAGTCCTTGCAGAGGTATTTCAACGTCCTTAAATTCAGTGCGATCCCCTGTGGGAGCGGGCTTGCTCGCGAAAGCGGTGGGTCAGTCGACCTCTATGTTGAATGTAATGCCGCCTTCGCGAGCAAGCCCGCTCCCACAGGGGAGAGGTCTATAGGCGAAGGATTGAGGATCAACTGCGCAGCCTTCTCGGCGATCATCAACGTCGGCGAACAGGTATTGCCCGAGGTGATGCGCGGCATGATCGAGGCGTCGGCGATGCGCAGGCCGGGGATGCCGTGGACGCGCAACTCGGCGTCGACCACAGCGTGCGCATCGTTGCCCATCCGGCAGGTGCCCACCGGGTGGAAAATCGTCGTGCCGATCCGGGCGGCGGCTTCGTGCAATTGTTCTTCGCTCTGCAAGCTGTCGCCGGGTAGGTACTCGACCGGTTTGAACGCTTGCAAGGCGGGCGCGGAGACGATGCGGCGGGTCAGGCGGATGGCGTCAGCTGCTACTCGCAAGTCTTCAGGATGGCTCAGGTAGTTGGGCTGAATCAGCGGCGCTTCCCGTGGATCGGCAGAGCGAATGTCGATTCGGCCGCGGCTTTGCGGACGCAGATCGCAGACCGATGCAGTGAACGCGGGGAAGGCGTGCAGCGGCTCGCCGAAACGCTCCAGCGACAACGGTTGAACGTGGTATTCGAGGTTCGCCGAGGTCTGCTCCGGCCCCGAACGGGCGAAGGCACCAAGTTGGCTCGGGGCCATGGACAGCGGGCCGCTGCGGTCATACAGGTAACGCAGGCCCATGCCCATCTTGCCCCACAGCGTGCCAGCGATCTGGTTCAGGGTGCGGGCGTTTTCCAGTTTGTAGATCAGCCGCAGTTGCAGGTGATCCTGCAGGTTGCCGCCCACGCCGGGCAGTTCATGGGTAACGCCGATGCCCAGTTTTTGTAGCAATGGGCGAGGGCCGATACCGGAACGCTGAAGAATGCCCGGTGAACCGACGGCACCGGCACACAGGACGATTTCCTTGCGCGCCTTGAAGGTTCTGGCCTGGCCTTGCCAACGAGCGCTGACTGCTGAGGCACGGCCGTTTTCCAGCAGTACGCGGTCCACTTCGACGTCAGTCAACACCGTCAGATTGGAACGCTGGCGGATTGGTTTGAGAAACGCCTTGGCCGCGTTCCAGCGGATCCCGGCTTTTTGATTGACCTGGAAGTAGCCGCAGCCTTCGTTGTCGCCCTGATTGAAGTCATCGATGCTGGCGATGCCGCTTTGCTCGGCTGCCGTGCGAAATGCATCGAGGATCGGCCACGACAGCCGCTGCCGCTCGACTCGCCATTGCCCGGCAGCGCCGTGAAATTCCGAGTCGCCGGCAAAATGGTTTTCGCTTTGCTTGAACAGTGGCAGCACGTCTTGCCAGCCCCAGCCGGCATTGCCCTCGGCCGCCCAGCCGTCGTAATCGCCGGCCTGGCCGCGCATGTAGATCATGCCGTTGATCGAGGAACAGCCACCGAGCACCTTGCCGCGCGGGTAGCTCAGGGCGCGGCCTTGCAGGCCCGGTTGCGTTTCGGTCTTGAAGCACCAATCGGTGCGCGGGTTGCCGATGCAGAACAGGTAACCCACCGGGATGTGAATCCACGGGTAGTTATCGCGGCCGCCGGCTTCGAGCAGCAACACGCGATGCTGCGGGTTGGCCGACAGTCGATTGGCCAGCAAACAACCGGCTGGCCCGGCGCCGACCACGATGTAGTCGTATTCATCAAGGGAAGTCTGCATCCCTGACCTCGTATTGTTGTTCTTGTTGTCGGTCATCCTAGTTGTTAGCTTTCGTTAAAAGAATGTTAGTTTTTACGCAGCTGCTGTGCGTTTTTAAACAGCGTTGTTAACGGCATAACGTCAAGGATGGTTCATGTTCGACTGGAATGACCTGCGGTTTTTTCTCGAATTGCAGCGTAGCGGCCGCTTGCTGACCGCTGCTCGCCGCTTGAACACCACTCACGCCACCGTGGCCCGGCACATCGAAGCCATCGAAAAAAGCCTCGGCACCGCGCTGTTCGTCCAGCATGCCCAAGGCTACGAATTGACCCCGGCCGGCGAAGCACTGCTCAAGCACGCCGAAGCCATGGAAAACGTCGCGCTGCTGGCGCAGGAAGAAATCACCCAGTCATCCGCGCCGCTGGGCAAGATCCGCGTCGGAGTGACGGAAGGGCTGGGCATCATGTTCCTCGCCAGCCGCATGAACGGGCTGTTCGAACGCTATCCGGGGCTGGAAGTGGAGCTGGTGGCGGTGCCGCGCTTCGTCAGCATCCTCAACCGTGAAGCGGAGATCAGCATCCACCTCGAACGCCCGGCTGCCGACATGCTGGTCACCCGCAAACTCACCGATTACCGACTGGCGCTCTATGCCAGCCAGGCCTATCTGGACCGCTCGCCACCACTGCACAGCCGCGAAGACCTCGGTCGCCATGCGTGGATCGGCTACGTCGACGACTTGCTGTTCAGCCAGGAACTGATGTTCCTCAACAGCTTCTGCCGCAACCCCCAGGTGGTGTTTCACAGCACCAGCGTCATCGCCCAGCAACAGGCCGCCCGCTCGGGGTTGGGGATTGCTGTGCTGCCGTGCTACATGGCCAGCGCCGATCCCCAACTGGTGCCGTTGTTGCCGGACGAAAGCATCCAGCGCAGTTATTGGATCAGCACGCGGCGCGAGCTGCACAAGTCGGTGCGGCTGCGGGTGTTGTGGGATTACGTGGTGGAGTTGTGTGAGCGCGAGCAGGATCTGCTGCAAGGCTCCATTCCGCTGTAGGAGCGAGCGGTGCGGCGATCCGACTTGCCCGCGAAGGCGTTAGGTCTGGCACACCGCGTTATCGTTCTTCGCGGGCAAGCCTCGCTCGGGTAATGGAATCTTGAGTCAGTGAGAAACCTGTGGCGAGGGAGCTTGCTCCCGCTTGAGTGCGTAGCACTCACAAAAATCGGCGATTGTTCAGATTTTGGGGCCGCTACGCAGCCCAGCGCGAGCAAGCTCGCTCGCCACAAAGGTAGGCATGACTGAAGAGTCGCGCTTAAGTGAACAGCATTACGCTGCTACGGGGCACGTTTTAAACAAGAAAAATCGCGAGCGTTTAAATGAAGCTTTCAGTTACCACCTAAGGGCTACAACGCCTTGCGCCACCCCCTACACGTAAGACAGAATCCGCCGGCTTGTGCGTCTAGGGGGCCGTCGGTAACTTGATTCCCGTCACTGCCCATCAGTGATCGGGTCTGCAAGCTCGCCGGAATACCAGTCGCATAGCCCTGCCAAAGGACGCTCGTTTATGTCCTCGAAATGGCGGCTTTGTGCGGGAGATCTTCGGATCTGCCGGGTTCCTGGTTTCCCGGTCTTGCAGACCCGCACATAGCTGCCACCCATCATCTGCAAGTGATGTTGGTAGCTCCTAATGAACAATCAGGAGTTTCACCATGATCAAACCTACGCCCAATCCGCCGGACACCGATCCGATATCCCCGTACGAACCCAATTCAAACAAACTCAACGAGGCCGCCGAACGCGCCCTCGACTTCCATTTCCCATCGAATGCCGACATCAAAGCCACCGCGCGTAAACCCAGCAAGCTGTTTGCCGTGGCCCCAGAGGCGACTACCGAAACCCTGGCGGTTTTTTTGGTCGAGACACTGGCCTCGGTCGATGTGATGGTCCATCAGTTGGTGGATCATCTGGAGGGTGAGTCGCGTCACGCCCTGCTGGGTATTTCAAACAGCATCATGGTGGCGGAGATCACCGCGAATCGGGTGCTGGACCACATTAATACGCCTGAGTAGGTATGAACTGTTGTGGTGAGTGAGTTACTGACGCAGGGTTGTGCAGTGATCCTTTTTTTGGGGGCCGCTGCGCGCCCCAGCGGGAGCAAGCTCCCTCGCCACAGGTTTCTTGGTGTTTGTTCCCAGTAGGGTATCCCGAGGCCGCGACCTTTTGGCGCATGACCGGCGGGCCACCGATTGAGCGCCACAGTGCAACAGTTTGTTAACATCCGTGCGCTTTTTTTCGTCTGATTGATCAGCCACTGTAGATTCCCGGTCGCTACACAGGATGCTTTTTTCCATGAGTACGTTGTATACCCGTCGCACGGTCCTGCAAGGCATGAGCCTGTTGAGCCTTGGCCTGCTCGCCGGCTGCGATGACAGCAGCAAGCTGTCGTTCAAGTACGGCAAGGACCTCAGCGACAAAATCATGGGGCGTACCTTCAAACTCAAGGACGCCCAGGGCGAGTACCGGATGCTGGGCAGCTATCGGGGCCTGATGCCGATGGTTTTTTTCGGTTTCACCCAATGTCCGGCGGTCTGCCCGACGACGCTGGCCCGTGCGGCACAGGCGAAAAAACTGATGGGCCGCGATGGCGAACGCCTGCAAGTGATCTTCATCACCCTGGACCCCGAGCGGGATACGCCGCAAATGCTCGACGCCTACGTCAAAGCCTTCGATCCAAGTTTCGAGGCGCTGTACGGCTCGCTGGAAGAAACCGCCGCCACCGCCAAGGAGTTCGGTGTGTTCTTTGAAAAGATCCCGAGCGGCTCGACCTATACCCTCTCCCACACTGCGACCAGCTTCGTTTTCGACTCACGAGGCACTTTGCGCCTGGGGCTGTCCGCGTCCCTTACCGCTCAAGAGTGTGCAGAAGACCTGCTCACCGTCATGGAGGTCTGCTGATGACTTCGATCTACGCACCACGTATTAAACAGCTGGCCCTGGGCCTTTTCCTGATCGGCACGGCCTGGCAGGTGTGCGCCCAAACCCAGGTGAACGATGTCTGGGTCCGCGCGACGGTAGCCGGCCAGCATTCGACCGGCGCCTTCATGACCCTGCAGGCCGACAGCGACAGCAAATTGCTCAGCGTGCAGTCGCCGGTCGCGAACACCGTGCAAATTCACCAATCCAGCATGAAAGACGATGTGATGAGCATGAGCCAGGTCGAGTCCGTCGCGCTGCCGGCCGGCAAACCGGTGAGCTTTGATCCCCATGGCTACCACATCATGCTGATGGACCTGACGACGCAGGTTAAGGAAGGCGACAAAGTGCCCCTGACCCTGACCGTGGAAAACGCCAAGGGCGAAAAAGAGACGATCAAGGTTGACGCCGAGGCTCGGGCGCTCGGCATGCAGGATCACAGCAAGATGCATTGAGAGACTCAATCCCGGCCCGTCTGAACGCCACTGTTGCGGTGGTGTTCGGCTCGCGCTGAGAATTATCAGCAATACTTCGTAAATAACGAATTATTGGTAAAGAATATTCGATTTTTCTTCGCTGCAATCTCCCCGCTAGCATGACCCTGTCGGCTCCAGAACAAATCCAGACAGGGAGAACGACATGCAACCCCTGAACATCGGTGAACTCTGGATGTGGGTCACCTTCATTGCCTTCGTCATCGCCATGCTGGCTTTGGATCTGTTTGTTTTCGGCGGGCGCAAGGCGCATCGGGTATCGGTGCGCGAGGCGTCGTCCTGGGTGATTGCGTGGTGCGTGCTAACGCTGACCTTCGCAGGATTGCTCTGGTGGTACTTGAATGGCGAGTTCGGGCCGGAGATTGCGCGAAGTAAAACCCTGGAATTCTTCACGGGCTATTTGATCGAACAGTCGCTGTCGATCGACAACATGTTTGTCTTCGTGATGATTTTCAGCTACTTCGCCGTACCTGCGGAGTTACAGCGTCGAGTGTTGTTGTACGGTGTGCTCGGGGCCATCGTGATGCGTGGGGTGATGATTCTCGCCGGTGTGTGGCTGGTGTCGCAGTTCGCGTGGTTGTTGTATGCGTTCGGTGTGTTCCTGATCATCACCGGGATCAAGATGCTGGTATTCGCCCATCAGCAGCCTGACCTCAATAAAAACCCCATATTGCGCTGGATACACAGCCATCTGCGCGTCACCGACGAGTTTCATGGCGAGCGTTTTTTTGTAATGCAAAACAGTCGGTACTGGGCGACGCCGATGTTTCTGGTGCTGGTGCTGATCGAGGCCAGTGACCTGATGTTTGCAGTCGACAGCATCCCGGCGATCTTCGCCATCACCACCGATCCGTTCATTGTATTCACCTCGAACATCTTCGCGATCATGGGCCTGCGCGCCCTGTACTTTTTGCTGGCCGACATGGCTGACCGCTTCCACCTGCTCAAATACGGTTTGGCGATCGTACTGGTGTTCATCGGCGCCAAGATGACGCTGATGCCGTGGCTTCACATGCCGGTTGAATGGTCGCTGGCCGTTGTCGGCGGGATCATTCTGACTTCGGTGCTGTTGAGTCTGGTCTTGACCCGCAAGGAGGATCAAATGCGC
>NZ_AKJE01000047.1 GCF_000282495.1 Pseudomonas sp. GM79
CTGCGTTGCAGGCCTTGGAAAGGGAACAACCATTCCCAGCGGCCTGCGCCTTGCCTGGCCCGCTCTAAGGCGACAACGCGGCGGGAAAACTAGTTGAGAACGCCCCCCGAGCGGTGCCACTGACCAGTGGCGCCGCCCCGGGGCTCAGGAACCGCAATGACCAAAGTCGACTTCTATATCCTGCCCAGCGCCGATCCTTCGGCACGGCTGGATTTCGCCTGCAAGCTCACCGAAAAAGCCTGGCGCATGGGCCACCGCATTTACCTGCACTGCAGCGATGCCGCCCAGCGTGATGACCTCGATGCGCGTTTGTGGGCCTTCAAGGGCGAAAGCTTCGTGCCCCACGGTCCCGCCGAAAGCGAGCCGGAGGGTTTGATTGTCCTGGGTCTTGGTGATGACTGCGGTCAGCATCAGGATCTGCTGGTCAATCTCGACCTGAAAGTCCCGGTATTTGCCAAACAGTTCGCCCGCGTGGCGGAAGTGGTGGTGGAAGATCCGACGATTCGTTCGGCTGCGCGGGAGAGTTTCCGTTTCTACCGCGAACAGGGCTATCCTCTGCAAGATCACCGTTTACAGCGACTCTGAGCATTCCGATGGACACTCCAAAACCGCAGCAAAATTCCGCGCATCTGCTGGATGACCTCGAGTCGATCCGCCAACTGCTCGGCGATGACAACCTGCAACCGCCCTTGCTGACCGACACGGTCATCGAAGGTGATCAGGAACAGATTCCCATGCTGTTCGACACTGTCGGCAATGCGCCGCAACCGGTCGAAACGACACCGCCACCCGCCCCAGCCGCGCAACCGTCGCCTGCCGCGAGCAAAGGCCCTGACGCCCTGCTGCACCTGGACAGCGAACTGCGCGCCGCCGCGCTATTGATCATGCAAGACGTGATCGACGATTTCGCCCCGCACATCGAAACCGAAATCAAACGTCGGCTGGATGCGCGGATGGAGCGGTTGCTCAGCCAGTACGAATAAACACCACCATTCTAATGTGGGAGCGGGCTTGCTCGCGAAGAGGCAGTAACATTCAACATTAGTGTTGGATGACAGGCCGCCTTCGCGAGCAAGCCCGCTCCCACATTGTTTTTGTGCAATGGCTGATGGTCAGCTCATCCCGCGATCAACTCGCCCTACGCCCCACGCCCCGCTATACTTGCCGGCTTTTCCTGAATAAATGCCAATAGGGTCCCGCCGCGCATGGATAAGACCTACCAGCCGCACGCCATTGAAACTTCCTGGTACAACACCTGGGAGTCTGAGAATTACTTCGCCCCGCAAGGCGCGGGCGAGTCCTACACCATCATGATCCCGCCGCCGAACGTCACCGGCAGCCTGCACATGGGTCACGGCTTCAACAACGCGATCATGGACGCCCTGATCCGTTTCCGCCGCATGCAGGGTCGCAACACCCTGTGGCAGCCGGGTACCGACCACGCCGGTATCGCCACGCAAATGCTGGTGGAGCGTCAACTCGAAGCCCAAGGCCAGAGTCGCCATGATCTGGGCCGCGAAAAGTTCCTCGAGAAAGTCTGGGAATGGAAGGATCAGTCCGGCGGCAACATCAGCCGTCAGATCCGCCGCCTCGGCTCGTCCGTGGACTGGAGCCGTGAGCGCTTCACCATGGACGACGGTCTCTCGGAAGCGGTTAAGGAAGCGTTCGTGCGCCTGCACGAAGACGGCTTGATCTACCGCGGCAAGCGTCTGGTCAACTGGGACACCAAGCTGCACACGGCGATTTCCGACCTCGAAGTGGAAAACCACGACGAGAAAGGTTTCCTGTGGAACCTGAAGTACCCGCTGGCCGACGGCGCCAAAACCGCTGAAGGTAACGATTACCTGATCGTCGCGACCACGCGTCCGGAAACCATGCTCGGCGACGCCGCCGTGGCCGTTAACCCGAACGATGAACGCTACAAAGCCCTGATCGGCAAATTTGTCGAGCTGCCGCTGGTCGGCCGCCGCATCCCGATCATCGCCGACGATTACTGCGACCCTGAATTTGGCACCGGCTGCGTGAAAATCACCCCGGCCCACGACTTCAACGACTACGAAGTCGGCAAGCGCCACAACCTGCCGCTGCTGAACATCTTCGACAAGAATGCTGACGTGCTGCCGGCAGCCCAGGTGTTCAACCTCGACGGCAGCGTCAACGAGCAAATCGACGGCACGCTGCCCGCCGAATACGTCGGCCTCAACCGCTTCCAGGCCCGCAAGGAAATCGTGGCCGCCTTCGAGGCCGCCGGCCTGCTGGTCAGCGTCGACGATCACGCCCTGAAAGTGCCGAAAGGCGACCGCTCCGGCACCATCATCGAGCCGTGGCTGACCGACCAATGGTACGTTTCCACCAAGCCATTGGCCGAGCCGGCCATCGCTGCGGTTGAAGACGGCCGCATTCAGTTCGTGCCAAAACAATACGAAAACATGTACTTCTCGTGGATGCGCGACATCCAGGATTGGTGCATCAGCCGTCAGCTGTGGTGGGGCCACCGTATTCCGGCCTGGTACGACGAGTCGGGCAAGGTCTACGTCGGTCGCGACGAAGCCGAAGTACGGGCCAAGCACAACTTGGGCCCGGACGTTGCGCTGCAACAGGACAACGACGTTCTGGACACCTGGTTCAGTTCGGGCCTGTGGACTTTCTCCACGCTCGGCTGGCCGGAGCAGACCGAATTCCTGAAGAAATTCCACTCCACCGACGTGCTGGTGACCGGTTTCGACATCATTTTCTTCTGGGTTGCCCGGATGATCATGCTCACCATGCACTTGGTGAAAAACGAAGACGGCACGCCGCAGGTTCCATTCAAGACCGTTTACGTGCACGGTCTGGTGCGTGATGGCCAGGGCCAGAAGATGTCCAAGTCCAAGGGCAACGTCCTGGACCCGCTGGACATCATCGATGGTATCGAGCTCGAAGACCTGGTGCAGAAACGCACTTCCGGCATGATGCAGCCGAAACTGGCGAAGAAGATCGAGAAGCAGACCCGCGACGAGTTCGCCGACGGCATCGCCAGCTATGGCACCGACGCCCTGCGCTTCACGTTCTGCTCGCTGGCATCGACCGGTCGCGACATCAAGTTCGACATGGGCCGCGTCGAAGGCTATCGCAACTTCTGCAACAAGATCTGGAACGCTGCGCGCTACGTGCTGGACAAGGGCGAAGATTGCGGTCAGAACGGCGAAGCCTACGAGCTGTCCCTGGCGGATCGCTGGATCATTTCGCAGCTGCAACGCACCGAAGCCGAAGTGACCCGTCAACTCGATCAGTTCCGTTTCGATCTGGCCGCACAAGCCTTGTACGAGTTCATCTGGAACCAGTATTGCGACTGGTACCTGGAACTGTCCAAGCCTGTGCTGTGGGACGAAAATGCACCGGTCGAACGTCAGCGCGGCACCCGCCGTACTCTGGTTCGAGTGCTGGAAGTCGCGCTGCGTCTGGCGCACCCGTTCATGCCGTTCATCACCGAAGAAATCTGGCAGCGCGTCGCGCCGCTGGCCGGTATCGAAGGCAAGACGATCATGCTGCAACCTTGGCCAGTGGCCAACGAAGCGCGTATCGATCAGGGCGCCGAAGACGACATCGAATGGCTCAAGGGCCTGATGCTCGGCACGCGTAACATCCGTGGCGAAATGAACATTGGTCCAGGCAAGCCGCTGAACCTGTTCCTGAAAAACGTCAGCGCCGAAGATCAGCGCCGTCTCACCGAGAACGAAGCGCTGCTGAAGAAGCTGGCTCGTCTGGAATCGATCACTGTTCTGAAGGCCGGCGAAGAAGCACCGCTGTCCGCCACTGCGCTGGTCGGCGAGATGGAAGTGCTGGTGCCGATGGCTGGCCTGATCGACAAGGACGCCGAACTGGCTCGTCTGGACAAGGAAATCCTGCGTTTGCAGGGCGAAGTTCAGCGCGTCGGCGGCAAGCTGTCCAACGCCGGTTTCGTCGACAAGGCCCCGGCCGAAGTCATCGAGAAGGAACGCGCCAAACTGGCTGAAGCTGAGCAGGCTTTGGGCAAGTTGGCCGAGCAACATGCGCGGATTGCCAGCCTGTAACGGCAAGTCGCAATGAAAAAGGGAGGCCCGCAACGGCCTCCCTTTTTTATGCCCATCACTTTCCCCCAAAACACCGCAAATCCCTGTGGGAGCGGGCTTGCTCGCGAAGGCATTCTTACATCCAACATTCAAGTCGCCTGACACACCGCTTTCGCGAGCAAGCCCGCTCCCACATTTGATCAGTGTGACCAGCACGATGGGCGATCGACACCACTCCTACACTGGATGTGGGACAATACCCGCCACTTTTAGCCATACCCGAATCGACAACGCCCATGAACGCCCCCCGCACACCAAGACCTGCGCGCAAGAAGCCTGACTCCGCTACCCCGGCCAAAGCCGTGGAACCCCGCGAGAAGGCTAGCCTGCACCCGCGCAATCGCCATCAGGGTCGTTACGACTTCCCGGCGCTGATCAAGACCACGCCGGAGCTGGCGAAGTTCGTGATCATCAATCCGTATGGCAAGGAAAGCATCGACTTCGCCAGCCCGGACGCGGTTCGGGTGTTCAACCGGGCGCTGCTCAAATCGTTCTACGGCATCGCCCATTGGGACATCCCGGCCGATTACCTGTGCCCACCGGTGCCGGGTCGTGCTGACTACGTGCACTTCCTGGCTGACCTGCTGGCCAGCGTCAACGACGGCGAGATTCCTCGCGGTGCGCCGGTCAAGGTGCTTGATATCGGCATGGGTGCCAACTGCGTCTATCCGTTGATTGGCTACAGCGACTATCGCTGGCACTTCCTCGGCTCGGAAATCGACCCGACGGCCGTGGCCGCCGCCAAAGCCATCGTGCAATCCAACGGGCTGAACAAAGCCATCCAGCTGCGCCAGCAAAGCAATCCCAAGCACATTCTGTTGGGCCTGCTCGAGCCCGGCGAACGCTTTGACCTGACCATGTGCAACCCGCCGTTCCACGCCTCGATGGACGAGGCAACCAAGGGCAGCGAGCGTAAATGGCGCGCACTGGGCCGCGCCGACCCGAAACGCAAACTGCCAGTGCTGAACTTTGGCGGTCAATCGGCCGAACTGTGGTGTGAAGGCGGCGAAGCACGGTTTGTGACGCAACTGATCGCCGAGAGTGCGCATTTTCAACACAAAGTGCTTTGGTTCAGCACCCTGGTCTCGAAAGCCTCAAACCTGCCTGCGATCCAGACGGCACTGAAAAAGGCCGGTGTATTGGAAAGCCAGGTCGTGGAAATGTCTCAGGGGCAGAAGCAAAGCCGCTTCGTCGCCTGGACCTTCCAGACCAAATCCGAGCAGCAGGTCTGGCGCGAACGCTGGACGCGCAAAAGCTGAGTAATTGCTCACAAGCCAAATTTCTGAGCGCTGAAATCCCTGTGGGAGCGGGCTTGCCCGCGAAAGCAGTGTGTCAGGCGTCAAAGAAGGCGACTGACACGCCGCCATCGCGGGCAAGTCGAATCGTCGCACCGCCGCTCCCACAAAGATCTGCGGTGTTTGAAGAATTTATGGCACAAAAAAACCGTGCCCGGATTACTCCGGAGCACGGTTTTTTCTAACAAGTCTTACTTGTTAACAGCGTCGGTCAGGCCTTTGGCCACAACCAGCTTGATCACTTTCTTGGCAGCGATTTCGATGGCAGCGCCAGTCGAAGGGTTGCGGCCGGTACGGGCAGGACGCTCAGTCACTTTCAGCTTGCCGATACCTGGCAGGGTGATTTCGCCGCCGTTTTCCAGCTGATCAGCAACGATTTGGCCCAGTTGGTCCAGAGCGTTACGCGCGGTGGTTTTTGGCGCGTCGATAGCTTCAGCGATGTCGGCGATCAGTTGGTCTTTAGTAAGAGCCATTGTAGTGTTCCTTCCCTATCAAATTCATATGGATTGCAGAGTGCAGTGTCAGCCATCGAGCCCGATCTTCTGGATCTGGCACCCTCGGCATAACCTCGACGAGTCGGGGTTATAGATACCGAAATCAGGGTTTGGTTCGACCTGACAAATGCTGAATGCACGCTTAACGCAGTGACTTCGCGTAAGACCGGGCAAAACTAGCACAGAGACGGGGAAATATCCGCCTCTAGCTACCCATTTGGTCAGCTTTATTGCTCTAAATCGGTAAAAAACTGCATAAGGGCCTCCCCATGACCCGGAATTCCCCCATCTCCCCCTGTAGGAGCTGCCGAAGGCTGCGATTTTTTGACTTTGATTTTCAAAAACAAGATCAAAAGATCGCAGCCTTCGGCAGCTCCTACGGGGGGCGCGCTATGGCATGGTTACAACGCCAAAACCAGAGATTGCGGTACACTGGGCGCTTTTTCGGGGGAGCACGCCCTCCTCTCTTCAATCAGCCGAGAAGCCCATGCCGATCCGTCATTGCATCGTCCACCTGATCGACAAAAAACCCGACGGCACACCTGCAGTGCTTCATGCCCGCGATTCCGAACTGGCCGAGTCCAGCGCCATCGAGTACATGCTTGCCGACCTCAACGAGAGCTACAACGCCAAACAAGGCAAGGCCTGGGGTTTCTTCCATGCCGAGTCCGGGGCGCATCCGTTCAGCGGCTGGCTGAAGGAATACCTCGACGGCGGTAAGGACTTCACAGCCTTCAGCCGGGTGGCAGTGGAACATCTGCAAAAGCTGATGGAAGAGTCGAACCTCTCTGTGGGCGGGCACGTGCTGTTTGCGCATTACCAGCAAGGCATGACCGATTACCTCGCCATCGCCCTGCTGCACCACAGTGAAGGCGTGGCAGTGACCGATCAGCTGGACGTGACCCCTTCGCGACATCTGGACCTTGGCCAGTTGCACCTGGCGGCGCGGATCAACGTCTCCGAGTGGCAGAACAACAAACAGTCCAAGCAGTACATCTCGTTCATCAAAGGCAAGAATGGCAAAAAGGTTTCGGAGTACTTCCGCGACTTCATCGGCTGCCAGGAAGGCGTCGATGGCCCCGGCGAAACCCGCACCCTGCTCAAGGCCTTCAGTGACTTCGTCGAAAGCGAAGACCTGCCGGAAGAATCCGCGCGCGAGAAGACCAAGACCCTGGTGGATTACGCCAGCAGCCAGGCAAAAATGGGCGAGCCCATGGGCCTGGAAGAGTTGTCCGGGCTGATCGACGAAGAACGCCCGAAAGCTTTCTACGATCACATCCGCAACAAAGACTATGGCCTGTCGCCTGAGATCCCTGCGGATAAGCGCACCCTGAACCAGTTCCGCCGCTTCACCGGCCGTGCCGAGGGCTTGTCCATCAGCTTCGAAGCGCACCTGCTGGGCTCGAAGATCGAATACGACGAAGAAGCCGGTACGCTGATCATCAAAGGCCTGCCGACCCAATTGACCGACCAGCTCAAGCGACGCAACTGATGCTCGGCGGCGTATTGAAGAAATGCCTGCTGATTCTGCTGGTGGTCGTTGTTTACCAGAACTGGGGCAAGATCGAGCGGGTGTTTCACCCCTCGCAAGTGGCGTCCGAGCAGACCCAGGCCAAGGCCAACGTCGTGCTCTACGCCACTGAATGGTGTGGCTACTGCAAGCTGACCCGACGTTTTCTCGACCAGAAGGGCATTCCATACAAGGAATTCGATATCGAGAAAGATGCCTTGGCGAAGGCCTATGAGGCGCTCGGAGGACGCGGGATTCCGCTGATCGATGTGAACGGCACGTTGATACGCGGGTATGACCCGGACAAGGTTCTTGCGGCGCTGGAATAACCCTTAAGATCAAAAGATCGCAGCCTTCGGCAGCTCCTACAGGGTGTACGACATCCCAATGTAGGAGCTGCCGAAGGCTGCGATCTTGGCGGTTTCCCTATCGCCAAAGCATGTCAGAGAATATCAGCGCGCTTCGATACGAAACCCGAACCGCGGAAAGTGCACATGCACCACGCCGGCCCGCTCGTCTTCGCGACGCAAAATCAGCTCTTCGCTACCCGCAAACAACAACTCACCCGCCACCGGATCAACACCGTAATCAGTCGCGGCGATCACCACTTGCTGGCCAACCTCGAACCCGTTCGGCTCATCGAACTGTTCATCCGGCAACGCCGCCGGTGTGGCGTTGCGGGCAATCGCCAAGGCTTCCTCGGCCGTCATCTCGCTGAACGCACCATGACCAAAGCCCATCACCCGGCCAAACCAGGCTGATACAGCCGGATAAGCATCCACCAATGGTGACGTCACATGCGTCGCCTTGAGAAACCACAACGGGTGAGCCAGAGCAAAGTCGGCAATCGACGGCTCGCCAAACAGGAAGTCGCCCTGTTCGCGCTGAAGCTGCTGCTCCAGACGCGCCATGATCGTTGGCCACTGATGCCGAGCCTGTTCGGCGGACAACCGTGTAGCGCTGCCACCACTGAACAAACCGGCGCGATCGGCCAGGAACCCCTTGATCGCTTCCGGCGACAACTTGCCAAAGCGCACCGCCACCGACGCAGGCTGGAACACCAGGCTGACCGCATGCTGGAACACCACCGAATCGGCCCACGCAGCGAAGGTCGCGGTGATCATTTCCTGGCCTTCCGGAAAAAACGCCGGCAAGGCTTTTTCCTGCTCCAGACGACGAGCCATCAACGCGGTGTCGCAATAAATATCAGCGCCAATCTGCAATACCGGCGTCTTGCGATAGCCGCCGGTCAGCGCCGTCAAATCGGGCTTGGGCATCACTGGCGAGATGTTCACCGAGCGCCAGGACAGCCCCTTGAAGCCCAGCAGCAACCGGGCCTTTTCGGCGAAAGGGGACGTCGGGTAGTGATGAAGAATCAACTCGGACATGCTCGGCTCCGCCGCTCGGATAAGGAGCCCGCAGCTTAGCGCGCAATCCACAAGCAGCCTACCCATCTGCCTGATGGGCACTTATCAGTCAGATTGATAAGCCCGCAGCCGCGCTCGCCACCAGACATTCCTTGGCGCTTTTCTTGAGTTTTTTAATCAGGCGTTCCTGGCGCAGTGCTTCGCTTTTGTCGCGACAGACTTCGGTGTACACCAGCGCCACGGCCGGACTGGACAGGAAGAAGCGCGCACCTTTGCCACTTTGGTGGGTGGCGAAGCGGCGCACGGGATCGTCGCTGATCCCGCAGTAGAGCGAACCATTGGCCGCGCGAACGAGGTAGACGAACCAGGGTTTGCTGACGGGCAGCGGCGGTTCGGCGGCAATGACGGAAGATTCGCTTGAGGTGTTCACGTGACGATCAAGGCTTGTAGGAAACAAGCCGCGATCTTATCAGCGACTGGCCTGGAATGCCTTCAGGCCCTTCAACGCTTGAGCACGAACGGCGTTTCTCACCACTGGCGTCCAACCCAGCAACAGCCCTTTGAAACCCAGCGCCTGACGCGACCAGCGCCACAGATCAAAGCGGTCGTGATGCTCGCAGATCTTGCCATCACGAAACACGAAACGCGCATGGATGTCGTTGACCACGGTATTGCCAGTCTGACTGAACAGGTAGGTCGCCACCCAATGGGCACTGCCGGTGCGTTCATCGCTGCGCACGTTATCGAAGGTCAGGGAGAAGTCCTTGGCCCGGGTGGTGAGCATGCGCCACATGTCGCCGGCGTCGCGCCCGCGCAGTTCGCCAAACGCCGGATCACTGAACACCACGTCGTCGGTGTAGCAGGCGCTCATGGCCTCGGCATCGAGCCGCTGGAAGGCTTGGTAGAACCGGGTGATCAAGGCGTTGTGGGCTTCACTCATGGGCAGGCTCCCTGGGGTTGCAAAGTGGCTTCAATAGATTGCCTGCACGATAGTCAACAAATGCGCGGAACACTATCGGCATTCGTGGCCCGAATACCGACAGTGCGCAAAACGTCAGACTTTCTCGCTTTGCACCTGAACGTACAACGAACGCCCGGCACCGAAGCCGGCGATGATCGCGCCGAGGCCGATAACGCCGAAGATCCAGCCCACGGCGCTCCAGCCGCCAGTCCAGTCATGTACCACGCCAACCGCGAACGGCCCCATGGACGCCAGGGTGTATCCGAAGCCCTGGGCCATGCTCGACAGGTTGGCCGCGACATGGGCATCCCGCGAACGCAGCACGATCAGGGTCAACGCCAGGCTGAACGTGGCGCCCTGCCCCAACCCCAGCAGGATCGCCCAGCCCCACAGGCCATCGATCGGTGCATAAAGGCAACCGAACAGACCGCCGAGGGTCATTGCCATGACGATCACGATCGCCAATCGCTGATCCTTGCCACGGGTCGCCAGCCAGGGGGCTGCCAGCGAGCTGATCAACTGGACAATCACCGAACCCGACAGCACCAGACCGGCTTGGGTTGGCGTCAGGCCGCGGCCGATCAGAATCGACGGCAGCCAGCCAAACACGATGTAGGCCAAAGACGATTGCAAGCCCATATACAAGGTCACTTGCCAGGCCAGCGGATCACGCAACAGCCCTCGGACCCGATAGGCAACATGGTGTGCGCCGTGTTTCTGACCGACTTGCGGCAGCCAGAAAATCGCCGCGACCAACGCTGGAACCACCCAGAAACCGAGACCCAAGGCCCAGCTTTTGTCGAAATGTTCGCTCAACGGCACCGTCGCCCCAGCCGCCATGGCCGCGCCCAGGCACAGGGCCATGGTGTAGACGCCGGTCATGGTGCCGGCCTGTTTCGGGAAATCGCGTTTAACAATGCCAGGCAGCAGCACGCCGATCACCCCGATACTGGCGCCGGCCATCACGCTACCGGCGAACAGGCCGACCTCGCCGAACGAGCTGCGCAACATGATCCCGCCAGCCAGCATCAGAAGAATCCCCAACACCACCCGTTCGGCACCAAAACGTCGCGCCAGCACGGGCGCCAAGGGTGCGAACAGACCGAGGCAAAGTACCGGCAAGGTCGTCAGCAACCCGGCCTGGGCAGCCGAGAGCCCCAGCGTCTTCGAGATCTCGCTGAGCATCGGCGCCATGCTCGACAACGCCGGACGCAGGTTCAGCGCCACCAGAATCAGGCCGAGCAACAGCAGCCATGGCCGCTGAAGGACCGGGTGAGTTTGCTGGACCTGTTCGTCATCGGCCTCGGCGTCGATCAACAGCTCTTCGAGCTCCGCCGTACGCTTGCGCTCAATGATGCTGCTGTTGCTGGCCTGCTGGGTGGACATGGGGTTCTCGGTTTCAAGGTTCATTGATCAACTGCCTCGACAGGGCTTTTGCCCGTTCCGGGTCGCGTTGCTCGACGGCCTCGAGCAGTTCGATATGGAGGTCGAACACTTCTTGACGTCGGGGGGAAATGTTCAGGGTTTCGCGCAATTGCGCGCCGATGACGCTGGAGAAATAGCGATACAACTCGCTGAGGGTCGGGTTGTGTGCGGCGTCAACCAAGCGGCGGTGGAACACCAGATCGCAAGCGATATACGTGTCGAGATCGCCGTGGTAGTGACTGCCACTGACGTCCAACGCCTCGCGCAATGCGACCAGGTCTTCGTCGGTCCGACGCAACGCAGCCAGGCCGATGGCCTCGACTTCCAGAATGTGCCGAGTCTCCCGGGCTTGCTCGTGGGAGCAGCGGGACAACGCCTTTATGGTGTCGAGCGGATCGACCACCGCCCGCAGATAGCTGCCGTCGCCCTGACGGATTTCGATCAACCCGGAAAACGCCAGTACACGCATGGCTTCGCGCACGGTGTTGCGACTGATGCCCAACTCGGCGGACAGCTCGGGTTCGGTAGGTAAACGCTGGCCGACCGTCCATACACCTTCGGTGATGCGCAAGCGCAACTGATCCAGGGCCTGATCGACCAAGGACCGCTTTATGAGTGGAGAAATTTCTGACATTGAATTCGCCCTTTCATCCAATCATAGGATGAATTTTCTGACATGTTAGTCAGCTACGCGTAGGACGGCAACCGCCTACGTTCAAAGGGCAGGAGAAGGAGCGGGATTTTCGATTAGTCAAAATTACCCTTTAAGGGTAATTTTAGGGACAGGGCAAGCGGCTTCTTATGGAAAAGAATACCCCCCACTACGACTTGGCAGTGGTCAAGGCGGAGATTGTCAGGCTGGGCAGAAAGGCATTCACCCGGCGGGCTCTGGAATCGGGCAATGACATGGGCTTAAACCTCTGCCAAATGATCCAGGCGACCTGCGCACTGGAACGCCGAATGCTCTTCAAATCCATGACCACCTATGTCGACCACCGGGTCTGGCAAGACGTTTATCACACAACATTTCATGGAATGGAGATTTACATCAAAGTGTCTTACCGCCCCGGTGGTGGACATCCGGTAGTCTCCTTCAAGGAGAAAAACGTATGAGAACGCAGCAATGCGTCAACTGCGGTACTCACGATGGAATGGGGCACTTTGAAGGGCGCACCCTCTCCGTCAATTACAAACAAATGTCTCGATTTGTTAACAATCTTGCGGGCTGGGAATGCAGAGTTTGTGGGGAAATCGAATTCGATCATGACACCGACAGCGCTGACCGTTATTCGGAAGCAGGCGATCAATTGCTCAAGGACTGCTTGCAACTGATCGGCTCCGAGATAAAGCGCATCCGTCGTAAACTCCACCTTACGCAAAAAAACGCAGTGCAGTTGCTGTCCGGCGGTGGGAACAATGCTTTTTCGCGGTATGAACGAGGCGAGCTACCTGCGCCAAAACCGTTACTCACACTAATGCAGCTATTGGATCGTCATCCCTATTTGCTGGCTGAAATTCAGGTCTTGAACGAAGGTGCCGCCCTCAAACAACTATTGGCCGCTCGCCATCCGGAACCGGAGGCAGAGCTCACCTCCTGACCCCATACGCAGAACAAAAATAAACCCGGAACACTGTCCGGGTTTATTTCACTGCCAAGCGCCAATCAATGCAGGATCTGGCTCAAGAACAGCTTCGTCCGCTCATTCTGCGGGTTGTCGAAGAAGTCGTTTGGCGCAGCCTGTTCGACGATTTCACCCTTGTCCATGAAGATCACGCGGTTGGCCACGGTACGGGCGAAGCCCATTTCGTGGGTCACGCAGAGCATGGTCATGCCGTCTTCGGCCAAGCCGATCATGGTGTCCAGAACCTCTTTCACCATCTCGGGGTCAAGTGCTGAAGTCGGTTCGTCGAACAGCATGATTTTTGGTTTCATGCACAGGGCACGGGCAATCGCCACACGCTGTTGCTGACCGCCAGACAGTTGCCCCGGGTATTTATGCGCCTGCTCCGGAATGCGTACGCGCTCCAGGTAATGCATGGCGATTTCCTCGGCCTTGCGCTTGGGCATCTTGCGTACCCACATTGGCGCCAGGGTGCAGTTCTGCAGGATGGTCAAGTGCGGGAACAGGTTGAAGTGCTGGAACACCATGCCGACTTCACGGCGGATCGCTTCGATCTGCTTGAGGTCGTTGGTCAGCTCCACGCCATCGACCACGATGCGGCCCTGCTGGTGTTCTTCCAGACGATTGAGGCAACGGATGGTGGTGGATTTGCCGGAACCCGACGGGCCGCACAAAACGATACGCTCGCCTTGCTTGACGTTCAGGTTGATGTCTTTCAACACGTGGAACTGGCCATACCACTTGTTCACGCCCTGCATCTGAATAATGCCTTCAGGGCTCACAGGCTTTTTGATTGCTTCGCTCATTACAGAACTCCTAACGCTTGTGGCCAGTGTCGAGCTTGCGTTCCAGATGCATGGAATAGCGCGACATACCAAAACAGAAAATCCAGAACACCAGGGCCGCGAACACATAGCCTTCAGTGGCCATGCCCAGCCATTTCGGGTCGGCGGCGGCTTGCTTGACGCTG
This sequence comes from Pseudomonas sp. GM79, assembly GCF_000282495.1. Taxonomy (GTDB): domain Bacteria; phylum Pseudomonadota; class Gammaproteobacteria; order Pseudomonadales; family Pseudomonadaceae; genus Aquipseudomonas. Next base: position 13,736 of record NZ_AKJE01000047.1, read on the forward strand.
TTGAGCAGATCGAACAGACCGATGATGATCACCAGGCTCGTATCCTTAAACAGCGCAATGAAGGTATTGACGATGCCAGGGATCACCAGCTTCAGGGCTTGCGGCAGAATCACCAGGCCCATGCTGCGCCAGTATCCGAGGCCCATCGCTGCAGCCGCTTCGTACTGACCTTTGGGGATCGCTTGCAGACCGCCACGCACCACTTCAGCGATGTAGGCCGACTGGAACAGGATCACACCAATGAGCGCGCGCAGCAGTTTGTCGAAGTTCATGCCTTCGGGCAGGAACAACGGCAACATCACCGAAGACATGAACAGCACCGTGATCAACGGCACGCCGCGCCAGAATTCGATGAAGGTCACGCAGACCACGCGAATCGCCGGCATGTTCGAACGCCGGCCCAGGGCAAGAACGATACCCAGCGGCAGTGCGCCGACGATACCGACGGTAGCGATCACCAGGGTCAGCATCAGGCCGCCCCACTGGCTGGTCGCCACTTCGGTCAGACCGAACCATCCACCGTGCAACAAGACGTAGGAAATGATCGGATAGAGCACCAGAAAGCTCAGGCCGTAGATTGCCTTGTGTGGAACGCGTGCGATGAACAACGGCGCCACGCCAATCACCGCCAGCCACACGGTCAGGTCTACGCGCCAGCGCAGGTCTGTCGGGTAGTAACCGTACATGAACTGGCCGAAGCGCTGCTGGATGAACACCCAGCAGGCGCCGTCCTTGGTGCAATCGGCGCGAGTAGTGCCGACCCAGTTGGCATCGAGAATCGCCCAGCTCACGACAGGCGGAACTATCAGGTAAATCAGATAGAACGCGAACAGTGTCAGCAGGGTGTTGATCCAGCTGGAGAACATGTGCGCCCGCATCCACGCCACGACACCGATGCTGCTGCTCGGTGGTGGCATATCGGGTTTGAAAGTATGAGTCGTCATGCGCTTTTCCTTACCGCTCGATCAGCGCAATGCGCTTGTTGTACCAGTTCATCAGCAGGGAAATGCTGATACTGATCGCCAGGTACACGCTCATGGTGATGGCAATGACTTCGATCGCCTGCCCGGTCTGGTTCAGCACCGTACCGGCAAACAACGACACCATCTCCGGATAACCGATACCGGCCGCCAGCGAGGAGTTTTTCGCCAGGTTCAGGTATTGGCTGGTCAGCGGTGGAATGATCACGCGCAGGGCTTGCGGGATGATCACCTTGCGCAGGGTCGGACCGTTGCGCAATCCCAACGAGTGGGCCGCTTCGGTCTGGCCGTGGCTGACCGACTTGATACCCGAACGCACGATTTCGGCGATGAACGCTGCGGTGTACACCGTCAGGGCCAGGGTCAGCGCCAGCAGTTCCGGGATCAGCACCCAGCCACCGACGAAGTTGAAGCCCTTGAGCTCCGGCATTTCCCAGTGCAGTGGCGCGCCGAAGATCAAGGCACACAGCGCAGGGATCAGCAGGAACAGCGCCAGGCCTGCCCAGAATTTATGGAACGGTACGCCGGTCGCTTCGAAACGTTTGGTCGCCCAGCGGCTCATCAGCACGATCGCGACGATAGCCACGACGATGCTCGCCACAAATGGCCAGAAACCGTCTGCCGCCAACGCTGCGGGCATGTTCAGGCCGCGGCTGCTGACGAAGAAGGTGTCGCCGAAGTTATGGCTGTTGCGTGGCCCCGGCATGGTCAGGAACACGGCGAAGTACCAGAACAGGATTTGCAGCAACGGCGGAATGTTACGGAAGACCTCTACATACACCGTCGCCAGCTTGGCAATGATCCAGTTCTTAGACAGCCGTGCCACACCGACGATGAAACCGAGGATCGTCGCCAGGATTACACCGATAAAGGTGACCAGCAGGGTGTTGAGCAAACCGATGACGAACACACGGGCATAGCTGTCCGATTCGGTGTAGTCGATCAGGTGCTGAGCGATGCCGAAACCGGCACTGCGCTCAAGAAAGTCGAAACCCGAGGTAATGCCCCGGTGCTGAAGGTTGGTTTGCGTGTTGTCGAACAGGTACCAACCCATCCCGACCACGGCGACAACCGTGATGATCTGAAACAGCCACGCACGCACTCGTGGATCGCTGAGGCTGAGCCTCTGCTTAGGTGCGCCGATTGAATTTTGCATGAAGTGCCCCGGAAATAATGGAACAGAACATCACCCGGTGGTTGGCCCACCGGGTGATAGAACCATCAGCGCACTGGTGGTGCGTATTGAATGCCGCCAGCGTTCCACAGCGCGTTCAGGCCGCGGTCGATTTGCAGCGGAGTATCCTTGCCGAGGTTGCGCTCGAACATCTCGCCATAGTTGCCGACTTGCTTGACGATCTTCACGACCCAGTCTTTCGGCAGTTTCAGGTCTTTACCGTATTCACCGTCAGCGCCCAGCATACGAGCGACGTCAGGGTTCTTGGTGGACTTGGCTTCGGCTTCGACGTTCTTCGAAGTCACGCCTGCTTCTTCAGCATTGAGCAGGGCGTAGCCAGTCCAACGCACGATGGCCAGCCACTCGTCATCGCCATTACGCACGACCGGGCCCAGGGGCTCCTTGGAAATGGTTTCCGGCAGAACCACGTAGTCCTTCGGCGAAGCCAGCTTGCTGCGCTGGGCGAACAGCTGGGACTTGTCGGAGGTCAGCACGTCGCAACGACCGGATTCCAGCGACTTGGCGCTTTCATCGGAGGTGTCGAAAGTGATCGGGGTGTATTTCAGGCCATTGGCGCGGAAGTAGTCGGAGACGTTCAGCTCAGTGGTGGTACCGGCCTGGATGCAGATGGTTGCACCGTCCAGTTCCTTGGCACTTTTCACGCCCAGCTTGTTGTTAGCCAGGAAGCCGATGCCGTCGTAGTAGGTGATGAAGCCTGGAAACTTCAAGCCCATGCCCGCGTCACGAGAGCTGGTCATGGTGGAGTTGCGCGACAGCACGTCGATTTCGCCGGATTGCAGAGCAGTGAAACGCTCCTTGGCATTCAACTGGCTGAATTTGACCTTGGTCGCGTCGCCGAATACGGCAGCGGCCACAGCGCGGCAGAAGTCAGCATCGATACCAACGATCTTGCCGGTAGAGTCCGGAACCGAGAAGCCCGGCAGACCATCACTTACGCCGCACTGTACGAAACCTTTCTTCTGCACTGCATCCAGGGTTGCACCCGCCTGAGCGAACCCACTGACACCGAGTACTGCGGCTGCAGTCACGATGGCCAGGGTGGATTTCAACATCTTCATTCAAACCTCCAGTTTTGCTCTTGTTGTGTCGGAGCTTGAGCCCTGTCGCACCCTTTTGAGGCGTTGCTGACCCGTGTTGGCTTTTTTTAGGGTCAACCGACGTAAGGACCGTCGCTATGAGTCTAGTAGGAGAAAATCCACATCATGGATAACTCACTTCTCACCAATCGGCCGAACGGGCTGTAGCCCTTTCACGTTCGCGAAGCCCGTAGCGGCCACTGGCGAACATCCATCACCGGATTCTTTGCTATCCCATCACCAGCCATACACTGATAGTGTTACCGCCAGGTATGAGAATGGTTGCACAGGCTTCCCCATAGCAAAGCCCGTACCAGACCGCTCGCTAAAGCGATTCAGCGCAAGGTCAATAGCAAAACTTTCAACCTTGCGACATCTTCTTAACTGATCAACCTATTGCGCACTCGCACCTCGCACTTAATGAGAGCGCACGCACAACAATGGAGCAGACATGACCGAGCCCCTGATTCTTCAACCCGTCAAGCCCGCAGACGCCTGCGTCATCTGGCTGCACGGGCTGGGTGCCGACCGCTACGACTTTTTGCCGGTAGCAGAAGCGTTACAGGAAAACCTGCTCAGCACCCGTTTCGTTTTACCCCAGGCCCCGACTCGCGCCGTCACCATTAATGGCGGCTATGAGATGCCAAGCTGGTACGACATATTGGCAATGAGCCCGGCGCGGGCGATCAGCCGCGAGCAGCTGGAGGCATCCGCGCAACGGGTCGTTGATTTGATCGAAGAGCAGAAGGCCGGCGGAATAGACGCCTCGCGCATCTTTCTCGCCGGTTTTTCCCAAGGTGGTGCCGTGGTATTGCACACAGCCTTTCTGAAATGGCAGGGACCCTTGGGCGGCGTACTTGCCCTCTCCACTTATGCCCCGACCTTCAGCGATGAACTGCAGCTTTCCGCCAGCCAGCAACGCATTCCGGTGCTGTCGTTGCACGGCCAGTACGATGACGTTGTACAAAACTCCATGGGCCGGACCGCCTACGAGTATTTAAAGCAACATGGTGTCACCGTGACATGGCAGGAATACCCAATGGGCCACGAAGTGTTACCCGAAGAAATTCGCGACATCGGCGTCTGGCTTGCAGGGCGTTTGCGCTAAAAGCTACCCATTGATCCATCCCACTACGCCGCGTCCGATTCTTGCATTACACTGGCCGGCGTATATTCCTTAACCAATTGATGAGATGACCGTGCTCAAAGCACTCAAGAAAATGTTCGGTAAAAGCGAGACTGAGCAGCTCGCGCCAGTCTCCAGCGCTCCTTCTCATACCCCCAGCCACCGCACCGACGGTAATCAGCCTGGCCGGACCGCAACCGTAGCGGCACCGAAGCACGAGCCGGTGACCACACCGACCGCCCCCACAGCCGAGCCCATCGCCTCTGAGCAGCCGCGCAGCGAAGCCCCGAAACCGGCAAAACCGCGTCGCGAACCCAAGCCAAAAGCGCCGGTTATTCCCTGGAAACTCGAAGACTTCGTCGTAGAGCCCCAGGAAGGCAAAACCCGCTTCCACGATTTCAAACTCGCCCCCGAACTGATGCACGCAATTCAGGACCTGGGCTTCCCCTATTGCACGCCGATCCAGGCACAGGTGCTTGGCTTCACCCTCGCGGGCAAAGACGCCATCGGTCGCGCCCAGACCGGCACTGGCAAAACCGCCGCGTTCCTGATTTCGATCATCACTCAGCTGCTGCAAACCCCGCCGCCCAAAGAGCGCTACATGGGTGAACCGCGAGCACTGATCATCGCCCCGACCCGGGAACTGGTGGTACAGATCGCCAAGGACGCAGCCGACCTGACCAAGTACACCGGCCTTAACGTCATGACATTTGTCGGCGGCATGGACTTCGACAAGCAACTCAAGCACCTCGAAGCCCGTCACTGCGACATCCTCGTGGCCACTCCGGGCCGTTTGCTCGACTTCAACCAGCGCGGCGACGTGCATCTGGACATGGTCGAAGTGATGGTGCTGGACGAAGCCGACCGGATGCTCGACATGGGTTTCATCCCGCAAGTGCGTCAGATCATTCGCCAGACTCCGCCGAAGAACGAGCGCCAGACGCTGCTGTTCTCCGCGACCTTCACCGAAGACGTGATGAACCTCGCCAAGCAATGGACCACCGACCCGTCGATCGTCGAGATCGAAGCGCAGAACGTGGCCAGCGAAAACGTCGAGCAACACATCTATGCGGTGGCCGGTGCCGACAAATACAAACTGCTCTACAACCTGGTCAACGATAACGGCTGGGAACGGGTCATGGTCTTCGCCAACCGCAAGGACGAAGTGCGGCGCATCGAAGAACGCCTGGTACGTGATGGCGTCAATGCGGCGCAACTGTCGGGCGATGTGCCGCAGCACAAGCGCATCAAGACCCTGGAAGGTTTCCGCGAAGGCAAGATCCGCGTGCTGGTGGCCACCGATGTGGCCGGTCGCGGCATTCACATTGACGGCATCAGCCACGTGATCAACTTCACCCTGCCGGAAGTCCCGGACGACTACGTGCACCGCATCGGTCGTACCGGCCGTGCCGGCGCGGATGGCGTGTCCATCAGTTTTGCCGGTGAAGACGACTCCTACCAGCTACCGTCCATCGAGGCGTTGCTGGGTCGCAAGATCAGTTGTGAAACGCCACCGACGCATCTGCTGCGGGCGGTTGAGCGCAAGCGCCCGTAACTCGGGCCTTTCAGAAAGAGGCGCAGCCGGCAACGGACTGCGCTTTTTTTTCGTCCGGCTTTTTTCAACAGGACTTGCTAGAGACAACTAAAAGTCCATAATGGACAAATTAGTTTACTTTCAGCGCCCGGAGCCGACCATGCCCAGCACGCCTTACGTGATCACCCAACCTCAAGCCCGCGAACTGCTGGCACACGTTGACGTGCCGCAGATCCTGCGCAAGCTGTTCCGCGACCTGGCCGCCGGGCAAGCCGTGCAGCCGGCGCAACAGCTGGTGGAATTCCCGCAGGGTGCCGGGGACTTCATCAACTACCTGGGTGTGCTGGCCGAAGACGGGGTCTATGGCGTCAAGACGTCTCCCTACATCGTGCGCGAACAGGGCCCGTTGGTGACCGCCTGGACGCTGCTGATGTCGATGCAGACCGGCCAGCCGCTGCTGCTCTGCGATGCCGGTGAATTGACCACGGCTCGCACCGCCGCGACGACGGCGGTGGCGGTCGATGCCCTTGCTCCATTGAAGGCCCGTCGACTGGCAATTATCGGCAGCGGTAACGTGGCCCAGGCGCACCTGCACTACGTCAAGGGCCTGCGGGACTGGCAAAGCATCAGCCTTTATTCCCCAAGCCTGAACGGCAAGAATCCCGAAGCGCTGGCACAGCTTAAAAGCCTCGATCCACGGCTGACCCTCGTCGACAGTTGCGAAGCCGCGATTCAGGACGCGGACGTGATCATGCTTTGCACCTCATCCGCCGGCCCGGTGATCGACCCGTCAATTTTGAGCAAACCGGCGCTGATCACCTCCATCAGCACCAACGCCCCACGCGCCCATGAAGTGCCTCCACAAAGCCTCAATGACATGCAGGTGTTCTGTGACTATCGTCAAACCACTCCGGGCTCGGCCGGCGAAATGCTGATCGCCGGTGAGCAGCATGGCTGGGACAAGCGTTCGATTGTCGGCGACCTGCCCGACTTGCTCAGCGAAAAAGTCCAGCGCCCCGACTACGACCGCCCGGTGTTCTTCCGCTCCATCGGCCTGGGCCTGGAAGACATCGCACTGGCCAATGCCCTCTATCGCCTACAGCACTAACACCACAAACCTGTAGGAGCTGCCGAAGGCTGCGATCTTTTGATCTTGCCTTTAAAAAGCAAAGTCAAAAGATCGCAGCCTCGTTTCACTCGTCAGCTCCTACAGGGGAATTCCACAATTTCGGCATTTGCGCCCCACAGGAGACGTTCATGAGCCAGGCAGATTTCATCATCATCGGCGGCGGGATTGCCGGCGCTTCCACCGGTTTCTGGCTGTCGCAGCACGGGCGGGTGATTGTGCTCGAACGCGAATCCCATCCGGCCTATCACTCCACCGGACGCTCGGCAGCGCTGTTCACCGCCGCCTACGGTACACCGCAGGTTCGGGCATTGACTCAGGCCAGCCGCGACTTCTTCGACGCTCCACCGCCCGGTTTCTGCGAACACCCATTGCTGACCCCGCGCGGCGAGATGACCGTCGACTTCACCGGCGATCCAGCCGAGCTGAGCAATCAATACCTGAGCGCCAAAGCCACGGTGCCAGAAATGCAACAGCTGAGCGCCGACGAAGCCTGTGCGCGCCTGCCAATCCTGCGTCGGGAAAAAGTCCATGGCGCAATCTACGACCCGACTGCCAGCGACATCGATACCGACGCCCTGCATCAGGGCTATTTGCGCGGTATCCGGCGCAATAAAGGTGAAGTTCATACCGACAGCGAAGTGTTGAGCCTGAGCCGTGATGTCGAAGGGCAATGGCAGGTTCAAACCAACACTCAGACTTTCAGCGCCCCGATCATCATCAACGCCGCCGGTGCCTGGGCCGACAAGATTGGCGAACTGGCCGGCGCCCGACCTCTGGGCGTGCAGCCCAAGCGCCGGGCAGCCTTTATCTTTGCCGGCCCCGAGGGCCTGGATATCCACGACTGGCCAATGCTGGTCAGCCTCGATGAATCCTTCTATATGAAGCCCGACGCTGGCATGTTCCTCGGCTCACCGGCCAACGCCGACCCGGTAGAACCGCACGACGTGCAGCCCGAAGAACTGGACATCGCCATGGGCATCTACCAGATCGAAGAAGCCACGACCCTGACCATTCGCCGTCCGACCCGCACCTGGGCCGGCCTGCGCAGTTTCGTGCGCGACGGGGATTTGCTGTCCGGCTTCGATCAGCAGGTGCCAGGACTATTCTGGGTCGCGGCGCAAGGCGGCTACGGCATCCAGACGTCGCCGGCCATGGGTCAGGCCAGCGCTGCACTGGTACGCGGTGAAGCCTTGCCCGAGCAGCTCACCCGTTTCGGCCTGGACGCCGAGATGCTCTCCCCCGCCCGCCTGAGCTGATCCTGCCCGTCAGGTGACGTGTCCACACGATTGCGGCAAACTTCCAGTGCCCATTTTTAACGGGGCACTGACGCTGCCTGGAGTTCCACTGTATGAACGCACCTGAAAAAAACTCGGCACTGGACGCTACGTCCATGGACAACTTCCGCGCGATTGCCGATGCCATCGCCACGTTGTTCTTCCCTCATGCCGAGGTGGTGCTGCACGACCTGCGTACGCAAAAGGTCGATTACATCGCCAACAACCTGTCCAAACGGGAAATCGGCGACGACTCGTCGCTGGAAGACATGCTCAGCGAAGACGTCAGCGAACGAAACATCGGGCCGTACGAAAAGCTCAACTGGGACGGCCAGAAGATTCGCAGCCTCAGCAGCGTGCTGCGCGACAGCGAGGGTCGTCCGCTGGCGGTGCTGTGCATCAACCTGAATATCTCGCTGTTCGAGAACGCGAAAGCGGCGCTGGATTTGTTCCTGTCGCCAACCAAGCTGATCCCGCAACCGGACTCACTGTTTCGCGATGACTGGCAGGAACGGATCAACACCTTTCTGCACGCCTGGTTGCGCGAGCGTCAGCTGAGCCTGAACGTGCTGACCCGCGATCACAAACGCGAACTGGTGCTGGCGCTGCACGCCGAAGGCGCCTTCAAAGGCAAAAGCGCCTCCAACTATGTGGCCAATGTGCTGAACATGGGCCGGGCGACGGTGTACAAGCATTTGAAGGAATTGAAGGGTTAGGCCCTGGGATTTTGGCTGTCTGGCGGGGCCCCTTCGCGAGCAAGCCCGCTCCCACATTCAATCGCATTTCTTCAGGAAGAACTCGATCAACTGTGGGAGCGGGCTTGCTCGCGAAAGCGATTAATCAATCGCCGTAAATATCCGACTTGAAATACTTCTGCGAAATCTTCTGATACTCGCCATTGGCGCGAATCTCGTCGATCGCCTTGTTCAGATCCGCCACCAACTGCGTATTCCCCTTGCGCACGGCAATCCCGGCGCCCTCACCCACGTATTTCGGGTCTTTCAATTCCGGCCCGACAAACGCATAGCCCTTGCCACGCGGCATCGACAGAAAGTCATTCAGTGGAATGGTGTCGGCAAAAATCGCATCAAGGCGACCGGCTGCCAGGTCCATGTAGATTTCTTCGTTGTTGCCGTAACGCTTGACGTTGATGCCCTTGGGTTCAAAGACCTCGGTAGCGTAACGGTCAGTGGTGGTTGCGCGCTGCACGCCGATGTTCTTGCCCTTGAGGCTGGCGTACTGATCATCCACTACCGCGCCGTCCTTCATCACCAGACGCGATGAGGTGAAGTAGTACTTGTGGGTGAAGTCCACCGACTTCTTACGGTCTTCGTTAATGGTCATGGACGACAGCGCCATGTCGATTTTCTTCACCTTCAGGGAAGGAATCAGACCGTCGAACTCGCCTTCGACCCACACACACTTGACCTTCATCTGCGCGCACAGGGCATTGCCGATGTCGTAGTCGAAGCCGACAATCTCGCCTTTGTCGGTTTTGGACGCGAACGGCGGATAAGCCGCTTCGATACCGATACGCAGGTCTTTCTCGGCGGCAAACAAGCTACTGCACGCCAACAGGCTCAGGGCCAGACCGGTGATGAGGGGGAATTTCTTCATATTCGTTCTCTCGCGGGTTGTTGTTGGTTTGGCAAGACAGAAGAAAAAGCTGAAACGGGGGAAACCTTTTTGTACTTAGAATTCCATACTGGACTTTTATGTATTTTCCGTCAATCAGGTAGGCAGCGTCATACCCGGCCTCTGGTCGGGTGCTCGCCAAATGTAAAAAAGGCCGGGTCGGTGCTTCGCGAACAAGCGAAACACTGACCCGGCCCTCAGGAACCGCCCAGAGCGTTATTCCAGCGCGGCAGCCGGCCCGAAGAACTCGTAACGGCTCTGCTTCTCCGGTACACCCAAAGCCTTGAGGTGACGCTTGATCGCCGCCATGAAGCCTTTAGGCCCCAGGAAGTACGCATCCACATCACGCTGTTCCGGCAACCACTCGCCAAGTTGTTCCTGGCTCAACAGGCCAACCTTGTCCGCCGCCGGGCTGATGCCATCGTCTTCGGCATAGCAATAAAAACGCTTGAGCTGCGGATGACGCTCGGCCAGGCCATCGATCCAGTCACGGAAAGCATGCACGCTACCGTTGCGCGCACAGTGGATAAAGTGCACCGGCCGCTCGGTCGCCAGCGCCGCTTCGAGCATCGCCAGCGTCGGGGTGATGCCGACGCCGCCACTGATCAGCACCAGCGGTTTATCGCTGGCGGTCAGGGTGAAATCGCCCGCTGGCGGGAACAGCTGGATGCTCGCGCCGACGTGCAGTTGATCGTGCAAATGGTTGGAAGCACGGCCGCCGGTTTCGCGCTTGACGCTGATGCGGTACTGGCCCTTGTTGGCCAGCGCCGACAGCGAATAGTTACGTCGAATTTCTTCGCCATCGAGGATCAGTTTCATGCCGATGTACTGGCCAGGCTCTGCCGCGAGAATCGGCCCCTTGTCCGCCGGTTCGAAGTAGAACGAGATGATTTCCGCGCTCTCCTCGACCTTGGCCACCACGATGAACTCCCGCGCACCACGCCAGCCGCCCGGCGCCTGGGCTTTCTGGTCGTAGATGGTGGCTTCGGCGCCAATCAGGATCTCGGCCAATTGACCGTAGGCCGCGCCCCACGCGCTCATCACTTCAGGCGTGGCAATCTCTTCGCCCAGCACTTCGGAGATCGCTCGCAACAGGCAGCTACCCACGATCGGGTAATGTTCCGGGAGGATTTGCAGGGCCACGTGTTTGTTAATGATCTTGGCCACCAGATCGCCCAACTGATCGAGCTGGTCGATGTGCCGCGCATACATCAATACACCGTTGGCCAGGGCGCGAGGCTGATCGCCGCTGGCCTGGTGGGCCTGGTTGAACAGCGGGCGGACTTCCGGGTATTCGGAGAGCATCATGCGATAGAAGTGAGTGATCAACGCTTCGCCGCCGCTTTCCAGCAACGGCACGGTGGACTTGACGATGGCACGGTCTTGAACGCTAAGCATAAGAGCAACCCCTGGGCTTTATATGAATAACCTTTACGTATCAGTTTCCATGCCAACAATTAAAACCTTATAAATCAGTAAGTTAAAAACATAGTAGTCATATCGACACGCGACGTTTTATAGTCACACCGACTACACGGAGTCATTATGACTGCAAAATTACTGCTCACGACGTTGCTGCCCCTGGTCTCCGACCTGTCCCGCGAACTGCCCGAAGGCGAGCGCTACCGGCGCCTGCTCGAAGCCATGCGCGCCCTGCTCCCTTGCGACGCCGCGGCCCTGCTGCGACTCGATGGCGAATGGCTGGTGCCGCTGGCGGTGGACGGGTTGAGCACCGACACCCTCGGCCGACGTTTCAAGGTCAGCGAACACCCGCGCTTCGAAGCGCTGCTCAGCAGCCCCGGCCCGACTCGCTTCGCCGCCGACAGCGATTTGCCCGATCCTTATGACGGCCTGGTCGATGGTCTTCACGATCATCTGGAAGTCCACGACTGCATGGGCTGCCCGCTGTTTATCGACGAGCGCCCGTGGGGTTTGCTGACCCTCGACGCGCTCGACCCTGAACGTTTCGAGCCGATCGAACTGGACGCCCTGCAAGCCTTCGCCAGCCTCGCCGCCGCCACAGTCAACGCCGCCGAGCGCATCGAACGGCTGGCCAACCGCGTCGAGGACGAACATCAGCGCGCCGAGGTTTACCGTCAGGCCAGCGGCCAGCAGAACCGCGAAATGATCGGCCAGAGCAAGACTTACAAACGACTGGTGGAAGAGATCAGCCTGGTGGGCGGCAGCGACCTGACGGTGCTGATCACCGGCGAAACCGGAGTTGGCAAAGAGCTGGTGGCCCAGGCTATCCACGCAGCGTCCCCACGGGCCGATAAACCCATCATCAGCCTCAATTGCGCCGCCCTGCCAGACACGCTGGTGGAGAGCGAATTGTTCGGCCATGTGCGCGGGGCTTTCACCGGCGCGACGAATGATCGGCGCGGCAAGTTCGAGCTGGCCAATGGCGGTACGTTGTTCCTCGATGAAGTCGGCGAACTGTCGCTGACGGTGCAGGCCAAATTGCTGCGAGTGCTGCAGAGCGGGCAGTTACAGCGGCTGGGGTCGGACCAGGAACATCAGGTCGACGTGCGATTGATCGCCGCGACCAACCGTGACCTGGCCGAAGAAGTGCGCAGCGGTCGCTACCGTGCCGACTTCTATCATCGCTTGAGCGTTTACCCGCTGCTGGTGCCCGCACTGCGCGATCGCGGTCGGGATGTGCTGTTGCTCAGCGGCTTCTTCCTGGAGCAAAACCGCTCACGCATGGGCCTCAACAGCCTGCGCCTGACCAGCGATGCGCAAGCGGCATTGTTGGCGTATGACTGGCCAGGGAACGTGCGAGAGCTGGAGCACTTGATTGGCCGCAGTGCGTTGAAGGCGCTGGGCAACTGCAAGCAACGGCCAAAGATTCTCAGCTTGAGCGCCGCGGATCTGGACTTGCCCAATGGCAGCGTTGAACCCGCGCCAGAACCGCTGGTTGCTGCGCCGACGGCTGCATTGATTTCAGGGGATTTGCGTGAGGCCACCGAGCATTATCAGCGCCAACTGATCAGCGCTTGCCTGCAACGGCACCAGAATAACTGGGCCAGCGCGGCGCGGGAGCTGGGTCTGGATCGGGCGAACCTTGGACGGATGGCCAAGCGGTTGGGTATGAAATAAGCCAATATCGCAGCCTTCGGCGGCACGCCAATCCCTTGTAGGAGCTGTCGAGCGAAGCGAGGCTGCGATCTTTTGATCTACCCAACATTTATTGGCACTAAAGCCTGCCCCCGACAAGTCGATAACCCGGCATCGATAGCTGTTGGCGATCTTCACAATCGCCCATCACCTTTTTCCACAGAAGGTTTTTATGTCTTCCAACAAAGCCCGCGCAGATTCACTTTCGCTTCTGCTGTTTACCTTGCGCAGCGGCAAGCTGATGGCGATCAACCTGCTGAAAGTCAGCGAAATCATCCCCTGCCCGCCGCTGACCAAGCTGCCGGAGTCGCACCCCCACGTCAAAGGCATCGCCACCCTGCGTGGCGCATCGCTGTCGGTGATCGACCTGAGCCGCGCCATCGGCGAGCGACCGCTGGAAGACCCGAACGGTGGCTGCCTGATCGTCACCGACGTCAGCCGCTCCAAGCAGGGCCTGCACGTTCAGGCGGTGAGCAAGATCGTCCATTGCCTGACTACCGACATCCGTCCACCGCCCTTCGGCTCCGGTGGCGTGCGCTCGTACATCACCGGCGTGACCTCGGTCGACGGCACGCTGGTGCAAGTGCTGGACATCGAAAAGGTCATCCACGGCATCGCTCCGGCGCAGATCGAAACGGCCCCGACCGAGTTGAGCATGGAAGACGCCGAAGTCCTTGGCAACGCGCGAATCCTGGTGGTCGATGACAGCCAGGTCGCCCTGCAACAATCGGTACACACCCTGCGCAACCTCGGCCTGCAATGCCACACTGCTCGCAGCGCCAAGGAAGCCATCGACTGCCTGCTGGACCTGCAAGGTACCGCCCAGCAAATTAACCTGATCGTCTCGGACATCGAAATGTCGGAAATGGACGGTTATGCCCTCACCCGCACACTGCGCGAAACCCCCGACTTCTCGCACCTCTATGTGTTGCTGCACACCTCGCTGGACAGCGCGATGAACAGCGAGAAGGCCCGACTGGCCGGGGCCAACGCGGTGCTGACCAAATTCTCCTCACCGGAACTGACCAAATGCCTGATCGCGGCGGCCAGGGCCGTCACTGAACAAGGTCACTGAGTTGTGGCCGAGGACTTTTGTTTTCTGATGCGGCGCAACCTCGCAGAGGATGTGCCGCCTTGCACTTGGCCAAATGGCATTGAGTTGACCCAGTACCGTCCTGAACTCGCCGAAGCCGTCCATCACTTGATGGAACTGGGCTATCGAGAAGGTGGCGGTCGCGTACCGGCGCTGGAAGTCTGGCAACAGCGTTTCGAAACCGATCCCGAATACGATCCGTCCCTGTGCTTCATCGCGTTCGATGCCGAAGGAATCGTCGGCGTTGCCCAGTGCTGGACCAGTGCCTACATCAAGAGCCTGGTGGTGCATCCGCGCGCTCAAGGCCTCGGACTTGGCCGTGCATTGCTGCTGAATGCTTTCAATGTGTTTCAGCACCGTCGCGAAGGCTTTGTGGATCTGAAGGTGCTGGAAAACAACCTTCGGGCCCAGCGTTTGTATGAAAGTGCCGGGATGTATGTGGTCCGCCGGGAGCCCGTGCCTGTCTGACACACCGCTTTCGCGAGCAAGCCCGCTCCCACAGTGGTTCGTTGTCGTTCACAGATTCGGTGTACGACACAAATCAACTGTGGGAGCGGGCTTGCTCGCGAAGAGGCCGGCACAACCAACATCGATCCATCAGGCATACTCCGACCTCGGCCACTACACGCCAAGGATGCCCAAACCATGAAAGCCACCACCCTGACCTTCCTCTGCCTCACCGCCCTCGCCACCCAAGCCCACGCTTCCAGCCCCGACGCCTGGGCCGCCTACGACAAAGCCGTGCTCGCCAGTTGCACCAAGGCCAGCGGCCTGAAGAACGCCAAACCCGTCGGCAACGCCGCGCAGTTCGATGACCGGGTCGGTTATACCGCGCTCCTGCTGCAAGGCCAGTCCCCGCAAAAACACATGAAAGGCCAACAAGGCACCGAGCTGTGCCTCTACAACAAGAAAAGCAAAACCGCCTACGTAACCGAGTGGGACTCCATCCGCCCAACAGCAAAAGCGCAGTGACTGGCGCATAACTTGCTTCGGCACAGGCCCTTGCGGTGGCTTTTTGTCGCCATTTCATGCCCTCACAGGTGACTGGCCGTTCAATGAATACAACGTTTTCCTGCGTAGGTTGTGGCAAATGCTGCAACGACCACCACGTGCCCCTGACACTGGCCGAAGCCCGGATGTGGGCGGCCGATGGCGGTCAGGTGATCGTGCTGGTGGAGGCCTTCCTCGCCAATGGCCTGGGCCTGCCCGCGCAGCAACGCGAACACGCCGAACGCCGCTCGGTGGCGGTTCGAAGCGGCGCCTGCGAGGCCCACGTGGCGATCACCTTTGCCGCGTACAACGTCGGCCCCTGCCGGAATCTTGACGAAGACAAACTCTGCCGCATCTACGAACGCCGACCACTGGTGTGCCGCATCTACCCGATGGAAATCAACCCGCACATCCCGCTCAACCCATCTATCAAGGAATGCCCGCCCGAGTCCTGGATAACAGGGCCGGACTTGATCATCGGGGGTGAGCTGGTGGATCAGGAACTGACGGGATTGATCCAGCGCTCCCGTCAGGCCGATCGCGATGAGATTCAGACCAAGGAGGCGATTTGCGCGTTGTTGGGGATTCGGACGACAGCGTTGAAGGGCGATGGATTTACCGCTTATTTGCCGGATGTGAACGCGTTTGCCACGGTTATCGATCAGATTTCAGCGCAATCGCAGATGGAGTCGAGCAGTGATTGGCTGTTTCACGTGTCGGGAGAGGATATTGCCGGGCAAGTGCAGGCGGCGGGTGCACAGGTGGCAACCGATACACCGGTTAGCTATGCGTTTATTTCGTTGCGGGCAGCCTGAAACACCCAACCACTGCACAACTTTAGTTGCACAGTGGCTTGTCTGGTAGTGAGTCAGCGAGCAGCAACCGCAAGGCATTCGACTTCCACCCGAGCATTCGCCAGCAGTTTTTTAGCCGCGAACGTTGTCCGGGCAGGTAGGCGATCGGCTGGGAAAGTGCGGCGGTAAACCGCATTCATGGCATCGAAGTCTTTGATATCGGCAAGTATGACCGTGCATTTGGCCACATGAGCGAGGGAGGAGCCTCGACGTTGCAGTTCGGTGCGCAGGTTCTCCATGGCCTGGGTCATTTGCGGGCCAATCCCGCCCTTGACCAGTTGGCCATCGGCATCCAGACCGAGCATCCCGGAAAGATAAAGGGTCTCACCGGCCTGTACCGCATCGGAAAATGGCAAGCCTTCTTCATTCGGAAAGTAACGTGGTGAATCGGGTACTGCTGGCGGCAAGTAGCGCTCGGTAATCGCTTGGTACTGGCCATTTTGCTTGAGACGCTCAAGGGCTGCATTCAGGTTATCGCGCAAGCGGGTGTCGCTTTTGCGCACGGCCATCGCCACACCATTGCCCAGCATCGGATCGTTGAGGGCAGGACCGGCGAAGTCGAACGCCTGTCCTTGAGGTTGGCTTAGCAACGCTTGAGTGATTTCGATGGAGTCTTGCAGGGTGGCATCGATCTCGCCCGCCAGAAGACTGGCAATCAACTGATCGTTGAATTGAAAACTGCGCACCGTTACGCCCGCGTCCGCCCAACGCGCCTTGGCGAACGCTTCACGACTGGTGCCCGCCAGCACGCCGATACGCTTGCCTTTGAGCGATTGCACATCCGGTTGCAACGTCGCGCCTTTGCGCGCTACCAGACGGCTGCTCAGGGGATAAAGATTGTCGGTGAAATCGACCCGCTCGCGCCGCGCCTGTGTAGCCGTCATCGGCATGATCACGTCGAAGCGGCCGGCTTCAAGGGCATGGAGGTTAGTCGCGTAATCCTGATCGATCCAGACACAGCGGGATTGGAGCTCAGCACACAGTGCGTTGCCCAACTCGATGTTCAATCCGACTAGCTCACCTTTGTCGTTACGGCTCTCGAACGGTGGAACCAGGGCTTCGACCCCGAAGCGGATCTGCGGATCGACCGCAGAGGACACGCAGCCGGTGGTCAGGGCCATCAGAGAGAGCAGGGACAGGGTTTTCAGCAGAGACATCTGGCGACCTTCATCAAAAATTCACAGGGCGTGAATTCTTGATGAATGACAACCGTCTTTCCTAGAGGAGTAATCGCGCGTCCTTGTGGGAACTGTCTCATTGGCGGGAGGAATAGTTACCCGCCAACAAAATACCCGACTATCAGCGTTTACCCATCGAACGACGCGTTCCGGGAGGTGCTGCGCCGGGAGTCTTGGTATGGCCATTCTTCGCGCCATTCTTGTACCAAGGCTGGCTGGCATTCTTCGCCGCAGCCAATTCACCTGGCTTGAACGGAAACTTGAACGCTGGAATCGCCGCTTTGGTTTCGCTGTCTGCGCTGGAGTCGACGCTGTCTGGCAGGTCTGCCTGGTCGTCGCTCAAAGCGTCGGCAACCGGCGGTTGTGTCGGGGAAGTCATGAAAGCTCCGGGTGATGCTTAAAGAGTCGGGCCCGGTAGGCGAGCCGCGAAAGGCGGCAGTATACCTGTGTCGGGAGCCGCAAGCTGCAGTTGGTCAGTCGGGTTTTGTGTTGACCGTCCTGCCGCTATCGCGAGCAAGCTCGCTCCCACATTGTTTGCGGTGTGTCTACGCCGGATCGACGTTATCTAGCGCCCGATTCACTACCAACTCCGCCAGCATGATGACCTGCTGGATCGCCAACGCCGTGTGGCGCTGCGGGCCGGTCAGGTTGTTGGCGAAATCGCTGGCCAGGACACTCGCTGAGGCCAACGATTCACAGGCGTGGGCCAGCAGGCTTTCGGTGCCAGCCCCCGGGACGACCATGAACAGGGTGCTGGGGCGATGGGGCTTTTCGGTGTATTGCGCCGGGGGATCGAGGTAGTAGTCGAGGGCGCGTTTTATGGCTTCGCGGTCTTTGAGTAATTCTTCGGTGCACAGGGTGTCGGGGTTGGATTTGTTGAACTTCGAATCAGAATTATCGTTTTCCATTTGTAGCTCCTAATCTCAATTGGAGCCATCACTTGCCATTATGGTCGTGAGGCTTTCGCCTACTTGTTTCGGGGATCTCACGCCCGGTCGCTGAATGTGCAGCGACAACCAAAGATTAGAGAGCCCGCGTCCGACGGACAACCTGAAAAATGCGTGGGAAAACTCCATGTTTTGACACATCCATTAAACATTCAAAGTGGAGCGCAGAGCGTCCCTGGCAGCATTCCCACGCGGGAGCGTGAGAACGATCAATCCCACGTCTGACACCGAATTCTCGTCTGACACGGATTACTGTAGGAGCTGTCGAGTGAAACGAGGCTGCGATCTTTTGATCTTAAAAAACAACATCAAAAGATCGCAGCCTTCGGCAGCTCCTACGTGGAGTTGTGTACATCCGCGAGGAATTGGTCGGCTGTCAGGCCGCCTTCGCGAGCAAGCCCGCTCCCACAGTTGAATCGTGTACATCTGCGAGAGATTGGTCGGCTGTCAGGCCGCTCCTACAATGGAGCGGCGTGCACCGGCCCCTCACCACTCATTAGTTCGCCTGCGCTTTTGATCACGGGGAATCAGCATCAATCCAAAGAGGTCCAAACTGACAGCGCCGTCAGTTACCAGTCACTCTCCTGATGGGCGAACAGGTTTATAAAGGAAGGTATAAACCTGACAAAACTCCGACCACTCTGCCCGGCGCCCCACTCGCATGCGAATTCATAAAAAAAACGCCCTGTTCGCCGCCCTTCTGATCACCCTGGCAGCCCTGGGCGTGTGGTATGCCGCCAAACCCGCCACGACCAAACTGGCCCCCTCCACCGCCATCCCCGTGCGAGTGGTCAGCGTCACCGAAAAAGACGTGCCCCGCTACATCAGCGGCATTGGCTCGGTGCTGTCCTTGCACAGCGTGGTCGTGCGTCCGCAGATCGACGGCATCCTCACCAAACTGCTGGTCAAGGAAGGCCAACTGGTGAACAAAGGTGACCTGCTGGCCACCATCGACGACCGCTCGATCCGCGCCAGCCTCGACCAGGCCCGGGCGCAACTGGGCGAAAGTCAGGCGCAACTGCAAGTGGCGCAGGTCAACCTCAAACGTTACAAACTGCTGAGCGTCGACGACGGCGTGTCCAAGCAGACCTATGACCAGCAACAAGCCCTGGTCAACCAACTCAAAGCCACCGCCCAAGGCAATCAGGCATCGATCGACGCCGCTCTGGTGCAGCTTTCTTACACACAGATTCGCTCCCCGGTCACCGGTCGCGTCGGTATTCGCACAGTGGATGAAGGCAACTTCCTGCGCATGACTGACACCCAAGGCTTGTTCACAGTGACCCAGATCGACCCGATCGCCGTGGAATTTTCCCTGCCGCAACACATGTTGCCGACCCTGCAAGGCCTGATCAACGATCCCCAGCACACGCCGGTCAAGGCTTACATCGGTGCCGACACCGACGGCGAAACCGGCAACCTGCTAGGCGAAGGCCGCCTGACCCTGATCGACAACCAGATCAACGCCAACACCGGGACCATCCGCGCCAAGGCTGAGTTCGCCAACCCCGCACAGAAACTCTGGCCGGGCCTGCTGGTAACGGTAAAAATTCAGACAGCACTGGATAAAAATGCGCTGGTGGTGCCACCCACCGTCGTACAACGTGGCCTCGATCAACATTTCGTCTACCGGGTCAACGGCGACAAGGTCGAAGCCGTTCAGGTGCAGATGGTTTATCAAGGCAGCGGCCAGGACCTCATCAAAGGCGTGAAACCAGGCGATGTGCTGGTCAGCGACGGCCAGTCGAGGCTCAAACCTGGCTCAACCGTGCAGGTAGTGACCGACCCGCCGCAAATGGTGCAATCGGAGCCGAAACCATGAAGGGACATGGCTCGGTTTCCGCGTGGTGCATCGATCATCCGGTGGCGACGGTCCTGCTGACCTTTGCCTTGGTGTTGCTGGGGGTAATCGCCTTTCCGCGACTGTCGATTGCGCCACTGCCGGAAGCAGAATTCCCGACCATCCAGGTGGCCGCGCAACTGCCTGGCGCCAACCCCGAAACCATGGCCTCGTCGGTGGCCACGCCGCTTGAAGTGCAATTCAGCGCCATCCCCGGCGTGACCCAGATGACCTCGAGCAGCGCCTTGGGCTCGACCATCCTGACCTTGCAATTCACCCTCGACAAAAGCATCGATACCGCCGCGCAGGAAGTCCAGGCCGCGATCAACACCGCCGCCGGCAAACTGCCCAAAGACATGCCGAACCTGCCGAACTGGAGGAAGGTCAACCCGGCCGACAGCCCGGTGCTGATCCTCAGCATCAACTCGCCGCAAATGCCCGGCACCGAAGTCAGTGACCTGGTGGAAACCCTGCTCGCCCGTCAGATCAGCCAGATCGACGGCGTAGGCAATATCAACATCACCGGTCAGCAGCGTCCGGCGATCCGCGTGCAGGCCTCGGCGGACAAACTCGCCGCCATTGGCCTGACCCTGGCGGACATTCGCCTGGCGATCCAGCAGACCAGCCTCAACCTGGCCAAGGGTGCCTTGTATGGCGAATCGAGCATTTCGACATTGTCCACCAACGACCAATTGTTCCACCCCCAGGAATACGGTCAGCTGATTGTTTCCTACAAGGACGGCGCACCGGTTCATCTCAAGGATGTAGCCAAAGTCGTCAACGGTTCGGAAGACGCCTACATCCAGGCCTGGGCTGACGGTCAGCCGGGGGTGAATCTGGTGATTTTCCGGCAACCGGGGGCCAACATCGTCGAGACCGTCGACCGTATTCAAGCGGCCCTGCCGACGCTGGAGGCCATGCTGCCGGCCTCGGTGCAAGTCAAAGTGTTGATCGACCGCACCCAGACCATCCGCGCTTCGCTGCATGAAGTGGAAGTCACTCTGCTGATCGCGATCCTGCTGGTGGTGGCGGTGATGGCGCTGTTCCTGCGGCAGTTGTCGGCGACCCTGATCGTGGCGTCGGTGCTCGGTGTGTCGTTGATCGCCAGTTTTGCCCTGATGTACATCATGGGCTTCAGCCTGAATAACCTGACGCTGGTGGCGATCGTGGTGTCCGTCGGGTTTGTGGTGGACGATGCGATTGTGGTGGTGGAAAACATTCACCGTCATCTGGAAGCCGGCGACGGCATGCGCGAGGCGGCCATCAAGGGCGCCGGCGAGATCGGTTTTACCGTGGTCTCGATCAGTTTCTCGCTGGTGGCGGCGTTCATTCCGCTGCTGTTCATGGGCGGCGTGGTCGGGCGGTTGTTCAAGGAGTTCGCCTTGACCGCCACCTCGACCATCATGATTTCTGTGGTGGTGTCCCTGACGCTCGCACCGACGTTGGCCGCGCTATTCATGCGTGCGCCGGAACACAGCCAATCGGGCTTCGGCGAGCGCTTGCTGGCGCTGTATGAGAAAGGCCTGCGCCGCGCCCTCGCCCATCAGAAATTGATGATCGGTGTGTTCGGCCTGTCCCTCGGCCTGGCGGTCGCCGGGTACATTTTCATTCCGAAGGGTTTCTTCCCGGTGCAGGACACCGGTTTCGTCCTTGGCACCACCGAAGCAGCCGCTGATATTTCCTACGGCGACATGGTGAAAAAACACCTGGCAATGGCAGAAATCGTCGCCGCCGACCCCGCTGTCGAGACGTTCTCACACTCGGTCGGCGTTGCGGGCAGCAACCAGACAATCGCCAACGGACGGTTCTGGATTTCACTGAAAAAACGCGGCGACCGTGACGTGTCCGCCAGCCAGTTCATCGACCGGATTCGCCCGCAACTGATGAAAGTCCCGGGCATCGTGCTGTACCTGCGCGCCGGGCAAGACATCAACCTCAGCTCCGGCCCGAGCCGTGCGCAGTACCAATACGTGCTCAAGAGCAACGACGGGGCACTCCTGAGCACCTGGACCCAGCGCCTGACCGAAAAACTGCGCGGCAACCCGGCGTTTCGCGACATTTCCAATGACCTGCAACTGGGCGGCAGCATCACCCACATCAGCATCGACCGCAGTGCAGCGGCGCGTTTCGGCCTGACCGCCAGTGATGTCGACGAAGCGCTGTACGACGCCTTCGGCCAGCGGCAGATCAACGAATTCCAGACCCAGACCAACCAGTACAACGTGATTCTGGAACTGGACACCAAGCAGCGCGGCAAGGCCGAAAGCCTCAACTATTTCTACCTGCGCTCGCCGCTGAGCGGGGAAATGGTGCCGCTGTCGGCCCTGGCGAAATTCGATGCACCGACCATCGGCCCGTTGTCCATCGCTCACGACGGGATGTTCCCGGCGGCCAACCTGTCGTTCAACTTGGCGCCGGGTGTCGCGTTGGGCGATGCGGTGATCATGCTCAATCAGGCCAAGACCGACATTGGCATGCCGGTGGCCATCAGCGGTAATTTCCAGGGCGCGGCCCTGGCGTTCCAGAGTTCGCTGGCCAACCAGCCGTGGCTGATTCTGGCGGCGCTGGTGGCGGTGTACATCATTCTTGGCGTGCTCTACGAGAGCTTCGTGCATCCGCTGACGATCATCTCGACGCTGCCGTCGGCGGGGCTCGGGGCGGTGATCATGCTGTGGATCTGCGGCCAGGATTTTTCGATCATGGCGTTGATCGGGCTGGTGTTGCTGATCGGCATCGTCAAGAAGAACGGCATCTTGATGATCGACTTCGCGCTGGACGCCCAACGTAACCGTGGCTTGCCTCCCGAAGAGGCGATCTATGAGGCGTGTATGACGCGGTTCCGGCCGATCATCATGACCACCCTCGCCGCCTTGCTCGGCGCCCTGCCGCTGATGCTCGGCTACGGCACTGGCGCCGAACTGCGCCAGCCATTGGGCATCGCGGTGGTCGGCGGCTTGCTGGTGAGCCAGGCGCTGACGTTGTTCACCACGCCGGTCATATACTTGTGGCTCGAGCGGCTATTCCATCGGCCTAAGCCCGCACCGCTGCAGGCGATGGCGACCACAGACTGAGGCGGGGTCTCACGCGGTTCAGGGGCCGCTTCGCAGCCCAACGGGGGCAAGCCCCCTCGCCACAAAAATACCAAACCACCAACACCGGGTAATTATCGACTGCCCGCTGAATGTCTTCTAAGCTTCAATTAGCAAAAGGCCAGCATGTTTTGCTGGCCTTTTTTTTATCCGGCATTTATACAGGCGCTCTGAACGCGACCGGTTTCTGGGACTCTGCCCGATTCTTGTAAAAGAACTTTCATAACGCCTTATTTGCAGAAGTCAGAACCATGAGTGTGAGCAGTGCGAAATCTCAACTTCCGATCCGTTCGACACGATCGGAGCGGCTTCTGGTTCTCGGCAGTTTGTTGTTGGTGATTGCGATACTCAGCATCGTGACCTTTCTGCTGATCCGTGAACGCGCCAATGCCGAATTGTCCGCTGCTCGCGCCGCCAACAATATCGTGCAATTGATCGACGCCGACGTGCTGCGCAATGTCGAACTCTATGATGTGTCCCTGCTGGGTTTGATCGCTGCCTCCCAGCGAGAAGACCTCAAGAGCGTTTCTCCAGCCATTCGTCATCTGGCCTATTTCGACCGCGCCACTGCCGCGCCGTACAAGGGCAACATTTTGTTGCTCGACAACAAGGGCGACGTGATCGCCGACTCGGCCTCGGTGGAGCCCAGGCAGGGCAACTATGCCGATCGCGAATACTTCCAGTCTCACGTGAACAACCCGGACCCGGGCATGTTCATCAGTCCCCCCTTCAGAGCCAGGTCGCCCGAACAGGATTGGCGTATCAGTTTCAGCCGCCGGGTGAACGGCCCCCAGGGTGAGTTCCTGGGCGTGGCCGAAGCCGCCATGCGGTTGAGTTACTTCGATCAGTTGTTCAACAGTTTGAGCATCGGCCGCGACAGCACGGTCAATCTGATCAGCAAGGACGGGACTCTTCTGGCTCAGCAACCACGTCTGGCCGAAGAGCTGATCGGCAAAAACTTCAGTCACCGTCCCAATTTCCAACGCATCGTCAAAGAAGGCAACGGCAGCTTCACCAGCATGTCCGATCGATACCGTGACAAGCGCTTGTACACCTTCTCCAAGGTCGGGAACTTGCCGTTGATCGTCATCGTTGCGCTGTCCAGTGATGAGGTCTTTGCGGCCTGGAAGCGCACTGCTGTGGTGGTCAGCTTCGCGACCATTGCCTTGTGTGTGAGCTTGCTGTGGCTGACCTGGTTGCTCTGCCGGGAATTGCGTCGGCGTCAAAGTGCCGAGCAGGAACTGGCACAACTGGCCGCTACCGACCCTTTGACCGGTCTGGCCAACCGTCGAAGCCTGGATCAGGCCTTGCACCATGAATGGTTTCGCGCCCAACGTTCTGGTCTGCCATTGTCGGTGCTGATGATCGATGTCGATCACTTCAAGGCGTTCAACGATCGCCATGGCCATCAGGGCGGCGACGATGCCTTGCGCTGGGTGGCCAAAGTGATCGGCACCCATGTTCGACGGCCGGCGGATCTGGTCGCCCGTTACGGTGGCGAGGAGTTTTCGGTGATCCTGGCTGAAACCGACAGCGCCGGCGCGCAACAGATTGCCGACAACGTCCGCGCAGCGGTGGAGCAGTTGCCGTTGGCGGAGGGTGGTATGTCGCCGATTACTGTCAGTATCGGTATCAGTACCTGGACGACGGCGTCCGATATCAGCCTGGAGCAATTGCTGTTTTCGGCGGACAAGGCGCTGTATCAGGCCAAGGAAAGTGGGCGGAATCGGGTGGTTTGCGCGGATTAGAAGCCAGAATCAAAAGATCGCAGCCTTCGGCAGCTCCTACAGGGAAACGCATTCCAAATGCAGGAGCTGCCGAAGGCTGCGATCTTTTGATCTTGGCATAAAAAAAGGCCACCCGAAGGTAGCCTTTAAAAAACTAGAGAGGTTTTTTGCTTACACGGCCGCAACAGGACGCATGTAAGAGATCGGTGCAGTGCTGGCGTCTTCGAAAGTCACGACTTCCCAAGCATCTGTCTGCTCAATCAACTTGCGCAGCAGCTGGTTGTTCAATGCATGTCCGGACTTGAAGCCCTTGAACTCACCAATCAGGCTATTGCCCAGCAGGTAGAGGTCACCAATTGCATCGAGGATCTTGTGCTTCACGAATTCGTCTTCATAGCGAAGGCCGTCTTCGTTCAGTACACCATCCGCGTCGACCACAATAGCGTTTTCAACGCTGCCGCCGAGTGCGAGGTTGTGCTTGCGCAGGTACTCGATGTCACTCATGAAACCAAAGGTACGGGCGCGGCTGACTTCTTTTACGAACGAAGTGCTGGAAAAATCCACGCTTGCACTTTGTGTGCGGTCACGGAAAACCGGGTGATCGAAATCGATCTCGAAGCTCACTTTGAAACCTTCGAAAGGGACGAAAGTGGCGCGCTTGTCGCCGTCTTCCACTGTCACTTCCCGCAGGATCCGGATGAACTTCTTGGCGGCGTCCTGTTCTTCCAGGCCGGCCGATTGAATCAGGAATACGAAGGGTCCAGCGCTACCATCCATGATCGGGACTTCGGACGCGGAGAGCTCGACGTAGGCGTTATCGATGCCCAGGCCAGCCATGGCCGAGAGCAGGTGCTCCACCGTGTCCACTTTGACGTCACCGCTAACAAGCGTGGTCGACATAGTGGTTTCGCCAACGTTTTCCGCGCGGGCAGGAATCTGCACCACAGGGTCGAGGTCAGCACGACAAAACACAATGCCGGTGTCGACGGGCGCTGGCTTGAGGGTCAGGTAGACCTTCTCCCCGGAGTGCAGGCCGACACCTGTGGCACGGATAATATTCTTCAGGGTGCGTTGTTTTATCATGGCATGGGCCGCTTCAGCGCAAATTGCGAACTGGTATCAACAAAGGCTGGCGATGATAGCAGACCAGACCTTTGCTGAACACCAATCACCCTAATACCCCTGATACATTTCATCAATCGGCCTGACGACGCAGGAAAGCCGGGATGTCCAGGTAGTCCAGGTCATCTTGCGGGTTCATCTTCGCGGCAGTCGCAGCACCGGCCTGAGCCTGGTTGCGCATGACGGTCGGACGATCCAGGTCACGGTAGTTCACCGCAGGCTGTTCCTGACGAACAGGGGCTTGTTGTTGTGGCTGGGAAGCCATCGAGGTGTGAACGGTATTGTCGATGACCTTCACAGGCTTCTCGATTTTAGCGCCTAAACCGGTGGCAACAACAGTCACGTGCAGCTCGTCGCGCATGTCCGGATCGATAACGGTACCGACCTTGACCATCGCGTGCTCGGAAGCGAAGGCTTCGATGATGCTACCCACGTCGGAGTACTCACCCAGGGACAGGTCAGGACCGGCGGTGATGTTCACCAGGATGCCGCGTGCGCCTTGCAGGTTCACGTCTTCGAGCAACGGGTTGCGAATGGCCGCTTCGGTGGCCTCACGTGCACGGTTCGGACCGCTGGCGCAGCCAGTGCCCATCATCGCCATGCCCATTTCGCTCATCACGGTACGCACGTCGGCAAAGTCGACGTTGATCATGCCCGGACGCTTGATGATGTCGGAGATACCGCGAACGGCACCGGCCAGTACATCGTCGGCCTTGGCGAAAGCCGACAGCAGGCTTGCGTCTTTACCGAGGATGGTCAGCAGCTTCTCGTTGGGAATGGTGATCAACGAGTCGACGCTTTCAGACAGCAGACGAATGCCTTCGTCGGCGAGCTGCATGCGCTTGCGACCTTCAAACGGGAACGGACGGGTCACCACTGCTACGGTGAGGATCCCCATTTCCTTGGCCACTTCGGCAATGATTGGCGCAGCACCGGTACCGGTACCACCGCCCATGCCGGTGGTGATGAACACCATGTTGGTGCCCTGCAGGACTTCGGCAATGCGCTCACGGTCCTCGAGAGCGGCCTGACGACCTACTTCAGGGTTGGCACCGGCGCCCAGACCTTTGGTCACGCTGGTACCCAGTTGCAGGATGGTCCGCGCACTGATGCTTTTCAGTGCCTGGGCATCAGTGTTGGCGCAGATGAATTCAACGCCTTCAATGTTGCTCTTGACCATGTGATTGACAGCGTTGCCGCCGCCACCGCCAACACCGATAACTTTAATTACCGGGCTTGCGGGGATGTTGTCTACGAGTTCGAACATTTTCCCTCTCCTTACGTTCTCTAGTTTTTTCGCCTACTGCTGTTTGAAGCGGTGTTGCGGTATAGCTTTAGAAATTGCCTTGTACCCAGCTCTTGAAGCGATCGAGCAAGGCGACTTTCGGTTCGTCATTGCTGTAGCTGTCGCGGCTGCCGATGCCCGAGAACGAAATCCCGTCGGACTGCTTCTGCAGGCCGTACATCAACAGGCCAACGCCGGTGGAATAAATCGGGTTGCGGACCACGTCGTCCAGGCCCTTGACGCCATGCGGCACGCCCAGGCGGACCGGCATGTGGAAGATCTCTTCGGCCAGTTCGACCGCGCCTTCCATCTTCGACGTACCGCCAGTCAGCACGATGCCGGCCGGGATCAGGTCTTCGTAGCCACTGCGACGCAGTTCGGCCTGGATCAGGGTGAACAGCTCGTCGTAACGCGGCTCGACCACTTCGGCCAGAGCCTGACGGGACAGTTCGCGCGGTGGACGGTCGCCGACGCTCGGCACTTTGATGGTTTCACCGGCACCGGCCAGTTTGGCCAGGGCACAGGCGTAGCGAATCTTGATTTCTTCGGCGTACTGGGTCGGGGTGCGCAGCGCCATGGCGATGTCGTTGGTCACCTGATCGCCCGCAATCGGGATCACCGCGGTGTGACGGATCGCGCCTTCAGTGAAGATCGCGATGTCAGTGGTGCCGCCGCCGATGTCCACCAGGCACACGCCCAGCTCTTTCTCGTCGTCGGTCAGGACCGAGTAGGCCGAGGCCAACTGTTCGAGAATGATGTCGTCGATTTCCAGACCGCAGCGGCGCACGCATTTTTCAATATTCTGTGCGGCGTTGACGGCGCAAGTGACGACGTGAACCTTGGCTTCCAGACGCACGCCGGACATACCCAGCGGCTCGCGAACGCCTTCCTGGTTATCAATCACATAATCCTGCGGCAGGGTGTGCAGTACGCGCTGGTCAGCCGGGATCGCCACCGCCTGGGCAGCGTCGAGAACGCGCTCAAGGTCGGCGGAGCTGACTTCGCGATCACGAATCGCCACGATGCCATGGGAGTTCAAGCTGCGGATGTGATTGCCGGCCACGCCGACAAACGCCGAGTGGATCCGGCAACCGGCCATCAGCTGCGCTTCTTCGATAGCGCGCTGGATCGACTGGACGGTGGACTCAATGTTCACCACTACGCCTTTTTTCAGGCCGCGGGACGGATGAGTACCGATCCCGACGATTTCGAGCGTGCCGTCGTCCGAGACCTCGCCGACCAGCGCCACCACCTTGGAGGTGCCGATATCGAGACCGACGATCATTTTGCCGCTTTGCACGTTTGCCATGGGTCCTGCCTCTTCTTAATTCTTCGCGACAGCGGGTTGGGCTGTCGTGGGCGCTACAGGTTCCCGCCAGCCAACAGCGAGGCCGTTGGCGTAGCGCAGATCGATGCGCGCAATGTTCGTAATCTGCTCTTTGAGCGTCTTGTCATAGATGGCAATGAAGCGGCGCATCTTTTCCACCAGCTTGCCGCGTCCCAGCAGCAGTTCGATTCCCGGGCCCGCGCTGCCGGCGCCGGTGGTCAGGAACCAACTGCCTCGTTCACGCAACTCCAGGCGTGCAATCGAGAAGCCCAATGGCCTGAGCATCTGGCTCAGCACCTGGTATTGCTGCATCACTTGCTGCTGGGCCCGCTGCGGGCCGAACAGCTGTGGCAAGTGTTCGTAGTTCGCCAGCTCGCGCGGGGTGAACGCCTGCCCCTGGTTGTTCAGCAGCGACTCATCGCCCCAGCGGGCCACCGGCAGTTGTTCTTCCAGGCGAATCACCACCTGATCCGGCCACACCCGACGCACTTCGGCGTGGGCAATCCATGGCATCTGTTCAAGCTCGGTACGCATGCTCGCCAGGTCGATGGTGAAGAAGCTCGACGCCACGTAGGGGGCGATCCGCTGCTGCACCGCTTGCTGGCTGATGTAACTCAAGTCGCCCTGCACCGCGATCTTGGTGATCGGCCGGTCGGCGTACGGCAGCAAACGCTGTGCGCCTTCATAAGTGCCGAACCCCAGCGCGACCAACAGCACGGGCCAGAACAGACTTTTCAGAAAACCAAAATTGGCTTTCGGCAGGCGCGCGGACATCGGCTCTTTGGCCACCATTCGGCTGGCACCCCGCGGCACCGGCTTGCGGCCGGGTGCGGAAGGCTGATGACGTAGCTGAGCGCCTTGCATGGTCTTAACCTCTTGTCGGCTCTTGGTTACCGGCAGCATTGCCGGTAACGCTGGCGGCCAGAATCGCCAGAACCAGTTGCTGGAAATCCAGGCCAGCGGCACGGGCCGCCATCGGAACCAGACTGTGATCGGTCATGCCCGGTGCGGTGTTGACTTCCAGGAACCAGAACTGCCCGTCGGCGTCCTGCATCACGTCTGCCCTGCCCCAACCGGCGATACCCAGCGCCTCACAAGCTTTGGCCGTGAGGTCCATGAGTTCTTTTTCTTTGTTGCTGTCCAGGCCACATGGGATCCGGTACTGGGTATCGGAAGCCACGTACTTGGCGTCGTAGTCGTAGAAACTGTGGGTTGTGCCCAGGGCGATTGGAGGCAACACCTGGTCACGCAGGGTGGCGATGGTGAACTCCGGACCTTGAATCCATTGCTCGACCAACACTTGCGAATCGTAGGTACTGGCCGCTTTCCATGCGTCGATCAATTCGGACGCGGAGGTCACTTTGGCCATCCCGATACTGGAACCTTCATGGGCCGGTTTGACGATCAAAGGGAAGCCCAGTTCCGTGGCCGCCGAAATACAATCGGCCTCGCAGCTCAGTACCGCATGGCGTGGTGTCGGAATACCGAGGCTGTGCCAGACCTGCTTGGTGCGCAGTTTGTCCATGGCCAGTGCCGAGGCCAGAATGCCGCTGCCGGTGTACGGAATGCCAAGGCATTCGAGCAGGCCCTGCATGCTGCCGTCTTCACCGCCACGACCGTGGAGGATGATGAAGGCGCGGTCGATTTTTTCGTTCAGCAGACGCTGCAGCAGGTCATCGCCCACATCAAGACCGAAGGCATCCACACCGGCGCTTTGCAATGCATCGAGCACCGCGTTACCCGACTTCAGGGAGACTTCACGCTCGGCACTCTTGCCGCCGAACAGCACGGCGACACGGCCGAAGTCTTTCGGCAAGAGAGTGGAGACGAGGTTGGCGTAAGCAGCAGTCATTTCAACTTCCCCACGCTTGGCGCGGCAACCGCGCCAGCGAAAAACGGACTGTTCAATAGTTTCGGTGCGAGACCGCCGATATCACCGGCGCCCTGGCACAACAGAATGTCGCCGGCACGCAGCAGCGGCTTGACGATTGGCGCGAGGTCGATGCCGCGCTCGATGTAGATCGGGTCGAGCTGACCGCGCTGGCGAATGCTGTTGCACAGCTTGCGGCTGTCGGCGCCCGGGATCGGCTCTTCGCCGGCCGGGTAGACTTCCATCAACAGCAGCACATTGGCGTCGGCCAGCACATTGACGAAATCGTCGTACAGGTCGCGGGTACGGCTGTAACGGTGCGGCTGGTAAACCATCACCAGACGGCGCTCCGGCCAGCCACCGCGCACGGCTTTGATCACGGCCGCGACTTCGGTCGGGTGGTGACCGTAGTCATCCACCAGCATCACGTTGCCGCCATCAACCGGCAGTTCGCCGTACACCTGGAAGCGACGACCAACACCCTGAAAGCCGGACAGGCCCTGGACGATGGCTTCATCGCTGACGCCTTCGTCGGTGGCGATGCAAATGGTCGCCAGCGCGTTCAGCACGTTGTGGTTGCCGGGCATGTTCACCGACACATCCAGCGGCTCGCGATCAGGGCGCAGCACGGTAAAGAAGGTCTGCATGCCTTTTTGGCGCACATTGATGGCGCGCACGTCGGCATCGTCGCCAAAGCCATAAGTGACCGTCGGACGCTTCACCTGCGGGAGGATTTCACGCACCACCGGATCATCCAGGCACACCACTGCCAAGCCGTAGAACGGCAGGTTGTGCAGGAACTCGACGAAGGTTTTCTTCAGTTTGTTGAAGTCGCCGTCGTAGGTCGCCATGTGGTCGGCATCGATGTTGGTGACCACGGCCACCAGCGGCTGCAAGTGCAGGAAGCTGGCATCGCTTTCGTCGGCTTCGGCGATCAGGTAACGGCTGGTGCCGAGCTGGGCATTGGTGCCCGCGGCATTCAGACGACCACCGATGACGAACGTTGGGTCCAGGCCACCGGCGGCGAACACCGAAGCGATCAGGCTGGTGGTGGTGGTTTTGCCGTGGGTACCGGCGACGGCGATGCCGTGACGGTAGCGCATCAATTCAGCCAGCATCTCGGCCCGTGGCACCACCGGAATCCGGCGTTCCAGGGCGGTGGCCACTTCCGGGTTGGAAGTGTTCACAGCGCTGGAGGTGACCAGCACATCGGCGTTCGCGGCGTTCTCGGCACGGTGGCCGATATAAATGTGGGCACCGAAGGATTCCAGGCGCTCGGTCACCGGCGATGCTTTCAGGTCGGAACCGGACACTTCATAGCCCAGGTTCAGCAACACTTCGGCAATGCCGCACATACCCACGCCGCCGATACCGACGAAGTGGATGCGACGGATGCGGCGCATTTCCGGGTGCGGCATGGCTTTCTTGTTCTCAACCATGGGCCACCTCCAGGCAGGTATCGACCACGTTACGAGTGGCATCGGGTTTGGCCAGGCGGCGTGCCGCGGTGGCCATGTCGTTGAGTCGTTGCGGTTGCATCAAGACCTCTGTCAGGCGAGCGGCAAGGTCCGCTGCGCCAGTCGTTCTTTGCGGCATCAGGAAGGCAGCGCCTTCACGGGCCAAATAGTCGGCGTTGCGGGTCTGGTGATCGTCGATCGCGTGGGGCAAAGGCACCAGCATCGAGGGCAGACCGGCTGCCGCCAGTTCACTGATGGTCAGCGCGCCTGCGCGGCACACCACCAGGTCGGCCCAGCCATAGGCTTGGGCCATGTCTTTGATGAAAGGCTGCACTTGCGCCTCGACGCCAGCTGCGCGATAGCGCTCTGCAGTCACTTCATCGTGGTTTTTGCCGGCCTGATGAAACACGTCCGGGCGCAGATCGGGAGCGACTTGCGACAGGGCTTCAGGCAGCAACTTGTTCAACGGCTCTGCGCCCAGGCTTCCGCCCAGGATCAGCAAACGCGCCTTGCGACCGGCCAGGGCAGGTCGCGGTGTTTCGAGGAACAACTCGGTACGCACCGGGTTACCGGTGGTGCGACGGCTGTTCGACAGGGTAAAGGTGTCGGGGAACGCTTCACAGACTCGGGCGGCCAACGGCACCAGCAACCGATTGGCGGTACCGGCCACGGCGTTCTGTTCGTGAACGATCACCGGCACGCCGGACAATTTGGCTGCAACGCCGCCGGGCCCGGTCACATAACCCCCGAAGCCGACGACGCAGACTGGTCGCAGCTGACGAATGATCGCCCGCGCCTGCCAGATCGACTTGAGCAACATGAACGGTGCCTTGAGCAGGGACAATTTGCCCTTGCCGCGCAAACCGCTGGCGTTGATCCGATGCAATTGAAGGCCGGCCGCCGGCACCAGATCGTTCTCGATCCCGCGCGGCGTGCCCAACCAGTGCACGGTGTAACCGCGGGCCTGGAACTCGCGAGCGCAGGCCAGTGCCGGGAACACGTGGCCCCCAGTGCCGCCAGCCATGATCAATACGTTAGCGCCCATGGTTCGGCTCCTCGGCGAAGTCGCTCTCATGGAACTCCATCTCTTCACTGCCCAAGTGGGTTCGACTCTCCCACTCGATGCGCAGCAACAAGCCAAGACAGGCACAGCAGATCACCAACGAACTGCCGCCATAACTGAGGAATGGCAGAGTCAGCCCCTTGGTCGGCAATAGGCCTACGTTCACTCCGATGTTGATCAGGAACTGACCGATCCACAGGAACGACAAGCCATACGCGATATAGGCGGCGAAAAATTGTTTGGCCTTCTCGGCCCAATAACCGATGTACATGCCACGAATACAAACAAAGACGAACAGCGCCAAGGTGCACAACGAACCCACGGCACCCAGTTCTTCGGCCAGCACCGAGAACACGAAGTCAGTGTGGGCTTCCGGCAGGTAGAACTGTTTCTGCACGCTGTTGCCCAGGCCAACGCCCAGCCATTCGCCGCGACCGAAAGCGATCAAGGCTTGAGACAACTGATAGCCCGCACCGAACTGGTCGGCCCACGGGTCCGCAAAGTTGGTCAGTCGCGCCATTCGATACGGCTGCATTTGAATCAACAACACCACCGCACCGACAGCCAGGACAACCATCAAGGAAAAACGGAACAGCCCGACGCCGCCGAGGAACAGCATCGCTGCAGCCGCCCCCATCATTACGACGGTGGCACCGAAGTCCGGTTCCATCAGCAACAGCCCCGCCATCGGCAGCAGAACGATGAACGGCTTGAAGAAACCCATCCAGCTTTCACGTACTTCTTTCTGGCGACGCACCAGATAACCGGCGAGGTAGATCACCACGAACACCTTGGCGATCTCGGAAGGCTGAACGTTGAAGAAGCTGAAGCCGATCCAGCGCATCGAACCGTTCACTTCACGGCCAATGCCGGGGATGATCACCATCACCAGCAAACCGAATGCACCAATCAGCATCAGCCAGCCCAGGCGTTGCCAGGTAGCGATCGGAATCATCATGGTGACGATGCAGGCGCCAAGTCCCAGCACCACGTAGATAAGGTGGCGGATCATGTAATACAGGGCACTGCCCGATTGCACCGCCCCCACTTCAGTGGATGCCGATGCAATCATGACCAGGCCCAGGCCCAGCAGCGCCAGACAACCGGCGAGCATCGGGAAATCGAGGTCGATGCCGCGCCCGGTGATGATCGGCGACGGGTACGGCTTGATGATATTCAGGAGGCTCATGCCAAGTCCTCCACGGCGCGGACAAACTGGTGACCGCGATCTTCGTAGTTCTTGAACATGTCGAAACTGGCGCAGGCCGGCGACAGCAGCACCGCGTCGCCCTTTTCTGCGATGGCGCGGCATTGCGCGACCGCTTCGATCAGCGAGCCGACACGAATCAGTGGCACGGCATCGCCGATGGCCTCGCCGATCTTGTCGGAATCACGGCCCATCAAAATGACGGCGCGGCAGTTGGCCGCCACCGGATCACGTAAATCCTTGAATTCGGCCCCCTTGCCATCGCCACCGGCGATCAGCACGAGTTTGCCGTCGATGTCCGCACCCAGGCCTTCGATGGCGGCCAGAGCGGCACCGACGTTGGTGGCTTTGGAATCGTTGTAGTAGCTCACGCCATTCAGCTCGCGTACCCATTGGCAGCGATGCTCGAGCCCGGCGAAATTGCGCAGGGCCGAAAGCATGGCGTCGAACGGCAGGCCGACGGCATGCCCCAGTGCCAAGGCCGCAAGAGCGTTGGACTGGTTATGCGCCCCACGAACTTTCAACTCGCGCACCGGCATCAGGTTCTGGAATTCGAAGGCCAGGTATTTCTCGCCGTCCTCTTCCCGGATCCCGAAGGCCTTGAAGTCGGGCTTGTTCAGACCGAAGGTCCAGCACGGTTGGCCTTCACCCATCAGCGGACGGCTCAGGGCGTCCTGACGGTTGACCACAAACTGCCTGGCACCCCGGAAGATCCGGTGCTTGGCCAGGTGATAGGCCGGCAGACCACTGTAGCGATCCATGTGGTCTTCGCTGATGTTGAGCACGGTCGCCACTTCGGCGTTGAGTTGATCGGTGGTTTCGAGCTGGAAGCTCGACAACTCCATCACGTACAACTCGATGTCGTCGCTGAGCAAATCCAGCGCCGGTGTGCCGAGATTGCCGCCGACAGCAACACGCTTGCCAGCCGCAGCCGCCATTTCGCCGACCAGGGTGGTGACGGTGCTTTTGGCGTTGGAACCGCTGATGGCGACAATCGGCGCCTTCGCGTTACGCGCGAACAGCTCGATGTCGCCGGACAATTTCACGCCACGGGCGGCGGCAGCCTGCAGGGCCGGGGTCGCCAGCGCCAGGCCGGGGCTCACGTAGAGCTCATCGGCACGGCA
Source organism: Pseudomonas sp. GM79 (assembly GCF_000282495.1). GTDB lineage: Bacteria > Pseudomonadota > Gammaproteobacteria > Pseudomonadales > Pseudomonadaceae > Aquipseudomonas. Next base: position 48,975 of record NZ_AKJE01000047.1, read on the forward strand.
CAGGAACTCGACGTCCAGCTCGCCACAACGCACTTCCACGTGCGGATAGTCACGCTTGAGCGTGGCCAGTTCCGGTGGATTTTCCCGCGTATCGGCGACAGCAAACGACACGCCCCGGTTCGCCAGGAAGCGAACCAGGGACATGCCGCTCTTGCCGAGGCCGACAACGATGCGGAAGTGGTCAGAAGCGATCAGAGACACTCGTTCTACCTCAGCTTCAGGGTGGCAAGGCCGACCAGTACCAGAATCACGGTGATGATCCAGAAACGGACGATCACGCGCGGCTCGGGCCAGCCCTTGAGTTCAAAGTGGTGGTGTATCGGTGCCATGCGGAACACACGGCGACCGGTCAGCTTAAAGGAGGCAACCTGGATGACGACCGACAGGGTCTCCATCACGAACACGCCGCCCATGATGAACAGAACGATTTCCTGGCGGACGATCACCGCGATGGTACCCAGGGCCGCGCCCAGCGCCAGTGCGCCGACGTCGCCCATGAACACTTGGGCCGGATAGGTGTTGAACCACAGGAACCCCAGGCCCGCACCGATCAGCGCGCCGCAGAACACAATCAACTCACCCGCGCCCGGTACGTAGGGGATCAGCAGGTACTCAGCGAATTTCACGTTACCCGACAGGTAGCAGAAGATCCCCAAACCGCCGCCGACCATCACGGTAGGCATGATCGCCAGACCGTCGAGACCATCGGTCAGGTTGACCGCGTTGCTCGAGCCGACAATCACGAAATAGGTCAGGACGATGAAACCCGCGCCCAGTGGAATGCTGTAGTCCTTGAGCATCGGCAGGATCAGGGTGGTTTCTACCGGCGTCGCGGCAGTCATATAAAGGAAGATCGCCGCGCCCAGGCCGAACACCGACTGCCAGAAATACTTCCAGCGGCTCGGAAGGCCACGGGAGTTTTTCTCGATGACTTTGCGGTAGTCGTCTACCCAGCCGATGGCACCGAACAGCAGGGTCACCAGCAACACCACCCAAACGTAACGGTTGGCCAGGTCGGCCCAAAGCAAGGTGCTGACACCGATGGACGAAAGAATCAGCGCGCCGCCCATGGTCGGGGTGCCGGATTTGGACAGGTGCGATTGCGGACCGTCGTTGCGAACGGATTGACCGATCTGACGGTTCTGCAAAGTGCGGATCATCCACGGGCCATAGCACAGCGACAAGACCAGCGCGGTCAGCACACCGAGAATCCCGCGCAGGGTCAGGTACTGAAAGACCGCGAAGCCTTTGTAGAACTGTTGCAGATACTCCGCTAGCAGCAGCAGCATTAATGTTTCTCCAGACGGGTCCCGCACAAAGCGGCGACGATGTTTTCCATCGCGGCGCTGCGCGAGCCCTTGATCAAAATGGTGGTGTTTGTGTCCTGCTCGGCTTCCAGGGCCTTGATCAGCTCAGCCTGAGTGCTGAAGTGAAAAGCCTGCTCGCCGAAAGCGTTTACGGCGTGGGTCATCATTGGCCCGACCGCGTAAAGCGCGGAAACCTTGCCGCGGGCGTACTCGCCCACATCGCGGTGCCCCTGCTCCGCCCAATCGCCCAACTCGCCGATATCTCCGAGCACCAGAACGGTGCGGCCGGAAAAGCCGGCGAGTATATCAACGGCGGCGCACATGGAGGTGGGGTTTGCGTTGTACGTGTCATCAATCACGCGCATACCGTTAGTCGCCAGTTGCGCGACGGCACGACCCTTGACCGGTTGCACTGCATTGAGCCCCGAAGCGATATGCGACAAGGACACGCCCAGGGCGTGAGCCGCCGCGGCGGCGGCGACTGCGTTGGTGACGTTGTGCCCGCCGAGCAGGTTCAATTGAATCCGGGCAATACCTTGCGGCGTGTGCAGTTCGAATGCAGGGCAGCCGCGTGCATCGGAAACGATGAAGCTGGCATGGAAATCTGCGGTGGCATCCAGCTGAGAGAAACTCAGCACCCGTCGGGCAGCGGCACGGGCCTTCCAGATCGGGAACGCCTTGTCGTCGAGGTTCAGCACGGCGATGCCCGAGGCATCCAGCCCTTCAATAATCTCGCCCTTGGCCTCGACGATTTTTTCCGGGCCGCCGAACTCACCGACGTGGGCAGTGCCGGCATTGTTCAGCACAGCGACATGCGGTTTGGTCATGGCAACGGTGTAGGCAATCTCGCCAAGACGCGAAGCCCCCAACTCGATGACCGCCGCCGTGTGTTCCGGCGCCAGTTCGAGCAGGGTCAGCGGAACACCGAGGTCGTTGTTCAGGTTGCCACGGGTCGCCAGCACCGGACCGCGCGTACGCAGGATGCTCGCAAGCATTTCCTTGACCGTGGTCTTGCCGCTGGAACCGGTGATGGCTGCGACCGGATGAGTGAACGCAGCGCGGTTCATCGCGCCCAATTGGCCGAGGGCCTGACGGGTGTCCTTGACCAGCAGCTGCGGCAGCGCGCTGTCGGCGACTTCGCGCTCGACCAGGGCACCCACGGCGCCTTTGGCGGCGACATCATTGAGGTAGTCATGACCATCGAAACGCGGGCCGGCCAAGGCAATAAACAATTGGCCGGGCTTGATCGCGCGGCTGTCGATGCTGACGCCGTCGAAGCTGGCGTCGCTGGCAATCAGACGGGCATTCAGTGCGCCGGTCAGTTCGCTCAGTTTCAAGGCTTTAAGCATGGGCCACCTCCCACGCGGTCAGGGCGTGATCGGCCTCGACCAGATCGGAGAAAGCGTGGCGCTCGCCGTTGATTTCCTGATAGTCCTCGTGACCTTTACCGGCCAGGACAATCACGTCATCGGCCGATGCGCTGGCGATCAATTGGGCAATCGCCTGGCCACGGCCTGCGACGAAGGTCACTTTATCCACAGCGGTAAAACCGGCGCGGATGTCGTCGAAAATCACTGTTGGGTCTTCGGTGCGTGGATTGTCATCGGTGACCAGTACGCCATCGGCCAGGCGCTCGACCACTTCCGCCATCAGCGGACGCTTGCCGCGATCGCGATCACCGCCGCAACCGAACAGGCACAGCAACCGGCCTTTGGCGTGTGGACGCAGGGCCATCAAGACTTTTTCCAGCGCATCCGGTGTGTGGGCGTAATCAACCACCACCAACGGCTGAGTACCACCACCCAGGCGCTGCATGCGACCGGCCGGGCCTTCGAGTTTCGGCAGCACTTTGAGGATTTCGTCCAGTGCGTAGTCCAGCCCGAGCAAGGCGCCGATGGCTGCCAAGACGTTGCTCAGGTTGAAACGGCCGAGCAAGGTGCTGCGCAAATGGTGTTCGCCTTGCGGCGTGACCAGCGTGGCGCGCACGCCTTCGTCGTCGAACTGCGCCTGGCGGCAATACAGGTAGGCGCTGGAATCTTCCAGGCTGTAAGTGATCAGTCGCGACTCGCCTTCATCGCCAGCCAGTTGCCGGCCGAAATCGTCGTCCAGGTTGACCACCCGGCACTTCAGATCATTCCAGGCAAACAACTTGGCCTTGGTTTCGCCATAGGCCTGCATGGTGCCGTGGTAATCCAGATGATCGCGCGACAGGTTGGTCATCACCGCCACATCGAACGCCAACGCCGTCACGCGGCCCTGATCCAGGCCGTGGGAAGAGACTTCCATGGCCACGGCTTTGGCGCCGGCTTTTTTCAGGTCGGCGAGGGTCGCTTGCACCGCAATCGGGTTTGGCGTGGTGTGCAGACCGCTTTCCAGCGCGCCGTAGAAACCGGAGCCCAGGGTGCCGACAATGCCGCAGTGCTGACCAAGCAGGTCGAGCGCCTGGGCGACCAATTGCGTCACGCTGGTTTTACCGTTGGTGCCAGTCACGCCGATCAGGTTCAAATGACGGCTCGGGTCGCCATAAAAGCGCCCGGCGATGTCCGACAGCTGCGCCGCCAGGCCTTTGACCGGAATCAACGGCACGTCGGTGATCGGCAGCACAGTCGCGCCTTCGACTTCATAAGCCACGGCAGCAGCGCCGCGTTGCAAGGCGTCGGCGATGTGCGCACGCCCGTCGAACTTGCCACCAGGAACCGCGAGGAACAGATCGCCTGCTCGTACGTTGCGGCTGTCCAGCGCCAATTCGCGGATCAACAGATCGCGGCCGGCGTGGGCGAAAATCTTGTTCAGGCTCAGCGACATCAGCCGCGCCCTCCATTAGCTTTCAGCGGAACGACCGGTGCGGCGTTCGCTTGTTGAGTGGCAGGCAGGTTGTCCGGGGTGATGTTCATCAGGCGCAGGGTCCCGGACATCACTTTGCTGAACACCGGCGCCGATACCAGACCACCGAAGTAACCGGCTTTGGTCGGTTCATCAATCACCACCACGATTGCGTAGCGCGGATCGCTCATCGGGCCGAAGCCGGCGAACAGCGAGCGATAGGAGTTCTCGGCGTAGCCCTTGGTGCCGACCGACGTTTTACGTGCAGTACCCGACTTGCCGCCCACGTGATACGCCGGCACCTGCGCACGGAATACACCGCGCGGGGCTTCGATCACTTGTTGCAGCATGGTTTGCATGGTTTTCGCGACAGCTTCCGGCAATACCTGTGTGGTTTGCGGTGCTTTGTCGGTTTTGATCAGGGTCAGCGGCGCAAGGCGACCATTGTTGGCCAGGGCCGAGAAGGCGTGGACCAACTGGATCGCAGTCACGGAAATACCGTAGCCGTAGGACAGCGTGGCGGTTTCAGCCTTGCGCCATTCGCGGTAGTTCGGCAGGTTGCCGACGCGCTCGCCCGGGAAACCGAGCCCGGTATCCTGGCCGAGGCCGACTTTCTGCGCCAGGCGGAAAATCGTTTCGCCGCCGATATCGAACGCGACCTTACTCATGCCGACGTTACTGGAATTGATCAGGATACCGGTCAGGTCGAGTACCGGGCCTTCACTCTTCGATACGTCCTTGATGGTGTACTTACCAATCTGCAAGGTGCCTGGATACACTTCGACGGTATCGGTCGGCTTCCAGCGGCCGGTTTCAATCGCGGCGCTCATGGAGATCGCCTTCATGGTCGAACCCGGCTCGAATACGTCGATCATCGCGCGGTTGCGCATCATCGCCGGTTGCAGGTTGCGACGGTTGTTCGGGTTGTAGGTCGGCTGGTTGACCATGGCGAGGATCTCGCCGGTCTTCACGTCCATGATCACCAGGCTACCGGCCTTGGCGCCATTCTCGATGATCGCATTGCGCAGTTCACGGTTGGCCAGATATTGCAGACGCAGGTCAATGGACAACGCCAAGGGCTTGCCGGCCTTGGCGTTTTTGGTGACCTGGACATCTTTGATCAGCCGGCCGCGCCGGTCCTTGATCACCTGCCGCTTGCCGGGGACGCCGGCCAGCCATTCGTCGTAGGCCAGCTCGACGCCTTCGCGCCCGTGGTCATCGATGTCGGTGAAGCCGACCATGTGGGCGGTGACTTCGCCGGCCGGGTAGAAACGCCGGAACTCTTCGATGCCATAAACACCCGGCACTTTCAGATCGAGCACAGCCTGGCCTTGCTCGGGGGTCAGCCCGCGCACCAGATAAATGAATTCTTTGTTGGCCTGGGCTTCGAGACGTTCAGCCAGGGCTTTCGGGTCCTGCCCCAAGGCAGCCGCCAGTGCCGGCCACTTCTCTTTGGCCGTTTGCATTTCCTTGGCGTTGGCCCACAGGGTGGTGACCGGGGTACTCACGGCCAACGGCTCGCCGTTACGGTCGGTGATCAGACCACGGTGAGCCGGAATTGGAATATGACGAACACTGCGCGCATCGCCCTGACCTTTAAGGAAGGCACGGTCGACCACTTGCAAATCGATGATGCGCCAGGCAATCGCCGCCACCATGATGCCGAGCAACCCGACCACCAGACGGAACCGCCATGGAAAGAGCGCGCCTTCGAGTTTCATCATGGCGCCACCATCTGCACTTCAGCGGCGCCGGGAATGCGCATCTTCAGTTGCTCGGTGGCCAGGACTTCGATGCGGCTATGGGCGGTCCAGGTACTCTGCTCGAGAATCAACCGGCCCCACTCCGCCTGCGCCTTGTCGCGCACGCTCAACTCGCCGTACAGCGAATTGAGCAACTGACGGTTCCAGTGCGCGCTATAGGACACGCCTATAGCCGACACAAGCACGCCGGCAAACAACAGCAGCATGAAAAAGCTTCCGCCGGGAAGTGGCTTGGCGAAAAGCTTGCTCACCGCAGCTTCTCCGCGACACGCATGACGGCACTACGGGAACGTGGGTTGGCTTTGAGTTCGGCCTCCGAGGCGGTCTGCGCTTTGCCATGGATTTTGATTACCGGTTCGAAAGCAACGTGACGGACCGGCAGGTTGCGCGGCAGGTTGTCGGCTTCGCCCTTCACCAGTTTGCGCATGAACAGTTTGACGATGCGGTCTTCCAGCGAGTGGAAGCTGATGACAACCAGACGGCCGCCCACTTCCAGGCATTCCAGCGCCGCTTCGAGGCCGGCTTCCAGATCGCCCAGTTCGTTGTTGACGTGAATACGCAGGCCCTGGAATGCACGGGTCGCCGGGTTCTTGCCCTTTTCCCATGCCGGGTTGGCGACTTTTAGCACTTCAGCCAGATCACCAGTGCGCTCGAACGGCTTGATGTCGCGACGCTCAGCCACGGCACGCGCCATGCGACCGGAGAAACGCTCTTCGCCGTATTGCTTGAACACCCGGGCGATTTCTTCCACCGGCGCGGTGTTGACGAACTCGGCAGCGCTGATCCCGCGGGACGGATCCATGCGCATGTCCAACGGACCGTCGTTGAGGAAGCTGAAGCCGCGCTCCGGGTCGTCGAGCTGTGGCGAGGACACGCCGAGGTCGAGCAGAACACCGCTGACCTTGCCGGCCAGACCGCGTTCGGCGACTTCCGAACCGAGCTCGGCAAAGCTGCGCTGCACAACGACAAAGCGGCCGTCTTCGGCCGCTAGCGTTTGCCCGGTGGCAATCGCTTGAGGATCTTTGTCGAATCCGAGCAACCGGCCATCAGGCCCGAGCTGGCTGAGGATCAACCGACTGTGCCCGCCACGTCCGAACGTACCGTCCAGATAGCAGCCATCAGGACGTACGGCGAGAGCCTCGACGGCTTCGTCAAGCAGTACGGTGATGTGGTTAAAGCCGCTATCAATAGTCACAGGATTAAATCACGCAGTTCATCAGGCATGGCGCCCGGTTGTTGAATAGCAGCCAGGTCAGCGGCAGAAACCGCATTCCAGGCATCCTCGTCCCACAATTGGAACTTGTTCAGTTGGCCTACCAACATCGCGCGCTTATCCAACTTGGCATATTCGCGAAGACGCGGCGGAACCAGAAAACGACCACTGCCATCGAGCTCGAGGTCGACGGCATTACCAATCAGTAAACGTTGCAGGCGGCGGTTCTCTTCGCGAAGCGAAGGCAGTGCGCGCAGTTTGGTTTCGATAATTTCCCACTCATCGAGGGGATAAACACACAAACACGGATCAACGGCATCGATGGTGACGATTAATTGACCGGAACTACGCGAAACCAGCTCGTCACGGTACCGGCTCGGCATAGCGAGACGGCCCTTTGCATCGAGACTGATAGCGTTAGCTCCGCGAAACACGTCAGCGTTTCTCCAAATATTAGCGTTTTACGCTCAAAAAACCCACTTCATGCCACTTTCCGCCACTTGCGCACACTATAGGAATGCGCCCACCACACCGTCAAGGCGCGGATTAAAGGAAAAGCCTTACAGAACGGAGATTTAGGAGCGTAAAAGGAGGGTTAACGAGAATCTGACGGATGAATTCGCTCAATAACTTGAATCAGCACATAAGGCTGCGTTCAGAAGTTAAAGTAGTTTGTTAAGAGTAAGATTTTTTCGGTATTACAAAAGCGCTTCTGCTATTGATTCAGCAGGGAGGGAAATTGCCATTACACACATCGCTGCCAATGACTCGGCAGAGAGGGAAAAAAAGGTGGAGAGTCGATCTGTAAGCCGGGTTCTGTCTTGAACAGTCATTCGTCTACGATGGCCATCACTGGACATCTTTAGCAACCTACCCGGTCCCAGCGCGGGCCACGCCTTGGGACCCTATTTGGTCTTGCTCCAAGTGGGGTTTACCTAGCCACGAACTGTTGCCAGACGTGCGGTGCGCTCTTACCGCACCTTTTCACCCTTACCGGCGCCGAAGCGCTTAGGCGGTTATTTTCTGTGGCACTTTCCGTAGGCTCACGCCTCCCAGGCATTACCTGGCACTTCGCCCTATGGAGCCCGGACTTTCCTCCCCCCCCTAATTTTCATAGAGGGCAGCGACTGTCCGATCGACTCTCCGCCGCGAAGATTAACGGCAGAGCGACCGAAGAACAAGCGCTAAAAGCCTCTGGCCGGCGCTGCACGTCGGTTTACTCGCCCTTCTGTTTATCCAGCGCGACCTGATAGAGCACATTCTTGCGTTCGCCGGTAATTTGCGCCGCCAATGCCGCCGCACGCTTGAGCGGCATCTCTTCGAGTAACAGATTGAGAATACGCATGGCTTCACTGCTGACAGCGTCTTCGGTCTCAGGGGCAGTCCAGCCCGCCACCAGCACTACACACTCGCCACGCTGCTGATTGCTGTCCGATTCGACGAACTCGCGCAACTCGGCCAGCGGCAAGCCTTTGAGGGTTTCGAAGGTCTTGGTCAGTTCCCGCGCCAGCAACGCCGGACGCTCGGCACCAAATACCAGCTCCATGTCTTGCAGGCACTCGAGGATGCGGTGCGGTGCTTCATAGAAAATCAGCGTGCGCGGCTCTTCTTTTACCAGCTCCAGACGAGCCCGTCGGCCGACAGCCTTGGCCGGCAAAAAACCTTCGAAGATGAAACGGTCGGACGGCAGGCCCGCCGCCGACAATGCCGCAATCAAGGCACACGCCCCCGGAACCGGCACCACATTGATCCCTGCGGTACGAGCCTGACGCACCAGGTGATAACCCGGATCGGAAATCAGCGGCGTCCCAGCGTCGGAAATCAACGCCACATCGTCGCCCGCCAGCAGACGCGTGATAAAGCGGTTACCCTCCTCACGCTCATTGTGTTCATGGCAGGCCGCCAGCGGTGTGGGGATACCGAAATGCTGCATCAATCGCTGGGAATGGCGAGTGTCTTCGGCCGCGATCAAGGCGACCTCACGCAGGATCTTCAGCGCACGCGCACTGATGTCGTCCAGGTTGCCGATGGGCGTCGCCACCACATAAAGCGAGCCAGCAGCGGAATTCAAAGCACCTGGAACAGTCAAAACGCACACCTCATGATCGGTAAAAGGCGACATTGTAGCGCGTAGCGGCGCTTGCGATACGCCTCCCCCTCCGCGGTTTTTCCAGCCTTTTGTGCAGTGCTGCAACATTTGCATGAGCTAAATTGATCGATTCACGCCAGTAACATCGCGCCCCGGCCAGTGCTTGGGTACAATTCCACGCTAATTTGATCGAGTATCAGGAACACTACATGATCGCTTGCCTGCGGCTGTTCACTGCCCTCTGCCTCGCTGCCTTGCTGGCGGCTTGCGCCAGCTCGCCCTCTTCCAGCCTTGGCGAACTTCCACGGACCCCGGATGCCAGTATCGAGCAACTGCTCGAACAGGCCACTCAAAGCAAAGACCCGGAAAAAGCCGCTCTACTGCGCTTGAGCGCGGCAGACCTGGCTTATCGCCAGGGTAATGCCGGCCAGTCCGCGCAAATCCTGCAACAGGTGCCGGTGGAACAACTCAAGCCTGGCCAACAAGTCTTCGCCAACACCCTGGCGGCTGAACTGGCCATGACCCGCAATCAGCCCAAAGCGGCGCTGACTGCCCTGAGCCATCCGAGCCTGCAACGCCTGAGCGAACTGCCCGCCGAACAACAGGTTCGCACCGGCACCGTTCATGCCCGCGCCCTTGAGGCCGACGGCCAGACCCTGGCCGCCGCACGGGAGCGCATCTTTATTGCGCCGATGCTTGAAGGTGAAGCCGCCAGCAAAAACCACGAAGCGATCTGGACCCTGATCGCTTCGCTGCCGACCGATCAATTGCAGCCGACCACCGACGATGACCTCGGCGGCTGGATCCGTCTGGCGCTGGTGGTTAAAACGGCCGGCACCCTGGAACAGCAGCAAGCCGCGATCGACAACTGGCGCGAACAGAATCCAAAGCACCCGGCTGCCGTCCAGCTGCCGTTGCCATTGACCAAACTCAAGGAGCTGGCCAGCCAGCCTCTGAGCAAGATCGCCCTGCTGCTGCCGCAAGACGGCCCACTGGGTCCGGTTGGCAAAGCACTGCGTGAAGGCTTCATGGCTGCTCACTACCAGGCGCAACAAGCCGGGCAGAAGCCGCCAGCCATCGAATTCTATGACAGCTCGCGCCTGACCTCCCTCGACGAGTTCTATCGCAAGGCCCAGGCCGATGGCGTGCAACTGGTAGTCGGCCCGCTGGAGAAGCCGCTGGTCAAACAGCTCAGCGCGCGCCCGCAACTGCCGATCACTACCCTGGCCCTGAACTACAGCGAAGGCGCACAAGGTCCGGCCCAACTGTTCCAGTTCGGTCTTGCCGCTGAAGACGAAGCCCGCGAAGTGTCCCGTCGCGCACGCGCCGATGGCCTGCACCGCGCCGCGATCATGGTGCCGAAAGGCGAATGGGGCGACCGCGTACTCAGGGCGTTCAGCCAGGATTGGCAAGCCAACGGTGGCAGCATCGTCGCTACCGAACGCGTCGACCAGCCGGTGCAACTGGCCCAGCAGATTGCCGACATGTTCCAGCTGCGCCAGAGCGAAGGCCGCGCCAAAAGCCTGCAAAGCACCGTTGGCTCGCAGGTTGCCGCTCAACCTTCGCGCCGTCAGGACATCGAGTTCATCTTCCTGGCCGCGACGCCACAACAGGCTCAACAGATCAAACCGACCCTGAACTTCCAGTACGCGGGTGACGTGCCGGTTTACGCCACCTCCCACGTATTCAGCGCCAGCGGCGATCAGAACCAGTACAACGATATGAACGGTATTCGCTTCTGCGAAACCCCATGGTTGCTGGATGCCAATGACCCACTGCGCAAACAGGTCACTGCACAATGGCCACAAGCCGGCGGCAGCCTGGGCCGTCTGTACGCGATGGGCGTTGACGCCTATCGCCTGGCACCGCGCCTGGGGCAACTCAAGGCCTTGCCGGACAGCCGCATCCAGGGTCAATCGGGCAGCCTGGGCATGACTCAGAGTCAACGGGTCGAGCGTCAGTTGCCATGGGCAGAGTTCGCCAACGGTCAGGTTCAACGCCTGCCGGACACCTCGCGCTGATGCCTGACAGGTCACGCCAGCAAAGCGGTAAAGATGCCGAGCGTCATGCGCTCGAGCATCTTCAGCAACAAGGTCTGCGCCTGCTGGCGCAGAACTGGTTGTGTAAACGCGGCGAGCTTGATCTGGTCATGCTTGATGGCGATACAGTAGTATTCGTCGAAGTCCGCTATAGAAAAAACACCCAATGGGGTGGTGCGCTCGATAGCATCGATGGGCGCAAACGGCAGAAACTGATTTTTGCCGCGCAGTATTTTCTTCAGCGCGAGTCGCGTTGGGCCAATTCCCCCTGCCGCTTCGACGTGGTTGCCATCGACAGCAACCTTGATCAGTTGAACTGGTTGCAGAATGCCTTCGACAGCTGATCGCTTGCGTCCCGAACCGGACACCTTCACCCAACACTTTTGCTCTTTGCTTTGCGGGCTGCACATTCATGTGCCGAGTAGCCGCGCTAATTAAGGTCACACAGATGGACATGCAATCGCGAATTCGCCAGCTTTTTCAGGCCAGTATCGACACCAAGCAACAGGCGATGGACGTACTTGCACCGCACATCGAGCAAGCCAGCCAGGTCATGGTCAACGCCCTGCTCAACGAGGGCAAAATGCTGTCCTGCGGCAACGGCGGCTCCGCCGGTGACGCACAGCACTTCTCGTCCGAGCTGCTCAACCGCTTCGAACGCGAGCGCCCGAGCCTGCCCGCCATCGCGCTGACCACCGACAGCTCGACGATCACCTCGATCGCCAACGATTACAGCTACAACGAAATCTTCTCCAAACAGATCCGCGCCCTCGGTCAACCGGGTGATGTTTTGCTGGCGATTTCCACCAGCGGCAACTCGGCAAACATAATTCAAGCGATCCAGGCCGCACATGATCGCGAAATGATTGTCGTAGCATTGACCGGTCGTGATGGCGGCGGCATGGCGTCACTGCTATTGCCTGAGGACGTCGAGATTCGCGTACCAGCCAACGTCACTGCACGTATTCAGGAAGTCCACCTGCTGGCGATCCATTGCCTTTGCGATTTGATCGACAGCCAACTGTTCGGGAGTGAAGAATGACCCCTAATCGCCTAGGCCTTCTGGCCTTGACCCTGTGCCTTGGCATCAGCGGCTGCACCTCGGTGGTTAATGCCAGCCGTGAAGCGCCGATCGATGATGACCGCGGCACCCGCACCTTCGGCAGCAAGATCGACGACTCCCTGATCGAAACCAAGGCCGGTGTAAACATCGCCAAGGCCGATCCGGACCTGGACAACAACTCGCACATCGTCGTCACCAGCTTCAACGGCGTGGTGCTACTCGCCGGGCAAACCCCTCGTGCCGACCTCAAGGCCAAGGCCGAACAGGTTGCCGCCTCCGTGCAGCGCGTGAAGAAGGTGCATAACGAACTGCAAGTGCTGCAACCGTCCTCGCTGCTGGCGCGTCAGAACGACACCTGGCTGACCACCAAGATCAAGACCCAGATGCTCACCGACGCCTCCATCCCGGGTTCGCGCATCAAGGTTGTGACCGAAAACGGCATCGTCTATTTGCTGGGTCTGCTGACCAAGCAGGAAGCGGCTCAAGCGACCAATCTGGTACAAGGCGTTTCCGGCGTGCAGAAGATCGTGAAGTTGTTTGAGTACATCGACTGACGCGACTGTAAGCACCAGTAGAAGCCTACGGTTTGAAGGTGGTGAAGTAATAAAAAAGGCGATCCATTCGGATCGCCTTTTTTATTACTTCACCACCTTCAAACTCGGTCGACCGCTGGGACGCGGCGGCTCACTGTCGGGTGGCGGAACATCATCATCCGGCTCGATCTCTTCCTCGTCTTCCAGAGGCGATTCCATATCGAACACCATGCCCTGACCGTTCTCCCGGGCGTAAATGCCCAGGATCGATGCGATAGGCACGTACAGGGTGTGCGGCACGCCACCGAAGCGCCCCTCGAAACTGACTGCCTCGTTGTCCATATGCAGATGACGCACGGCTGCGGGGGAAACGTTCAGGACAATCTGTCCGTCACTGGCAAAACCCTGAGGCACCTGCACCGACGGATACTCGGAATTGACCAGCATGTGCGGGGTGCAATCGTTGTCCACAATCCACTCGTAGAGCGCGCGGACCAGATAAGGTCGACTGGAGTTCATAGCGGCTCCTTAAGCCTTAGCGCATATCGCGTTCGACACCAGACAGACTCGCCTGGAAAGCCTCACGCGCAAACGAGCGCTCCATATAATCAAGCAGCGGCTTGGCAGGCCGCGGCAGTTCAATACCCAGAATCGGCAATCGCCAGAGTATTGGCAATAGGCAGCAATCCACCAGACTTTGTTCCTCACTGAGGAAAAACGGCTTGTCGGCAAACAACGGCGACACGCCTGTCAGGCTTTCGCGCAGCTCTTTACGAGCCACGACACGGGCTGCTTCCTTGGTCCGCGAATCCAGAATCAGATCCACCAGGCCACACCAGTCACGCTGAATACGATGAATCAGCAGACGACTGTTGGCACGCGCCACGGGATAAACCGGCAGTAGCGGCGGGTGCGGGTAACGCTCATCCAGATACTCCATCACCACGGTCGACTCCCACAACGCCAGGTCACGATCGACCAGGGTGGGCAGGCTTCCGTAAGGGTTCACCTCAATCAGTTTAGGCGGCTGGCGACCAGCTTCCACGTAAATGATCTCGGCGCTGACACCCTTCTCTGCAAGTACGATGCGCACTCGGTGGGAATAGTGGTCGGCGGGGTCGGAGTAACAGGCCAACCGATTGGTCACGCCCATGGCGGTCCTCCTCGCTTGTTGAAATTATCGGAAACGGAAAAACACGCGCGCCCAGAGGGCGCCTCCCGTAACGCCTGGATCACCAGACTCGTTACACCTTCAGAGACGCCCCTGGGCGCGCGCGATTAACAGCAATGGCTTACCGCTTTATCAATGGACGTCTTTCCAGTATTCACGCTTGAGCAAGTAAGCGAATACGAAGAAGAACGCCAGGTACAGCAACACATAGGTACCGATGCGCTGATGCTGCAGCTTCACCGGGTTGGCCGAGTAGGCCAGGAAGGTCACCAGATTCTTGACCTTCTCGTCGAACTGCTCTTCGTTCAGCGTGCCGGTTTTCGGCAATACAGTCAGTTGATCGCAGGCTTCATGGGTCAAAGCGGTGCCAGTCAGCGGATCGTATTGCTTCTTGCCGTCTTCGACGACTTGAACTTGTTTACAGCCTACCACCTGACGACCCTGCAGGCCGACCAGAACGTTAGGCATGCCGACGTTCGGGAACACTTTGTTGTTCACGCCCCATGGACGTGACGGGTCTTCATAGAACGAACGCAGATAGCCGTAGAGCCAGTCGGTGCCACGAACACGAGCCACCAGCGTCAGGTCGGGCGGCGCCGCACCGAACCAGGTCTTGGCGTCAGCCGGCTGCATGCCGATGTTCATGTGATCGCCAATCTTGGCGCCGGTGAACACCAGCTTCTCAAGCATCAACTCGTGAGGAATGCCCAGGTCATCGGCGACACGCTCGTAGCGCTGGAACTTCGCGCTGTGGCAGCCCATGCAATAGTTGGCGAACGTGCGTGCGCCGTCCTGCATGGCAGCCTTGTCGGAAACGTCGATGTCGACTTTTTCCAGTTCGGGACCACCGTGTTCGGCCGCAAAGGACAGTACAGGCATCGCCGCAAGAATCAGTACAGCAAATAGCTTTTTCATCAGCCAGTCACCCTTTCCGGAACCGGTTTGGTCTTCTCGAGCCTGGTGTAGAACGGCATCAGAATGAAGTAGGCGAAGTACAGGAAGGTACATACCTGCGACAGCAACGTACGGCCTGGCGTTGGCGCCAGAACACCCAACACACCCAGGATCACGAACGAGATGCAGAACACCCAAAGCCAGATCTTGCTCAGCCAGCCTTTGTAACGCATCGACTTGACCGGGCTGCGATCCAGCCATGGCAGGACGAACAGCACAGCGATGGCCGCGCCCATGGCGATTACGCCCAGGAGCTTGTCCGGAACCGCCCGCAGAATCGCGTAGAACGGTGTGAAGTACCAGACTGGAGCGATGTGCTCAGGGGTCTTGAAGGCGTTCGCCACTTCAAAGTTCGGCTTCTCGAGGAAGTAGCCGCCCATTTCAGGGAAGAAGAACACGATCGAGCAGAAGATGAACAGGAACACCACCACGCCGACGATATCTTTCACGGTGTAGTACGGGTGGAAGGCAATGCCGTCCAGCGGTATACCGTTTTCGTCTTTGTGCTTCTTGATGTCGACGCCATCCGGATTGTTCGAACCGACTTCGTGCAGCGCCAGAATATGCACCACCACCAGACCGAGAATCACGATCGGCAGGGCAACCACATGCAAGGCGAAGAAGCGGTTCAGGGTAATACCGGAAATCAGGTAGTCACCACGAATCCACTGGGTCAGGTCGTTACCGATGACCGGGATCGCACCGAACAGCGAGATGATCACCTGGGCACCCCAGTAGGACATCTGGCCCCACGGCAGCAGATACCCCATGAAGGCTTCAGCCATCAGCGCCAGGTAGATCAGCATGCCGAAGACCCACACCAGCTCACGCGGCTTCTGGTACGAACCGTAGAGCAGACCACGGAACATGTGCAGATAGACCACGATGAAAAACGCCGAAGCGCCAGTGGAGTGCAGCAGACGCAGGATCGAGCCGTACTCGACGTCGCGCATGATGTATTCGACGGAAGCAAACGCTTCTTCCGCCGACGGGGTGTAACTCATGGTCAGCCAGACACCGGTAACGATCTGGTTGACCAGAACGAGCAGTGCCAGGGAGCCAAAGAAATAGAAGAAGTTGAAGTTCTTCGGGGCGTAGTACTTGCTGAGATGGTCTTCCCACATTTTGGTCGCGGGGAAGCGCGCATCAACCCAATCCATGAACTTGCTCATCACGCTTTCTCCGTATCGACGCCAATGACAATGATGTCATCGGTCTCATAGGAATGCGGGGGAACTGGCAGGTTCAAAGGCGCAGGTTGCGACTTGTAGACGCGGCCAGCCAAATCGTAGTGAGAACCGTGGCAAGGGCAGAAATAACCCCCTACCCAATCCTTGCCCAGGTCTGCAGGAGCCACTTCCGGACGGAAAGTTGGTGAGCAACCCAGATGCGTGCAGATACCGATCAGCAACAGAACTTCTGGCTTGATCGAACGCGTTTCCGGGTCGACATAGGTCGGTTGCGTCGAGTTCTTGGAGGTCGGGTCAGACAGCTGGCCCTCGATCTTTTTCAGATTCCCCAGGATTTCCTCGGTACGGCGGACAATGAACACCGGCTGGCCGCGCCACTCAGCAATCATTTGCTGACCTGGCTCGATTTTGCTGACATTCACTTTCACCGGTGCACCTGCGGCTTTCGCCTTGGCACTGGGAAACCATGACCCCACGAACGGGACCGCAGCCCCCACCGCTCCTGCAGCACCCACCACGGATGTGGCTGCTACCAAGAAGCGACGCCGGCCTGCATTCACGCCGTCATTGCTCATTCAGTCCTCTCCCATCAGCTTTGTGGCCTGTTAAATCAGGCGTCTACTAAGTAAAAATCTGAACTTATAAAAATTTTGCCGAATGGTAATGAAAAGCCCCAATTCTGACAAGGTAATTACCGAGGGGCTTCACTGCCAAGCCTTGCAGTATAGGGCCTCTGCGGATGTGGCAAGTTGTCACAGCGCAATTCCTTGATAAATCACGCCCATAAAAAAACGCCCAGCTTCGCGAGGAAACTGGGCGTTCTTTTTGAACGTGAAAGCGAATTAACGCTTCGAGTACTGCGGACGCTTACGCGCTTTACGCAGACCAACTTTCTTACGTTCAACTTCACGAGCATCGCGAGTAACGAAGCCAGCTTTGCGCAGAGCGCCACGCAGGGTTTCGTCGTACTGCATCAGTGCGCGAGTGATACCGTGGCGGATTGCGCCAGCTTGACCACTTACACCACCACCGATCACGGTGACGTAGATGTCGAACTTCTCGACAGTCTCAGTCAATTCCAGCGGCTGACGAACTACCATGCGGGCAGTTTCGCGGCCGAAGAAATTATCCAGCGAACGGTTGTTGATGGAGATGTTACCAGTACCCGGACGCAGGAAAACGCGTGCGGTTGCGGTCTTGCGACGGCCAGTGCCGTAATTTTGAGTCGCCGACATAATGAACTATTCCGTTAAAACTTCAGTTCTTGGGGCTGCTGAGCAGTATGAGGGTGTACAGCGCCCGCATAGACTTTCAGCTTACGATACATGTCGCGACCCAGCGGGTTCTTAGGCAGCATGCCTTTGACCGCGGTCTCGATCACGCGCTCAGGGGCTTTAGCGATCAGTTTTTCGAAGTTGATCGACTTGATGCCGCCCGGGAAACCGGAGTGGGAGTAGTAGATTTTGTCGGTGGTTTTAGCACCGGTTACACGAATCTGCTCGGCATTGATAACGACGATGTAATCGCCGGTGTCAACGTGAGGAGTGTACTCAGCTTTATGCTTGCCACGCAGACGGCTCGCGATTTCGGTGGCCAGACGACCCAGGGTCTGACCTGCAGCGTCGACGACAAACCAGTCGCGCTGTACTGTTTCCGGTTTAGCAGTAAAAGTTTTCATTCTTTATAGCCTCAGGGGCCGCCCTGTAAATTAGACGGCGGATCTTACTGAATAGTGCGTACTTTGACAAGTCAAAGGCAGCCGGATACAGACGCTTTCGGGGGCTCGGGTCGGCGCGTCCGTTCAACGGCAAGATTCTTCGGCGGCGGTGCATCACTTCCACTGCAGAAAGAGGTGCGCAATTATGCAGATTGCGAAAAATATTTCAACCTGCTTTTATGATTGTTTTGCCCAAGGAGCACCCGATGGACTATCGCCAGCTAGGCCGAACCAATCTGAACGTGAGTGCAATCTGCCTCGGCACCATGACCTGGGGCGAGCAAAACAGTGAGGCTGAAGCCTTCGCCCAGATCGAACGAGCCAAGAGCGCGGGCATCAATTTCATCGACACCGCCGAAATGTACCCCGTGCCACCCAAGGCCGAAACCTACGCCACCACCGAGCGCTACATCGGCAATTACTTCAAAAGTCGCGGCGATCGCGCCGACTGGATCCTGGCGAGCAAGATCGCCGGCCCCGGCAACACCATCGACTACATCCGCGACAAAAACCTCAAGCACAACCGCGAGAACATCGTCCAGGCCGTGGATGCAAGCCTCAAGCGCTTGCAGACCGACTACATCGATCTCTATCAGCTGCACTGGCCTGAACGCAGTACCAATTTCTTCGGACAACTGGGCTACAAGCACACGAGCGAAGTCAACCTCACCCCGCTGGAAGACACCCTCGAAGCACTGGACGAACAGGTCAAGGCCGGCAAGATCCGCCACATCGGCCTGTCCAACGAAACGCCGTGGGGCACCATGCGTTTCCTCGCCCTCGCCGAAGCCCGTGGCTGGCCGCGCGCCGTATCGATCCAGAACCCCTACAACCTGCTCAATCGCAGCTTCGAAGTCGGCCTGGCGGAAATCGCCATCCGCGAACAGTGCGGCCTGCTCGCCTACTCGCCGCTGGCGTTCGGTTTCCTGTCGGGCAAGTACGAAGGTGGCGCGCGTCCGCCCAAAGGTCGCCTGAGCCTCTACAGTCGCTTCAGCCGCTACTTCAATCCTCAGTCAGAGGCAGCGTGCAGCCGTTATGTGGCACTGGCCCGTGAACACGGTCTGGATCCGGCGCAGATGGCCCTGGCCTTCGTCACACAGCAACCGTTCGTCACCAGCAACATCATCGGCGCCACCACGCTTGAGCAACTGGACAGCAACATTGCCAGCTTCGAGCTGAAACTTTCCGACGAAGTGTTGGCAGGGATCGAGGCGATTCACCAGGACCATCCGAACCCTGCACCTTGATCGATAGGTGAAAAGCCTTCGCGAGCAAGCCCGCTCCCACAGTTGATCAGTGTTGATGCACATATTTGTGCATCGACACAGACCCCATGTGGGAGCGGGCTTGCTCGCGAAGGCGATCTCGAACTCACCACGCCATCAAAGCGACCGCGCAATAATCTCCTTCATGATCTCATTGGTCCCGGCATAGATCCGCTGCACCCGCGCATCCGCCCACGCCCGGGCGATCGGGTATTCCCACATGAACCCGTAACCGCCATGTAACTGCACGCACTCGTCGAGCACCTTGCATTGCAGGTCGGTGCCCCAGTACTTGGCCATTGCCGCTGTCGGCACGTCGAGTTTGCCTTGCAGATGCAGTTCCAGGCAGCGATCGACGAAAACCCGGCCGATCTGGATTTCGGTCGCCATTTCAGCGAGTTTGAAGCGGGTGTTCTGGAAGTCGGCGATGGCCTTGCCGAAAGCCTTGCGCTCACGGGTGTAATCCAGCGTCCATTGCAACGCCGCTTCAGCTGACGCCAAGCCACCTACCGCGACCGTCAGACGCTCCTGCGGCAGTTCCTGCATCAAGTAAGCGAAGCCCATCCCGGCCTGGCCCAGCAGGTTTTCTTTCGGTACCCGTACGTCCTGGAAGAATAGCTCCGAGGTGTCCTGAGCCTTCATCCCGACCTTTTCCAGACGCTTGCCCTTGGCGAAGCCGGGCGTATTGGCCTCTACCAGAAACAGACTGGTGCCCTTCGCTCCTGCCTTTGGATCGGTCTTGGCCACGACGATCACTAGGTCAGCCAGAAAGCCATTGGTGATGAAGGTCTTCGAACCGTTGATCACGTATTCGTCGCCATCCAGCACAGCGGTGGTTTTCACCCCTTGCAGGTCGGAACCGGCACCCGGCTCGGTCATGGCAATCGCGGTGACCATTTCGCCAGACACCAGCTTGGGCAGGTATTTGTGTTTCAGCGCTTCACTGCCGTAATGCAGGATATAAGGCGCCACAATGTCCGAATGAAGTGAAAAACCGATGCCGGTCAGCCCCAGGCGGCCGACCTCCTCGATCACCACCGCGCTGTAGAGAAAGTCTGCCCCCAGCCCGCCGTATTCTTCCGGCAGATGCGAACAGAGCATCCCCGCCTCCCCTGCCTTGTTCCAGAGTTGGCGGTCGATATAGCCTTGTTTTTCCCATTGCCCATGGAACGGCACGGCCTCTTTTTCGAGGAACGTTCGCACGCTGTCGCGAAAAAGTTCGTGCTCGGAACTGAACAAGGTTCTGGGGATCATGCGGCACCTGTGGTTATTGTTAGCCGGAATTGACCTTTAGAGACTAAGCCTCGTATCCGATACAGGACACTGGACACATCCGACAAAAAATAAGACGATCCAGCCGTCTGGTGACCACTTTCCCCTATAAGAATAAAGTTGAATTATGTCTAACCAAGTCTCCACGCCCTTGCGGCGCGTCAGCATCCTGGCTATCGACCGGGTTTTCGCTTCCACCCTCATGCAAGCCAAGGATTTCTTCCATCTGGCCAGCCTGCGCTATGGCAAACAACTGGGCCACGGCCTGACACCGGCGTTTGAAACCCGGCTGGTCAGCCCCGACGGCAAACCGGTGAACAGCTTCAGCGACGTGATCATGCCGGTGGACGGCGGCCTGGAAAACGCCGACGTCATCATCCTTCCCGCCTTCTGGGACGATTTCGACACCCTCTGCAAACGTTATCCACAGGTCCTGCCGTGGCTGCGTCAGCAGCATGCACGCGGCGCCGTGTTGTGTGGCGAAGCTACCGGTGTGTTCTGGCTGGCCGAAGCCGGGTTGCTCGACGGCAAGGAAGCGACGACCTACTGGCGTTTCTTCAATGCCTTTGCCGAACGCTTCCCGCAGGTCCAGCTCAATCAGGACAAACACCTGACCGACGCCGACAACCTGTATTGCGCCGGCGGCACCACCTCGGCCTGCGATCTCTACATTTACCTGATCGAGCGTTTTTGCGGCGCCAACGTGGCCCAGGCCGTGGCCCGCGACATTCTTTATGAAGTGCAGCGCAGCTATGCGCCAGGACGAATCGGTTTTGGCGGTCAGAAGCTGCACCAGGATGTGATCATCCTGCAGATCCAGCACTGGCTCGAAGAACACTTCGCCGACAAGTTTCGCTTCGAAGACGTGGCCCGCGAACACGGCATGAGCATCCGCAACTTCATGCGCCGCTTCCAGACCGCCACCGGCGACAAACCGCTGCATTACCTGCAGCGGCTGCGCATCGAAACCGCCAAGGGCTTGTTGTCCGGCAGTCGCAAGAGCATCAAGACCATCAGTTATGAGGTCGGTTACGATGACGCGAGTTTCTTTGCGCGACTGTTCCGCCAGCACACGGAGTTGTCGCCGAACCAGTATCGGCAGCAGTTTCAGCAAGCGGCTTAAGGACTGAACCCAAATCCAATGTGGGAGCGGGCTTGCTCGCGAAGGCGGTGGTTCAGTCGACATCAATGTTGAATGTCAGACCGCTTTCGCGAGCAAGCCCGCTCCCACATGGGTTCTTCGGTGCGCATAAAAAAGGGCCTGCATTGCAGACCCTTTTTTATTTTCCGAACCGTCCTACGGCTTGTGCGCCCGGGACAGGAACTCGTGTGACTGCATTTCCAGCAAGCGGCTAAGCGTGCGCTGGAACTCGAAGTTCAGGCGACCGCCGGTGTAGAGGTCTTTGAGCTCGACTTCGGCGGAAATGATCAGCTTCACGTTACGGTCGTAGAACTCGTCGACCATGTTGATAAAGCGTCGGGCGATGTCGTCGGTGGTGACGCTCATCTGTTCGACATCGCTGAGCAACACGGCGTGGAAGATTTTACCCAGTTCGATGTAATCGTTCTGGCTGCGTGGGCCGTCGCAGAGTTCGCGGAAGTCGAACCAGGCCACGTCATCGCAAGTGCGCACGGCACGGATTTCACGGTTCTCGATCACCAATACGTCGTTCTCGATGGCTGCCGTGCATTCCGGCGTCAAGGCCCGGAAGCTCTTGCGCAGGCTTTCCTGGGCGGCTTCATCCAGCGGAAAGTGGAACAGTTCCGCTTGCTCGAGGTGACGCAGACGGTAATCGACGCCGCTGTCGACGTTGACGATTTCGGTGTTCTGCTTGATCAGCGCAATGGCCGGCAGGAAACGCGCACGCTGCAGGCCGTCCTTGTACAGGCCGTCGGGCACGATGTTCGAGGTCGCGACCAGGGTCACGCCATTCTTGAACAACTCTTCCATCAACGTGCCAAGAATCATCGCGTCGGTGATGTCGGAGACGAAGAACTCATCGAAACAAATCACTCGCGACTCGTCGGAGAAGCGCTTGGCAATGATGGTCAGCGGGTTTTTCTCACCGCCCAGGGTCTTCATCTCTTCATGCACGCGCTTCATGAAGCGGTGGAAGTGAGTGCGAGTCTTTTCCTTGAACGGCAGCGCTTCGAAGAAGGTGTCGACCAGGTAAGTCTTGCCGCGACCCACGCCGCCCCAGAAGTACAGGCCCTTGACCGGCACCTGATCCTTCTTGCCAAACAGTTTGCCGAGCAGGCCCGGTTTGTTTTGCGAGGCCGCGACCAGATCGTCGTACAGGCGCTGCAAATGGCGCACGGCAGTTTCCTGGGCGGCGTCATGGAAGAATTCCGGGCGTTTCAGATCAGCTTGATATCGTTCTAGGGGCGTCATAATTCGTTAGCAAGGCAACAAAAACGGGCCGTCACTGTAGCGACGGCCCGTGGGAATGGCAATCGGCCCTTGGTCGGACCGAGCCGTTGATTATTCCTGAACCGGTGTCAGGGCAACGCGCAAAGCACCGATGGCAGCATCGCGAGCAGCGCTGTCGGCGAAGGCCGGGCTGTCGGCAACGCACTCGCCTTCCAGCCAGACGCTGAAGCTCAGGTCTTCACTGCGCACGTCCAAGGCTTGACCGGATTGCAGTTGCTTGGTCACTTGCCCTGCGGTTTTACCGTCGGAGAAGTTGCGCGACAGCAGCAGTTGCTCGCCATCGGCCGCCAGCAGACGGAAGCGGAAACTGCCATCGTCTTCACGGAAGCTGACGAAGCGCGCGGCTTTCGCGGCTTTCTTCTTGGTGGTCGCTGCGACTTGGGTCTGAGCGACGAAAGAACGCAGGCCGACCGCCTCGCGCAGTTCGTGGAGGAACGGCGTCGCCACCGAACGGGCCTTTTTGGCGCCGATCTGCAGCATGTCTTCCAGATCCGCCGGGCGTTCGATCAACTGGTGATAACGCTCGCGAGACTCGCCCAATTCGCTGTCGAGCAGCTGGAACAGACGATTCTTTGCCTCGCCCCAACCCAGGCCCTGGAGCAATTCGCTGCGGAATTCGTCGGATTGTGACGGCGTAGCGAAAGCCTGGAACAAGGTGAACAGATGCGAGTTGTCCGGATCCTTGGCTTCGCCCGGGGCACGGGAGTCGGTGACAATCCGCGAAATCGCGTCTTTCATTTCTTTGGCGCTGCTGAACAACGGAATGGTGTTGTCGTAGCTCTTCGACATCTTGCGACCGTCGAGGCCCGGCAAGGTGGCGACACTTTCCTCGATCAGCGCTTCAGGCATGGTGAAGAACTCTTTGCCCTGGCCGAACAAGTGATTGAAGCGCTGGCCGATGTCCCGGGCCATTTCCACGTGCTGGATCTGGTCACGGCCGACCGGCACCTTGTGGGCGTTGAACATCAGAATGTCCGCAGCCATCAACACCGGATAGCTGTACAAGCCCATGGTGATGCCCGCGTCCGGGTCTTCGCCGGTCTCGACGTTCTTGTCCACCGAGGCCTTGTAGGCATGGGCGCGGTTGAGCAGGCCCTTGGCGGCCACGCAGGTCAGCAGCCAGGTTAGCTCGGGGATTTCCGGGATGTCGGACTGGCGATAGAACGTCACGCGGTCCACGTCCAGACCACCGGCCAGCCAGGTCGCGGCGATTTCCAGACGCGAACGCTGGATGCGCAGCGGGTCATCGCATTTGATCAGGGCGTGGTAGTCGGCCAGGAAGTAGAACGAATCGGCATTGCTGTCACGGCTGGCGACGATCGCCGGGCGGATGGCGCCGGCGTAGTTGCCCAGGTGCGGCGTGCCGGTGGTGGTGATGCCGGTGAGGATACGGGTACGAGTCGTCATGGGTAATCGCTTGTCAGACTGCAATCAATTCGAAAGACGCGGCAGGATCAGATCCTTGAGATCGGTCAGCTTGCCATGAAAAAAGTGTCCGCATTCTGCCACTTTCAGCAGCTCATGGGGGCGATCGAGTGCGTCGGACCAGTCGTAAACGAGCTGCGGATCGATGACTTCGTCGGTTTCCGGCTGGATCAGGGTCAATGTACCTTGTTGCGGCAATTGATCCTGATCGCCCAAGCGCATGACAGCGGGCGCCACCATGAATAAATGCTTGAGTTGCTCACCCTTGGCTTCCAGGCGTCCGCCGAGACTTGCTGCAACAAATCCGCCGAAGGAGAAACCGAACAGGGTCAGGGGCAAGTCAGGATGTTTGGCCCGCAGCCATTCGGCCACCGCCTGGGCATCGTCGACTTCGCCAGTGCCCATGTCGTGCGCGCCTGCACTGGTGCCGACGCCACGGTAATTGAACCGCAAGGTAATAAAACCGGCGTCGCGCGCGGTGCGCTGCAAGGTCGAGACGACCTTGTTGAGCATGGTGCCGCCCTGCACCGGGTTCGGGTGGCAGATCAGCGCCAGACCGCGGGGTTGCTCGTTATCCGGCCCCTCGTTATTTAAGTACAGGGCTTCCAGTTGGCCGACCGGGCCATCAATCACTACAGGGGTTTCGCGCATAAGCAAGGAAGGAACTCCGTGACCTCGAATCGGGTCGACTCGTCTAGCCAATTGTCTGTGCCAATTCTATTGCGAGTGAATCGCGGTATACAGCGCAGGTTCGAGCCGTTAACGTAAAGCAAAGCCGTTTATAGAGGAAGGACTCGTGGAACACTCGCTCTTAGTTTGGTTGTTGCCGACTCTTGCCCTGGTTGTGGGTGTCGCCATTGGATTCCTGATCGCTCGCCTGGTGCCGAATGCCGCGCCTAGCAGCACGCAACGTCAGCTGGATGACATTCAGGAACGTTTTGACAGTTATCAGAACGAAGTGGTCACCCACTTCAACAGCACTGCAAACCTGGTCAAGAAACTGACTGCGAGCTATCAGGAAGTGCAGGATCATCTCGCCGAGGGCGCCAACCGTCTGGCCCTGGACGAGCAGACTCGCCAACGCTTGCTGGCTGCCTTGCACGCCGACGCGGCGCAGGCTCCACGGGAACGCCTGACGCCACCGCGCGATCAGGAACCGCCTCGCGACTACGCCCCCAAAGCCCCAAACGCGCCGGGCATGCTTGACGAGCATTACGGCCTGAAGAAGTAATCAGGTTTCGCGCGACACAAAAAGCCCTCGGACAAGCGATTGTTCGAGGGCTTTTTTGTTTCTGTTGCTGTTTTGCGTTGCCTGTCCGGGCCTCTTCGCGAGCAAGCCCGCTCCCACATTTTGAACGCATCCCCCTGAGAGAACCCGGTCGAATGTGGGAGCGGGCTTGCTCGCGAAGAGGCCCGAACTGACAAAAACAAAAACCGCCCGATCTGTAGAGGATCGGGCGGGCTTTTTACGCCTGGGGTTCAATCAGACGCTTTACGGATACTGCTGCACCTGACCCTGCTGCTGATACTCCTGGCCCGGAATCGCCTTCAGGTTGACCTCGACCCGACGGTTCTGTGCCCGGCCATTGGCATCACCATTACTGGCAATCGGGTTATCCGGCCCGGCACCACGCGCCGACAGGTTGGCGCCGCTGACACCCTGGGAGGTCAGGTAAGTCGCCACACTCTGGGCGCGACGCTGGGACAGGTCCATGTTGTGCTGACGGCTGCCGGTGCTGTCGGTGTAGCCGACGATCTCGATCTGGTTCTGGTTGAACTCCTTGAGCGAGCCCGCCAGATTGTTCAGCGGCTGGTAGAAGCCCGACGCGATATTCGCCGAATCAGTGGCGAATGTGATGTTGCCCGGCATGATCAGCTTGATCTGATCGCCTTGGCGCTGCACTTCAACCCCAGTGTTGGCCATGCTGGCCCGCAATTTTTTCTCCTGCTGGTCGGCGTAGTAACCGTAACCGGCGGCAGAAGCCCCCACCACGGCGGCGCCAATCAGCGCGCCCTTGCCACGGTTATCGTGACTGATGGCAGCACCGGCCAGTGCACCGGCCAAGGCGCCGAGGCCACCGTATTTGGCGGTTTTGCTCATGCCCGTAGAGCCGCCATCAGCCTGACCCTGGCTGTCATAAGGGTTCTGCGATGCGCAACCGGACAACAAAGCCACGGCAGTAGCGACAATAATCAAACGACGCGAGGTGAACATGGAGAGCTCCTACTTTTTTTGCATTCTGTGGTGCAGCGGACTTAAGCAATGAACCTTTGCGGGTGTTGGATCATGGCCAACGCCAAAAATTCCGTCGTGCCTTTCACAACTGCATCTTCAGGCTCGTACAAAGGGGTTACCGCGCATTTCATCGCCCAGACACGTGTCCGGACCATGACCGGTCACCACCGTCGCCTCTTCGTCGAGGGTATACAACCGTTGCTTGATCGAACGCACGAGAGTCGCCTGATCGCCTCCCCATAAATCCGTACGCCCTACCCCGCGCTTGAACAGCGTATCGCCGGCTATCAGCAGCTTAGCCTCTGAAAACCAAAAGCTCATGGAACCTGGTGTATGACCCGGCGTGTGCAACGCCACGCCACACCCGCAAGCCAACTCTTCGTCGTCGGCCAACCAGCGATCTGGCGATGGCACGGGGGTGTAAGGCACGCCGAACATCTGGCACTGCATTTCCAGGTTGTCCCAGAGGAATTGATCTTCTTTATGCAGATGCAGCGTCGCGCCGGTTTTCTCCTTCAACTGACCGGAGGCCAGGAAGTGATCCAGGTGCGCGTGGGTATGAATGATGCTGACCACCTTCAGGCCCAAGGCATCAAGGCGCGCGAGAATCAGTTCGTGATTGCCGCCCGGGTCGACGACGATGGCCTTTTTGGTGATGGGGTCGCCGATGATGGTGCAGTTGCACTGGAGGGGGCCGACGGGGAAGGTTTCGCGGATGAGAGTGGGTTGCTGGGACATCAGGGCACGCTCGGAAAACAGGAATGGCTAATTTTGGCACAGAATTGCCTTGATCCATTTACCCCATGTACATCGTAAAAATGCGTTACCCCAACACCCCCAGCTCCTTTGCCCGCGCCACCGCCTGCGTGCGCCGTTCTACCCCCAACTTACTGTTGATATGACTGGCATGGGTTTTCACCGTGTGCAGCGAAATAAACAACTGATCGCTGATTTCCTGGTTCGAACACCCTTGGGCGATCAGTCGCAGAACGGCCAGTTCACGCGTACTGAGCTGTTCGGCAGCTGGCGATGATTCCACCACCGGCCGAGAGGCCATGGCTGGAAGTTTTTCCGAGAGACTTTGCGAAACGGCCGTCGGTGCACAGAGTTGGAGTTGCCCGCGCAGCCAGTCCGAGTGCTCGGCCAGCAATGGATCAAACGGTTGCAGGACGCCTCCGGCGGCCGCTTCCAAAGCCTGGGCCAGCGCCTTGCGCGCCTCGGATTCGCGCCCGCCCGCCAGCAACAGCATGATTTTCTGACTGAGCGCCATCACGCTGAGCATCTGCCGGCCGCTGTGCTGACCGTGTTCATGCAACGCATTCAATCGCCCTTCGGCGAGCATGGGCTGGCCCTTCATCATGTCCAGCACCGCCTGTTGCAGTTCAATGTGCAGCGGCAGTTGCGGATGGAACTCCGGGGGGGCCGCCGGATGCTCGCCGTTGTAAGTCTGACCCAATCGCGTGAGCCAGGCTTCGGCGAGGTCGGTGCGGCCCTGGGCCAGCCAGAGTTCGCATTTGACCAGAGTGATCATCGCCAGGTAGTAAATCGGCGGGACATCCCAGATGTGCATCAGGCGCTCGGCCTCGGCGAGTTCGGCGAAGGCTTTTGCGAATTCGCCGTTGTGGCCATCCAGCCGTGCGATCACGCAATGGCCGATCAGCACGCTGATGTCGCGACAGGCCCGGGCTTCGCCCAACCCTGCTTGCAAACGTGCCCGCGCAGCTTGGGGTTGCAAGCGCAGAGCCAGCAAAAATCCCTCGTATAAAATCAGCCGCGCGCGCACTGCGTACAGCCGTTGCTGGGATAAGCCTTGCAGGCGTTGCAGCCCTTGGCGGACTTCATCCAGTGAGCGAAGAATCTCCCCACGCGCCTGCAGCACACGGGCGCGGTCGTAATGGGCCAGCGCCTCGAACAATGGATTGCCGACTCGTTGTGCCAGTTCAAGGGACTCACGATTCAACTCCCGGGCACGCCAGAGGTCGCTGTCGGCAATGGCCAGGTTCGACAATGTAGAGAGGCACATCAGGCGTTGCCCATAGCGTTTGGCCGGCAGGCTCTCCAGCGCTTCGGTGCAATAGCGCAACGTCAGCTCGCGATTGCCTCGGCCCCGGGCGATGATGCCGCTCAGGGCCAGCCATTGCGCCAGCATGGATTTTTGCGCAGTAGCCGACGGCGCTGGCAAGAAGTGGCTCAAATGGCTGGCCAGCTCCTCGGCGGCGTCCAGCTGGCAAGCCAGCCCCAACGCCCAGCTGTAGAGCACGATCAGCCGTGGTGTGCTGATCAGCAGGCTGTCGGGCAGGTCCATTTTCCAGCGCAGCAGCATGCCGACGTTCTGCTCGGCCAGCAGTTGTTCTTCAGAGAGGTTTTGCACCAGATTCGCCGCAACGTCCAGATGCCCGGCACGCAACGCCTGCTCCACCGCCTCATCGAGTAACCCTTGAGAGTTGAACCAGCGGCAGGCACGCAGATGCAGGCTGGCCGTCGGCACTATCGCCTGGGCGGTGGGCCGGCTGCGCAGCAGGTCGGAAAACAGGTGGTGATAGCGATACCAGTGACCGTGTTCGTCCAGCGGCACCAGAAACACCTGATGCGCCAGCAGGAAACGCAGGATCTCGGCACTGTCATGGGCTTCGCGCACGGCGTCGCACAACTCGCTGCAAAAGCGCTCTTGGGGTGCGGTCTCGTACAGGAACGACTGCACCTCGGCGGGCAGGCAATCGATCACTTCTTCGAGCAGGTAATCGCGAATCAGCCCTTCTCCACCGTACAGCGATTGGGGCAACGCGCCCTCGCTGCCCGCCTCGGAGGCCGCCAGCAACCAGAAGCGCAGCCCGGCCACCCAGCCTTCGCTGCGCTGGATCAAACTCTCCAGCGCCTCGCCACGCAATGAAATGCTGTGCCGATCAAGCAGGCTCAGGGTTTCATCGTGGGTCAGTCGAAGATCCTGTTCATGTAACTCGAGCAGTTGCCGCGACAGTCGCAGGCGTGCCAGATGCCAATCGGGACGTTGCCGACTGGTGACCATGACCAGCAGGCCATCGGGTAAATGATTGAGAAAAAATTGCAGGCAACGATCAAGCACCGGGCCCTGGGCCAGATGATAGTCATCGAGCACCAGTAACAGCGGCGTAGCGGGTGAAAGGTGCACAGCCAGTTCATCGAGCAAACCGTCCAGCCATTCTTCGAAGGCGAACGGCTGATGACGTTGGCGCATTTTCAGCAGCCCCAGCGCCTGGCGGCCCAGTTGCGGAAAATATTCCTGAAGACCTTCGAGCAGGCGCTCAAGAAAACGACCGGGATCGCTGTCCCGAAGACTCAACCCCAACCACAGGCTTTGCCAGTGACCCGGCAACCCTTGGCAAAACTCCACCGCTAATGAACTCTTGCCGAACCCCGCTGGCGCGCTGACCAGCAATAGCCTGCCACCGAGGCCGGCGCTCAGACGCTCGCACAAACGCGGCCGCAGCACATGGCCATCGGGCAGCGGAGGCCGGAAAAAGCGCCCGTCCAATGTGGCGACGGCAACGCTTGCAGGGCCCGGAAATGGAGACAGATCAGTCATGGCCGGCTCTTGTTTGAAAGGCTGATGGCGGCGTTACAGATGTCCGCAGCCTAGCGGTAAACGAAGAGCTATTGAAGGTTATTGCTACAAATGGCTACAAAAAGACTACGAACAGAAATTGCCAAGCTTTTCGACAGACCGTGTCGCCCCCTTCGCGAGCAAGCCCGCTCCCACACTGGATCTCCATTGCTCACAGATTTGTATGTCCACCGAAGATCAAATGTGGGAGCGGGCTTGCTCGCGAAAGGGCCATCACAGTCATCGACTGTTTCGCGCCCCCCCACGTTAACAAGTGCGCTCTGATACAAAATGCCGATAAAAAAACGCCCCGAACCAGTCGGGGCGTTTTTCGAGGATGCGGCCTCGGGTTACACCGTATTAGCGAACGCCTTCCTGACGCAATGCTGCCGGCGTGAAGTCTGCGGTGCTGGCAGTGAAGCCGAAGTTATATGCCGACTTCTCTTCGTTCTTCATGCCCAGGGCCAGGTAGCGGCCCGATTGCAGGTCGTACAAGGTTTCGAGGGCGTACCACGGCACTTGCTTGTCGTAGTAGTTCTCGGAGTGAGCCTCGGCGACACGCCACAGTTGTCCGCGACCGTCGTAGTGGTCGACCACCGCTGCCTGCCAGGTGTCTTCGTCGATGTAGAAGTCACGTTTGGCGTAGATGTGACGCTGACCTTCCTTCAGGGTCGCGACCACATGCCAGACCCGACGCAGTTCATAGCGAGTCAGGTCCTGATTGATGTGACCAGCCTTGATGATGTCGGCGTACTTCAGTTGTGGCGAATCGAGCTTGTAGCTGTCGGAGGCGATGTACATCTCTTTCTTGCCTTCGAGCTTCCAGTCATAGCGATCCGGCGCACCGTTGTACATGTCCAGGTTGTCGGAGGTACGCAGGCCATCGGCAGCGGTACCCGGCCCGTCATAGGACACTTGCGGCGCACGACGCACACGGCGTTGCCCGGCGTTGTAGACCCACGCCGAACGCGGTTCTTTAACCTGGTCGAGGGTTTCGTGTACCAGCAGCACACCACCGGCCAGACGCGCCGGCGCGGTCACTTTCTGTTTGAAGTAGAACAGGATGTTGCCCGGATTTTTCGGGTCGTAATCCTTCATTTTGTCGCGGAACACGAACTGGTCCTCGAAGTACACCAGGCTGAACGAGCCGTTCGGCTGCGGTGTGGCCTGGGTTATCAGACGGGTCACACTGCCGCCGCGATAACGGGTGATGTGGTTCCAGATGACCTCAACGCCACTTTTCGGAATCGGGAACGGGATCGCGGTTTCGAAGTTTTCCAGACCGTTGCCACCGGACACCAGGTTAGTGTTGGTGGCGTTCTTCTTGATCGAGGCGAACACTTCGTCCGGCACGGTGGCACCGCGATGGGACGGGTAGACCGGCATCTTGAAGGTTTCCGGGTAACGCTTGAACATCGCGTACTGGCCCGGCGCGAGCTTGTCCTTGTACTGGTCGACGTTCTGCGCGGTGATGGTGAACTGCGGTTTTTCACTCGCGAACGGATCAGACAGAAAACCCTTGCTGTCCACGCTACCGGCGTTTTTCGGCATGGGTTTCCAGGCCGGGATCGAACCGTCGGCGTTACCCGCCATCTCGGCGCCCATCGGGGTCAGGCTCTTGCCCAGCTTGTCCGCTTCGGCCGCAGGAACCGCCGCCATGACACCGGTTGCCAGCAGCGACAGCCCCAGAACGCCAACGTGGAACAGACTCTTTGTTATTTTCATAAATGTGTTCGTCCTGAAAATACAGTGCTTAGAAGTTCACGCCGAAGCTGAGCGCAACGAAGTCGCGATCATCCACGGTGGTGTACTTGCCGTCGAAGAAGTTGGTGTACGCCAGGCTCGCGGTGTAGGTGTTCTGGTATTCGGCATCGACACCCAGGCTCACCGCTTTACGACCTTCCTCGAAGTTGCCGCCAGGGCCAGGCGAGTAACCGCTCACGTCGTGGGACCAGGCCACGTTCGGCTTGAGGTTCACACCGGCGAATACGTCGTTGTATTCCCAGATCGCGCGACCGCGATAACCCCACGACATCGCCGTGGTGAAGCCCTCGTCTTCGCAATTACGGCTGCGGTTGTTGGTTGCAGTACCCGCGCCGGCACCGTTGATGGTGCTGGTGTTGAGGATCGCCGAACAGGTGTTGAGGCCGCCGGTAGCCGGCAGTTCACCAGGACCGTAGACCGGGTCACGGCCGTAACGGATTTCGGAGCTGCTTTCCAGGCCGCCAACATGGGTCACGCCCACTTCGCCCACCAGGGTCAGACGGCTGGCGCCCATGACCTGATCGAAGAAGTGCGTCAGAGTGGTCTGGAACTGGGTGATTTCTTTGCGGCGATAGCCGTGCAAATCCTGACCCGGTACACCGGGGAGCAGCGAAGCGTTGGCCAAGGCACCGCCCAATGGGCGTACGCCGGCAAACAGGATGTCGGTGGAGTTGAGCTGCACTGGCGCGTTCGGACGGTAGCTGATCTCACCGCTCCACGCCGTACCGGTAGGCAGCGTGGTGGAGAAGCTCAAGCCGTAGAGACGGATGTCTTCCGGGTACTCGACGAAGTACTCGGAATTACCGGCGACCACCAGCGGCCCCAGCGCACGGAACGCCGCCGGCAAAGCTGCCACGCCGTTGTAGATCGATTGCGGAGCACCTGTGGCGCTGAAGATCGGCGCCCGGCTGTGGTAGTTCATGAAGTACGCGCCGAACTCGGTGTCGAGCGGATCGAACATGTACTTCAAGGACGCGCCCCACTGGCCGCTGTCCCGCGCATCGCGGTCAGGACCACGACGCACCAGTACACCTTCTTCGTTGACGTCGACGCCCGCGTTGGCCAATGGGCCCAATGCGATGGCCGGAATGGTCGAGCGCTTGTTCAGCACGCGCAGGTTATTGTCGCAACCGTCGGCAATGATGTCCGGCTGGGAGAAAAAGGTACCGCAGTTATCGACAACCGTCTGGTCCCATTCCAGCTGATAGAACGCTTCGGCCGACAGGTTGTCGGTCAGGCTCTGGGACACATAGAACATGTTGACCGGGATCAGGCCTTCCTTGACCTCGGCGCCAGGACGACGGAACGCGGACACGTCAATCGGGTTGATCGAGTTGATGCCGCCGCCGATGAAAGTACTTTCCCCCCAGCTCACGACCTGCTTGCCCAGACGCACGGAACCCGGCTGATCGGCGATGGCGTAGTTGTGGTAGACGAAGGCGTCGAGGATCTGGCCACCGGAGGACTTGGCGCCCTCTTTGCGGTTGCTGTCGCTGATGTCTTTGAACTCGCGGCTTTCATCCTTGAGCTCGAAGTCGTACCAGTATTTGCCCCGGACGAAGACACCGGTGTCGCCGTATTTCAATTCAAGGTCATGGATGCCCTTGAAGATCTTCGAGAAGGTTTCGCCGCTCTTGAAGTTGTTGTGACCGTCATCAGACGTCTGGGACAGGCCGTGGCCCCCGTTATTGACGCCGATAAGGTTCTTGTTCGGGCTCTGAGTAGACCAACTGGCCCCGATCGACAGGGATGAGTCGAATTGACCCTCGATCTCACCGACGTTGAAACTGACGCCGAATGCAGGCCCGGCGAGCGAAGAGGCAAGACTGACCGCCAGGGGCAGTTTCGCCCGGCGCCAGAACTGGTTTACTGATGTCATCGACGCTACTCCATGTGCATTATTGTTATGGCTGAGTACTTTTAAAAACGTTGTGGGTGACCGGAAGCCAAGTGGTTCCGACGTCACGCCAAAGTTGCATCGCCCCGTTTTGTGCGCGCTCCGTTCTTAAAAATTCCTTGAGCGGACTATAGCCAGCAGGTAGTAGTGCTTGATCCCTCTAAAGTGTGATTTGCAGCTGCCGGCCACTCTGGAACAGTCCTTTCGCCAGTCCGACACATGTCGGCACGGCAAGGATGGCTGAAAATTCGGATTTCACAAGCCAAGCGCTTGCTTGGTGGGTCTGGCGCGCCGTTTTCGGCGCGCCAGATGACGCTTAAAGCGTCGAGAGGAAGGTACTGTTGTTAGCCTGCCATTCGGTGATGTCGACGCGGATGCGCTTCTTGTCGAGTTTGCCGACACTGGTCTTGGGAATTTCAGTAACAATGGCGATCTGGCTCGGGATGGCCCACTTGCTCAGGTGCCCCTGCTCAACGAACGGCTTGAGGTGCTCCTTGAGTTCCTTGGCCCCGATCTCATGCCCTTCCCTGACGACCAACAGCGCAAACGGCCGCTCGCCCCACTGCGGATCGGCGATGCCCACCACTGCTACTTCGCGTACCGCAGGGTGGCGGCTGATCAGGTCTTCCAGGTCCAGGGAGGAGATCCACTCGCCGCCGGTCTTGATCACGTCCTTGATCCGGTCGCGAATGTCGATCACGCCCATGCTGTCCAGGGTCGCCACGTCGCCGGTGTGCAACCAGCCCCCGGCCCAGAGCTCTGCGCCTTTGTGCGGTTCGTTGAAGTAGCCCTCGGTGAGCCACGGAGCTCGCAGCACCAGTTCGCCCTGGGTCTCACCATCGGCAGGCAGGAAGTTGCCGTCGGTGTCGACGATCGCCGCCTCGACCAATGGGCCCGGCACACCGGCCTTGATCCGGTAGGTGGTGCGTTCGTCTTCGGTGCCTGCCATCAGCTCATCGTTGAGGTGCGCGCACGATACCAATGGCCCGGTTTCCGACATGCCGTAAGCCGCGGTCAACTGAATGCCCTTGGCTTTGGCTGCTTCATACAGTGCACGGTTGAGCGCACTGCCGCCGATGACGATTTTCCAGCCGCCGAAATCGGTGTTTTGCGCCGCTTTGGCATTGAGGACCATTTGCAGAATGGTCGGCACGCAGTGGGAAAAGGTCACCTTCTCCTTGCGCCACAACTCCACCAGATACTCGGGATCGTAACGACCGGGGTAGACCTGCTTGAGCCCGAGCATGGTCGCTACATACGGCAAACCCCAGGCGTGCACATGGAACATCGGGGTGATCGGCATGTACACATCGTTGGTACCCAGCAGGCGCACGCTGTCGATGGAACCCATGATGGTCGACACGCCCATGGTGTGCAGCACCAGTTGCCGGTGGGTGAAATACACGCCTTTGGGGTTACCCGTGGTGCCGGTGGTGTAGAACGTGGTGGCAACCGAGTTTTCGTCGAAGTCTTCAAAGTCGTATTGCGGGCTTGCGGTGGCCAGCAATTGCTCGTATTCGCCAATCAGGTTCGGCAGGTCGGCGGTTTTTTCCGGCAGGTCGGTCAACAGCAGGGTTTTCTCCACGGTGGTCAGGTGCCCGGCAATTGCCTTGTACAGCCCGACGAACTCGCTGTTGACCAGCACGAAGCGGTCCTCGGCGTGGTTCATGGTGTAGAGAATCTGTTCCGGCGACAGGCGCACGTTGATGGTGTGGATCACCGCGCCGATCATCGGGATGGCAAACATGCATTCCAGGTAGCGATGGCTGTCCCAGTCCATCACTGCCACGGTATCCCCGGCCTTCACGCCTGCGGCCGTCAGCACATTGGCCAGCCGCGCGACCCGCTCGATGAGGGTCGGATAGCTGTAGCGCAATTGATCGCGGTAGATGATCTCGCGGGTTTTTTCGTAACGGGCACCGGACATCAGCAGCCGTTTAATCAACAGCGGATACTGGTAAGCGCCCTCGGCTGGGGGGATAACGCGAGTCTGCAACATAAGAGTCCCTTTTCTGACTGCACGGTCTTGGTTTCTAAAGCTAAGCACTCTAGAGCCCTTGAACGCCAGCCAAATCAGCCAAAGGGATGATTTGCACAGCCGTATAAATGCTAGCTTTACGCCAGCATTTGCAGGGATTCGTGATCCATCATGTGGACTGTAGGAGCTGCCGAAGGCTGCGATCTTTTGATCCTGGGCGACTTCGATACCGCTGAAGATCAAAAGATCGCAGCCTGCGGCAGCTCCTACGAGGGACCGCGCAGTTCGGCAGAGTAGTGTTTGATCAATGCATCTCGGTGAACGCGAGTTTCACGCCAATGGCAATCAGCACTGCGCCCATGGTCCGGTCGAACCAGTGGCCCATGCGGGCGAAACCGGCGCGCACACGCTGTTGACTGAACAGCATCGCCACCAGGCAGAACCAGACTGCCGTCGCCGCTGCCAGATAAATCCCGTAACCGGCCTGTACCGCCAATGGTGTGTGCGGGTTGATCACCACGGTGAACAGCGACAGGAAAAACAGCGTGGCTTTCGGGTTCAAGCCATTGGTCACGAAGCCCGAGGTGAAAGCGCCCCGCGCGGTGCGTTCGCCAGCCTCCTGATGCAGGTCATCAGCCACCCGTTTGGCCGGTTGTGCGCGCAAGGCCTTGAAGCCGATGTACAGCAGATACGCGGCGGCGGCCCATTTCAAGGCGTTGAACAGCACGATCGACTGAGACACGATCAGCCCGATACCCAACAGCGAATAACCAACGTGCAGAAAAATCGCCGAGCCGACGCCTAGCGCCGTCCAGGTTCCGGCACGGCGCCCGTGGGTCACGCTCTCACGCACCACCACGGCGAAGTCCGGGCCGGGGCTGGCGACGGCCAGCAGGTGAATCAGGGCAACGGTCAAGAACTCTGTCCAGTACATGGGGGGGTGCTCCTTTGGGGCAGGTCGATCAATTCAACAATTCTGAAACGAATTCAATCTCTGTGGCGAGGGAGCTTGCTCCCGCTCGGCTGCGAAGCAGTCGTAAACCGGATGACACGGTATGTCTGACAAAACACGGTCGCCTGGGTTGGGGCCGCTGCGCAGCCCAGCGGGAGCAAGCTCCCTCGCCACAGGTTTTTGTCATGGCAGGCAGTGCGTAACCATTTATTTCATCTGGTAGGCTCGGCAGATTACGCCTTCAGTTCAATGCACAAAAGGTACAGTTGATGACGAACTCTCGCCGCGCCGTTTTCCTCGACCATCCGTCCCTGGACCTCGGCGATCTCGATCTCAACCCACTTCGCGAGTGCTTCAGCGACTTGCAGCTGTTCGCGCAGACAACGCCTGATCAGGTGATCGAACGCCTCAAAAGCGCCAGCGTCGCGATCAGCAACAAGATTGTGATCGACGCAGCGGCCATGGCGGCCAGCCCGGAATTGAAGCTGATCCTGATCACCGCCACCGGCACCAACAACGTCGACCTCGCCGCCGCCCGCGCCCACGGAATCACCGTTTGCAACTGCCAGGGTTACGGTACGCCGTCTGTGGCTCAGCATACGATCATGTTGTTGCTGAATCTGGCGACGCGCCTGGCCGATTATCAGAAGGCGGTCGCCGAAGGTCGCTGGCAACAGGCAAAACAGTTCTGCCTGCTGGACTATCCAATCGTCGAACTCGAAGGCAAAACCCTCGGCCTGCTTGGCCACGGTGAACTGGGCAGTGCCGTGGCGCGGTTGGCCGAGGCGTTCGGCATGCGCGTGATGCTGGGGCAGATTCCGGGGCGTCCTGCCCGACCGGATCGTTTGCCGCTGGATGAGCTGCTGCCGCAAATCGACGCCCTGACCCTGCACTGCCCACTCAACGAACACACTCGCCACTTTATCGGCGCCCGCGAACTGGCCTCGATGAAACCCGGGGCCTTCGTGGTCAACACCGCGCGCGGTGGCTTGATTGACGAGCAAGCATTGGCCGATGCCCTGCGCAACGGTCATCTGGGCGGCGCGGCCACCGACGTGTTGAGCGTCGAACCACCCACGGCGGGCAATCCGCTGCTGGCCCAGGATATTCCACGGCTGATCGTCACCCCGCACAACGCCTGGGGCAGTCGCGAGGCGCGGCAGCGAATCGTTGGCCAGTTGACCGAAAACGCCCGCGGCTACTTCAGCGGTCAAGCGCTGCGGGTCGTCAGTTGATAAACTGCGGCACTTTTTTTCCAGGAGCAGAGTATGGATCCGCGCAGTGAAGTACTGCTTCGTCAGGCCGAGTTATTCCAGGGTTCGGTGTTGCTGGCCGGTTTGCCCGCCGATGATTTGCTGGGCCGCTTGCCCGATGCCCATGGTTGGTGCTGGCACGCCGGCGATCAAACAGCGCTGGACGCCCGTTTCGCCGAGCGCAGCCATTTCGGCGTGAATGCACCGGAGCGCGAGTTCGACAGTGCCGTGGTGTTTCTGCCCAAGTCCAAAGACCTGACCGACTACATCCTCAACGCCCTCGCCTCTCGTTTGGCTGGCCGTGAGTTGTACCTGGTGGGCGAAAAACGTAGTGGTATCGAAGGCGCGGCCAAGCAGTTGAACCCCTTCGGCAAACCCCGCAAGCTCGACAGCGCACGGCATTGCCAGCTCTGGCAAGTCACCGTGGCCAATGCACCAGAAGCCAAGTCACTGGAAAGCCTTGCACAGACCTACGAACTGCCACTGGCCGAAGGCCCATTGAAAGTCATCAGCCTGCCGGGCGTGTTCAGCCACGGTCGACTGGATCGCGGCAGCGCCCTGTTGCTGGAACATCTGGACAAACTGCCCAGCGGCCACTTGCTGGACTTCGGTTGCGGCGCGGGTGTGTTGGGGGCGGCGGTCAAGCGGCGTTATCCGCACAACCAGGTCACCCTGCTCGATGTGGATGCGTTTGCTGCTGCCAGCAGTCGCCTGACCCTGGCCGCCAACGGCCTGGACGCGGAGGTGATGACCGGTGACGGCATCGATGCCGCGCCCATGGGTTTGAGCGCGATTCTGAGCAACCCACCGTTCCATGTCGGCGTACACACCGATTACTTCGCCACCGAGAACTTGCTGCGAAAAGCGGCTAAACATCTGAAAAACGGCGGCGAACTTCGGCTGGTAGCGAACAGCTTCCTGAAGTATCAACCGCTGATCGAAGAGCACTTGGGCGTATGTGCAATCAAGGCTGAAGGACAGGGTTTCCGAATCTACCGGGCCAAGCGCGGCTGAAAACACTTTCGAAAAACAGCGCTTGCCCCAGAGCGACGAAGATCCTTGTGGGAGCGTGGCTTGCCCGCGAAGAATGCACCGCGGTTTTTCAGGTATTACGCGTTATCGTTCTTCGCGGGCAAGCCACGCTCCCACAGGTTCTGCAACCTGACTACCGACATTGGGGCTTGCCCAATCGGATTTGCCTAGGCAGAATCCGCTCCGTCCTAGGGGAGTAGTCTCCCACGAGCGCCATGCTCGTCCGGCATACGTCAACATACTTGGTCAAAAGACCATGGCGTATGCGACCCAAGCGTCCGCATCAGACGGATCGCAGGGTTTGACAAGACCTATGACACGAACACCTTACCCGGGGCGGGAAGGCTGTACGTGTCATAGCCGTGTCGACCCGCCCCTTAGGAAAACCCTGATGATGTTGGACTCTCTACTCGTTCCCACCGCAATCGTTGCCTTGGCCGAAATCGGCGACAAGACGCAACTGCTCGCGCTCATTCTTGCCGCCCGCTTTCGCAAACCCTGGCCAATCATCGCCGGCATCGTCGCCGCGACCCTGGCCAACCATGCGGCCGCCGGCGCGGTAGGCGCCTGGTTCGGCAGTTTCTTCTCGAATGCGACGTTGCACTGGATCCTCGCCGCGAGCTTTACCGCCACGGCCCTGTGGACGCTGGTGCCGGACAAGATGGACGAAGACGAAGCCAGCACCGCCCGCAAATTCGGGCCGTTCCTGACCACCCTGATTGCGTTCTTCCTCGCGGAAATGGGCGACAAGACCCAAGTCGCAACCGTGATGCTCGCTGCACAATACCCGGACCTGTGGCTGGTGATCATCGGCACAACCGCCGGGATGTTGATTGCTAACGTGCCAGTGGTACTGGCAGGTAATTTTGCGGCAGACAAACTGCCCTTGACCCTGATCCGTCGCCTGGCGGCGTCGGCGTTCCTGATCCTGGCGATTGTTGCGGTGTACAAGGCGATGCAGAGCAGTGGGTGGGTTTGACGCGGTAGGTCGTTAGACCGCGTTATCGTTCTTCGCGAGCAAGCCCGCTCCCACATTTGATCTTCAGTGTTCACAAATAATGTGTTCACAGAAAATCCCCTGTGGGAGCGGGCTTGCCCGCGAAGGCGTCAGCGGCATCAACACATATCTATCAGGATTTCGATGCTTTCTCGTACAACGGCATCACCTTCGGAATCGCCGCCTGCAAGGCAGCAATCCGACTGGTCGACGCCGGGTGAGTGCTCAAGAATTCTGGCGGTGCGCCATTCGAGGCTTTGCTCATTTTGTTCCACAGGGTGATCGCGGCGTTCGGGTTGTAACCGGCACGGGCCGCCAATTCGAGGCCGATCAGGTCTGCCTCATTTTCATTCTCGCGACTGTTGGGCAAGGTCATGCCGTATTTCGCCACGGTGTCCGCCAGAGCCAGGCCACCCTCGCCCAGGCCGAACAACGCGCCAGCACCCTGCTTGGCCATTTCGATACCGTAGGCCTTGGACATCGCTTCGCGACCGTGCTCGCGCAAGGCGTGAGCGATTTCATGGCCGATGATGGCGGCGATTTCGTCGTCGGTGAGTTGCAAGGTGTCGATCAGCCCGGTGTAGAAAAAGATCTTGCCGCCAGGCCCGCAGGAGGCATTCAGCTCGTCGCTCTTGATCAGGTTCACTTCCCATTGCCACTGGGCCGAATCCGGACGGAACACCGGCGCCTGGGCAATCAGGCGACTGGAGATCGCCTGGACGCGCTTGGCACTGTTACTGGTTTTGTCCAGCACGCCTTTGCTGCTCGCCTCCCCGACGGTCTTTTGATAAGACTGGGCGTACATCTGGTTGACCTCAGAGGTCGACAACATGCTGAACATGTATTGCTTGCGCTCAACGCCCACGGCCCCACCGCTAGTGGTGTTGACCGACTGACAACCGGCGAGCAGCAGACCTGCGCTCAGTGCACACAAAACCAATGTCTTATTCATCAAGAAGCTCCCTGGAAACATGCCGCGTATCCTAGGTGGGGATTTGTATCGGCGCCAGATACAACGGACGTGTAGCACGTACATTTCAGACAAAGCCCTTATCACCGTAGGAAAAATTTCACATAACAGCGCCCACAACGGCCGCTCACGGCCAGCAGTGATTCATTTGCGACATCCAGCACTCCAAAACAGCCAATTCGTCATGCATCGTTCATGACCTTCCAGCTTCCTGCCGATACAGCACCGCAGACGTCCTCTTGCGTGCGGAGCACCCATGAAATTCAAGTCGATCCAGTTTTCCGTTGCCGCCCTGGCCGGCGCCATTGTGCTCAGCGTCGTTGCAGCCCTGGTGCTGTATGCGCTGTTTTCCGGCGCCCGGACCCAAGACATGGTCCAGCAACGGACCCAGGCGCAGTTCGAACAAGTCATCGAACAGCGCCTGACCTCGCTGGCGCAAACCCAGGTCAGCCAGATCCAGCGCGAACTCGAAGCACCGCTGCTGATCGCCGGTGGCCTGGTGCGGGTCAACGCGTTGATCGGTACCCCGGGCGCCGATGGTCAGCCACAGTTAAGCCTGAGCCGTGAGCAACTGATCAACTTGATCAAGGAAAACGTGGCTCGCAACCCGAAAATTCTCGGCACCTACATCGGCTGGGAAAAAAACGCACTCGACCACAACGATGCGGCCTACATCGACACTCCAATAGTCGGTATCGACGCCAGCAACGGCCGTTTCCTGCCGTGGTGGTTCCGCAATGAAGACGGCAGCCTGGGCCTGGACAAACTGGTGGACGTCGACGACCAGAAAACCCTGTCCACCGGCGTGCGCGCCAGCGAGTACTACCTGTGCTCCAAGGAAACCAAAAAATCTTGCGTGATCGATCCGGCGCCCTACAAGGTCGGCGACAAGATCGTCATGCTCGCTTCTTTCATTGAACCGATCATGCTCAATGGCGTATTCCAGGGCATCGTCGGCGCCGACCTGTCAGTGAACTTCATCCAGGAAATGCTCCTGGGGGCGAATCAGAAACTGTACAGCGGCGCCGGTGAAATGGCCCTGATCGGCGGTAACGGCCGGATCGTCGCCTACACCAAAGACCCCAGCAAATTCGGCGAGAAAGTCAGCGACATTCTCGACAGCAAGCAGATTGCCAACATGGCCAATCTCAAGCGCGGCGAAGTCACTTACACCGTCGACAAGGCCCAGGGCCGGATCGAGCTGTACCTGCCCTTCGGCATCGGCCAGACCGACGCCCGCTGGACCTTGATGCTGCAGCTGCCACTGAATGCGGTGATGGCGGACCTGCAAAAGCTTCAGGGTGATCTGGACGCACAGCGCAAATCCGACACCTTTGGCATGGCCATGGTCGGCCTGTTGATCGCCGGTATCGGTTTGTTGGTGATCTGGCTGGTGGGCCACGGCATTGCTCGCCCGCTCAAGCAAATGGTGGCGATGCTCGACGATATCGCCCAGGGCGAAGGCGACCTGACCCGTCGCCTGACCAGTGACCGCGCCGACGAATTGGGCTCGATCGCCAAAGGCTTCAACACTTTCCTCGCCAAGTTGCAGGCGATGATCACGCAAGTGGTGACGTCGGTGCAGAGCGTCAGTGATTCCTCGGAACACACCGCCGACATCGCCATCCGCACCAACATTGGTGTGCACAAACAAATGGCCGAGATCGATCAGGTCGCGACCGCCGTGCATGAAATGACCGCCACCGCCCAGGATGTCGCGCGCAATGCGACCCAGGCCGCGCAAGCCGCCAGCCATGCGGATCAGGCAGCGGCGCAAGGCATGCAAATCGTCCGGGATACGTCGAATTCGATTGGCGTTTTGGCGGTGGAAATCGGCAAAGCCGTCGGCGTGGTGCAGACCCTGGCCAAGGACAGCGAAAACATCAACGCGATCCTGACGGCCATCCGCGGCATCGCCGAGCAGACCAATCTATTGGCCTTGAACGCGGCCATCGAAGCCGCCCGTGCCGGTGAGCAGGGTCGTGGGTTTGCAGTGGTGGCCGATGAAGTGCGCAACCTGGCGCAGAAAACCCAGAAGGCCACTGAGGAAATCCAGACCATGATCCAGCACCTGCAGCAAGGCACCCGCGATGTGGTGCGGGTCATGGAAGACAGCCAGAACCGCACTGACGAAAGTGTGCAGCACGCGGCGAAAGCGGCCGAGGCGCTGGAAACCATTACCCAGGCGGTGTCGGTGATCAACGACATGAACACCCAGATCGCCAGCGCCGCCGAGGAACAGAGCGCGGTGGCGGACGACATCAACCGTAACGTGATCAACATCGGGCAAGTGGCCAATGAAGTGGCCGGCGGAGCGGATGAATCGAGTGCGGCCAGTGCGGATTTGACCAAGTTGGCGGAACAGCAGCGGCGGTTGATCAATCAGTTCAAGGTTTGATCAAAGGGCCCCTTCGCGAGCAAGCCCGCTCCCACAGGGATTTTCTGTGAACACACTATTTGTGAACACTGAAGATCAAATGTGGGAGCGGGCTTGCTCGCGAAGGCGTCAGCACAGACAACTCATCAACCCGGAGTCAAACACTCCGGCCCATTAAGCTTCGGATCATTCACTAGATTCGCCAGCACCCGCTCGCGCAACGCCGCGGGCTCACTGGCCAGCAACGCCTGCAAGGCATGCAACGGCGTTTCGGGGTCGAGCCAGGCTTGCTGCCCCGCCGCATCG
Source organism: Pseudomonas sp. GM79 (assembly GCF_000282495.1). Lineage (GTDB taxonomy): Bacteria > Pseudomonadota > Gammaproteobacteria > Pseudomonadales > Pseudomonadaceae > Aquipseudomonas. The sequence goes on from NZ_AKJE01000047.1 coordinate 92,572, forward strand.
AGAATCAACGGGCGACGCTGACTCGAGGCCGGCTGGGTGATCACCGCCGTACTCAACCACACCTGCTCCTGCACCGGATACGCCTCCCAGATCGCCGCGAAGAACAGCGCCGAGCCCTCCCCCGGGGTCAGCCAGTACGGACGTTTGCGGGTAGTGCCGCGCCATTCATAGAAACCATTGGCTGGTAGCAGGCAACGACGCAGGCGCAAGGCTTCGCGAAACATCGGCTGTTCGGCAACGGTTTCGGCGCGGGCATGGGCCGGGGTGCGGGACAGGTCGGTCAGCCACGGCGGCGTCAGACCCCAGCGGGCGCGGGCCAACTCACGTTGCCCGTCTGCGCCGGCACGCAGCATTAACACCGAATCGTTGGGGGAGATATTCCACTGGGCCTGCTGATCGGCGGGGAATCCGGGCAGGGCCGCGAAGGCGGGGTTCCAGCGAAACAGGGCATAACGTCCACACATGGGGCAATACGACTCTTGATCAAACGAACGTCAGCCTAACAGACCAGCGTGCCGGGAAAACTCTCCGGTTCATCGCCGGACAGCGGCAGCGCGGCATTGTACGCGGTGATCAGCTCCCGGGCGTATTCGGCCTGGTCGTTATCGACCGATAAACCCAACAGGCCGAATATCGGCAATTCCCCGGTGCCGCCGATCAAATCCCGGCCTGCCAGATGCGCCTCGATACCCTCACTGGCGAGCATGCTTTGAAGCAGTTCGCCTTCCATCAGGTTTTCCGGTTCGTAGATGCGCTGCATAGACCCTCACTCGTTTTCGCTGTGAACTTCGAGCAACCATTCATGACCGTCTGTCTGCAAGACAAAAGTAATGGGACGGCAACACACAGGACAATCTTCGATATAGGTCTGATCGCCACCGGACAAATCCAGAACCGCCTCGGATTCTTCACCGCAATACGGGCATTCATAGCGCTCTGTTTCCAGCATCGCGGTCTCCCAAGTGACTTGTGCGTATAATCGCCGGTCTATTTGCAGGGCTATTTTCGTCTGGCTAACTTTTCAGACCGTGCCCCGTTGGTTTTCGATCAAAACCTTTACTTACCCTAGCCGTTTCTAACAAGAGAGCATGATGGGCGAATTCGATGCCATCCGACCTTACGACGACAGCGAAGTCCCGGCAGTGCTGAACCGGCTGCTCGGCGACAAGGCGTTTCTAGATATCCTCATCCACTTCCGCTTCCCGCGCTATGCCGGTGCCTTCGGCTGGATGCTCAAACCTCTTATAGCGCATCGGCTGCGCCGTGAGTTCGCCGACGTCAACTCGGTGGCCACCTTGCAGGACAAAGTCGAGTTTTACGTCGACCACACCATCGAGCGTGCCACGGACGGTGTGACGTACACCGGCGTGGAGCAATTCAAGTCCGGCAGCGCCTACCTGTTCATCGCCAACCACCGCGACATCGTGATGGACCCGGCCTTCGTCAACTACGCCGTGTACCACGCCGGCCTGCCTACCCCGCGCATTGCCATTGGCGACAACTTGCTGCAAAAGCCTTTTGTCAGCGATTTGATGCGCCTGAACAAGAGCTTCATCGTGCACCGCTCGATCACCGGTCGCCGGGAAAAAATGGCGGCGTATCAGCTGTTGTCGGCGTACATCAACCACTCGATCCGCAACGACTGCGCCTCGATCTGGATCGCCCAGGCTGAAGGCCGGGCCAAAGACGGCGACGACCGTACCGAGTCGGCGATCCTCAAGATGTTCCACATGAGCCGCAAGGACGAGCCGTTCGGCGAAGTCATCCGCTCGCTGAACCTCACCCCGGTGTCGATCAGCTACGAATACGACCCGTGCGACCAGGCCAAGGCGCGCGAACTGTACATCCGCGCCACCACCGGCAGCTACACCAAGGTGCCGGGCGAGGATGACGTGAGCATCGCCAAAGGTATCACCGGTTACAAAGGCCGGGTCCATGTGAACTTCGCCGCGCCGATCACCGAATTGTTCGAAGATACCAAGCAATTGGCGATCGAAATGGACAAGCAGATTCTTGGTGGTTACCGGTTGTTCCCGGTGCACTACCTGGCCTATGCGCAGTGGAAGGACGCCGACCCGCAATTGCCGGTGCCGAAAGCGGCCGAGGTGTTTGCGGCGGACGAACTGGCCAAGGCTCAGGAAGAATGGCAGCGCCGGCTGGAGGCTTGCCCTGAGGAGCATCGTCCGTTCCTGGTGCTGCAATATGCGACGCCGGTGCGCAATCAGTATCGGGTCAAGGCCGGGTTGCCGCTTTAAGCGATTTTGGCTGGATATGACAACGGCGCCTTCGGGCGCCGTTTTTGTTTGTCTTGATGCGACAGGACAGTCAGGCACTGTACTTGCTCCCGCCCGGCTGCGCAGCAGTCGTAAAGTCAGCGCTCGCGGTGCATCTGACACTACCAGGGTGACTGGTTTGGGGCCGCTTCGCAGCCCAGCGGGAGCAAGCTCCCTCGCCACAGGGTCTTATGTCAGATTTTCAGACGCGAGTACTGATCCACGACACCAGCAAAGCCATCCCGAGGCAGGCGAAACCGAAGCGGTAGAAAAAACGGTTCATGCGCAGGGTCGCCCAATCCAGTGTTGGCTCTTCGCTGGGACGACTTTGGCGCTGCGCCTCGATACTGGCCAGGGCGCGCTGTTCGCGGCGACGGGTGGCGTGCAGCAACCAGCCGCCCGGGAAGGCGAACAGCAAGGCCAGCAAATTGATCAATTTGGCGGGATGAGCAGTAAGAAGCGAAATCAATTGCAGCGACATCACAAACCTCAGGCAAACCGGTGTAGCAGACGCCGGACCGACGACCACGGCGCGGATTCTACCGAAACTGCCCCAACCTGCCCCGGCTTTCCGACAAATAACGAAACCATTTAGCCGATTGCTGTCCTGTGTCATGGCACCGTCATCTGAATCCGCCAGTCTGTCGCCCCTCGAAACCGACACGGACTCCGTCATGCTCCACGCCGAAAACCAGGACCGCCTCTACCTCATTGCCCAAAGCGACGAACAACAAACCTTAGTCGGCAGCCTCGCCTTCAACGTTCAGGACCGGCATTGGCTGGTGTATTGCGCGCTGGGTGGGCATCAACATGCGGATTTGCCGGAAACGGATTTGCTGACGGGGGTGAGCGTGCTGGATTTTTATTCGGAGGCGGCTTGAGCGTCCTACAAGCGCAGTGATTGAAACGGAAGATTCCGACAGGTTTTGAAGGTTGTCGCTCGGAAATGGGGTGGATAGGCTTTGGGGGTCGCTGCACATCAGCGACCGGGCGTCGCAGTCCGTTCAGTTCAGCTCATTTGGTGCATAATCGCCGGCCCAAACCGGAGCGCTTCGGTGCTAGTCGTTTGGTTTAATGGTGGCTGTGCGCGGGATACCTTCGGGTATGCCGGGTTTCCGAATGGCTCGGTCTGCGACCCCGCGTACAGCTGCCTCCTTCAAATCGCGTCGCAGCGATCGTGGCAGCTAAACCTTTCATTCGGAGCGTCACCATGTTCAAAGCCACACCCAATCCTCCAGAAACCGAGAACGTTTCGCCCTACGAATCCAACGATTCAAAAAAATTCCACGACGCCGCTAACCGCGCCCTCGATCACTACCTCAACCCCTCCGCCCTCAAATCACCCGTGGCCCGCAAGCCGAGCACGATG
>NZ_AKJE01000048.1 GCF_000282495.1 Pseudomonas sp. GM79
GCTCGGCAGCTGCTACAGAACTCGCTGGCGCGATACGCAAGTTGATCTACGCTTGAGTGGATCCAATCGGAATACCGTCCCCGAGGGCGCTCGCCATGGTTCCAGTTACCCAGCTTTGCAGCATTTTGGAGTCCGGTTTCAAACCGCTGTCCTGCGAGTGCACCGTGAATCGCGATGAAACATTGCGAATCAAGGTCTTCGATCGCACTACCGGGCGGATTGAACTGTTGATCACTGGTGTATCGCCCGACGAATTGACCAGTGTCCGCGATATTTCCAATCTGATCGGCGAACTTCGCACCGAAATGCGCGCCGGGCGCCGAGCCTTCGCTGGTGTAATGGCCTAACCAAGACTCCCTGTAGCAGCTGTCGAGCCCCAGCGAGGCTGCGTTCGGCTGCGTAGCAGTCGTGAATCCGGCTAATGCGGTCTGCCTGATGTATCGCAATCTCTGATTTTATGACTGCTTCGCCGCCGAACGCAGCCTCGCTGGGGCTCGACATCTGCTACAGATTGCATTACGGCTCAGGCCTGGTTTTCAGGTCGGTCGCGCGGCAGCAGTTCATCGATCATCTGCAAACAATGATTCAACCCCGGCGATACATCGCCCACGCGCCTGCTGAGGATGATCGGCGAGGTCGCGTTGTCTTCCAGCACCGGGGTGAAGCCAATGTCGTCGCGGTGCAGCAACTGCACTGAGGCCGGCACCAACGTTACCCCGATTCCCGCACCCACCAGACCGATCGCTGTTTGCAGTTCATTGGTCCATTGCGCCACGTTGATATGCACGCCATAGGATTCGAATAACGCGATCACGTGGTCGGCGTAGCTGGGCCGCGGGTTGCCGGGGTAGAGCACGAAGGGTTCTTTTGCCAGGTCACGAAGGCTGATCGGTCCGGCCAGTAATGGATGGCCGGCGGGCAGGGCGGCGACCAGCCGGTCTTCAGTCAAAACAGTCTGGATGATCGCCGGGTCGTCGATGCGGATGCGCCCGAAGCCGATATCAATGCGCCCGGCCTTGAGCGCTTGCACCTGTTGCAACGTGGTCATTTCCGAGAGCCCCAACTCAAGCGCCAGCGGCTCACCGCTGCGCAGTCGGCGTATCAGTTCCGGCAGCACGCCATAGAGTGTCGATGGTGCAAAGCCGATGCCCAGCCAGGTCTTTTCGCCCAGCCCGATCCGCCGTGTGTTGTCGCACACCTTGGCCAACTGTTCGAGCAGGGCGGTGGAATGTTCATGGAAAAACCGCCCGGCGTCAGTCAGCTTCAGCGGTCGGCCGCGCTCCAGCAGCAGCACCCCGAGTTCGTCTTCCAGCTGCTGGATCTGCCGGCTCAGCGGCGGTTGGGCGATGTGCAGCAACTCGGCCGCGCGGGTGAAGTTGAGGGTTTGAGCCAGCACCTGAAAATACCGCAGGTGACGCAGTTCCATGAGGCCTCCGGACGTCGGTCTGTTAAATACCTTTAAGGTATCGAGTCAGACCAATTCTATATTGGCTTCCCGAAAAAAGCCGTACCAGAATCCGTTCCAGAACTTTAAGAACCTGACGGGTATCGACATGCGTGCAACTGCCATTGAATCGATCGAGACGATCATCGTCGATCTGCCGACCATCCGCCCGCACAAGCTGGCGATGCACACGATGCAAAACCAGACCTTGGTGATCATCCGTGTGCGCTGTGCCGACGGTATTGAAGGGATTGGTGAATCGACCACCATTGGCGGTCTGGCCTATGGCAACGAAAGCCCGGACAGCATCAAGACCAACATCGACAAACACTTCGCGCCATTGCTGATCGGCCAGGACAGCGGCAATGTGAATGCCGCAATGTTGCGCCTGGAGCGCAGCATTCGTGGCAACACCTTCGCCAAGTCAGGTATCGAAAGCGCCTTGCTCGACGCCCAAGGCAAGCGCCTGGGTCTGCCGGTCAGCGAGCTGCTGGGCGGTCGCGTTCGTGATGCGCTGCCGGTGGCGTGGACCCTGGCCAGCGGCGACACCGCCAAGGACATTGCCGAAGCGGAACAAATGCTCGACCTGCGCCGCCATCGGATCTTCAAGCTGAAAATCGGCGCAGGCGAGGTCAACCGCGACCTGGCCCACGTCATTGCGATCAAAAATGCGCTGGGCGATCGCGCCAGCGTGCGGGTTGATGTCAATCAGGCCTGGGACGAAGCGGTTGCCCTGCGGGCCTGCCGGATCCTCGGAAGCAACGGCATCGACCTGATCGAACAACCGATCTCGCGCAATAACCGCGCCGGCATGGTGCGCCTGAATACCGTGAGCCCGGCGCCGATCATGGCCGATGAATCCATCGAATGCGTGGAAGATGCCTTCAACCTGGCGCGGGAGGGCGCGGCTTCGGTATTCGCCCTGAAAATCGCCAAGAACGGCGGCCCACGTGCCGTGTTGCGAACCGCCGCAATTGCCGAGGCGGCCGGAATTGGCCTGTACGGCGGCACCATGCTCGAAGGCGGTATCGGCACGCTGGCCTCGGCCCATGCCTTCGTCACGCTGAACACACTGGGCTGGGACACCGAGCTGTTCGGCCCGCTGCTACTCACCGAAGACATTCTCAGCGAGCCACTGGTCTACCGCGATTTCCAACTGCACGTCCCGCAAACACCGGGGCTGGGCCTGGTTCTGGATGAAGAGCGCCTGGCGTTTTTCCGGCGGGACAAAGTCTCCAGGACCACATCCACTGCCGTTCATCAAGCCTGAGGAGGGCATCATGCTGTTTCACGTAAAAATGACTGTGAATTTACCGGTCGACATGAATCCGGAGCGCGCCGCTCAGCTCAAGGCCGACGAAAAAGCCCTGGCCCAGCGCCTGCAAGAGCAAGGCAAGTGGCGTCATCTATGGCGCATCGCCGGGCTCTATGCCAATTACAGCGTGTTCGATGTCGACAGCGTTCAGGAACTGCATGACCTACTGATGCAATTGCCGCTGTACCCGTACATGGCGATCGAAGTCACCGCGATGTGCCGGCATCCTTCTTCCATTCGCGAGGATGACCGCTGAACCCAGCCTGTTCAGTTCGCTACGCTAATAATTACAAGATGAGGAACCACCATGAACGTCAAGATTTCCCACACTGCCAGTGCCCAGAAGTTTCTCGAAGACGCCAGCGGTCTGCATAACGAAGCCGGCGATCCGCGGGTCAAGGCGCTGATTTACCGGATCCTGCGCGATTCGGTGAACATCATCGAAGACCTGGCCGTGACCCCGGAAGAGTTCTGGAAAGCCGTCAACTACCTCAACGTGCTGGGTGCGCGTCAAGAGGCCGGGTTGGTGGTGGCCGGGCTCGGTCTGGAGCATTACCTCGACCTGCTGATGGACGCCGAAGACGAGCAGGCCGGCAAAGCCGGCGGCACACCGCGGACCATCGAAGGGCCGCTGTATGTGGCGGGTGCGCCACTGTCGGAAGGTGAAGCGCGGCTGGACGATGGCGTCGATCCGGGTGTGGTGCTGTTCATGCAGGGCCAGGTGCGCAACACCGTCGGCGAACCGCTGGCTGGCGCGGTGGTGGATGTCTGGCACGCCAACACCGGCGGCACTTATTCGTACTTCGATACCACTCAATCGGAATTCAACCTGCGTCGTCGTATCGTCACCGATGCTGAGGGCCGGTACCGTTTTCGCAGCATCGTGCCGTCGGGCTACGGCTGCCCGCCGGACGGTCCGACCCAGCAATTGCTCGATCAACTGGGCCGTCATGGTCAGCGGCCGGCGCACATTCACTTCTTCATCTCCGCGCCGGATCATCGTCACCTGACCACCCAGATCAACCTCGACGGCGATCAGTACCTGCATGACGATTTCGCCTACGCCACCCGTGATGAGTTGATTGCCAAGATCACCTTCAGCGACGATCCGCAGCGTGCGGCGGCCCAAGGTGTGAGCGGGCGTTTTGCCGAAATCGATTTTGACTTCACGCTGCAGTCGTCTGCCCAGCCTGAGGAGCAGCAACGCCACGAACGGGTTCGTGCACTCGAGGACTGACGCCACTGCGAGCTGATCCGGGCCACGAGATAACCGACCGTTTATCTCGTGGCCTTCTGCATCACAGCCAGTACCCTAGAATGTCGGCGCCACCGATAACAACAATGAGAGTGAACCGATGATGCAAGCGCAATTGTTGAGTCATCGCAGCAGAGTCTTCGACCATGCCGACCCCTACGCGGTGTCGGGCTACGTCAATCAGCATGTCGGTAACCATTGCCTCCGGATGCCCAGGGCCGGCCGGCCGCTGGCCAGCCTCGATCATCGCAAATTCGCCAGCCTCGACCTGTGCCGCATCAGTTACGGCGCCAGCGTGCGGGTTATGTCCCATGCGCTGGACAGCATCTATCACTTGCAAGTGTTGCTGCGCGGTAACTGCCTGTGGCGTGGCCATGGTCAGGAACATTACTTCGCTCCCGGCGAGTTGCTGCTGATCAACCCTGACGATCCAGTGGATCTGACCTATTCCAGTGATTGCGAAAAATTCATCCTGAAAGTCCCCTCGCGGCTGCTGGAGTCGGTGTGCGAAGAGCAGCGCTGGCGTTACCCGGGGCAGGGCGTGCGGTTCCTGGAGAACCGTTATCAACTCAATGAACTGGAAGGTTTCGTCGGTCTGCTGGCGATGATTTGCCAAGAGGCGGAAGCCACCGAACAGATTCCCCGGGTGCAGGAGCACTATGCGCAAATCGTGGTCAGCAAAATGCTTGGTCTGATGAAGACCAACGTCATGCGCACCGATCCCGGCTCACCCTCGGCCACGTTCGAGGCGCTGGCCGATTACATCGCGTGCAACCTCAAGCAGGACATCGACAGCGAAGAACTGGCGCGCCAGGCGCGGATGAGCCTGCGTTCGCTGTACGGGCTGTTCGAACGCAACGCGGGGGACACGCCGAAAAACTACATCCGGCAGAAAAAGCTCGAACGCATTCACGCCAACCTGAGCGACCCGACCTGCAACGTGCGCAACGTCACGGAAGTGGCCATGGATTACGGCTTTCTGCACCTGGGCCGGTTCTCCGACAGCTACCGCAAACAGTTCGGCGAATTGCCTTCCGATACCCTCAAACGCCGTCATTGAACGTGCACCCAATCCCTGTAGGAGCTGCCGCAGGCTGCGATCTTTTGACTTTGTTTTTAAAAGACAAGATCAAGAGATCGCAGCCTTCGGCAGCTCCTACGGTTTTGTTTCCGCCCGATATGTCACGGGCGATACCCTCTGCACAAAACGGATACAGGTCTGCACCCGGCGGATAGTCCGCCCCATCCCCTCGTCCTAGCATGGCCCTGCCTGAATAAAAACAATGGAGGCGGCGGCCATGTCCCTGCGACCCGAATACCTTCACTCCCTGCTTGAAGAAGACCCTGAGCAGGGCATCTATCGCTGCAAGCGCGAGATGTTCACCGATCCGCGGCTGTTCGACCTCGAGATGGAACACATCTTTGAAGGCAACTGGCTGTACCTCGCCCACGAAAGCCAGATCCCCAACAATAACGATTTCTACACCACCACCATGGGGCGTCAGTCGATCTTCATCGCGCGCAACAAGGACGGTGAGTTGAATGCCTTTATCAATGCGTGCAGCCACCGTGGAGCGATGCTCTGCCGGCACAAGACCGGCAACAAGAGTTCGTACACCTGCCCATTCCACGGCTGGACCTTCAACAACTCCGGCAAGCTGCTCAAGGTCAAGGACCCGGCGGCGGCTGGCTACCCGGCGAGCTTCAATTGCGAAGGCTCCCACGACCTGACCAAAGTCGCGCGTTTCGAATCCTATCGCGGCTTCCTGTTCGGCAGCCTCAAGGCCGATGTCGTGCCGCTGGTTGAGCACCTGGGCGAGTCGGCGAAGATCATCGACATGATTGTCGACCAGTCCGCCGATGGCCTGGAAGTGCTGCGCGGTTCCTCCAGTTATATCTACGAAGGCAACTGGAAACTCACCGCCGAAAACGGTGCCGACGGTTATCACGTCAGCTCGGTGCACTGGAACTACGCCGCGACCCAGAACCAGCGCAAACAGCGCGAGGCCGGTGATTGCAACCCGACCATGAGCGCCGGCACCTGGGCCAAGCAGGGCGGCGGTTTCTATTCCTTTGACAAGGGCCACATGCTGCTCTGGACCCGTTGGTCCAACCCCGAGGACCGTCCGCTGTACGAGCGTCGCGACGAGTTGGCCCGGGATTTCGGCAAGGCTCGCGCTGACTGGATGATCGAGAACTCGCGCAACCTGTGCCTGTACCCGAACGTGTACCTGATGGACCAGTTCAGCTCGCAGATCCGCATCGCCCGGCCGATCTCGGTCAACCGCACCGAAATCACCATTTACTGCATCGCCCCCAAAGGCGAAAGCGACCACGCCCGTTCGAGCCGGATTCGTCAGTACGAGGATTTCTTCAACGTCAGCGGCATGGCGACTCCGGACGATCTGGAAGAGTTTCGCTCCTGTCAGACGGGTTACCAGGGCAGCGTCACCACGTGGAACGACATGTCCCGTGGCGCCGAACATTGGGTCGAAGGCGCTGATGACGCGGCCAAGGAAATCGACCTGCATCCGCTGCTCAGCGGCGTGCGTACCGAAGACGAAGGCCTGTTCGTGTTGCAACACAAGTATTGGCAGCAAACGATGCTCAAGGCGTTGGCCGCGGAGCAGTCCGAACTGATTGCAGTGGAGGCCGTGCAATGACCATTACCTATGACGCGGTGCGCGATTTTCTCTACCGCGAAGCACGCTACCTCGACGACAAACAATGGGACGACTGGCTGGAGTTGTACGCGCCGGACGCCACGTTCTGGATGCCATCCTGGGATGACAACGACGAGCTGACAGAAGACCCGCAGCGGGAAATCTCGCTGATCTGGTACGGCAGCCGCACCGGCCTGGAAGACCGCATCTTCCGCATCAAGACCGAGCGTTCCAGCGCCAGCGTGCCGGACACCCGCACCTCGCACAACCTCAGCAATATCGAGCTGCTCGAACAGGCAGACGGGCTATGCAAGGTGCGCTTCAACTGGCACACCCTGAGCTTTCGCTACAAGACCGTCGACAGCTATTTCGGCAGCAGCTTCTACACCCTGGATGTGCGCGGTGAGAACCCGTTGATCAAGGCCAAGAAAGTGATCCTGAAGAACGACTACGTTCGTCAGGTCATCGATGTCTACCACCTCTGAGGCGGCCGTCATGACTCATTCCATTGCATTCAATTTCGAAGATGGCGTCACCCGGTTCATCGACGCCAACGCCGGCGAAACCGTGGCCGATGCCGCGTATCGCCAAGGCATCAATATTCCACTGGACTGCCGCGACGGCGCCTGCGGAACCTGCAAGTGCTTCGCCGAGGCTGGCCGCTACGATTTGGGCGAGGACTACATCGAAGACGCCCTCAGCGCTGACGAAGCGCAGCAGGGTTTTGTCCTGACCTGCCAGATGCGCGCGCAGAGCGATTGCGTGGTGCGGGTGCCGGCTTCATCGGATGTCTGCCGCACCCGTCAGGCCAGTTACGACGCAACCATCAGCGCCGTGCGCCAGTTGTCCGACAGCACCATCGCGCTGTCGATCAAGGGCGAGGCCTTGAGCAAGCTGGCGTTCCTGCCGGGGCAGTATGTGAACCTCGGGGTGCCCGGCAGTGAGCAGACCCGCGCTTACTCGTTCAGCTCGTTGCAGCGCGACGGCGAAGTCAGCTTTCTAATTCGCAACGTGCCCGGTGGCTTGATGAGCAGCTTCCTCACCGGCATGGCCAAGGCCGGCGACAGCATGAGCCTGGCCGGACCGTTGGGCAGCTTCTATCTGCGCGACATCCGTCGTCCATTGTTGCTGCTGGCGGGTGGCACCGGTCTGGCGCCGTTTACAGCGATGCTGGAAAAAATCGCCGAGCAGGGCAGTGAACATCCGCTGCATTTGATCTACGGCGTGACCAACGATTTCGACCTGGTGGAACTCGATCGACTCGAAGCCTTCGCCGCACGAATTGCGAACTTCAGCTTCAGTGCCTGCGTGGCCAATCCCGACAGCCGGCACCCGCTCAAGGGTTACGTGACCCAACACATCGAGCCACGGCATTTGAACGATGGCGACGTCGACGTCTACCTGTGCGGCCCGCCGCCGATGGTCGAAGCGGTCAGCCAGTTCATCCGCGAGCAAGGCATTGCGCCGGTGAACTTCTACTTTGAAAAATTTGCCGCCAGCGCGGCCTGAGCCGTGCTGGGGGGAGCGATGAAAATCCTGTGGGAGCGTGGCTTGCCCGCGAAGAATGCACCGCGGTTTTTCAGGCATTACGCGTCATCGTTCTTCGCGGGCAAGCCACGCTCCCACAGGTTCTGCGTTTTAACTTACCTGGTTCGCTCCCACAGAACTAACTGGCCGGCATCCTTCGTCACGAGGTACACATGAACAGATTCCACGAAAAAGTCGCGCTGATTACCGGTGCCGCCCAAGGCATCGGCCGGCGCGTGGCTGAACGCATGGCCGCCGAAGGTGCGCGACTGATTTTGGTCGACCGCTCCGATCTGGTGTTCGAACTCCAGAAGGAATTGGGGCAGAGCAGCCAGGTACTAGCCCTGACCGCCGACCTTGAGCAGTACAGCGAATGCAGTCGCGTTATGCGCACCGCTGTCGAGCGTTTTGATCGCCTCGATGTGCTGGTCAATAACGTCGGCGGCACGATCTGGACCAAGCCTTTCGAACACTATGAAGAGCAGCAGATCGAAGCCGAAGTCCGCCGTTCGTTGTTCCCGACGCTGTGGTGTTGCCATGCCGCGCTGCCGTTCATGCTCGAACAAGGCAGTGGCGCCATTGTTAACGTTTCGTCTATTGCGACCCGTAGCGTCAATCGCGTGCCATACGGTGCGGCGAAGGGCGGGGTCAATGCGCTGACCGCATGCCTGGCCTTCGAAACGGCCGGTCGTGGCGTGCGGGTCAACGCGACCGCCCCCGGTGGCACCGAGGCGCCACCGCGACTGATCCCACGCAACACCGCGCAACAGAGCGCTCAGGAAAAGCTTTGGTATCAGCAGATTGTCGACCAGACCCTCGACAGCAGTTTGATGAAGCGCTACGGCACGCTGGATGAGCAGGCAAGCGCTATCCTGTTTCTGGCCAGCGACGAAGCCTCCTACATCACCGGCATGGTCATGCCGGTCGGTGGCGGCGATCTGGGCTGAAAAGCTTTCAGATGGCGTCGGCTAAAGCCTGAATACCTGCGACCTACAAGCGACGCTGAAACGCTTTGACGATTCTGAGCGCGGCGTCGCTTATTTTCAGGTTGTGGACGGCCTCCAGCGGATACCAGATGCAGTCGAAGATTTCATTCTGTGGCCGAGCCTCTGCCAGGTTTACGACCGACGCCTCATATACATGGTGCCGGGTGCTGGTCGTTTCCCATTCCATCAAGTACAGCATGTCATCGACCTCAAGCCCTGTTTCCTCGTAGAGCTCTCGCATGGCCGCGCCCGCAGCGGTTTCGCCAGACTCGACTTTTCCGCCTGGCAAGGTCCAGCGACACTTGGGTTTGCGCACCAGGAGAATATGCCGATCCTGCTCGCAAATGACGGTTGCACGTACTTTCATGGTTTACCCGACTGCTGCCTGTCACAAAACAGTCATAAAAATGCAATATTCAGACCGACATCCGCAGAAGTGTCTGCTTCAAGGGTTGGAGTCGACAGGGCGGCTGAAAGTGCAATGAAATGCCGGAATCCTGACGCGACGTCTGGCTGGCACTTCAGTGAAGGTCGGGTGTAAGGTAATTGAGTCGATCCAGGACTATCACTGCCGAAATGGAGGTGACTATGAGCGTTCCGATGCTGACCAAAATGCACATGAACGGCTACGACGTACTCAGCGTGAACAACGGCCCCTGGCGGGTGTGCACCAAAGGTGACCGGTTGGGAGCCTTTGGCAGCAGAGAGGAGGCGCTGGCTTATGCAGCTTCGCTTCCCGCCTACAGAGCCCGGTCGAGTAAAGCGTCGCGTAGCCACAAATCAGACAAATAGTGCGCTGAAGCCCCGGTACGCCGGGGCGTGGTAGCAGCTGCCGAGCCTGCGAGGCTGCGTTCGGCCGCGAAGCGGTCGTGATTTCAGGCGGCGCGGTGTTTCAGTATGACCTTGTATGCAGGTTTACGACTGCTTCGCAGCCGAACGCAGCCTCGCAGGCTCGGCAGCTG
>NZ_AKJE01000049.1 GCF_000282495.1 Pseudomonas sp. GM79
GTCTGCGGCCCGGGCTCGATCGAACAGGCGCACAAGCCGGACGAGTTTATCGAGATCAGCCAGATGCAGGCCGGGGAGCGGTTTTTGGATGGCCTGCTCGGTTCTTTGAAACTGTAATCAGGTCTTGCGAGTAAATGGAGATCAAATGTGGGAGCGGGCTTGCTCGCGAAGGCGTCGTGTCAGGCGACATCTATATTGACTGGAAGGACGCCTTCGCGAGCAAGCCCGCTCCCACAGGGTTTTGTGTTTGTCTGAAAAGTCATGAATCCCCTCGGTAGAGCCTGCCGTCCCACCGCAAATTTCAGCATCCAACACTGCCCATCAGACGCTTTCAGCATCCTCATCCGTGGCATCTCCCTAGACTGGAAATGTCTCGGATCAGGACTCGACCATGCTCAAGAATCGTTTGAAAGACCCCAGCCTTCTGGCAGAACTCGCTTATGTGGACGGGCAGTGGATCGGCGCCGATAACGCCGCGACCCTGGACGTCATCGACCCGGCCACCGGCCAATTGCTCGCCCGAGTCCCGGCCATGCAAGGCGCGCAAACCCGACGCGCCATCGAAGCCGCCGAACGCGCCTGGCCGGCATGGCGTGCACGCCCGGCGGCGGAACGAGCGGCGCTGCTGGAGCGCTGGTATCAGGCGATGATCGACAACCTCGACGACCTTGCCTTGATCATGACCTGCGAGCAGGGCAAACCGCTGAACGAGGCCAAGGGCGAAATCCGCTACGGCGCCGGCTTCGTCAAATGGTTCGCCGAAGAGGCCCGTCGGGTTTACGGCGAAACCATGCCGGCCCCCAGTGGCGACCGGCGCCTGCTGACGCTCAAGCAACCGGTGGGCGTGTGCGCTGCGATCACCCCGTGGAATTTCCCCAACGCGATGATCACTCGCAAGTGCGCGCCGGCGCTGGCGGCCGGGTGCCCGATCATCGTCAAACCCTCGGACCTGACGCCATTGTCGGCCCTGGCCCTGGCGGTGTTGGCCGAACGCGTCGGCATCCCGGCCGGGGTGTTCAACGTATTGACCGGGATGCCTGCGGGCATCGGCGAAGAGCTGACCGGCAACCCGACCGTGCGCAAAATCTCCTTCACCGGTTCCACCGCGGTCGGTCGGCTGCTGATGCGCCAGAGCGCCGAACACATCAAGCGCTTGAGCCTGGAACTGGGCGGCAACGCGCCATTCATCGTGTTCGACGACGCTGACCTGGAACAGGCCGTGGCCGGCATCATGCTCAGCAAGTTCCGCAACGCCGGGCAGACCTGCGTTTGCGCCAACCGCATCCTGGTGCAGGACGGCATTTACGAGCGCTTCGCCCAGCGATTGGTGGAAGAGGTGGGTAAGCTCAAGGTCGGCAATGGCCTGGACGCCGACGTCACCATCGGCCCGCTGATCAACCCGGCGGCGGTGAGCAAGGTCGCCCGGCACATCGACGATGCCCTGAGCCAGGGTGCGCGTTTGCTCTGCGGCGGTATTCCCGAGGGTGACAGCCAGTTTGTGCAACCGACCGTCCTCGGCGACACCCACGCCGGCATGCTCTTGGCCAACGAAGAAACCTTCGGCCCGGTGGCGCCGTTGATGCGCTTCACCGATGAAGCCGAAGCGCTCGCGTTGGCCAATGCCACGCCTTACGGCCTGGGTGCCTACTATTTCACTCAGGACTTGCGTCGTTCATGGCGGTTCGGCGAGGCGCTGGAGTTCGGCATGGTCGGCCTCAACACCGGGATCATTTCCATGGAAGTCGCGCCGTTCGGCGGCATCAAACAGTCGGGCCTTGGCCGTGAAGGCAGCAAGTACGGACTGGACGAATACCTTGAAGTCAAAGCTTTCCACATCGGCGGGCTGTAACCCGACAACGATTGCACAGCCATTTTGCGAGGCATGATTAATGAGTAAACCATTCAGAATCGCTGCGATTGCCGGCGATGGCATCGGCAAGGAAGTCCTGCCGGAAGGGGTGCGGGT
The DNA here is from genome assembly GCF_000282495.1 of Pseudomonas sp. GM79. Taxonomy (GTDB): domain Bacteria; phylum Pseudomonadota; class Gammaproteobacteria; order Pseudomonadales; family Pseudomonadaceae; genus Aquipseudomonas. The sequence continues at coordinate 1,967 of NZ_AKJE01000049.1, forward strand.
ACTGGAGCAGGCCGCAAAAAAGTGGCAGCTCGATTTGAGCATCGAAGTACTCGACTGGGCTCATTGCGATTACTACCTGGAACACGGGCAGATGATGCCCGATGACTGGTTCGACCAACTCAAGGGCTTCGACGCGATTTACTTCGGCGCCGTAGGCTGGCCGGACAAGGTGCCGGATCACATTTCCCTGTGGGGGTCGCTGTTGAAGTTTCGCCGCGACTTCGACCAGTACGTGAACATTCGCCCGGTGCGGCTGTTTCCCGGTGTGCCGTGCCCGCTGGCCGGACGCAAACCGGGCGACATCGATTTCGTGGTGATCCGCGAGAACACCGAGGGCGAGTATTCCTCGGTCGGCGGCAAGATGTTCGAAGGCACCGAGCATGAATTCGTGCTGCAAGAGTCAGTGTTCACCCGACGTGGCGTGGACCGGATTCTCAAATTCGCCTTCGACCTGGCCCAGACCCGACCGCGCAAGCGCCTGACGGCGGCGACCAAGTCCAACGGGATTTCCATCAGCATGCCGTACTGGGACGAACGCACGGCGTTGATGGCTGCGCAGTACCCGGACATCACCTGGGACAAGCAACACATCGACATTCTGTGTGCGCGTTTTGTGCTGCAACCGGACCGGTTCGATGTGGTGGTGGCGTCGAACCTGTTTGGCGACATCTTGTCCGACCTGGGACCTGCCTGCGCCGGCACCATCGGCATTGCACCGTCGGCCAACCTCGATCCCGAGCGGCGTTTTCCGTCGCTGTTCGAACCGGTGCATGGTTCGGCCCCGGACATCTACGGGCGCAATATCGCCAACCCGATCGCCATGATCTGGTCCGGTGCGTTGATGCTGGATTTTCTGGGGAACGGTGATGAGCGTTATCGCGCCGCGCACGACGGGATTCTGCAGGCGATCGAACGGGTGATTGCCGAGGGGCCGATCACGCCGGATCTGGGCGGGAAGGGCTCGACCCAGGAGGTCGGAAAGGCGATTGCACAAGCGCTTTAAAGCCCAAACCAAAGCGGGCAGCGCTAATGCCGGTAGGTTAAAACGCAGAACCTGTGGGAGCGTGGCTTGCCCGCGAAGAACGATTACGCGTGATACCTGACAAACCGCGGTGAATTTTTCGCGGGCAAGCCACGCTCCCACAGGATATTCGTCGTTTAGCCCGTCAGGGGCTCAGTCTTCCTTGCGAACCGTGGCCACGTCATCGGCCCGGACTTTCACCTTTGCCCCGGAAATATCTTCAAACTCAAAGAAGCCGTCCTCGGTCTTGGTATTCGGCATGTCCTTGGTCAAATACTGAGTGCCGTTCTGCAGGGTAACAACCGTTGGCGTCGAGCAACCGGCCAGGGCCAGAAAGGCCGCTACTGCCAAGGGCAAACCCAGAGTCTTGATATTCATACACACCTCTCATCACTGAATAAAAACAGCGCGAACGCCCCGCTTGAGATCAATCGTCGCTGTACCTCTAACGCGGTTGGTGCGATGGAATGGCAGAAAGTTCGATGGTCACCCGAAAATTGCCGGATAGCGTCGCCACTGATCCTTTTCCGTTTGCACCGGGTGGGGCATAGCTGGTATCTGTACGCATAACCAGTACTCGTTTGCCATGGCCCTTTTGCCCGTGATTGTAAATCCTCTCGACGACCCGTTCTATTACTTGAACAACTTCATGCAAGTGCTTGATTGGCTTGAGCATCGCTATGCCGATGTATTAAGCGTCGAGGAGCAGGATTTCATCCGCGACTTCAATCGAATGCCCCGCGAGTCCCAGGCGCTGCTGGTCAGACTGGTGATGCGCAAGGGTGTGCATTTCAGGGCCGGCAAGCTGAGTTACGTCGAGATCGGCGACATCGACAGCGCTGCGGCGCCGTTGCTGGCATCGGGCTGGATCGATGAGCAGTCGCCATTGCACATCGAGGACTTGTTCGAGGTGTTGCTCAAGGCCGAGATTCTCCAGTGCTTTGGCAGCGTCATCGATCAGCCCAAAGGCAAAAAGACCGATTGGCTGGCGGCCCTGAGCGAGCAGTTTCCCGAGGTGCAAAGTTTTGCCCAGTGGTGCCCGGCACTGAATGAGCGGTTGTTCAGCCTGACCGTCATGGGCCTGTGCGACCGGCTGCGGCTGATGTTCTTCGGCAATCTTTACCAGGACTGGTCGGAGTTCGTGCTGGCCGACCTGGGCATCTTTACCTACGAGAAAGTCGAATTCTGCGCCGAGTCCCGAGGCTTGCGTAGTCGCGAGGACGTCGACGCCTGCCTGTTCCTGCACAGCTGTCAGCAGCGTTTCGAGGCGGGTGAAGACGTGGCGGCGATTGTCGAGCAGATCAACGGGCTGCAGCTCGACAATCCCTGGCTGCAAAGACGTCGGGGCAAACTGCTGTTCCAGATCGGCCAGCATTGCGAGCGCGTCGCGGATTTTTCCACTGCCCTGAACCTCTACCGCGAATGCGCCTACCCCGGCGCGCGTCTGCGGTTGATTCGCGTGCTGGAGCGCTGTGCTGAATATCAACTGGCCATGGACCTGGCCACCCACGCCGAGCAAGCCCCTGAAAGCGCCGCCGAGCATCAGCATCTATTGCGTGTGCTGCCCAGGCTGCGGCGCAAACTGGGCGGGCCGCCGATCAAGCGGCCAGCCCCTCGGGCCATGCAGCGTCTGGACCTGCAACTGCCCCGGCACGATCCGGCGTTGTCGGTGGAGTCTTACGTTCAGGCGCATCTGGCGGACGATTCAGCGCCGGTGCATTACGTCGAGAACAGCCTGATCAATTCACTGTTCGGGTTGCTGTGCTGGCCGGCGATCTTCGCGCCGTTGCCGGGGGCGTTTTTTCACCCGTTCCAGCGCGGGCCAGTGGACCTGCTCAACGAAGACTTTCATGCGCGGCGCGCGGATCTGTTTCAGGCCTGCCTCGCTGAACTCGATGACGGGCGTTATGTGCACACTGTCCGCGAGCGTTACAGCGCCAAGTGGGGCGTGCAGTCGCCGTTCGTATTCTGGGGTGCGCTGAGCGAGGAACTGCTGGAGCAGGCACTTGCCTGTCTGCCCGCCGAACACCTCAAGCACTGGTTCAATCGTCTTTTGCTCGACATCAAGGCCAACCGCGCCGGCATGCCGGACCTGATTCAGTTTTGGCCGCAAGACAAAACCTACCGGATGATCGAAGTCAAAGGCCCTGGCGATCGGTTGCAAGACAATCAACTGCGCTGGCTGGAGTTCTGTCACGAACACCAGATGCCGATCGCCGTCTGCTACGTGCAATGGGCGGAGCAGGGCGCGTGAGCTACAGCATTGCGGTGTGGGCGCTGTGTGAATTCACCGCCAAGGTCGGCGACCTCGACCTGCGTTTCACCCCGTCGCCAACCGCGCTGGAAGGCATCGTCGGGCATCGCACCGTAGCCTCACGGCGCAGCGAGGGTTACCAGAATGAAGTCGCGCTTGAGGGCCAGTATCGAACCTTGAACGTGAAAGGTCGGGCAGACGGCTACGATCCAGCGCAAAACTGCCTCGAAGAAATCAAGACCTACCGTGGCGACCTGAGCAAACAACCGGTCAACCACCGGCAGCTGCACTGGGCGCAGGCGAAGATCTACGGTGGGTTGATGTGCCAGGAACTGCAGCTGGAACGCATCAATCTGGCGCTGGTGTACTTCGACATCGTCAGCGAAAAGGAAACCTGCCTGGAAGAGGCCTTCAGCGCTGCCGAACTGCAGCTGTTCTTCGAGCACCATTGCGGGTTGTTCCTGCACTGGGCCGAGCAGGAAATGGCCCATCGCGAAGGGCGCAATCTGGCCGCGCAACAGTTGGCATTTCCCCATGCCGATTTCCGTCCCGGGCAACGGCATCTGGCCGAGTCGGTGTTCAAGGCTGTCAGCACCGGTCGCTGCCTGATGGCCCAGGCTCCGACCGGTATCGGCAAGACCGTTGGCACGCTGTTCCCGATGCTCAAGGCCTTGGCGCCGCAGCAATTGGACAAGGTGTTTTTCCTCACGGCGAAAACACCGGGGCGCAAATTGGCGCTGGACGCCGCTCAGGTCATCCTCGCCAGTGCCGATGCTCCACCCTTGCGAGTTCTCGAAATGATCGCCCGGGACAAGGCTTGCGAGCACCCGGACAAGGCCTGCCATGGCGAGTCGTGCCCGTTGGCCCAGGGCTTTTATGATCGTCTGCCGGCCGCGCGTCAGGCCGCCAGCCAATTGAACCTGCTGAACCAGAGCGCATTGCGCGAGGTTGCCCTGCAGCATGACGTTTGCCCCTACTACCTCAGCCAGGAAATGGCCCGCTGGGCGGACGTGGTAGTCGCCGACTACAACTACTATTTCGACTTCAGCGCATTGCTGTTCGGGCTGGCCCAGGCCAATAACTGGAAAGTCGCGGTGCTGGTGGACGAAGCGCACAATCTGGTGGAGCGTGGCCGGCAGATGTACAGCGCCAGCCTCGACCAGGCGACGTTGAACAGCGTGCGAAAAACCGCACCTGAGCCACTGAAGAGATCCTTGCAGCGGGTCAATCGCGAATGGAACGCCCTGCATGATCAGCAACTCAGCCCCTATCAGGCCTACGACAAAGCCCCGGAAAAACTCCTTCAGGCGCTGTCCTTAAGCTGCGCGAGCATCGGCGATTACCTGAATGATCACCCTCAGGGCCTGGACAGCGGCTTGCAGAATTTTTACTTCGACATGCTGCAGTTCGGCCGCGTGGCTGAACTGTTCGATGAGCATTTCCTGTTCGATATCAGCAAACGCGACCTCGAGCGCAAGCGCAACCTGTCGCAGCTATGCCTGCGCAATGTTGTGCCCGCTGGTTTCATCCGCCCGCGCTTGACCGCTGCGCGTAGCACCGTGCTTTTTTCCGCCACCCTGAGCCCTGGGCATTACTACGCGGATTTGCTGGGAACACCGGCGAACACGGTGTGGATCGATGTGGAGTCGCCATTTCACGCCGATCAGCTGCAAGTGCACATTGTCAGCCAGATTTCGACTCGCTATGTCCACCGTCAGGCGTCCCTTGAGCCCATCGTCGAGCTGATTGCCAAACAGTTCACCCAACGCCCCGGTAACTACCTGGCGTTCTTCAGCAGCTTCGATTATTTGCAGCAAGTGGCACAGTTGCTGGCCGAGCGGCATCCGCACATCACGCTGTGGTCGCAGTCCCGGGGCATGGGGGAAGGGCCGCGTCAGGCATTTCTCGATCAATTCACCGTCCATAGTCAGGGCGTAGGGTTTGCGGTGCTGGGTGGCGCATTCGGCGAAGGCATCGATTTACCCGGCGCGCGGTTGATTGGTGCATTCATTGCCACCCTGGGGCTGGCGCAGCTCAATCCGGTCAACGAACAGATGAAACAGCGCATGGCGGCGATTTTCGGTGCCGGGTATGACTACACCTACCTGTTTCCTGGCGTGCAGAAAGTCGTGCAAGCAGCGGGGCGGGTGATCCGCACTCAGCAGGATCAAGGGGTAGTGATGCTGATCGATGACCGATTTGGCGAGAGCAAGGTCAAGCAATTGCTGCCGCGCTGGTGGTCGATGAAATCGGCGCCTTTTTAGCCTGTTGAGTAGTGTCCCCACCCACGTATTGGTTTTTTTGGAATTACCAAACGAGCGGTTTGTCGCATACTCCAGAAGAACAACAATAAGGACAGGGCGCCATGAGCGATGACCGGACCAAGATCAATGCCATAGAGGAGATGCGCTTTCGTCTGCTGATCGATGCCGTGGTGGACTACGCGATCTACATGATTGACCCCGATGGCATCATCACCAGTTGGAACGCTGGCGCCAAGCGTTTCAAAGGGTATGAGGAGGCGGAGATTCTTGGTCAGCATTTCTCGCGTTTTTATACCGAAGAGGACCGCAAGGCCGGTTTGCCTCAGCGCGCCCTTGATACCGCCATTCACGAAGGGCGTTTCGAGGGCGAAGGCTGGCGGGTTCGCAAGGACGGCACGCATTTCTGGTCCCACGTCATCATCGATCCCATTCGCGATCCGTCGGGCAAATTGCTGGGTTTTGCCAAGATCACCCGGGATTTGACCGACCGCAAAATGGCCGAAGAAACCCTCAAGCAAAGCGAGCAGCAGTTCCGGCTGCTGGTGCAAAGCGTCACCGACTACGCCATCTACATGCTCGCCCCGGATGGACGCGTGACCAACTGGAATCTGGGGGCTCAGCGAATCAAGGGCTACCGGCCCGAAGAAGTTATCGGCCAGCATTTCTCGATGTTTTACACCCCTGAAGACCGCGAAGCCGGTGAACCCCAGCGTGCGCTGGAGATCGCTACACGCGAGGGGCGATTCGAAAACAAGGCCTGGCGCGTGCGCAAGGATGGCACGCGTTTTTTCGCGCATGTCGTGGTCGACCCGATTTGGGGCGAAACCGGCACGTTGCTGGGATTTGCCAAGATCACTCGGGACATCACCGAGGTGACCCAAGCCCAGCAAGCCCTTGAGAAAACCCGCGAAGCGTTGTTTCAGGCGCAAAAGATGCAGGCCATCGGTCAACTCAGCGGGGGGATTGCCCACGACTTCAATAATCTGCTGACCGTTATTCTCGGCAATCTGGAAATCGTTCGTAAACGTGCGGCAGACGACCCGAGAATTACCCGTTTGCTCGACAACGCCACTCAAGGCGCCTTGCGTGGCGTTTCCTTGACCCAGCGCATGCTGGCGTTTGCCAGGCGTCAGGAACTCAAGACCGAATCTGTTGAGATACCAACTCTGATACAGGGGATTACCGGGCTGTTGCGCAGCTCTTTGGGGCCTGCGGTGAGCATAGAAACCCGCTTTGCGCCCGAACTCGAACCGGTGATGGCCGACGTCAATCAGCTGGAACTGGCGGTGCTGAATCTGGCGACCAACGCCCGCGATGCCATGCCCGACGGCGGGAAACTCATCATCAGCGCCCAGACACATGAGGTCCACGATCAGAAGTTATCCCTGACGGCAGGCCGTTATGTCTGCCTGAGTGTCACGGATACGGGGGAGGGCATGGATGACGCTACCCTGGCGTCGGCCATGGACCCCTTCTTCACCACCAAAGGCGTCGGCAAAGGCACTGGCCTGGGGTTGTCGATGGTTCTCGGGTATTTAGAGCAATTGGGAGGACGCTTCAGTCTGAAAAGCCGGAAGAATGTCGGCACCACGGCTGAACTCTGGATACCCGTGGCACTGGCCAACTCGACCACCACACCCGCTATCGAGGAAACAGCCATGTCGCGGGTGCCTCGTCTGTGTGTGTTGGTCGTGGACGACGACAGCCTGGTGTTGACCAGTACCAGCCTGTTGCTCGAGGACCTGGGCCATCGGGTGATCAGTGCCTCGTCCGGCGCGCAGGCGCTGGAGCTATTCGACAGTGAACCCGCGATTGACCTGGTCATTACGGACATGGTGATGCCCAAAATGAACGGCGAGCAATTGGCGCAGATTATCCGCAACATCAGGCCACAGCTGCCGATCATCCTCGCCACCGGTTACGCCGAGCGTCTGGAAGGCTTGGCGGCCAGACTCCCACGCCTGTCCAAACCCTTTACCCAACTCAATCTGGTGGAAATCATTGCCTTGGTGATGAAGTGACCGTTGCCCTCATGTAAACCTTTGTGGCGAGCGAGCTTGCTCGCGTTGGGCTGCGTAGCGGCCCCCAAAAATCTGACAATAATTGCCTGTTTTTGTGAGCGCTTCGCACTCAAGCGCGAGCATGCCTCCCTCGCCACAGGTTTCTCACAGACTCAAGAGTCTCGTAAGTCATTCGCCGCGCCTTTGCTATTCAAGCCGCGAGGTTGGACGCGCCCAGCTCTTTTTTGTACCGGGCTTTCAGGCTTTCCATCTCTACACCCAATTCGTCGAGCGTCGCTTTGCCCAGCAGCTTTTTGGCCTGAGGAAACATTTCCTTCTCCTCTTCTTCGATGTGATGTTCCAGCAGTTCCTTGACCACTTTCACTCGACCGGCGAATTCGATGCTAGCGGGATCGGTGGTTTTCAGGTCGGGAAGCACCAGCGAATCGACGGTGCGATGTTCTTCCTTGGCTTCGTAATACATCACATCCTGTTCCTTGCCCCCGGCCTTTTTATACGCCGGGTACAAGACTTCTTCTTCCAGGCGGGTATGGATCTTGATTTCCATTTCCAGCTTGGCCAGCAACTCGGTGCGTTTTTTCACCCCACGTTCAGTGGACTCGCTCAACTGGGCCAGGATCCCTTTTACGCGTTCATGGTCGGTTTTCAACAGGTCAATGGCGTTCATGATCGAACCTCTTGTTTAGTCACGGGTCAGGCGCAAACGGTCTTCCTGCCGTTGTCGCTCACACTGCTGGAGCATTTCCCGTGCCTGTTTTAAAGGTTAAGAAAACCCAAATAAAAACAATCGGTTGTGATGGTTTTCAACAAGCCATTATCGTGCAGCCTGCATGAATTCAGTTTGCTGCTCAGTGCAGGTTGACCGACGTTCGTCAGCCGTTCTGCTGATTGCGCTGCTCATAACGGGCCAGCATCGGTTGAGTACTGATGCCATGCGCCAGAATGCTGAGCGCCACCACCGACAACGTCAGGTCGGTGCACAGCGTCGCTGCTGCCGGACCGAGGTCATGGTTCAAGGCGTAGAACAGGTAATAAAAGCTCCCGATGCCGCGAATCCCGAACCAGCCGATCAACAGCCGCTGGCGGCCGTCCAGCAGGCGCCCCCACGGCATGATCCCTACACACAAGGGGCGAATGGCACAGAACAACACCAGTGCAACCGCCAACGCTCGCCAATCCCAATGGCCCACCAGCACCACGCCCAGCAGGGTGACCAGAAACACTTCCATGGCCCGTTCCACCAAACTGCCGAATGCCAGCATGTCGCCCATCATGATGCCGGCCGCCACCTGAGTTTCCGGCAAGTTCTCGACATCGCCATGGACGGCGGCCTCAGGCTCGACGTTCTGGTGGCCGACCACCGGTTGCACCAGATGCTCGGCGGGGATCCGTGCGTCGCCGGTGGATTTGACTTCGGCTTGTCGCAACCCCAGGCCGGCGGCGAATACCGACAGAAAGCCATAGCCATGGATCTCCTCGGCCGCGACATAAGCGAGTGCGATCAGGGCCAGGGTCAGGTAATCGTTGGGAGAAATGGTGCTGTCGGCATTGCGGATGCGCATCGACAAGGTCAAGCGACCGATGCCGTGGCCCATCCAGTAACCGGTCAACAAACCGACCGGCACGGCCCACAGCACACTTTTCAATGCCCACTCACCGAGCCAGGCCTGGCTATCACCGCTCTGTTGCACAAACAGCAAACCGAGGATCACGAAAGGGAAGGCGATGCCGTCGTTGAGGCCCGCCTCACCGGAGAGCCCGAAACGCACTGAGTCGTAATCCCTGGCGTCGTTGACTTGCACCAGCGAGGCCAGTACCGGATCGGTGGGGGCCAGAATCGCCCCGATCAGCAACGACGGCCCCCACGCCAGGGCAAAACCGTAATGCAGTAACAGGCAGACGCCAATGATGGTCAAGATCATCACCGGTCCCGCAAGGCCGAACGCCACCCGCCATCGAAGATCCTTCAGCGGCAGGCGCAATTTGAGTCCGCAGACAAACAGCGAAAAGAGCACCGCGACTTCCGTCAGGTGCTCCATCCAGATTGCCGCGTCCTTGATGTCCAGCTTCAGCAAGCCCAAGCCACCCGGACCGATCGCCACGCCCAGCGCCAGGCACACCGCCGACGTGGTCACCGGCATCCAGCGCAGATAGGACGAGGTCAGCGCCAGGGTCAGCAGCACAGCACCCAACACCGCCACCCATACAATGAAGCTCATGCCCGGTTCTCGGAGGTGTACCGCCGATCGCCGGCGGATGGCGGACTCAGGAAAATCAAACGCCAGTCACGCGTAAGTACTCAGGCCCTAGGTAGTTGAACCAGAGCAGAATCATCTCCACCAAAATAGTCACCAGCACCAATAGCCCGACGCCCCATACGCTCGCCGCATTCAGCAAGCCTTGCTCCTTTCGCTCGTGCATGAAGATCGGCAAACCGACGAACAGCAGAAACGTCGAATAGAGGGAGGCGGCCCCCAGCACGGTGATCGCCAGCCAGCGACTCGGATAGAGCCCGGCAATACCTGCAAGGAAGAACGGAGTGACGGTGTAGGCGGCAAAACCGATGCACTGATTGACGGTGGGGCGTGAGTCAAAGGTGCGCGACATCCAGCGGATGAACAGCCCCATCAGCACCACGCCAACAATGATGCTCAGGTACAGCAGCCCGCAGAGTTGCAGGGCGCTGGTGGTACTGAGCTTGACCGTTTCGTTCTCGGCCAGGTTCCAGCCGACGTAGGTGGTCCCGATAAACAGGCACGCGGCGGGGATCAAGGCGAGCACCAGCAAATGAGCGAGGTAATGGCGCGGATGCGCTTCCTCATCCTTACGAATATCTGTCCAGACGAAATTGGGCTGAGTGAACAGCCTGACGAAATGTGCGGACATGACGACCTCCAGATACAAGCGGCCCGGCATAGGGGCCCCTAGAAGTATTGAGGTGCATCCATCGCCGGGGGTTCATTTTTTATCGGGTGCCTCAAGCGCGGTCGGCTGGAGGGAATGTTTACAAACGGCGAAGGTCAACCGAGCAGTTCCTCTTGCCTGGGTGCCTGGTCATGAACGTCAGCCAATCCGTCGTCGACTATTTGCGGCAACACGACTTGCGACTGACGACGGCCGAATCCTGTACCGCTGGAAAAATCGTGACATTGCTGGCCGAGGTGCCGAACAGCGGGGACCTGATCGAGAGCGGCTATGTGGTTTATTCCTCCGAAGCCAAGCAGCGATTGCTTAACGTCAGCCCCGATACGATCAAAACCTTCAACCTGACCAGTTGCGAAGTGGCGTGCGAAATGGCCTTGGGAGCATTGCGCGACAGCCCCGCCAATGTCGCGGTAGCCACCACCGGCATTCTGGGCCCGGAGGATATCGACGGGATTCCGGCTGGCACCGTCTGTTTCGCCTGGGCGTACCAGACCGAGCGAGGGAAGCGTGTGTTCACTCACCAGCACCGCTTTTTCGGATCGCGCAGCCGGGTCCAGTTACTGGCCGCTGAACATGCCTTGAAGCGGGTGTCGTTTTTTCATCAACGTGCATTGGCCGGTGAACAAGGCCAGGTCACACCATGAACGACGCCGGTTAGAGCGCAATGGCAAGATTTCGGTGATCGCTCAAGAGCCCTGACTCACCGCGATCCCCGTAGCTGCCGAACGCAGGCCATACCAGTTGCGTCAGAGCATCGGTTTGCCGCCGGTGACGCCATACCGTTGCCCGGTGATGTAGCTGGCTTCATCCGAGGCCAGCAGCACATAGATCGGCGCGACTTCCACCGGTTGACCGGGACGGCCGAGCGGGGTTTGCGCGCCGAAGTTTTGCACGTCTTCCTCGGGCATGGTCGAGACGATCAGCGGCGTCCAGATCGGCCCCGGCGCCACGCTGTTCACCCGGATGCTCTTTGGTCCCAGCATCTGCGCCAGGCCGGCGGAAAAGTTGGCAATCGCGCCCTTGGTGGTCGCGTAGGCCAGCAATGTCGGCTTGGGCATGTCGGAGTTGACCGAACTGGTGTTGATGATCGAGCTGCCGGGCTTCATGTGTTTCAGCGCCGCCTGACAGAGCCTGAACATGGCCGTGATGTTCACATCGAAGGTCATCACCCATTCTTCGTCCGGGATGTCTTCGATGTTTTCGTGGGTCATCTGGAAGGCGGCGTTGTTGACCAGAATGTCGATCCGGCCAAAGCGCTCCACCGTTTTGTCCACCAGCGCCTGGCAGTGTGCTTTCTGCGCCACATCGCCCGGAAGCAGCAGGCTTTGACGACCTGCCTGTTCGACCCAGCGTGCGGTTTCCTGCGCGTCTTCGGTTTCATTCAGGTAGGCAATCGCTACATCCGCGCCTTCCCGGGCGAAAGCAATCGCCACTGCACGGCCAATGCCGCTGTCGGCACCGGTGATCAGGGCGATCTTGCCCTCTAGCCGACCCGAACCTTTGTAGCTCTGCTCGCCACAATCCGGGTAAGGGTCCATTTTCGTTTGAATACCGGGGACTGGCTGGCTTTGTTTCGGGAAGGGTGGTTTTGGATAGTCAGTCATCGGGGAATCTCCTCTGTTCAAGGCAAAAGACCATGGCATTGGGGTTGACCCCGGTCTTTTGTCTTGAGTTCGGTTGGACTTCCTACGGGTTTAGCTCAGAGGAAAGTTCGCTGTTCCTGCATACACTCAACTCATGAGTTAGGCTCAATGCGATGCAAGAAAACTCGGTGAGGAGTTGCTCATGAACACTCAATCGCTAATTGCACTGGCACTGTCGTTGGCATGTCTCACTGGCTGCGAAAACAAATACGATGTGAACGAGAAAAATTGCGAGCCGAAAAACTTCATGAAGCTGCCGGACGATCAGAAGCGGGAAGCCTTCATCAAGGCTTGCCTGGAGCGCATAACGCCTTGAGCAGGATTCGATACTGCGCCTATCACCCATAAAAAACCCGATGCACAGGCATCGGGTTTTCGGTGTCAACCTGGGGCGTCAGGCTTGGCGGTTACGCAAACTACGCTCCATCCGCGCGATCCCTTCTTCCAGCAGCGCCCGTGGGCAGCCGAAGTTCAGACGCACGAACTGCCGAGCGTGATCGCCGAAGTCCAGCCCGGCGCTCAGCCCGACCTTGGCCTGTTCAAGGAAAAACTGCTGCGGGTTATCCAGCCCCAGCGCCGTGCAGTCGAGCCATGCCAGGTAAGTGCCCTGAGGGATGTTCATGGTCACACCCGGCAATCGCGTACGAACCGCTTCCACCAGATAATCCCGATTGCTTTGCAGGTAGGCCATGAGCTCGGTCAACCACGGGCCGCCTTCGCTGTAGGCGACGCGGGTGGCTTCCAGGCCCAGCGGGTTGACGCTGTCGACCATGCCGCAGCGAGCGCTATTGACCCGATGACGCAGTGCCGCGTCCTGAATGATCATGAACGCAGTCTTCAAACCGGCGATGTTGTAGGCCTTGCTCGCCGACATCAGGGTGATGGTGCGCTTGGCGATCTGCGGGCTGAGCGAGGCGGTCGGAATGTGTACGCGCCCGTCGAAGCACAGCTCGGAGTGGATCTCGTCGGAGATGATCCAGGCGTCCTGCTCCAGGCAAATGTCGGCGACCGCTTGCAGTTCCTCACGCGGGAAGACCTTGCCCAGCGGGTTATGCGGGTTGCTCAGCAGCAGCGCGCCGCCCCCTTGCAGCGCTTCGCGCAAGGCATCGAGTGGCGTGGCATACGTGCCATCGGCCAACGCGTCGAAATCCAGTTCGACCTTGTTCAGCTGCCAGTGGCCCGGCGCATGGCGCAGCGGCGGGTAGTTCGGCGTTTGCACCACCACGTTCTGCTGCGGCTGAACCAGCGCGTTCAGGGCCATGTTGAAACCCGACTCGATACCCGGCAGGAAGACCAGCTCCTGAGGTTGCACGCGCCAGGCGTACTTGCTCCACAGGTCGGCGACGATGGCGTCACGCAAGTCATCCTGAGCCACGCTGTAACCGAGCATCGGGTGTTCCAGGCGTTTTTGCAGCGCCTGAATGATCGCTGGCGGCGCGGCAAAGTCCATGTCGGCGACCCACATCGGCAACACGTCGGCCGGGTAACGGCTCCATTTGGTACTGCCGGTGCCATGGCGGTCGAACACCTGATCAAAATCGAAAGTCATGCTCAGTCTCATAAAAGGCAGGGGGTTAATCCGGTGGCCATGATAAGCGCCAAACCCACAGGTCGCTCCCATTAATTGTGTTTCCGGCTGGCTTGCGGAACTACCCGGCTGTCGGTTTTCACACAGCACAAAACAGCATTGTCTACAGTTTAAAGTGGCGGTAGTTCCGTTGCCGTCACCGTGATCGTCCAGAAAAACCCGGCCAACGCACAGTGCCAGGCAGTTAAGCGAAATCCCTGTGGGAGCGGGCTTGCTCGCGAAGAGGGCGGCACAGTCAACATTGATGTCGCCTGACACACCGCTTTCGCGAGCAAGCCCGCTCCCACAGGGGCCGCGACTTGACTGACTGGCCAATGCACCGGGTTTCCACCTGATCAGGAGTGCACGATGGACCTCAACCGTCGTCAGTTCTTCAAGGTCGCTGGTCTCGGCCTTGCGGGCTCAAGCCTGGGCGCGCTGGGCATGGCCCCGACGCCCGCTTTCGCCGAACAAGTGCGTCATTTCAAGCTCGCCCATACCCATGAAACCCGCAACACCTGCCCGTACTGCTCGGTCGGTTGCGGCTTGATCATGTACAGCCAGGGTGACAACGCGAAGAATGTCGCCCAGAGCATCATCCACATCGAAGGCGATGCCGACCACCCCGTCAATCGCGGCACCCTCTGCCCCAAAGGCGCAGGCCTGCTCGATTTCATTCACAGCCCCAGCCGTCTCCAGTACCCGCAGGTGCGCAAGCCCGGCACCACGGAATGGACGCGAATCTCCTGGGATGAAGCGCTGGATCGCATCGCCGACCTGATGAAGGCCGACCGCGATGCCCACTTCATCGAGAAGAACGCCCAAGGGCAAACGGTGAACCGCTGGCTGACCACCGGTTTCCTCGCGGCGTCGGCGTCGTCCAACGAAGCGGGTTACATCACCCACAAAGTGATTCGCAGTCTCGGCATGCTGGGGTTTGATAACCAGGCACGTGTCTGACATGGCCCGACGGTGGCAAGTCTTGCCCCGACGTATGGCCGTGGTGCCATGACCAACCACTGGACCGATATCGCCAACGCGAATCTGGTTCTGGTGATGGGTGGCAACGCCGCAGAAGCGCACCCATGCGGTTTCAAATGGGTGACCGAAGCCAAAGCCCACAACAAGGCGCGGCTGATTGTGGTCGACCCGCGTTTCACCCGTACCGCCTCGGTGGCCGACTATTACGCGCCGATCCGCACCGGCACCGACATTGCCTTCATGGGCGGGCTGATCAATTACCTGCTGACCGAAGACAAGATCCAGCACGAATACGTGCGTGCCTATACGGACGTGTCGTTCATCGTCAAGGCCAACTACGGTTTCGAGGACGGCTTGTTCAGCGGTTACGACGCGAGCAAGCGCATCTACACCGACAAGTCTGGCTGGGGCTATGAAATCGGCGAGGACGGTTTCGCCAAAGTCGACCCGACCTTGCAAGACCCACGCTGCGTCTACCAATTAATGAAGCAGCATTACAGCCGCTACACCCTGGAGCTGGCCAGTCAGGTCTGCGGCATGCCCGTGGACGCGATGAAGAAAATCTGGGAGGAGATCGCCACCTGCTCGCAACCGGGCAAAACCATGACGATTCTCTACGCCCTGGGTTGGACCCAGCATTCGATTGGCTCGCAGATGATCCGCAGCGCGGCCATGGTCCAACTGCTTTTGGGCAACGTCGGCATGCCGGGCGGGGGCGTCAATGCCTTGCGCGGGCACTCCAACATCCAGGGCCTGACCGACCTGGGCTTGCTGTCCAACCTGCTGCCCGGTTACCTGACCCTGCCGGCCGAGGCCGAACAGGATTACAACGCCTACATCGCCAAGCGCGCACTCAAGCCGTTGCGCCCTGGGCAGATGTCTTACTGGCAGAACTACGGCAAGTTCCACGTCAGCCTGATGAAAGCCTGGTACGGCGCCAATGCCACCGCCGAGAATCACTGGGGCTACGACTGGCTGCCCAAGCTGGACATCCCCGGCTACGACATCCTGAAAATGTTCGACATGATGGGCAAGGGCGAGGTCAATGGCTACATGTGCCAGGGCTTCAACCCGATCGCCGCGTTGCCGGACAAGAACCGTGTAATGAAGGCGCTGGCCAAGCTCAAGTGGCTGGTGGTGATGGACCCACTGGCCACCGAAACCTCGGAGTTCTGGCGCAACGTCGGGCCTTACAACGATGTGCAAACGGCCGAGATCCAGACCGAAGTCATCCGTCTGCCCACCACCTGTTTCGCCGAAGAAAACGGTTCGCTGGTCAATAGCGGTCGCTGGCTGCAATGGCATTGGAAGGGTGCCGATGGCCCGGGGCAGGCGCGCACGGACGTGAAGACCATGGCCGAGTTGTTCTTGCGCCTGCGCAAGCGTTACCAGGCCAACGGCGGTGCCTGGGCCGAGCCGATCCTCAAGCTCGACTGGCCCTACAAGATCCCCGATGACCCGACGCCGGAAGAGCTGGCCCGGGAATTCAACGGCTACGCAGTATCCGATGTCACCGACGCTTCGGGCGCGGTGGTCAAGGCCGGTCAGCAGCTGTCCGGCTTCGGCCAACTCAAGGACGATGGCAGCACGGCATCCGGGTGCTGGATCTTCTGCGGCAGCTGGACCGAGCAGGGCAACAACATGGCCCGGCGTGACAACAGCGATCCTTTCGGTATGAAGCAGAACCTGGGCTGGGCCTGGGCCTGGCCGATGAACCGGCGGATTCTCTACAACCGCGCTTCTTGCGACCCTCAAGGCAAACCGTGGGACGCCAACAAGCGGCTGGTGTGGTGGAACGGCAAGGTCTGGACCGGCACCGACGTGCCTGACTACAAGGCCGATGTGCCGCCGGAAGCCGGGATGAACCCGTTCATCATGAACCCCGAAGGCGTGGCGCGTTTCTTCGCCCTCGACAAGATGAACGAAGGGCCGTTCCCGGAACACTATGAACCGTTCGAGACGCCCATCGGCATCAACCCGATGCACCCCAACAACAAGCAGGCGACCAGCAACCCGGCCGGGCGGATCTTCGATTCCGTCTGGGACACCCTCGGGCAGGCCAAGGACTTCCCTTATGCGGCGACCAGCTACCGGCTGACCGAACACTTCCACTTCTGGACCAAGCATTGTCCGATCAATGCCGTGACCCAACCTGAGCAGTTCGTAGAGATCGGCGAAGTGCTGGCCAAGGAGAAGGGCATTGCTGCCGGTGACCGGGTGCGGGTCAGCTCCAAGCGTGGGCATATCGAAGCGGTGGCGGTGGTGACCAAGCGGATTCGTCCGCTGCAGGTCAACAATCAGGTGGTGCACCAGATCGGTATCCCGTTGCACTGGGGCTTCACTGGCGCCACCCGTCACGGTTACCTGACCAACACCTTGGTGCCGTTCCTCGGCGATGGCAACACACAGACCCCGGAATCCAAGTCATTCCTGGTCAACGTGGAGAAAATCTAAATGGCCAGCCAAGACATCATCGCCCGCTCGGCCACCACCACCGTGCCGCCCTCGGTGCGCACGCAAGAGGAAGTGGCCAAGCTGATCGACACCACCAAGTGCATCGGCTGCAAGGCCTGCCAGGTCGCCTGCTCGGAATGGAATGAGCTGCGCGACGACGTCGGTCATAACCTCGGCACCTACGACAACCCTCAAGACCTCAGCGCAGATACGTGGACCCTGATGCGCTTCACCGAGCATGAAACCGACGCCGGTAACCTCGAATGGCTGATTCGCAAGGACGGCTGCATGCACTGCGCCGAGCCCGGCTGCCTGGCGGCGTGCCCGAGTCCGGGGGCGATTATCAAGCACGCCAACGGCATCGTCGATTTCGATCAGGACCATTGCATCGGCTGCGGGTATTGCATCACCGGTTGCCCGTTCAACATTCCGCGTATCTCGCAAAAGGATCACAAAGCCTATAAGTGCACGTTGTGTTCGGATCGGGTGGCGGTGGGGCTGGAGCCGGCCTGTGTGAAAACCTGCCCGACCGGCGCCATCGTTTTCGGCAGTAAGGAAGACATGAAAGAACACGCCGCCGAACGTATCGTCGACCTCAAGAGTCGCGGTTTTGAAAACGCTGGTTTGTATGACCCCGAAGGCGTCGGCGGCACCCACGTCATGTATGTGCTGCACCATGCCGACACGCCCAGGTTGTATGCCGGGTTGCCGGATCACCCGGCGATCAGTCCGCTGGTGGACTTGTGGAAAGGCCTGAGCAAACCCCTGGCGTTGCTGGCCATGGGCGCGGCGGTGCTGGCCGGGTTCTTCCACTACGTGCGCGTCGGGCCACAACTGGTCGAGGAAGACGAACATCCAGTCACCCTCGACCCAGCGGTGCATGAGTTCGATCCATCGGTGCACACCTTTGATCCGACGAAACCCGGCGGGGAGGACAGGCCATGAACGACAAACCGATCCTGCGCTACACCGCCAACCAGCGTACCAACCACTGGCTGGTGGCGATTCTGTTTCTCGCGGCCGCGCTGTCGGGGCTGGCCTTGTTCCACCCTGGGCTGTTCTGGCTCAGCAACCTGTTTGGCGGCGGTTCGTGGACGCGCATTTTGCATCCGTACATGGGCGTGGCGATGTTTGTGCTGTTCCTCGGCCTGGTGTTCAGTTTCTGGCGGGCGAATTACTTCAGCGCCAACGACCGGCTGTGGCTCAGGCGCGTCGGGACTGTCATGCGTAACGAAGAGGAGGGCGTGCCGCCGATCGGCAAGTACAACCCGGCGCAGAAGCTGCTGTTCTGGGTGTTGCTGATCTGCATGCTGGTGCTGTTGTTCAGCGGCTTGGTGATCTGGCGTGCCTGGTTCAGCGCGTACTTCGGCATCACCGGTATTCGCTGGGCGATGCTGCTGCATGCGCTGGCGGGGTTCATCCTGGTGCTGAGCATCATCGTCCACGTCTATGCCGGTATCTGGATTCGCGGCTCGGTCCACGCCATGGTGCGTGGCCGGGTCAGCCGCGCCTGGGCGAGAAGACACCATGAGCTCTGGTACCGGGAAGTGACCCGAGACGAGACGCCTGAGCGACCGATCACAAAAAAAGGATGACCCCTTGGCGACGATCCTCGAGCCTGGGCAGATAGAAGCGGCGGCGAGTTCACCGCCGTTTCTGTACCTGCCACCGAACAACCTGTTCACCTTGCGCGCGCTGCGCCTGGAACGCCTGGCCGACGGGCATCCCATGGCGGACTATCTGCGCTTGATCGCGGGGCTGTGCCACGTTCAGCAGCACCTGATGGACGATCCGCCCGTGACGACCCTGCCCGATCCCGAACGCCTGCGGGTGTGCATGGAACATGGCTTGCCACCGTTTGCCGCCGACAGTCTGGTGCGCGAAACCGTTTGGCTGCCGTATCTCGAAGCCTTGTTGCAACGCTATCAGCCACCGTCACAACCAGCGGTAGAAAACGCCGTGGCGACGTTGCGCAGTGCCAACCCGGGGCTGCTCAAAGCCTGGGCAATTGCCTTGGTCAGCGGCCAGTATTCAATGCTGCCGGCAGAGTTGGTGCCGTTCCTCGGTGCAGCGCTGCAAGCGGCCTGGAGCCATTGGCTGTTGAGCACACCCAACCTGGAACTCAAACGCGGCGACAGCCTCAGCCAATGCCCGGCCTGCGGTTCGCCGGCGATGGCCGGGGTGATTCGTCATCGCGGCAAATACAACGGTTTGCGTTATCTGGTGTGTTCGTTGTGCGCCTGCGAATGGCATGCGGTGCGGGTCAAATGCGTGTACTGCGAACAGAGCAAGGGGCTTGAATACGTCAGCTTCGAGGATGACCGTCACGCTGCCAATCAGGCACCGTTGCGGGCGGAAGTCTGCCCCGGCTGCAACAGCTACCTGAAACTGATCTACCTGGAAAACGATGCCGAAGCCGAAGCGCTCTCGGCAGACCTGTCCAGCCTGATGCTGGACATGCGCCTGGAGCAGGAAGGCTACCAGCGTCTGTCGCCTAATCTGATGCTGGCACCCGGAGGCGACTGAGCGTAAAGCGATCGCAAAACCGGTGCCTGCGGTAGGTCAGCCTTACCGCGATTACCGGTTTTACGACGGCTGCGCAGCCGAACGGGGGCAAGCCCCTGGCTACAGGACGCCTGTGATTACTTAGGTGGTTCGTGTTTGTCCAGCGCTCGGTTCACCGCCAACTCGCCCTGCATGATGATTTGCGCGATGCCTAGAATGGTATTGCGGTGTGGCCCCTGTATAAGCGCAGCAACATCGTTGAGCATGACGCTGGCCGAAGCCAGTGACTCGCAGGCGTGGGCCAGCAGAGATTCGGTGCCGATCTCTGGGTTGATGATGAACATTTGGCTGGGTTTGTACGGCGTGGCCATGATATGGGCACTCGGATTGAGGTAGTAATCGAGAGCGCGCTCGGCCGCTTCGTGGAGTTTTTTTGAATCGAGTGATTCATACGGGGATGCCGAATCCGTGGTCGGCGGATTGGGTGTTATTTTGAACATAGATGAAACTCCTACTTGCAATATTGAGGAGCCATCACCCTCGCTACCAAACGAAGGGTGGCGGCCATACGTGGGTTGGTAGACCGGTCGAAGTAGGAAAAACCCGGCGCTCACAATGGAGCCCCACGCATGACCACCATATAAAGCCGAGCCCCAAAAAAGGGACTGCATGGTGTCGCCATACGACTACTTAGAGGCGGGCTACCAAACCCGATCACTGTTTTTCAGTGACAGGGAAACGATATAGCCCGCCCCACAGCCGCACAAGCCAGCGGATTCTGGCGCACGCGTAGGTAACGACGCAAGGTGTTGTAGCCTTTAGGACGTAACACCGAGTGTCATTAAACACGCCCTCTGCAATGGGTGGATTCGCCTCAAAAAACAGAGGAAACCTCTGACAGTTTTTTGGTCGTGGTTGCTGGGAACGCTGCGTTTAGCAGGGTGTTGCAGTGGGGGCATTCGCCATCAGCGAGTTGCGCGGTGATGGTGATAGTGGGCGGAGAGCATGCCCTTAAAACTCAGCGGCTACACTCAGACGCGACGGTCACTCGTTTCCGGGAGCCTCTGATGTCCGCAATCTCAGCCAGCCAAGCCTTGCGGCTGCCTTCCATCGACAGCTTGCTGCGCCATCCTGCCTGCCAGGCGTTGGCCGAGCGTTATGGGCGTGATGCGCTGCTGGCCGGTTTGCGGCAACTGCTCGATGATCTGCGCGAGCCGGTTCAAAAGGGTGAACTCAACGCGGTTGAAATCGCCCCCGACGTATTGGCGGGCAGGGCGGGTGAGCGTCTGGCGATCCAGCATCGCAGCCAAGTCCGCCGGGTGTTCAACCTCACCGGCACAGTGCTGCACACCAACCTTGGTCGAGCGTTGTTGCCGGAGTCTGCTATCGAAGCCGTTCAACTCGCCGCCCGCTATCCGCTCAATCTGGAATTCGATCTGCACAGCGGCAAACGTGGCGACCGCGATGATTTGATCGAAGGCCTGATCCGCGAGCTGACCGGCGCCGAAGCGGTGACCGTGGTCAACAACAATGCCGCCGCCGTGTTGCTTGCCCTCAACAGCTTGGGCGCGCGCAAGGAAGGCATCATTTCCCGTGGTGAGCTGATCGAAATCGGCGGCGCCTTCCGCATCCCCGACATCATGGCTCGCGCTGGAGTGCGGCTGCACGAAGTGGGCACCACCAACCGCACCCATGCCCGCGATTACGAGTCTGCGATTGGTCCGCGCAGTGGCCTGGTGATGCGCGTACATGCGAGCAATTATTCCATCGAAGGCTTCACCGCCCGGGTGCCGACGGCAGAACTGGCGGAGTTGGCTCACCGCCACGGGCTGCCATTACTGGAAGACCTCGGCAGCGGCAGCCTGCTAGACCTGACTCGCTGGGGCTTGCCCGCCGAACCGACGGTGCGCCAAGCGCTGCTCGATGGCGCGGACATCGTTACTTTCAGCGGCGATAAATTACTCGGCGGTCCCCAGGCTGGGTTGATAGTCGGCCGCAAAGACCTGATCGCCAAGATCAAGAAGAACCCGCTCAAGCGCGCACTGCGGGTCGACAAACTGACCCTCGCCGCGCTCGAAGCGGTGTTGATGCTCTACCGCGATCCGGATCGATTGGCCGAGCGCCTGCCGAGTCTGCGCCTGCTCACCCGCCCCCAAGCCGACATTCATGCCCAGGCCGAACGCCTGCAACCGTCCCTGGCGCAGGTGTTGGGTGACGGCTGGAGCGTCAGCGCGGTGCCGGCGCTGGGCATGATCGGCAGCGGCAGCCAACCGGTGGCTCGTTTACCGAGCGCCGCGTTATGCCTGCGGCCCAACGTTTCCAAACGACTGCGTGGGCGGCGATTGCTGGGGCTGGAGGCAGCGTTTCGCCGGCTGCCGATTCCCGTGCTCGGGCGCATCGACGATGACGCGCTATGGCTGGATTTGCGCCAACTCGACGACGAAGCCGCGTGGCTGGCCCAACTCGATCAATTGCAGGAGGAGGGCCAGGACGGGTGATTGTCGGCACGGCGGGGCACATCGATCACGGTAAAACCTCCTTGCTCCAGGCACTGACCGGCCAGGCCGGCGACCGTCGCCGGGAAGAACGCGAACGCGGCATGACCATCGACCTCGGCTACATCTACGCGGTGCTGGAACCGGGTGCCGCGCTGACCGGTTTTATCGACGTGCCCGGTCATGAGCGCTTCACCCACAACATGCTGGCCGGGGCGCAGGGTATTGATCTGGTGTTATTGGTGGTGGCGGCCGATGACGGTGTCATGCCGCAGACTCGCGAACATTTGGCGATCGTCGAGTTGCTGGGCATCCCTCGGGCACTGATCGCCATCAGCAAATGCGACCGGGTCGACCCTGCTCGTGTGCAAGCCGTCCGGGAACAGATCGAAGCATTGCTCGCATCCGGCCCCTATGCCGACGCACCGCAAATCGCGCTGTCGAGTGTGACCGGCGAGGGTGTCGAGACACTGCGTCAGGCCTTGCTGGATGCGCAACATGAGGTGCTTCAACGCAGCGCCAGCGGCGGTTTTCGCCTGGCGATTGATCGGGCGTTCAGCGTGGCCGGTGCCGGGATCGTGGTGACCGGCACCGCGTTGTCCGGCCAGGTGGCCGTGGGCGATACGCTGATGTTGAGTCCGCTGGGCAAACCCGTGCGGGTGCGAGGCCTGCATGCACAGAACCAAGCGGCCGACAGCGCAACGGCCGGGCAGCGAGTCGCGCTGAACCTGAGTGCCGAGCGTCTGGCCCTGGAGCAGATTCACCGGGGCCACTGGCTGTTGGCCGAATGGCTGCATGCGCCGACCCAGCGCCTGGATATCGAGATGACCTTGCTGGCCAGCGAAGCGCGAAGCTTCGAACACTTTCAGCCGGTGCACGTGCACCTCGGCACTCAGGACGTGACCGGGCGAGTGGCCTTGCTGGAGGGCGCCAGCCTGGCACCGGGGCAGCGAATGTTCGCGCAACTGCTGGTGAACGCGCCGGTGCTGGCGGTGAAGGGCGACCGCTTGATCCTGCGCGACCAAAGCGCGCAACGCACCCTCGGCGGTGGCCGGGTGCTCGACCCGTTCGCCCCGGCCCGACACCGTCGCAGCCCCGAACGATTGGCGCAGCTACAAACGCTGGCCACCACCAACAGCCTGGAAGAAGCACTGCCGGCGCTGCTGGTCAACAGCGACACCGGGCTCGATCCCCGGCGTCTGGAGCGCCAGTTCAATCGTCCGCGTGACAGCTGGGAATTGCCCGATGATGTGCGCTTGATCGATACGCGGCAGGGGCCGTTGCTGTTCAGCGCTGCCCGCTGGGAAGCCCTGAAAGCGCCGCTGCTGGAACATCTCGCACGCTTTCATCAACTCGAACCGGATCAAATGGGACCGGACAGGGACCGCCTGCGACGTTTCGCCGGCACCGCGCTGGAGCGGCCGACCTTTATCAGCCTGCTCGACGAATTACTGGCCAGCGGCGCGATCGTCGCCAGCGGCCCGTGGCTGCATTTACCCGATCATCAAGTGCGTTTGAGCGAGGACGACGAAACCCTATGGCAACAGCTACAGCCGCTGTTTGAACAAGCGGGTTTCGATCCGCCATGGGTGCGTGACTTGGCCAAAGTCGCTGGCCGCGAAGAGGCCGCCGTGCGCCTGCTGCTGCGCAAGATGGCGCGACTGGGGTTGCTGCATCAAGTTGTTCGTGACCTGTTCTACACCGACACGCTGCTACGCCGATTGGCGGCTATGCTGGTGCAACTGGCCAGCGATGACCCGGTGATTCAGGTCGCCGTGTTTCGCGATGCCGTGGGCCTGGGGCGCAAACGCAGCATTCAGATTCTTGAGTACTTCGACCGAATCGGCCTGACCCGACGCTTTGGCGACCGGCGCCACATCCGGCTCGACAATGCGCTGGCCCAGCAAACAGAAGACTGAGTTCAAGGAAGGCAATCGCGCCCGGTGGCGCGGCCGGGCTTCAAACCCGGTTGGGGACGGCATCCGTTCCCGGGCAGGTTCGACTCCGGCTGCCTTCCGCCATTTCCAACCTTAACGGCGACTGATATTTATGACTCATCTGACTAAAATGGCCTTCACCTCCAGCAGATGTTTGCGTAACCGGTCTGCATAATCCTCGGCGACAGCAGCCTGAACGCTAGCGCGATTGGCCAGTGCATGACGCCACTCGGCAATGCGACCAAGTCCATCAAACAATGAATGACTTTGTTCGAATCCCAGTATGTCGAAGTAGCGAAAAACTGGGGCTACAGCAATATCCACCATACTGAACGTTTCGCCAGCGAAGTACGGCCCCTCCATCTTTTCACCGCCAAGTCTCTCCAGCTTTCCCCTCAGCGCTGAAGACTTACCAAGCGCTGTCTGCTGATCCGTTGCGTTCAAATATCCCCATGCATCAGCAAGCATACCAGTGGCGAATTCGATCCAAGCACGGTGTTGAGCACGGGAAATTGCATCTTTCGGGTGCAAAGCGGGCTCCGGATACACCTGTTCGATGTATTCACAGATAGCCACGCTCTCGAAAAGTACGGTCGCTTCCTCATCGCCTTTTTGCACCATTAGAAGCGGGACTTTGCCCGTTGGCGACATGACCCGAAACCAGTTGGGCCTGTCCTTCAAATCCACATCAACCCGTTGAAATGGAGCCTCTTTTTCGAGGAGTAAAATTGCTACTCGCTGAACAAACGGACAAAGCCCGTGGCTAACAAGCGTGAGCCGTGATTGTGACATTTGAATACCCACTGTTATTTCGACTACACCCGCTTCCGAGCGGGAAGCGGGCTGTATAGAAGTGAAGTTGCGACTAGCCCATTAAAGCGAGCGCCCACCATCAACAATAATTTCCGTTCCGACCGTCCAACGAGACTCGTCCGACGCCAGATACAGAACCGCCTTAGCTACTTCTTCAGGCGTACCGAAACGGCCAAAGGGTATAGTCGCGGCGATATCTTTGTTGACCTGCTCGCGGTAGGCATCGGGGATACCCGCCTTGTCGTACAGCGGCGTGTCGATCGGACCAGGGCTGACCGCATTTACTCGAACACCACGCGGGAGAAGCTCGCTAGAGAGCGTTTTCGACATGTTCAGAAACGCCGCCTTTGTTGCGGCGTAAATGGATGAACGCGCGGCGCCCAGGTGCGCACTGACCGAGGTGTTAAGAACCACCGATGCAGGGTTGGAGAAGACCGGCAGCAGTGCTTGCAGGAGGAAGTAAGGGCCTTTGACATTGATGTCAAAGGAGCGGTCAAACATCTCCTCGTTCCAGTCTTCGATTGGCATCCAGACGGATACGCCAGCATTGAGGAAGGCAACGTCGAGCTGCCCGTAATGAGACTGAACAGCCTGCGCCAGCTCCTTCTGGGCTGCGACACTGGCGGAGTCGGCTCGCAGCACCAGGACTTCGCTACCTAAAATAGCTTGAGCATTTGCCATGGACTCAGGATTAACACCTGTGACGATCACGCGTGCGCCTTCGGCGAGAAATTGCTTGGCGGTCTCCAGACCGATGCCGCTTGTACCGCCAGTGATGAGGGTACGCTTGCCTTGTAAACGGGACATGTAAATTTCCTCTCTTTTGGGGCGGCCAGCCGGACGACTGACCTTCTGAGAGCAACTATGTATTCATGCCGGCGCGCTGATAAGATTGGTAAATAGAATAGATCTCATGCAAAATTTGCATGAAAAGGGGCGTGATGGACCGGTTGTTACTGATGAGCTGTTTTGTACGCGCTGTCGAGACAGGTAGTTTTACTGCTGCGGGACGTGATCTAGGACTAGGGCAACCGAACGTCAGTCGTTACGTCGCGGCTCTTGAAGACCATTTGCAAACCAGGCTGCTTCACCGATCCACACGAAAGCTGATGCTCACGCCCGAGGGTGAACGGTACTACGCAGATGCGCGGCGTATTCTGGACTCAGTGGAACAGTCAGAGTCCTCACTGAGAGGGAACGTAGCGCCGTCTGGGTTACTGCGCGTCGCTTGCCCGACCGCATTGGCTCACACCTTCATCGTACCGCACGTCGCGAGCTTTCTAGGGCGCTATCCCGAACTGTCGCTCGATCTTCAAATCAATGATCGCTACGTCAATTTAGTCGACGAGGGGGCAGAACTCGCGATTCGTATTGGGCACCTGGAGGACAGTGCAATGCGAGCCCGGCCACTAGCGAGGTTCGAGCGTGTGTGCGTTGCCAGCCGTGCGTACCTAGAGAAACGTGGCTCTCCCTCTTCGCCTGATGACCTGAAGGAACACGACTGCCTCATTTATACCCTCCTATCCACTGGAACCAACTGGCGGTTTAAGGATACTGATGTCCCGATCTCCGGACGACTGCGTGTCAACTCGCCTGAGGCGATACGTGAGTACGTCAATGCAGGATTGGGAATCGCGCAGGGGCCTCAATGGCTTTATGAGGAAGGGCTGAGAAGTGGCAATCTTCAATTGCTGCTTAACGAATACGTGGCGCCACCCGTCCCGATCCAAATCGTATACTTAGCGAATCGGCTGCTGCCCCAGCGAGCCATCGTTTTCATGGATTTTATGGCGGATGTTTTTGCTGCATTCCATGAGCGCCCTAAATAGCCTCCTAGCCCACGGCCAGGGTGCGAACGGAGAATCACAGCATGGCGGCCCCTTGGGCGAAAATCGCTGCACACTCACCATTCTTGCTCGTCAACGGGGCTTTAAGTAGTCACACCGGACTGCGGGGCTTGCCTCTCAAAAGTGTCCTGATTTATTGCCAACGCCGATTTGATACATCTCTAAATCAAAGTTGCCCCGCTCTACTGAGCGGGGGCGTCATCCCTGTTAACAGGCGCTAGCTGCCGGATTGCGTGCCATGACGATCCACGCAGCGCCGTCGATCATCACCGACCGCTCGCCGGGGAGGCCTGCGAAGGCGGCGCGAACCGCGGCCGAGGCGTGGGCGCGGATGTCGTCGGGCTGATTAGCGAGCATAAGTGACAGCGGGCCGCCCTCGAACGCCATCCTCACCGCGTCGTCGATCGCCGTGTCCCGCGTCTCGCCTTCGCCGAACGGGATGGAAACTTCGAAGGGCGCAATAGTGATATCGGTAAAGCCAGCCTCCGTCAGGATACGTGTCACGCGTCCCCGGTCGCCGAACGAGAATGGTCCGGGCGCTTCGGGATCGGGCGGTGCGGTCGGCGGGACAATGTCCTTGATCGCGCTCATCGGCAGGCGGACCCAATCGTTCTCGGCCACGCCGCGCCAGCAGACAAATGCGACCCGTCCGCCCGGCCGGAGCGCGCGTCGCATATGGGCGAACGCCCCTGTCGGATCGTCGAAAAACATCACTCCGAAACGCGAGAACAGTATGTCGAACGAGCCCTCGGGCAGCTCGACGCTGCTGGCGTCGGCTACCTGGAACTGTGTAGGAGTATCCTCTGGCGCAAGCGCACACGCTCGGCCGATCAACGGTTCAGATATGTCCACACCCAGTACGTGGCCGCCCGAGCCGACGCGGGCGGCCAGAGCCAGACTCGACGCGCCCGCTCCGCAGCCGACGTCCAGCACGCGCTCACCCGTCGCGGGCGCAGCGGCTTCTATCGCGGCCTGGCCGAATACCGCAAACATGGCATCGAGCCGGGCTTGATTGGCGGCCCAGTACTCTCCGCTTTGGCCATTCCAGTCGGCGACCTGATTGGCATTTTGCTCTGTCATGACATCTCCTCGTTTTGATTCGCTCCTAACTAGCTACCTTTGAACTAGGCAAGGGGAGGCTGAACCGATGCCAAGGTGCGCAACGTCTCGACCAAACCCGCCTTTACAATGGCGCGCCCTTCAAAAGCCAGCGACAACCGAAGAAGGGAATCTGTGCTCTCAAACCAGCATCGACTGCTGGGCGAAGATGCCCGCCATCGCGCCTTGCCATGATGCCGTGGTGACCGACGCCATGAGGGGATTGGCGAGATCGCCGGCAGCGTAGACGCCGGGCATACTGGTTTCGCGGCGTTCGTCGACCTTGAGGACGATGCCCAGGGGGGTGTCGATCGTGGCGAGGCCCAGCGATTCATGCAGGCGTGCGGACGGCTTGTTGCGCGGATGCGCGAACAGGATGTCGATCGCAACAGGGGCGCCGGCGTCGAGCCTGACGGTGGTGTTATGGCTCTCTTCATGGTCGATTTCGGTGATCCGGCCATCGACGACAGGGATACCTCGGCGCGCCAGATCGGTCCGGATGTCGGGTGGAATGTCGTGACCATTGGCGAAGACTGTCAATGTGTCGGTCCAGTCGTGGTATAGCCTGACGTAGTTGTGCGACGGCGGGCCGGACCAGACGAGGCCCCAATCCCGGTCGGCAACTTCAAAGCCGTCACAATAGGGGCAGGGCACGATGGAGGTGCCCCAGCCTTCGGCAAAGCCGGGAACTTCAGGCATCTGGTCGGCGACGCCATAGCTCAGGATCAGGCGGCGCGCCCTGAGGCTTTCGCCATCGCCAGTGAGGATGGAGAAATCGTCAATGGCGCCGGAGATACTCTCGGCTCGGGCAGTGACCAGACTGACCGTAGGGTAGCGCGCCAGTTGCTGCCGCGCCTCGGCAAGAATCTCCAGCGGTGGCTTGTGGTCGTGGCCGAGTAGACCATGCGAGTGGTCGGCGAAGCGATTCCGCGGAAGGCCGGTATCAAGAACGGTGACCTTTCGGCGGGCACGACCAAGCTGCAGGGCGGCGGCAAGACCCGCAAAACTGCCGCCGATGATGATGACGTCATTCATGGTGATAGGCTCCGCGTTGTGGATGAAGGGACATGGGTTTTACTTTTAGGATACTTTTAAGTACCATAATTCTAGAATTAGAATACTGTCAAGTACTGGAATTTTTATGACCGAAAACAGCCAGACCCGGCGCGGCCGGCCGGCCAATGAGGCGCTCAGCCAAACGATCGTCGACGCTGCGGGCGAACTTTTTGTGGAGTTGGGTTTTCAAGCGACGACAATGGACAAGGTCGCCCAGCGGGCAAAAATATCCAAGCTAAGCATCTACCGACACTTCGAGAACAAGGAGGCGCTGTTCAGCGCGGCCATCGCGGCCCACTGCCATCAGTTTGCACCACAGGCCATTATTGAAGGCGTCGACGGTTCGGCTGCGGATCAACTCATGGCGGTGGGAACGTTCCTGCTACGCACGTTGTTGAGCCCGGACGTGCGCAGTGTTGAAGCCATGATCATGGTCGACAAGACGAAGCAAAAGTCGTTGAGCAAGCTCCATTACGAAGCCGGCCCTGCCTATGTCATCGCCCAGATCGAGGCCCTGTTGCGTCAGTTGCACGCGAAGGCGGTGCTGAATGTGCCCGACCCTCTAGAGTCCGCCCGCTTGTTTGCCGCGCTTATCAAAGGGTCCGATCTTCTGATGATCGCCCGCTTCGATGAGGCGAGAGCAGAGGACGACAACGAAATCGAATCCTATTGCCGGTCGGCCGTCGCCATGTTCATTGCCGCGCACGGTGTTTAGTGGATGATTTGAGTGCCTGACCTAAGCCATGGTTAACCATTGTCAATGGCTTCTTTTCCGATACCCATCGCTTCGTTCGTGCGGCGAAACCTCAATGAATAGCTCAATCAACTGACTATCAAGGAAGGTTTGATTAGAGGTGTCCAATGGCAGATAAAAAAATCAGCGCTTTGGACTGTGTACAGTGAGGTTTGAAAATTCAAAAAACAGACGTATCTCACTGCCGCCGAATCGCTGAGCCGGCGCCATGTGATGATTTGCTGGTCGGTGAGACACCGACATCGGTATTAGCCCGTCAAAAAGAATGGTTGGCGGCCGTTTGACCGGATTACCGGGCGGCCCGCTCGCAGTCTGTCTCGACCTCTTTTGGCCACGGATCAGGCCCTCTTTGCTCTCTCTTTTTTTGCCTCACTACTTGGCACTTACGTTCTTTCTGACATCTTTTGGTGCATTTTTTTGAGCATTAATAGTGCGTTCGATATTTATCGAGGCGCTGGGCGGGATGCTTTGTATTACAAGGGCAATAAAAATAATGAGTAGAAATTTCCCGCTTATAGGGCAAAAAACGCCCTGGAGTTGCTAATCGCACCATTTTAGCCCGCTCCAGACTTGTGCAAGTTACAAGTGGGAAAAACGTTTCAGCGGTCGCACCTGTTTCTGTCTCAAAAATGCAATGAAATGTCTCGCTGGTGTCTTTACAGAGGGATTTTTCGTTTTTTATCAGCAGTAACAATACTTGGGCACAGCCCTTGCAAAAGTACTTTCCAACCACCGCAAGTGTGGTTTTCAACGAAAAAAGATAATGGGGAACGTTATAAATGGGGCGCCAGAAATCAAACCGCAGAGGCCGAATCTCTGGCGTCGGGACGCGTCAAGAGATTACCGGAGTCATGAGGAAGTTATTTCCGAATGTGACAGGAAGTTAACGACGCACACTGAGGTGCTCAACAGAAACAGTACTCACTAAAACAACGTAAGGCCTTATTTTATTGAAATAGCAAAGTGATAAGAAAATGCCGTCTGTATTGCGGCAAGGAGTGGGGTATGTCCCGAGCTTTTTTTAACGAAATGTATGATGCGAGTGGTGGCTGCCGCCCACATTACCAGGAGTTCGCACGTTGGTTGGCGGACACACCTCTGGAGTTGCTGGATCAACGTCGTCGCGAAGCCGACCTGTTGTTCCACCGAGCCGGCATCACCTTCACCTTATACGGGGACGAGCAGGGCACAGAGCGGTTGATTCCGTTCGACATCATTCCACGCAGCATCACCGCCCGCGAATGGCAAACGGTGGAGCGTGGCTGCATTCAACGGGTCCAGGCATTGAACATGTTCCTGGCCGACATCTACCACGGGCAACGCATTCTCAAGGAGGGCATTATTCCGGCCGAACAGGTGTTGGCCAACGAGGGTTATCAGGTCGCCATGCAGGGCCTGAATCTGCACCGCGGCATCTATGCCCACATCTCCGGGGTCGATCTGGTCCGCGACGGGGATGGCAGTTACTACGTACTGGAAGACAACTTGCGCACCCCCAGCGGTGTGAGCTACATGCTCGAAGACCGCAAGATGATGATGCGCTTGTTCCCCGAACTCTTCGCCGCCCAGCGTGTGGCACCCATCGATCACTACCCCAATCTGCTGCTGGACACCCTCAAGAGCTCCAGCCCCCTGGACAACCCCACGGCCGTGGTATTGACCCCGGGCCGCTTCAACAGCGCTTACTTCGAACATGCGTTCCTGGCCCGTGAAATGGGCGTGGAACTGGTCGAAGGCGCCGACCTGTTTGTGCGCGACGATCATGTCTACATGCGCACCACCGCCGGCCCGAAACAGGTGGATGTGATCTATCGCCGCCTTGACGATGCCTTCCTCGATCCGCTGTCCTTCAATCCAGACTCCATGCTGGGTGTCCCGGGGCTGGTGGCGGCCTATCGCTCGGGGAACGTGGTCCTGGCCAACGCCATCGGCACCGGTGTGGCCGACGACAAGTCGATCTACCCCTATGTCGACGACATGATCCGCTTCTACCTCAGCGAGGAACCGATCCTCAAGAACGTGCCGACCTGGCAATGTCGCAAACCCGAAGAGCTGTCCCACGTGCTGGCCCATCTTCCCGAGCTGGTGGTCAAGGAAACCCAGGGTTCCGGCGGCTACGGCATGCTGGTTGGGCCCGCAGCCACGGCGGCGGAAATCGAGGACTTCCGCGCGCGTCTCAAGGCACGCCCCGAAGCCTATATCGCCCAACCCACCCTGTGCCTGTCGACGTGCCCGACCTTTGTCGAAAACGGCATCGCTCCACGCCATATTGATCTGCGCCCGTTTGTACTGTCGGGCAGCGAAACCCGTCTGGTGCCCGGTGGCCTGACCCGCGTCGCATTGCGCGAAGGCTCGCTGGTGGTGAACTCGTCTCAGGGCGGCGGCACCAAAGACACTTGGGTAGTGGAGGACTAAGACATGCTTTCAAGAACCGCTTCGGACCTCTACTGGATGTCCCGTTACCTGGAGCGCGCCGAAAACCTGGCGCGCATGCTCGAAGTCAGTTACTCGCTGTCGCTGATGCCCCACGCCGGGCGCACCGATGGCCGCGCCGAGCTGGCGATGTCGCTGCTCGCCGCCGGCACACTGGACGATTACAACGAACGTTATGGCGAGCTCAATACCGAGCGCATGCTGCACTTCTTCGCGCTGGATGAAACCAACCCCGGCAGCATTTATTGCTGCCTGCAGGCCGCTCGGGCCAATGCTCACGCGGTGCGTGGACGCATCACCGCCGACATGTGGGAGAACATCAACGCCACCTGGCTGGAGATGCGCAATATCGCCAGCAATGGCCTGGGTCGCTACGGCATCAGTCATTTCTGCGAGTGGGTCAAGGAGCGCTCGCATCTGTTCCGTGGGGCGACCTCGGGCACGATCATGCGCAACGATGCCTACTGCTTTATCCGCCTGGGTACTTTCCTTGAACGGGCCGACAACACTCTGCGCCTGCTGGATGCGCGCTACGAAATGTTCGGCGAAGAGTCGGAGGAGGTGAGTGACAACTCTGCGCGAGGCTACTACCAATGGAGTGCCTTACTGCGCGCCTTGTCATCCTTCGAGGCGTTCAACGAGATCTACCGCAATGCGCCCGGCGCCGAGCAGGTGTCCGAGATGCTGCTGTTGCGCGGCGATGTGCCGCGTTCGCTGCACGCTTGCATCGAGGAACTGGACCAGATCCTCGCCAGCTTGCCGGGTAACAACGGCCGACCGGCCCAACGCCTGGCCGCCGAACTGAATGCGCGGCTGCGTTACACCGGGATCGATGAGATTCTCGGCTTCGGTCTGCACCTGTGGCTGACTGATTTCATCTCCCAGGTTCGCCATCTTGGTCAGACCGTGCACGAGTCTTATCTGGAGGTCGTATGAAACTGTCCATACGCCACGACACCACCTACAGCTACGCCGACGAAGTCTGCACCAGCATCCAGTTCCTGCGGCTGACACCGCAGAACAGCGATCGCCAGCGGATCCTCGAATGGCACCTGGAATTGCCGCGCCTGGTCCGCAGCCAGTTCGATCCTTACGGCAACATCCTGCATGTGTTGACGATGGACGAGCCCCACGGCGCTCTGGTGCTGACGGCTTATGGTCAGGTTGAAATCGATCCGGACCGTGAGTTTGAACGCGACAGCCAATCGCCTTTGCCATTTTTGCGCACCAGTCACCTGACAAAACTGGACGATGCCCTGAATGCCTTTACCGTGCAGCACTGCGGTACGC
This sequence comes from Pseudomonas sp. GM79, assembly GCF_000282495.1. GTDB lineage: Bacteria > Pseudomonadota > Gammaproteobacteria > Pseudomonadales > Pseudomonadaceae > Aquipseudomonas. The sequence continues at coordinate 35,325 of NZ_AKJE01000049.1, forward strand.
GGCGTGATCGGACGGCGCTGATCGACCTGATGAATGGTCTGGCCGACCACATGGTCTACAACCCGGGTGCGACCACGGTCGATACCACCGCAGCCGAGTCGTTTGCGGGCGGAGGAGGGGTGTGCCAGGACCACACCCACGCCTTCCTGGCGTGTGCCCGCAGCCTGGGGATTCCGGCGCGTTATGTCTCTGGCTACCTGTGTACCGAAGATGAAAATCACTTGGCCAGTCATGCCTGGGCCGAAGCGTGGCTCGACGATGGCTGGTACAGCTTCGACGTGACGAATCGGTTGGCCCGGCCCGAACGCCATCTGAAACTGGCGGTGGGTCTGGACTACCTGGACGCCTGTCCGGTACGCGGTATGCGTCGTGGCGGCGGGGCTGAGTCGATGCTGGCTCGGGTACAGGTAACGTCCCTGTTTCAGGTTCAACACCAATAACCCCGAGTCAGTCGCAGCAACTGGCCATACCGTCGTGGAGACGGTATGGCCTCTCATCTCAAATTCACGAGTTAACACGAATGACTTATTGCGTCGCTATGCACCTGGCCGACGGGCTGGTGTTCATCTCCGATTCAAGGACCAATGCCGGTATCGACCAGATTTCAACCTTCCGTAAGCTGTTTATTTTCAGCACGCCAGGAGAGCGGCTGATCGTGCTGCAAACCGCGGGCAACCTGGCCACGTCGCAATCGGTGGTCAACCTGCTCAAGCAGCGCGCGAGCGGGTCGGGTACCCATCTGTTGAATGTCCGAACGCTCTATGACGCCACCGTGCTGGTGGCCGAAACCATTCGCGAAGTCGTCGCCCGGGATCGCACCAAGTTGGCGGGCAAGACCGACTTGAGTTGTTCCTTTCTGGTCGGTGGGCAAATCGCGGACGGGCCCATGGACGTGTACAGCATTTACCCGCAAGGCAACTTCATTCAAGCGACTGAAGACACGCCGTTCCTGCAATTGGGTGAAAGCAAATACGGCAGGCCGATCCTGGATCGCAACCTGAAGTTTCGCACCTCACTCGACGAAGGCCTGCGCTGCGGGCTGATCTCGTTCGACTCGACCATGCACAGCAACCTGTCGGTAGGCATGCCGCTGGACTTGCTGGTGTACCGCAAAGACAGTTTTACCCGCGCGAAAAGTTACCGCATCACGGCCGACGACCCTTACTTCAATCGTATCCGTGCGCAGTGGGCTACCGGACTGCAAGACATGCTCGCTGCTCTGCCTGAGCCTCCCGACGTGTACATGATGCCTGCATGACGTAGTCGGCTGATAACAAAAATAACGATTCACCTCTTGTTCAAGCACCGCCCCGATTCAAGGGCGGTTTGCTTGCTGCCCGGTTCAGCGCACTTGAGCGGATAAAAGTCGTTCAGTGCATGGATCAACCTATTGCGAATGAATCGCTGCCATTGAGGCAATTGGAACTGGGTTAAACCCATGGAGGTGTTTTATGAAGAGCAAATTACCGGCTGCGGCATGGATTCTGATCGCCATGACCCTGGGGATCCTTATCGGTTACATGGTGTTCATCAACTTTCCGGACAAGGAATCGGCGACCAAAGTAGCGGGGTACATCTCCATTGTCTCGGATGTCTTTTTGCGTCTGATCAAAATGCTGATCGGGCCGCTGGTGTTCTCGACGCTGGTGGTGGGTATCGCGCATATGGGCGATGCCGCGTCGGTCGGGCGCGTATTTGCCAAGGCTCTGGGTTGGTTCGTGACGGCTTCGTTGGTGTCTCTGGTGCTGGGACTGGTCATGGCCAATCTGCTACAGCCAGGCCACAACCTCGGCCTTCCACTGCCCGATATCGGTGCCCACACTAACCTTGCGACGTCAGCCTTCACCCTGAAGGATTTCGTCGTCCACCTGGTACCCAAATCCTTCGCCGAGGCGATGGCCAACAACGAAATCCTGCAGATCGTGGTGTTCTCCATGTTCTTCGGCGTCGCGCTGGCGGCGCTGGGCAAAAAGGCCGAGCGCCTGGTGGGTCTGATCGAAGAGTTGTCCCACGCGATGCTGAAAATCACCGGTTACGTGATGAAGTTGGCACCCATTGCAGTGATGGCCGCCATGGCCGCGACCGTGTCGGTGAACGGGTTGGCAATCCTGTTGAAATTCGCCGTCTTCATGGGCGATTTTTACCTGGGGCTGTTCTTGCTGTGGGGGCTGCTGGTGCTGGCTGGCCTGCTGTTTCTCGGACCGCGGGTGTTCAAGCTCGTGGTGTTGATCAAGGAAGCCTTCCTGCTGTCTTTTGCCACGGCGAGCTCCGAATCGGCGTATCCGAAAATTCTCGAGGCCCTCGATCGCTTTGGTGTAAAGCGCAAGATCTCCAGTTTTGTCATGCCGATGGGGTACTCGTTCAACCTCGACGGCTCGATGATGTACTGCACGTTCGCAGTGCTGTTTATCGCCCAGGCTTACGGCATCGAGTTGTCCATCGGTACCCAGATCACCATGTTGCTGATTCTGATGCTGACCTCCAAGGGCATGGCCGGTGTACCGCGGGCGTCCCTGGTGGTGATTGCCGCGACGCTGAACCAGTTCAATATTCCCGAGGCCGGGCTGTTACTGATTCTGGGGGTCGATACGTTCCTCGATATGGGGCGCTCGGCAACCAATGCGGTGGGCAACTCCATTGCCACTGCCGTGGTCGCCAAATGGGAAGGCGAACTGATGAGCGAAGAAGAGGCCCAGGCTCACGCCAGAACGCTGGATCTTGAAGACGCGGTGGTATCGGCGGTCCCGGTAAAGGCCTGAAACGCGGGCGTGCAGCCTAATAGAATAATGCCCCTGCGTTTCTGATCTGCTTTTGGTGCCAGCCCCGCGGGACATCAGCTCATTGCGCGGGGCTATCGGTCATTGCCATCCGGTTGATTGAAAGGACACCAACAAACACAACTATGACCTACGCTTATTCCCAGACGCATGTTCAACCAACAGGGGCTCCTCCCTGATCGAAAACAACAAGAACAGCTATCCGGAGACGACTCATGTTTGCATTGGCCCGTCGATTCAGCAGCAACCTCGCCGTTTTAGTTACCGCCGCCGCGCTCGCCTCACCGGTTTTTGCGCTGGACACCGTCAAATTCATGGCCCCAGGTTCAGTCGGTGGTGGTTATGACCAGACCGCACGCGTCCTGGGCAAAGCCATGGTCGAGGCGAAAACGGCAAAGTCCACAACCTTCGAAAACAAGGGCGGGGCAGGTGGAACCCTGGGGTTGGCGCAATTTGCCAACGGCACCAAGGGCGATGCCAATGCCCTGATTGTGGTTGGCGCGATCATGGTCGCGGCCATCGAGCAGAACAAGCCGCAAATCACCTTGAAAGATGTGACACCGATCGCCCGGTTGTTTACCGAATACAACGTGATTGCCGTGCGTGACGACTCGCCGTACAAAACCCTGGGCGACTTGCTCAAAGACTTCAAAGCCAACCCGTCCAGTATCAAATGGGGTGGTGGCTCCAAGGGGTCGATCGACCACATTGGCATCGCCGAACTGGCGAGCAAAATGGACGTCCCTGTCAACAAGGTGAACTACGTCGCCTTCGCCGGTGGCGGCGAAGTCGTCGCTGCGGTGCTGGGTGGCCATATCACGGTGATCACCGGCGGCTACGCCGAGCTCGCCAAATACGTCCAGTCCAAGCAGTTCCGCTTACTCGCCATCGGCGCGCCCAACCGCGTTGAAGGCATCGATGCACCGACCCTCAAAGAGGCTGGCTATGACGTGACGATCGGCAACTGGCGGGGTGTTTACGGCGCAGCGGGCCTGACGCCCGAGCAACGTAAAGAACTGACCGAAGCCGTCCTGACCGCCACCAAAAGCAACGTATGGCAAGAAAACGTAAAAACCAATGCTTGGTCGCCGAGTATTTTGACCGGGGATGATTTCGGTAAATTCGTCGAAGAAGAGCACGGGCGCCTGCGCGCGATGCTGGTCAAGGTCGGGCTGCTTTGAGATGGCCGGGCGCTGGAGAGTCATGCCGGCCCAACTGGCGATTGGCTTAGGTGTCGTCGCCATCAGCGCGGTATTGGCGTTCGGCGCCTCGCGGTTTCCTCCCGAGATGGGCTTCGTCATCATGGCAGCGTACGTCTATCCCTACGCCGTCGCGGCGTTTCTGGGCGTCGTCGGTCTGTTGATGTGCTATCAGGCGCTCACCGGTGGTTTTCGCAATCTTGCCGACGACCATGAGACCACGCAGGCTCAGCCCGGCGGCAAGGCCGGGGCGACTTGGGTCACGGCGGGGCTTGTAGGCGTTGCCTTGCTCATTACCTACATCGGCTTCGTATTGGCCGCCTCATTGCTATTTGCTTGCTCGGCACGGGGTTTTGGCAGTCGCAGCCCGGTGCGGGACCTGGCCATCGGCATCGCCCTGACGCTGCCGATTTACTGGCTTTTCACCGCCGGGCTAGGGGTTTCCCTTCCGCCCTTGATCAACGCCTGGATCTGATCCGGGCCCAAGGAGGTCGACAAGGTGGACATTCTCGCAAGTCTGGCAACCGGCTTCGGTGCCGCGTTGGCGCCGATCAATCTGATGTGGGGTTTTATCGGCTGCCTGCTGGGCACCGCGATCGGTGTTTTGCCGGGAATCGGGCCGGCGCTGACCGTCGCCTTACTCCTGCCGATCACCGCCAAGGTCGATCCTACCGGCGCGCTGATCATGTTCGCCGGCATCTATTACGGTGCTCAGTTTGGCGGCTCCACCACCTCGATTCTGCTCAACACCCCGGGAGAATCGTCCTCCATGGTCACGGCCCTGGAAGGCAACCTCATGGCCCGCAACGGGCGGGCAGGTCCGGCCTTGGCGACGGCCGCTATCGGTTCATTTGTGGCCGGCACCATCGCAACGATCTTGTTGACGTTGTTTGCGCCACTCGTTGCCACGCTGGCGTTGAAATTCGGGCCGGCGGAGTATTTCGCGATTCTGGTGCTGGCCTTCACCACCGTGTCGGCGGTGCTCGGTGCGTCGATGCTGCGCGGCTTTGCCTCATTGGGCATCGGGCTGACCATCGGCTTGATCGGCCTGGACTCGACCTCGGGCATTGCCCGCTACACCATGGAGGTGCCCGAACTGGTCGATGGCATCGAAGTGGTGCTGGTGGCGGTGGGCTTGTTTGCCGTCGGTGAGGCCTTGTACAGCGTGCTCTACCAAAAGGAAGAAACGGCCCGCCGAAACCGCTTGAGCTCGTTGTGGATGACCCGTGCCGACTGGAAACGCTCGATCCCCGCGTGGCTGCGGGGCACTTTGATCGGTTTTCCATTCGGGTCGATTCCGGCCGGTGGCGCGGAAATTCCGACGTTCCTGTCTTATTCAACCGAACGCAAACTCAGCAAGTACCCGAAAGAGTTTGCCGCCAGCAAAGGCGAGGGCGCCATCGAAGGCGTCGCCGGGCCGGAGGCGGCCAACAACGCGAGCGCGACCGGCTCGCTGGTGCCGCTGCTGACGCTGGGCATCCCGACCTCCGCCACGGCGGCGATCCTGTTGGCTGCGTTCCAGAACTACAACCTGCAACCGGGGCCGCTGCTGTTCCAGACCTCGGGTGAACTGGTCTGGACGCTGGTGGCCTCTTTGTACATCGGAAACGCTATCCTGCTGGTGCTGAACCTGCCGTTGGTGGGCCTGTGGGTCAAACTCTTGCAGATTCCACGGCCGTACCTGAACGCCGGCATTCTGGTATTCGCCACCATCGGCGTGTACGGCATGCGCCACTCGACGTTCGACCTGTTTCTGATGTTGGGCATCGGCTGGGCGGGGGTGTTGATGCGGCGTTTCGATTTCCCCGTCGCCCCGGTGATCGTCGGCATGCTGCTGGGCCCGATGGCGGAAAAACAACTGCGCAACGCCTTGTCCATCAGCCAGGGCGACTGGATGGTGTTTGTGACGCAACCGATTGCGGCGTCGGTTCTGGTGTTGACGTTGTTGGTGTTGCTGGTTCCGTATTTGCTGCATAAACGCGGGATCAAATTGCATGAGGATGATTGAGTGCCGATCGTTCCCACGCGATAGTAGGAACGATCAACTTTGTGGCGCACAACTTTCCAAGACGTTTCCTACAACGTACCCTGTTGCCGCGTTTCGGTATCGACCCCTATAGTTCGTGCTCGCGGAAAACACCGCGAACGACCTTGGCCGGTCGGATACAGGAACGTCCAGCTACCCAACACCTTTCAGGCGATTCACGTCTGAAACGTTGTGTTATGGCGGCTGTGCGTGGGACACCTTCGGGTGTGCCGGGGTTCCTGTAGTCCGGTCGGCCAACCCGCGTACGGCTGCCACCTTTTCCGTTTGGCCGCGAATGGTGGTAGCTCTAATTACAGGAGTTACATCGATGTTCGATCAAGTTATGCCCCGTTACCTCCCCATCGACACCTACGACGCCGATAACCCGGTGCTCTTCATCAACACCCACAAAGAACTCAGCGACATGGCCGCTTGCGCCATGCACCGTTTCACCGTGGTTCGCGATCTGACCGACACGTTGTCCAGCCTCAATCTCAAAGGTATTTCCGACTGCGACCTGACCCGTATCACCCGGGCGGTGCACCTGCTGACGCGTGAAGGTTGCGCAATACTGGATGTGATTCAGGCTCGCGCGTTGCAGCGGGAGGAGGGGTTCAAGGCTGCTGTTTAGCGGTGTAGCGACGGACGCCTTCGCGAGCAAGCCCGCTCCCACATTTGATCGCTGGTGTGCACAAATAATGTGTTCACAGAAAATCCAGTGTGGGAGCGGGCTTGCTCGCGAAGAGGCCGGCAAATCCAGCATAACCATCGCCTGACACGCCCTCATCTTGCACACAACCTTGTGGCGAGGGGGCTTGCCCCCGTTGGGTTGCGAAGCAGCCCCAAAACTGACACCGCATTATTTCAGGTACACCACGAGCGCTGATTTTACGACTGCTGCGCAGCCGAACGGGGGCAAGCCCCCTCGCCACAAACGGTTTGCAGTGTTTGTGGGAAACAGCTTTCACCCCCGATAACGCAGCGCATCCACCAACAACGCAAACGCCGGCGATGCCTGACGCCGGCTCGGGTAGTAGAGGTGAAACCCGGCAAATGGCGCGCACCAGTCGTCCAGCACTTGCACCAGCCGACCTGCCGCAATATGGGACGTGACGATGTCGTCGGGAAGGCAACTCAAGCCAAATCCATCCAGCGCCGCAGTCAGAAGCTGATACACGCCATTAAACGTCACCTGACCCGATACCCGGACATTCAGGCTTTCCTCACCTTTCTTAAACTCCCAGGCATACAGCCCGCCATTAGTAGGCAGCCGCAGGTTGTTGCATTGGTGTTCGGTCAGGTCGCGAGGTGTGATGGGCTTTGGACGGTTGGCAAAGTACGCCGGCGAACCCACCACCACCATGCGCATATCCGGCCCGATGCGGGTGGCGATCATGCCTTGGGCGACGTCCTCACCCAACCGCACACCGGCATCGAAACCCTGGGCCGCGATGTCGACAAAGCTGTAGTCGCAACAGACCTCCACCGAGATGTCCGGGTACTGGAGCAGGAACGGTTTCAACACCGGCCACAGGATAAATTCCAGCGCATGGTCCATCGCGTTGATGCGGATTTTGCCGGCCGGTTTGTCGCGCAGGTTGCTCAGTGCCGCCAGTTCAATCTCGATTTCTTCGAAATGCGGGCCGACCGTTTGCAGCAGGTGTTCACCGGCCTCTGTCGGCGACACGCTACGCGTCGTGCGGGTCAGCAAGCGCAGCCCCAATCGAGCTTCCAGCGCTCGAACCGTATGACTCAACGCCGACTGGGAAACCCCCAGCTTGGCCGCAGCCTTGGTAAAGCTTCGCTCACGCGCCACCGCGAGGAAGGCGAGTAAGTCGTTGGCGTTTTCCCGAAGCATTGATGAGTCCCTTTCATAGGTATATTCGAATTCTAGTGGCTAATCCGGAGAATGCTCAGCTGCTAGATTGGCAAAGCATTTGCCCGGCAATGGCGTGTGGTCGCATGACGGCCCGCACATTCGCCACGCTTTCCAAACGACTCGAGAGAGATCTGTCATGAAAAACCTTGCCGCTACAGCGCTCTCGCTTTCGCTTCTTGCCTTTGACGCACAGGCACAGGAAACCCCAATGCTGACGGTGACCCCAAACGGCTCCCAACCTTCAGCGAAAGGTTCGGCTGACTATTTCACCGGCGCGGTTCGTGTCGATGCACCTTTCAAAGCAACTGCACCGGCCCGGGTCAGCGGCGGCACGGTCACTTTCGAACCCGGCGCTCGCACGGCGTGGCACACCCACCCGCTGGGCCAGACTTTGATCGTCACCGCAGGCTCTGGCTGGGTCCAGGAATGGGATCAACCGATCCGATCGATCAAGCCGGGCGACACCGTGTGGATTCCTCCCCATGTGAAGCATTGGCATGGCGCGACCGCGACCACCGGCATGACCCACGTCGCCATCGCCGAAGTGCTGGACGGTAAAGTCGTGGAGTGGATGGAACAGGTCAGCGAGGCGCAATACGGTAAAGCGCAATAACCCTGAGCGCCTGAAACAGAGGGCTGTTTCAGGCGCGCGTCGATCAATGGCAGTGCGGAACCTGTGGGAGCGGGCTTGCTCGCGAAGACGGCGGCACCGTCAACATTGATCTCGCCTGACACACCGCCTTCGCGAGCAAGCCCGCTCCCACATGGAATCGCGTTAGCCTTTCATCCTTGGGCTTTGCGTGATGCGAATACGTCCTTCAGGACAGGCACAGCAGACATCGCTTTCGGCCAGCCGACGTAAAACGCCAGGTGCGTGATGACCTCGGCGGCTTGGGTTTGGGTCAGGCCGTTGTCCATTGCCCGGTTCAAGTGAAAGGGCAGTTGCGCCACCTGGCTCTGGGCCGTTAGGGCCGCCACGGTGATCAGGCTTCGGTCCCTTGGCGTCAGGTCTGCGTTGCGCCACAGATCGCCAAACAGAACGTCATTGGTGTACTCGGCCAGTTGTGGCGCTACGTCCCCGACTGACGCTTCGACGGCGGCTTTGCGTTTGGTTTCGCTGGCCTCATCCCGTGTCAGGGGCTCTGATGCCGGGGGCAGGATCTGTTCGGCGGTCACGCCTCGATCGGTGAATACTTTCTTCGCTACGCCGGCGGCCGATATTGCGTTGGGCCAGCCTGAGTAGAACGCGAGATGGGTGATGAGGGCGCTGATTTCGCTGGGTTTGAGGCCGTTGTCCAGCCCCAGATTGAAGTGCCCCGTGAGCTGCGCGGATTGCCCGTTGGCCAGGAGCGCGGCAATCGTGATGAGGCTTCTATCCCGAGGTGCCAATTCCTGGCGTTTCCAGACCTCGCCGAACAGCAGTTCAGTCGTATACGTGTAGAGCTGAGGCGTCACTTCCTGAACATCCGGGGAAGGTTTGGGCGCGGGTTTGGCGCTCCCCTGATTGCCTTCGACCCAAGCGGAAAAGAACAGCGTGGCGAGTGTGGCAGCGAACAGCTTCATCACTTCGACCTCCAGATTGTCTGGCGCCGGATGGCAGCCACTCATCCTTCACATACTAGAGAGGCTGGATAGATCGATTAAGGCCAATAAGCCGAATGGAGTCATGAGGTGGGCTCATCAATTGATCCCGAAAAGATCGCAGCCTTCGGCAGCTTCTACGCCGACCGGGTACACCCCAGGAATCGGAGTCGTACGAAAATCCGTAGGAGCTGCCGAAGGCTGCGATCTTTTCGGGCTGCCAATGTTTAATTGACAGAAATCAGAAACGGAACGCTTGTCGTCCTACCAGTAGCCATTTGCCTTTCTGTTTCTGCCAGATCTGGAAGTTCTCGATTTCCGTGGGAACGATTTCTTCACCCTTGATGGCTTGTGCCGAAAAATGATGCCGGACCAACGCCACATCACCCGACAGCGTGATGGTCTGGCCCTGCATTTCCAGTGTCTTGAAAGCGCTTTTTCCGGTTTCGATGTCGGCGATGAACGCTTTCTTGTCCTGGATTTTCCCGCTGGAATGGCCGTAGGTAAGGTTTTCAGCGGTGAGCGCATTCAGTTGGGGAATGTTCTTGTGCAGCATGGCTTGAGTCAGATGGTCTACCGCTACGGCGACATCCTTCTCACCCGAGGAGGGGGCTGCCATCACATAGCCGCTGAAGAGACACAAGAAGCCGATAAGCAATTTCGTTTTTTTCATGGGTATTTTCCTTGTTGTTATAGGGATGACAGACAAGAGGCACGCATCTCGTCGGTCATCGTACAACTTAGCAGATTTTTGTTGCGGGATGCATCCAGTCAGTCAATGAAACGCAATCCTGTGGGAGCGGGCTTGCTCGCGAAGACGGCGGCACATTCAACATTGATGTCGCCTGACACATCGCTTTCGCGAGCAAGCCCGCTCCCACAGGTTCCGCCCTCGCGAGTACCAGTAGTGCTTTATCACTTCATCATCTGCTTGGAACTCCCTGCAAGACACCCTCGTCATCTGCAATGAAGCACCACCGCGGGCACACCGCGGCCACTTCCTGACGTGTTCATTACGAAGGCGAGGGATGACATGACTATTCCAGACAGCAGGACCGGACAACCGGATGCCCCTCGGGATCCCGCAGGCTCCGAACAAAACTTTCAGCATTTAAAGGAGGAGGTTACCGAAGCGATAGGCGGTGCTCGGCATCAGGCCGATGAGCAGTTCGGCCAATACCGCGATACCGCAGCGGATCAGATTGAAGCATTGGCCAGAGGCGCCCAGTCAGTCGTTTCCGAGATCAGGACGAACGATACGTTCGGGATGTCCGACTACCTGGCGAACATGGCCGACAGCATGAGCAGCCTGGCGGGAAAACTGCGCCGCAAAAGTGCCGAAGAGCTTTTGCACGATGGCGCTGACCTGGCACGCGACAATCCAGGGTTGTTCATTGTCGGCAGCATCGCGGTGGGGTTCGGTTTGTCGCGGTTCCTGAAAGCGGGCACGACGACTCTGCCGACAACCACCGATCGTGAGTTCGCTGCCCAGAGCAGCACTGCCACGTTCACTGGCGATGGCTCGCAAGGACTTTATGAAACGTCGATGCCGCCCGGAGGCGAGCTGTCGCCCGGGTTGGCCTCTAGCATCACGCCGTCCTCGCCGAGCGCGCCCGACCATCGTGGCGACAGTTCCTCAATGCCAGGGTCCAGCCCCTTCTCAGGAGAACGGTGATGAACAGAAACGATCCAGAACTGCAACCCACACCACCCGTCACACCGTCTGTCACGACGGTTGATCATGACGCTTCCGTGGTCGGTTTATTGCGGCAGTTAACTCGGGAAGTACCGGCGTTATTCACCAAGGAACTGGCGTTGGCCAAGGTGGAATTGCAGGCCAGCCTGACGACGTTGAAAGCAGGGATTGCCGGGGTCGCCGGCGGCGCCATTGTGCTGCTCGCCGGGTTCATCATTGTGCTGATGGCGGTCGTCTATGCCTTGAGCCTGGTGATGGCGCCCTGGCTGGCTGCGCTGATTGTCGGCGTCGTGGTGATGGTCATCGGGTTCGTGATGCTGCAGGCAGGCAAAAAACAATTCGAGCCTTCCCACTTCAAGCCTGATCGCACCCTGGGCGCGCTGAATAAAGACCAGGAAGCCCTGCGGAGGAAAGTGTCATGAAGCGAGAATTCGAAACCGAAGCGGCCAAGAGCCCGGAAACCATCGAGCGTGAAATCGATGCGCAACGGGAGAACATCGGGCATATCGTCGACGCGCTGGAAAGCAAGTTTACCCCTGGCCAGATGTTCGATCAGGCACTGCTGCTGATGCAAAGCAACGGCTCGACTTTCCTGACCAATCTGGGCACCAGCGTGCGCAACAATCCCGTGCCCGCGGTGCTGACCTCGGTCGGCCTGATGTGGTTGATGATGAGCCAGAATCGCCCGCCAACGCCCCGGGAATATCGCGTCGAGCCGGAGCCGGACGTCGACTGGACCGATGACTTGGCCGAAGGGCTCGCCGATGGCATGGACAGCGCCCGACAGCGTCTGCACAACACCACGGATTCGCTCAAGGACAGCTATCAGGCGGTCAAGGGTAAGGCCGCGCACCTGAGCGATAGCCTGCATGCGAAGACCGATCACCTCAGTCACGCCGTCCATGACACCGGTGATCGCCTGGCGCGCAGGACTCATGAAATGGGCGACCAGTTCAGTCATCTGCTCAAGGAGCAACCACTGCTGATGGCGGCGATGGGTATCGCGGTGGGAGCGTTGCTGGGCGCGGCGTTACCCACTACCGCAACGGAACGTCGCTATCTGGGCAGGACCAGCGCAAGCCTCACCGGCAAGGTCAAACAGCAAGCACGGGAGGGCTATGAGGCGGTGCGCGAAAAGGTGATGGAAACCACGGAGCCCCACGCGTCAATCGCGGGAGAAACGGGCGAGATGCGCAAGACCGCGTCCGAAACTCCGGCCGATCTGTCACGTGGCTTGGGGACTTCTTGACAGGTATCAGGGCAAGGCGGGAGGTCTGATGCACAGACGTCCCGTCGAGCCCGGTTTGTCGACGCCTTGAAACAGGCGGGATTCCACGATCAGACACCATGACGAGGTACGCATCATGATTGATGAATCCACAGGCATGACCCCAGGTGTGCGTTACGAAATCGAGAACCGGGAAAGGGTAGAACCGTTTGCCGGTTTTTTTCTGGACGGCAAGTATTACCTCGCGCCCGAACTGCAAACGGCCATCGGCTGGCTTGAGGGCAATCGCTTTATCTACGATGTACTTGATCCCGAAGACGAGCCGGTGTTCAAGGACCGTGTGGCCGGCACTATCAAGAATTTGAAACTCACATTGAGTGACGGAATGACCCTGGATATTCACCCCATTCCGGGCACCTGACGTATCGGTATCGGGGCCGTCTCGAACGCGCGTCAGCCGCCACTGATTTTCCAGTGTTTGACGTTATCGGCAAACACCATCTGATGCATTTCGTGGGCGATTCCGTAGGCCAGGGATTCATGCGCCGCAATTACTTTTTCTTCCGCTGAAAGGCAATGGAAAATGTCCAGTTTGGTATCCGCGTGGGCGGTTTCCAGGGCAAAGATTTGCACATACCGCGCGAGGTCGTTATCCAGGCTCGAGAGGTATTCGCGCAGCCGTTGATGGTCGACCGAGCTTTGGCTGAAGTACCAATTCATGGGGTGAATCAGAAACCGCGAATGGGGCGCGGTGATCCGGCGGCCGGCGGCCAGGTACATGATGATGCCCATCGACTCGATGTTGCCGGCATTGATCGCGCACAGCGGCACCGGCAGGGATTTAAGGAAGGTGTAGAGGGCGAAACCAAAGTTGGTGCTGCCGCCGCTGGTGGAGAGATTCAGCAGTAAGGAGGAGGCGCCCTGGTCGATGGCGTCGAGGCAGCAGTCCCTGAAGCGTTCCATCGTGCCCTGATCAATCTGGCAATGAAAGTGGACGATGTGCTCGGTCATCGACGTACCTCCACACAGGATAAATTAGAGAGCTGATAGCTCAGCGTAACTGCTTGAATGATGCCAGACCTCAACGCGCTTTTCTTTCATCAATTTGTATAAGCGCAACTCATTTTTATACTCGTTTTACTCACACCCATTAGTCGCCGCATCCGCAGTTTTCTGGAACTAATCATCCCGATCCGCTTGTCGCAAGAGCGACAGATCAGTTCAAACTTTCAATCGCAGAAAACCTCGGAATTAGACGAGCCGACGACGAAGGCTCGTGAATAACAATGAGGAGAATGGAAATGGCTAACACCGGAAACAAGAACCCAGGCAATTTTGCCAATGACCCTGGAAAAGCCTCCGAAGCCGGTAGAAAAGGCGGGGAGTCGGGCGGCGGTATGATGAACGATCCGCAACGCTCCTCCGATGCCGGCAAAAAAGGTGGACAGGCCTCAGGGGGCCGTCAATCCAGTGATACCAATCGTTCTGGCAGCGGACAGGGAGGAGGACGCCCAGACAGCTTTGTCGAAGACAGAGAGAAATCATCTGACGCAGGCAAAAAAGGAGGAGGGCAATATCCCGGCGGCGGGCGTAAACCCTGATGCCGAGTGAAATACATCAAGCCCCGCTTTTGGCGGGGCTTGGTTTTATCCAGGTCAGATTCCTGTCGCCGCCAAGTTTCCTGAAATCATCAGGAGTGATCTGGCCGCAACTATTGGTTCAAGTAATAGTGACAATCAAGAAACGCAAGTTCTGGTTTGTTGGGCAAAGGCGGAAAATCGCCCCCATCGAAGACGCTGCTCAATGAACCAGACTTTTTATTTTCAGGACTTCACCGATGCGCCCTTTATTTGTTCCTGCCGTGACTTTCGCCTCCTTGCTGCTGGCCGGTTGCGCCTCCGCGCCGAACGACCCGACGCTGACCTTGCAGACGAAAAAAACGCCTGCCGAATACGCCGACTGCGTGATACCGAAGTTGCAGGGCAGCGCACTGAACCCGACGGTCTCGCAAACCCAGCGCAGCTACCGGATCGTAGTGCCGAGCAAAGTCGCGGCAGACAACGTTCTCGAAGCCTACAAGGCCCCGAATGGCGGCAAGGTGTTTTTGTATGAGCGCCACTTGCTGGCATCGAACTTCATGCCTTCGAGTTTCGAACGTGCCGCGCAGGAATGCCTGTAACCGGTAACCGCTTTTAAAAATGCTCCTTTGGTTGGCCGCAACCAACCAATTTTTTGTCCCGTGCCTCATTCGGTCACGGGATTTTTTTTTGCGTGCAGGTTTTTGCGTGCAGGGTCTGGTGAGCAATGGATCATTCTTTGAGAAGTGACCTTGCCGCGTGACTAGCCTGGTTCCTGCTCTTGAAATGTGAGAATTGGTAGGCGATGGCCAACCAAATGAACCATGCAGGCATCACGCACAGTGCAAGACGGGTGTCTGGCCGAAGAGCCAGCAGGCACAACACAAATGCGAGAAATGCGAGGGAGAACCAGGCCATCGGCACGCCTCCAGGCATTTTGTACCGGGATTGCGCATGCAGGTCGGGCCTTGCTTTGCGATAAGCAATGTAAGACGCCAGGATGGTCGACCAGGTAAAGATCACCAGGATGGCCGACACCGTCGACACGATGGTAAAAGCAGTCATGACTTCAGGGATGATGAACAGCAGCAGCACCCCCAGCAGCATCAGAAAGGTCGTGAAGGCCAGGCTAATGAGCGGAACGCTGTTTTTCGACAGCCGTCTGAAAATACCGGGTGCATTACCCAGGTCGGCCAGGCCGAACAACATGCGGCTGGACGAGAAGACGCCGCTGTTGGCGGATGACGCCGCAGAGGTCAGCACCACAAAGTTGACAATGCCGGCCGCCGCTGGAAAACCCGCGATCAGGAACAGTTCGACAAAGGGACTTTTGTTGGGCGATACCTGCTGCCACGAGGTCACCGCGATGATGCAGACCAGGGACAGAACATAAAAAAGGATGATCCTGAGCGGTATGGAATTGATGGCTTTGGGCAGCGTCTTTTCGGGCGACCTGGTTTCGGCTGCCGCGGTGCCGATTAACTCTGTGCCCGCGAACGAAAAGATCGCCATCTGAAAGCCGGCGAAGAAGCCGAACAGGCCGTTGGGGAAAGCGGCCTGCTTGTCCAGCAGGTGCGTCAGGGAAGCCGTGACTCCCGTGGGTGAGACGAAGGAGCTGGCAATCAGCAGCACACTGACGGAGATCAGCGCGACGACGGCGATTATCTTGATGATCGCGAACCAGAATTCAACCTCGCCGAACAGTTTGACGGTGAGTACATTCAAGGCAAACAGGGTCAGCATCATGCCGATGGCGGGGATCCAGGCCGGTACATCAGGGAACCAGTATTGAAAGAAGCCCCCAACGACTACTGCATCTCCCACAACGGCCACGCTCCAGCTCAACCAGTATGACCAACCGAGAAAGAAGGCCGCACGAGGGCCGAGGTAGGCCCCGGCAAAGTCAGCGAAGCTTTTGAAGTTCAGGTTAGATAAAAGCAGTTCTCCCATGGCACGCATGACGAAGTAAACAAAAAGACCGATGATCATATAGATAAGTATGATCGAGGTGCCGGACAGGGCGATGATCTTGCCGGAGCCCATGAACAGCCCCGTGCCAATGGCGCCGCCCATGGCCATTAGTTGAATGTGGCGATTGCTGAGTGTGCGCTGTAATACGGCTTGTTCAGTTATTTCATGCGTATCTGATTTCATCACAAAACCTCTTGATTTTATGTTTTTTGAGTTTTGGCAGAAAAATAGTGCGTGTGCTTTATTGTTGTATGTATTGCGCCTTGCCGGGTCAGGGTGCTGGTTCGCACTCTTGCAATAGCGGTTAATCAGTTAGCGTTACCCTCAATCAGCTGATACAGGTTTTTTATATTGGCGGGTGTGGGAACAAGATGGATTTTTTCACCGATCGCGTATTTGCCAGCTTGGTCATGCAAATAACGAAGTGAAGAAAAGTCTTCAAGCGCAAACCCCACTGAGTCGAACACCGTGACTTGGGTGTCACTTTCTCGGCCTGGTTCGTTATCCCGAACGATGCGGAAATATTCGATGACAGGAAAGTCAGCGTCCAGTTGCTGAATGTCGCCTTCAATGCGCGTTTGCGGTTCAAACTCGACAATGATCCGGGCGTTGCGCAGGATATCGGCATGAAGTTCGGTTTTCCCGGGACAGTCACCGCCAACCGCGTTGATATGCATGCCAGGGTCGATCATGTCGGGTGTCAAAATTGTCGCGTAGGCCTTGTCTGCTGTGACGGTGGTGATGATATCAACGCCTTTGACGGCTTCGTGCACCGAGGCGGCTACGGTGACATTGATGCCGGTATAGCTTTCCAGGTTTTGTTTCAGTTTCAATGAAGCAGCGCTGTCGATATCAAATATCCGCACCTCGTTGATCCCGAGCATTTCATAAAAGGCAATGGCCTGGAATTCGCTCTGGGCGCCATTTCCGATAATGGCCATGCGTGTCGAACCCTTGCGTGCCAAGGACTGGGCTACCAGGGCGGACGTTGCCGCTGTGCGAACCGCGGTGGTCAGGGTGAGTTCGCTGAGGACTGTGGGGTATCCGCTATCAACGTCCGCCAAAACACCAAAGGCCATGACTGTCAGCAGATTGTTGCTGGCATTGGCGGGGTGGCCGTTCACATATTTGAATGAATATTGCTTGCCGTCGTCGGTCGGCATCAACTCGATGACCCCGGAATCGGAGTGATTGGCCGTACGTGGGGACTTATCAAAGTCAGCCCAACGGCAATAGTCGGCATTGATGTAGAGCGCCATTTCCCTGATGGCATTACCGATTCCGATTTTTCGAAAAAGCGTCGCCGCATGATCAACGTCTATGAATAGAGTCATCTGTGTTCTCTCTGAACTGTAAGTCGAGGGGGTTATATCGGTCTTCAAAACTCAGGATTGTTTACTCTCATATCCATGAAGTACGTTGACCGCATTGATACCGATTTCATCGACCATGTATCCACCTTCCATGACGAAGAGCGTAGGGGCGCCAACAGTGGCGATAATTTCACCCATGCCAAAGAAGTCATCACTTTCCAGAAGAAAATGGCTGATCGGATCGTCCTTGAAGGTATCGACACCCAAGGAAATAACTAGCAACTCAGGCGAGAAGCTCCGAAGTTTTTTGCAGGCATGCATCAGGGCGTTCTGGTAACTCTGCCACGTGGTATTTTTCGGTAACGGATAATTCAGGTTATAACCTTCGCCGGCACCGGTGCCGCATTCGGAACTGAAACCTGAGTAATAAGGATAAGAAACCGACGGCTCTCCATGCAGAGAGGCAAACATCACATCATTGCGGTTATAGAAGATGTTTTGCGTTCCGTTACCATGATGGAAGTCGACGTCCAGCACCGCGACACGTTTAGCACCTTGGGTGAGTGCATGTTGCGCGGCAATGGCCGCGTTATTCAGGTAGCAGTAGCCTCCCATGTACTCACGAGCAGCATGGTGTCCGGGCGGACGACACAGGGCAAAGGCACTGTTATGGCCTTCGTTGATCAACGATAGGCCGGTGAGGGCAATGTCCGCGCTGGTTTTGACTGCATCCCAAGTGGTCGCGGTGATCGGCGAACCGGCATCCATGGCAAAGAAACCGAGCTTGCCATCAATGAACGCGGGGACGTGTTCATTGGACAGGTCGCGTACCGGCCAGACCAGGGGAAGGGCGTCATGCTCCCGACCTGTTGCCGTCCATTCGGACCAAGCGGTTTCCAGAAAGGAAACATAGCGCTCACTGTGTGCATTGACGTAGCACGCCCGGTCAAACGTTCGCGGGACGATGATATCGCCGAGCCCAACGTGTTGGACTCGGTCGCGAACGGTATCCGCTCGGCTTGGCTGTTCGAAAGAAGGTTTTAGAACGCCGTCCTTTAATTCGGTCCCATGGTGCAAGCGATGGGAATCGCTGAAAACTGTAAGCATTTATACGCATCCGTCATGGTGGTCCAGTGCCAATATTTTGTTCTGGTACGGATGCACTTTCTTTGCTTTTTGTTCTCGCTCTGCTAGCGTAATCGGGAATATTTTTCGGTTAGTTACAGAATGAAGAAAAAAATTACTCATCGCGCCGTGCTTGACGATACCGACCTTTCCATCCTTGCCTTGTTGCAGGAAGACGCCAGCATTTCCAACGCCGAATTGAGTGAACGCCTCTCGCTAAGCCTGACTCCATGCTGGAGGCGGCGCAAGAGACTGGAAGAGGAGGGAGTGATCAAGGATTACCAGGCAAACCTGGACCGGCGCAAGCTGGGGCTGGACATCATGGCGTTCGTGCATATTCGCTTTGCCACGCACACTGACCACACCCCCGAAGCCTTTGAAGCCGTCATCATGCAGCTCCCCGAGGTCTTGTCTTGCCACAAGATCACGGGGGATGCCGATTACCTTTTGCAAGTACTGGCTCAGGATCTTGATAGCTACAGTGACTTCGTCGAGAGCGTATTGAGACGACAACTCGGTATCGCCTCTATCCAGTCAAGTCTTGCGTTGCGTGAGGTCAAAACGACCAGTCGTATCGCCATTCCGGGGCGGACAAAGCAGTAAACGGGCGTTACAGACCGGACGTCCCGCCAACCTCATGACTGCTTTTGCTTGCGCTAGCATGAAAGATGTTCAGGCCACTCGCCATTGAGACTGGTCATGGCTGTGTCGAGTGTGCGTGACGGGCGCTGTCAATTGCAGGGGCCGGAGGAGGCGTGTTGAAACCATTCCAGCTCAGACCTAGCGCCTCAACCCTGAACATGTTGCGTCAAGCATGCCTGCAACGGCGTGATGCGGTGCCGCCAACGTTAACGGAAAAAGCGCTGATCCCGGGCATTCCAGATGCTCGCTACTGGCTGGACCAGGACCTGACGCCGTTCATTCGGGATGTGAGCCTGGCCAACCTTCGAGAGGCTGAGGTGCTCGCCAGCGCAGGGCTACCAAATGACATGCTGCCGCGGGCAAATTTGCTGGCCGTTTCGGGCGGCGGCGACGCTGGCACATTCGCCGGGGGTATCATTGCAGGATGGACCCTGCATGGGACTCGACCTGTGTTCAAAGTCGTCACCGGCATTAGCGCTGGCGCCCTGGTCGCCCCGTTTGCCTACCTGGGGCCACAGTACGACGATGTCATTGTGCGTATCTGCAATGCAGTCGGTCCAAAAGACATTTTCCATGCGCGCAATTTGCTGACCCGTCTTACCAGCGATGGCATGGCGCACAGCAAGCCACTGTCGCGGCTCATTGCACAGCACGTCACTGCCGAGATTCTTGCGGCGATCGCCTCGGAATACGCCAAGGGACGGCTCCTGATGATCGGTACCACCGACCTTGATTCGGGGCGCCCGGTCACCTGGAACATGGGGGCTATTGCCTCCAGCCATGCACCGGGAGCGCTCGAGCTGTTTCGCAACATCATGGTCGCGTCGATGAGTATTCCCGGTGCCGTCTCACCCGTCATGATTGATGTGGACGTTAACGGCCACCCGTTTCAGGAAATGCACGTGGACGGAGGTGTCCTTACGCAAGTGTTCCTTTACCCACCCGGCACCGTGATGGCGCTGAACCAGGTGCCGGGGGCGCGTTTGCGCCGTGAACGGCATTTCTATGTGATTCGCAACGGCAAACTGGAACTGCAATGGTCCGGAACGAAGCGCCGAACCTTGAGCATTGGCGGTCGTGCCATCAGCGCATTGATCCAGACTCAAGGGATCAGCGATCTGGATCGAATTTACCGAATTGCCCAGCAGGATGGGGCGGACTTCAATCTGGCGTACATCGGCTCCGATTTCCATGTTTCTCGCCTCCATAAATTCGATGGCGAGTACATGAAGCGCTTGTTCAAATACGCCTTTGAACTCAGTGCCAAAGGCTATCCGTGGCATAAATCGCCGAGTACGTGAGAGACGGTCTCAGCCGATCGGCTCGGCCGTACAACTCATTTCCCCTGAGCCCGGCTTCTGGAAAAGCACCGCGTTGCCGTCTTGCCAGAAGCTGTAGTTTCCTTGGGAATCCTTGCCGGTGTATTGGGCTCCCGAAGCATTCTGCACCTGACTCAGGGTGATCGAGCTGTTCGCCCATTTCAGGTACACGACACCAGGCTGCGTGTTAAAGAAAGTGGCCGCAAGCAGCGCATTAAACCCTGTACACCGAAACGCCAGCGGGCCTTCGGTGAGTCTGTCTGGATCCTTGGTTCTTGCAATGACCGAGCCTTGACGCAGTTGGTGCGCGCGTTCGGCATACTGTCGGACCGTACACGCCTTGGGCGCAGGGTCGGAGGCACACTGATTGCGGGCGTCGATCCAGAACTGCTGGTCGATCATGATTTTGTCCGGACGCGGTACTGAATGATTGTCGGTGATCGCCAGGCGATAAAGACGCGTCAGTTCGATGTCCATTTGCAGCAGTTGTGGGTCGCGACAAATCAGCTTTTCGACAAACGCCCTTGCCGTAGCGCAGTCGAAACTGGTGTGGAAGATGGGCGAAGCATTTGCACAGGTGCTCGTCGCCGCGCACACGCTGGCAACGAACAGACAGGTGAGCGTTTTCATGTTGGGCTGATTCATTACCTGATACCCGGATTGCTGTGAGATCTATTGATCCGTTGAACAGTTATTTGCTCGCATTGGGTGTATCGCAGTATAAGGCTGTATTACAGATTGGACTGGCGAGCTCGCCAGGTTGATGGACTGCAATCGAAGTGCCGGCTGAACCAGCGGGAGAAGGCACTAAGTTCGGAAAACCCCAGAACCCCGGCTATCTCACTCAAACGTTGATTGGAATGTGCCAGGTGACGCATTGCCAGCTCTGCACGCACCTGATCCAGCAGCGAGGAAAATGTTTCCCCCTCCTGCGCAAGCTTGCGATGCAGTGTTCGCCTGTCCCATCCCAAATTGGCCGCCACTTGTTCCACCGAGCAATGGCCCGTGGGCAGCACTATCCAGATCATCTGGCGCACCTTTTCAAGTAAAGCTGTTTTGGATTCTTCGCGGATACTGTGCAGATACTGATGAACATAACGGGCCATGTCCGGATCGGCACTGGGCAGTGCCTTGTCCAGATCGGTACTGCGGCAAACGATGCCATCCATCAGACTATTGAACTGCACGGAGGTGGCGAATATGCGGCGGTGTCGACTGTCGTCCATCGGCGCTGCGTGACGAAAACAAACTATTGAAGGGTGCCAGTGGTTCCCCAGCAAGGTTTTCAGCAGGCGGTGGGTCACCCCCACTGACAGTTCCATCGCCTGACGCACCGGCAGGTTTCCCACTGTGACCTGTTCCATGCGCAAAACCACCACGCCGCCACTCTCCTCGATATTCAACACCAGCCCCTGATTGTGGAGGAACAGGAAGTCGCGGAACGCTTCCATGGCCGAACGGATCGTCTGTTCGTCACGCCACAGCAGCGCCAGAGGCCCCAGATTGGAGAGCTTGCGGGTTTCGGCCATGCGCAAGCCAAAATCGTCCACACCCGCTTCACGCGCCGAATTTTCGAGCAGACGTGCTACAGCTTCGTTGGGAATCTTCAAATCCGGTTGAAGCAGGCATCGGTGGTCGAGGCCGACGAGGCGCAATTGCTCCAGGTGATCAACGTGTAGCGATCGGGCTATTTCAGCGTAGTTGGTCAAGCTGGCACTGCGAACAAGGCCACTCATGAATGATGATTTCTCAAGTCGGGACAGCGATTTATCAGCTTAGCAGGTGGATGTCCCGCAAAGTCAAGGTGAACGCCGGCAGCTGCGCGACACTGCGTCACGTCCCATCGTGCCTGCATCGTCAGATGGGGATTGCTCGTTGCCCTCAAGGCTTGTGTACAAAAACAAGAGAATGGCTATGAATAAAACACCTCGTATCGCTCGATCAACGGATACGCCTGCCAAACGTCGCCGCGCGCCAAAAGCTCTTCAAGAGCAGCAGAAACAGGAGTTAGCGATTAAGACAGCACAGGTTGCTACACCATTGCTCAGGGTGCGCCCGGTCGATCTGCTTAGCGCCTCCGGTTCCCTGTTCAAGGCCGTGGGCAAGACGCCAGTCAAGGCCGCGCGGCATGTTGGCAGTTTCTTCAAGGAACTGGGCAATATTGTCGCCGGCAGCTCCAGCGTGGCACCGAATCCCAAAGACAAGCGTTTTTGCGATCCGGCCTGGCAATCCAATGCCTTGTTGCGCGGCCTGTTGCAGAGCTACCTGGCTGGCAATGATGAGCTGAGCCGTTTTATCGAGGAGGCCCATCTCGATGCCAGAGACAAGGGCCGCGCCCGGTTCATTGCCGCACAGTTGTTTGATGCACTGGCGCCGAGCAACCTGCTACTGACCAATCCGGCAGCGTTGCGCAAGTTGCTCGATACGGGTGGCATGAGCCTTGTCAAAGGGATCGGGCAGTTCTCCCGTGACCTGCGCCACAACGGCGGGATGCCGACGCAGGTGGACAGCGCGCCATTCAAGGTGGGAGAAAATGTCGCCACGGCGAAGGGCGAGGTGGTGTTGCGCACCGAGATGTTCGAACTGCTGCAATTCGCCCCAACCACGAAGAATGTACATGCCCGCCCGTTAGTCATGTCACCGCCGCAGATCAACAAGTACTACGCCATTGACTTGTCGCCAGACAAGAGTCTGATCAAATGGATACAGGACAGCGGTATACAACTATTTGTCGTCAGTTGGCGCAATCCGACCAGCATGCACCGCGACTGGGGCTTGTCCGAATACGCACTGTGCCTTGACCAGGCGGTTGATGTCGCGCGGCAAATCACCGGTAGCGCGGATGTCAACATGTGGGGTTCCTGTTCAGGTGGCCTGACGCTCGCGGCCTATCTCGGCTGGCTGGCGGCGCGCGGTGAAGGCGCCAAGGTGGCGAACACCAGTTGGGCGGTGTGCGTGCTCGATATGCCCGCGCTCTTCGGTGAGACCGCCATCGGCCTGTTTGCCACCCCGGCGGTACTGCGCGCGGCGAAGACCAGCTCGCACTGCAAGGGAACACTCAGCGGCCAGGACATTGCGCGCATGTTCGCCTGGATGCGACCCAACGACCTGATCTGGAATTATTGGGTCAACAATTATCTGCTGGGCAACAAGCCGCCGGCATTCGACATTCTGGCATGGAACAACGACTCCACGCGTCTGCCGGCAAAGCTGCATGCCGACTACCTCGATCTGGCCCAGCACAATCCCTATAGCAACCCGGGGGTATTGCAGATTGCCGGCGAGTCGATCGACATGAGCAAGATCAAGGTCGGTGCCTATGTGATCGGCGGCACCACCGACCACATCACACCGTGGCAGGGCTGCTACGGCACCGCCCGACTGTTCGGCGAGGACAGCACCTTCGTTCTCTCCAATGCCGGCCATCTACAGAGCTTGATCAATCCGCCGGGCAACCCAAAGTCGTATTTCTACGCCGCCGCTGCCACCGCCTCAGATCCGGAAAGCTGGCTGCAAGATGCAGGCGAGAGCCACACCGGCAGTTGGTGGCCGCATTGGCGGCAGTGGATTGAACAACGGTCGGGCGCTAGCCGGCCAGCACCACGCAAACTTGGCTCACGCAAATATCCGCCGTTATATGCAGCCCCGGGCCATTACGTCCTGGAGCGTTGAGATTGGCTGTATTGCGGTGTAAGTCAGTGCTCAAAACTACCCACACCCGTTCGAGGGGTGCACAAGTACAAAAGGAATTAGAAGTTGCACCCTAAGAACATTGTTCCAGGGCTAGTCGCCAAACGCTGAACTAGACTCAAAGATCCAAAGCACACTGATAGCAGTGGAGGCTTTATGAAGAAATCCATCCCCCCCTGCCTGGCTACGCTTGTCTCGGTGTTCTGCCTTTGCGCTTCAGCCGAGACCGTAACGCCGCTCAAAGGGCAGTCCCCCGAAATGATTCAACAGGACATTAGCTCATGCCAGGCTCAGGCCGGGAACGCAGCAAGCACCAGCACAACGCCTCAATCAGGTGGACGTGCCCGTGGTGCCGCTACTGGCGCAGTAGCAGGTGCGGCGGTTGCCGGAGCGCGCGGTCGTCAGTATGACGAGGTTTATGACAAGGTAGACGACGACGTTAAACAGGAATATCGACAGAACAAGGCCAAGGATGCTGCTGTGGCAGGTGCGGTTGTAGGCGGATCCCGGCAACGTCAGGATCGTCGACAGGATCGCCGGGCAGAACCGGCTGCAACTGCTTCCGCCTACAGCAGTTGCATGCAGCAACGGGGCTACCAGATAACCCCTTGAACCTGAACAACAAAGGGTCATTGCATCAAGATCTGTATCGTCTTTGACGGGCGCGACGGTGCAGGGAAGGGCGGAACGATCAAGGCGCTCAAGCCTGCCTGACCACAGAGGGGGTGCAATGCGCATTCCATTGTTCTACGCGGTGTCGGTTGTATTGTTTTTGAGCGGATCTTCCTGCCTGGCGCAGCCATTGGACGCGAGCGCGACCAC
This sequence comes from Pseudomonas sp. GM79, assembly GCF_000282495.1. Lineage (GTDB taxonomy): Bacteria > Pseudomonadota > Gammaproteobacteria > Pseudomonadales > Pseudomonadaceae > Aquipseudomonas. The sequence goes on from NZ_AKJE01000049.1 coordinate 60,170, forward strand.
CAGCGCTTCCAGTACAGCACCTGTCACCTCGGTGGCCAAAGATGCCGTGTTTACCCAGGAGCAGCTGGATCAAATGCTGGCTCCCATTGCGCTTTACCCGGACCCACTGCTCGCACAGGTGCTGATGGCCACCACGTACCCCGGGGAAATCGCCGAGGCGGTCACCTGGTCTAAAGCACACCCGGACGCCAAGGGCGATGATGCGGTCAAACAAGTGGCGAACCAGCCCTGGGATCCGAGCGTGCAGGCGCTGGTTGCTTTCCCCCAAGTCATGGCAACGCTGGGACAGGATCCCGTCTGGGTACAACGCCTGGGTGATGCCTTTCTGGCGCAGCCCGACGATGTCATGGGGGGCGTGCAACGCTTGCGTCATCAGGCTCAGGCAGCAGGCAACCTGCAGAGCAACCAATATCAGAACGTGACGGTGCAGGCGGCACCGGCATCGGCAGCTCCGGCTCCGGCTCCGGCCAGCAGCACCTCCACGATCATCATTCAGCCCTCCGATCCGCAGGTGGTTTACGTACCCACTTATAACCCGACCACAACCTACGGCACCTGGCCCTATCCGGCGTCGCCGCCCGTGTACTATCCACCGCCGCCGGCCTATTACCCCGGTTCGGCATTGTTGGCCGGGCTGGCCTTTGGTACCGGTGTGGCTATCATCGGCTCGTTATGGGGTGATTGTGACTGGGACAACAACGACATCGACATCGACGTCGACCGCTACAACAACATCAATCGCAACAATCAGATCACTCGGAATCAGAACAACTGGCAGCACAACGCTGTTCATCGCGACGGCGTTCCCTATCGAGACAGTAAGAGCCGCGAACAGTACGGCCGACAACTGGACGGTGCCCGTCAGCGTGAAGCCTATCGAGGGGACAATGCCCAGCGAGCCCAGGCTCGTGAAAAAGCCCGTGGTTCAATGGACAAGCACGGTATCGAGCGACCCGCCACCAGCAACCGTGAAGCCCGTGATTCTGCGCGCAAAGCCCAGTCTGCAACATCGCCCGGCAATCGGATGCAAGCAGGTACAGACAGACCGAAGGCGTCTGACAGGAGCCAGGGCACTGCCAGAAGTACTCGGGAGAATCAGCAACCCAGGAAACAGACCGCTCAGGTAAATCAGCGCGGGCAGGGCGATTTGCAAGGGCGCCAGACCGCGCAAAAACGGCCGGCTGCCAGTACGGGCAGTGCGGGCAGTGCGCGCAACAATGCATTCGCCGGCGTGCGCTCACCGTCCCAGGCCAACGCACAAGCCAGTCGTGGCCAGGCCAGCCAGGCATCCGCCCGGCGCCCTAGCGCCTCGCGTCCCGCCGGCCATCAGGTCAGCCGGCCGTCCAGTCCACCCGCGCGTCAAAGAGGGGGCCGTCGTTGAAAAACAATGCTCGAGTGAAGGCTCTCATGGGCTTGCGCTTTCATGTCATGGCGATCGTTGCCGGCTTGACGTGGTCGTGCATGGTTACGGCACAGCAGGCATTTCCAACCCCGGAAATGGCCGCCCAGGCGTTCGTCGAAGCACTGGGGACGAAATACGCCGATCAGGCACGCCTGACCGATTTGCTGGGTAATGAATGGCGCAGTTTCATCCCGCGCGAAGGCGTGCAGCGCAGTGATGTGGATGCGTTTTTGAAGCAATATCGCGAGCAACACGCCATTGAAAAAACCAGCGATAGCAAGGCGGTCCTGTCGGTTGGCAGTGAACACTGGACACTGCCTATCCCCATGATAAAAGCCGCGAACGGTTGGCGCTTCGACATCGACGCCGGCAGCGCCGAAGTCCGTGCACGTCGAATTGGCCGCAACGAACTCGCCGCGGTGCAATCAGTGCTGACTTATCATGACGTCCAGATGGAGTATGCATCAGAGGACCGTGACGGGGACGGCGCACTCGCCTACGCGCAAAAAATCTTCAGCACCGCCGGCAAGCACGACGGACTTTATTGGGAGGACGACGATAGCGGTCAGATCAGCCCGCTGGGTCCTTTGTTCGGCAAAACCATTGCCGGCGAAGACTGGCAGGGTTATCACTTCCGCATCCTTGATGGCCAAGGTCCTTCGGCACCGGGCGGCGCCTATAGCTACCTCATCGGTGACGAGATGAGCCGTGGCTTTGCACTGATCGCCTGGCCGGCGAAATACGCTGACACCGGGGTGATGAGTTTCATGATCAGTCATGAAGGGCAGGTGTTCGAAAAAGACTTGGGACCCGGTGGTGACAAGTTGGCGGAATCGATGAAGCGCTTTGATCCAGATGACAGTTGGAAGGTGGTAACTGTGAGTCAAGAGTAGATCAGCCTGGGACTGCAAATCCCTTGGGAGCGGGCAGCCCCGCTCCCGGGGATGTGAGCCTAACCCAAAGCGGTGAAATCGCTGGCGTGCAGCTCCTGGACACCCACCAGCTGGATTTCGAACTCCGGCATGGCGTCGGCATCGACACTGCCGTAAAGAATGCCATCGGCAAAGCGCAGTTGGCCGGTGGCGTCGGCAGGGTCGAAGGCGTTGCTGCCGACGAAGGTGAAGGCGTCGACAGCGGTGGTCAGCGGGTTGGCGTCCAGGCCGGTGAAATCCAGAAGATCGCCCTCGGTGCTCTTGAATCCGTTGATCACATCGCGCAAAGCCCCGATGCCCATGTCCGACAATGCAGCAAACGCGTAGGTGTCCGCGCCGGTGCCACCGGTGAGGTTGTCGGTGCCTGCACCGCCGATCAGCCGGTCATCGCCCGAACCGCCCACCAATGTATCGTTGCCCGATCCCGCGTTCAGAACGTTTGCGGCGCTGTTGCCCGACAGACTGTCGGCGTAGGCGCTTCCCGTCAGGTTTTCAACGAATTTCAAGGTGTCGAGCCCGGAACTCACGGTGTTTTGTTGCGCTGACGTCGAGAGGTTGACGGTAACGCCGGACAGGGCCCGTTCAAAAGACACCGTGTCATTGCCATCGCGCCCATCCAGCACATTGTTGCCGGCGCCGGCGAACAGTGTGTTGTCCAGCGCGTTGCCCGTGCCATTGGCGGCGCCAGTGCTATCGACATACAGATGCTCGACGTTGTTGGCGAGGGTATAGGCCGCCAGGCTGCTGTGCACACTGTCGCCCCCTCCCGGCGCCGCATTGCTGTTGATCTCGATCACGGTGTCGTTGGCGTTATCGACATAGTAGGTGTCGTTGCCATCGCCGCCACTCATGCTGTCGTCCCCGGCGGCACCATCGAGCACGTTATTGGCGGCATTGCCGGTGATGAAGTTGTGCCGCTCATTGCCGGTGCCGTTGATGGCCGACACACCGGTGAGCACCAGGTTCTCGAGGTTAGCGCCCAGGGTCCAGCTGACTGAGGCCTGCACCGTATCGATCTGCGAGGTCGAGGTGTTGGTTTCCACCACGCGGTCGGACGCGTTATCGACCACATAGACGTCGTTGCCATCGCCACCGGTCATGGTGTCGGCACCCAGTTTGCCATCCAGTGTGTCGTTGCCCGAACTACCCACCAGGGTATCCGCCTGGTCGGTACCGGAAATCATGTTCTGAGCGTTGTCGAAAATGTCCTGCACGCTGTTGTTGTCGTTGGAGTTGCCCTGGAAGCCAAGGTCATTGGCAATGTAGTCGGCCAGGCGCTGGCCGACGATCTCGGCCGACTCTTCGTGCAGATGCCAGACGTCGTCGGGATACGCCAGCGGGTCGATTTCGTGGCGCAAGGGCAGGTCGGTGTAGTCCACCGCCAGCTTGACGTCGGCGCGCTCGGCGGCGATGGCTTCCTGGGCGGCGCGGACATAGCCAACCCCCTCGACGATGGAGGCAATTTTCTCCTCCGAATAACCACGGGCACGCGCCGCGTCCTGTTCGTAGTGACCGGTTTCCATCAAGTACACGTTGAAATTGCCGAACTGGGCATGCAGGTAATCGAACACCTTCAAGGTTGCGGCCTTATAGGCCGCTGCTGCCGCTACTTTGTCCGTGGCGCGGGCGATCTCCTGGGCGGCTTCCTCGCCCTGGCCCCAAATGATGCCCATGGTGACGTTATCGATCGATTGCAGTTCGGTGAGTTGGTCGCGCAGCAGCGTCACGGCGCGCAACAGCGCAGCCCCGGGTTGGTTGGTGTCGGTCAGCCACCAGCACAACTTGAGTTCCTCGGCGCTGAGCGTCGACAGGCCGGTGACCGTGCTGCCGCCCACCGCGATGTCGATGCCGTTGCCATTGGCATCGGTGAACTGGCTGCGCACGTCATAGGCGGTGTAGCGGTCCAGGTCGTTGACCAGCATCGACGTGCCGGACTGATTGTCGTCCTCCGTCATGCGCAGCAGGCGCGCATTGGATTGGCCGAGGGTGGGCAGGTAGAGAATGTCCTGCTGGACGCTCTCGCCGAAGACGAAGTCGCTGGCGGTCAGGGTGTTGAGGTAGTTGCCGCTGAGGGCGATTTCAAAACGGTTGCCATCAGCATCCGCTTCGGCGGACTTGATGTAGGTCTTGTCGCCGGCCGCGTTGAGGGTGACGTACAACGTGCCATTGCGGCCATCGCCGAGGCCTTCAAAGCCCGGGCCCGAAACATCGATCTTGTCGACGCCTATGGTGAAGTCATAAATCGTGTCGGTGACCGTGACACCACCGGTGTCGTAGTCGCGGTAGCTGTCGAGCACGTTGGTGTAGCGGAAGGTGTCGGCACCGTCGCCGCCGTACAGCGAATCGCGTCCGGCACCGCCGTCAACGATATCCGCGCCGGTGCCGGCCTTGATTGTGTCGTTGCCACCGAGGCCGAGGATCAGGTCCGCACCCGCCGTGCCGTTGAGGGTTTCGGCATTGTTGGTGCCGGTGATGGTGTTGGCGGGCGCATCGGCCACTATCAGGGTGAAGCTATCGCTGACCGATGCACCGGCCGGGTCGGTGGCCTTGACCAACACGTTGTAATTGCCGGACGCGGTGCCGGTCGGCGTGCCGGTGAAGGTCAGGTTGGTGGCGTTGAAGCCCAGCCACGCGGGGAGGGCGCTGCCATCGGCCAGGGTCGCGGTGTAGCTGAGGCTGTCGTTATCCGGATCGGTGAAGCTCGTGGCCGGCACCGAGTAGCTGAACGAGGTGTTTTCGGTCGCGTTCTGATCCAGCAACGCCGTTGCCACCACCGGCGCATGGTTGACCGTCGGCGAAGTGGCGAAGACGAAGTTGGCGCTGGTCAGCTTGCCGAGGTAGTTGCCGTCCAAAGCCACTTCGAAGCGGTTGCCATTGGCGTCGGCGGTCAGGGATTTGATGTAAGTCTTGGTCCCGGCACTGTTGAGCACCACGTACACGGTGTTGTTCTTGCCATCCCCCAGGCCAGTGAAACCCATGGCCGAGAGGTCGATTTTGTCGGCGGTGGTATCGAAGTCGGTGATCAGGTCGCCAAGGTTGGCACCGCCGGTGTTGTAGTTGCGGTAACTGTCCAGGCGATTGGAGAACACGAACGTGTCCGCCCCGGCACCGCCGGTGAGGGTGTCCATGCCTGCGCCGCCGTCGAGTTTGTCGTCACCCGCGCCGCCATTGAGGCTGTCGTTGCCCGCCAGGCCGAGCAGGGTGTCGGCCGAATCGCTACCCAGCAGCGAGTCGTTGCCGCTGGTGCCGGTGACCACCCGATTGAAGATGAAATTGCTGGCGGTGAGGGTGCTGGCGAGGTTGCCCGAGAGAATCAACTCGAAGCGATTGCCGCTGGCGTCGGCATCGTAGTCCTTGATGTAGGTGCGGTCGCTGCTGGCGCTGTAGCTGACCTGCAGGGTGCCGCCACGGCCATCGCCCAGCCCAGTGAAACCGAGGCCGGCGAGGTCGATCTTGTCCTGGCTGACGTCGAAGTCGGTGATGGTGTCATCGAAGCTTGTGGTTGCGTTGCGGTAACTGTCGGACTGCGCGACGAAACGGAACGTGTCGGCGCCCGTACCGCCGGTGAGTTTGTCGATACCTGCACCACCCACCAGAATGTCGCCACCGGCACCGCCATTGATGGTGTCGTTGCCAGCAACGCCGTAGAAAATCTCGCTGGCGGCACTGCCCAGCAGGGTGTCGTTGCCAGCCGTGCCTTGCACGGTGGTCATCGGCACCGTGGCGCTGACGTAGCTACCGTCGCCATAGATCAGCGTGGCACCGTTGCTGGTGTGGCTGATGGTGTTGCCGATGATGGCGTTGCGATCAGTGCCGTCTTCATTGCGCTCCGCAACGCCGTAGGTCGACAGGTTGCTGCCGGTGATGATGTTGCCCTGGATCGTGTTATCGCTGCCGTTGAAGTACTTGCCGGACACGCCCAGGGTGTCGTTGTAAGACTGGATGATGATCTCCGGTACGGGGCTGCCCAGGGAGTTGTTGTTGAGCGTGTTGTCGATGATCTCGACGTGGTTACTGCCGTAGATGCGTATCCCGGCGCTAGTGTTGTCGTGAATGTCGACGCCGCTGACCGTCACCTCGCTGGACATTTTGATCAGCACCCCTTCGGCGCCGTTGCCGTACACCTCGCCACCGGTGATGGTGATGTTGCTGGGGGAGGGGATGTCCTCGCTGCCGCGCTGGATCACGATGCCATTGCCGCCGTTGTCGTAGGCGACGTTATTGGTGAGCGTGAAATCGTGGGTGCTGGTGACGATGTTGAAACCGTGGCGGTCGTTGTCGTAGGCGATGTTGTTTTCGAAGGTGCTGTTGCTGAGGAAGTCAGCCACGAAGCCGTCCAGGCCGTTGCCGTGGGAAATGCTGTTCTTGATGACCATGTTGACGGTCTGCTCGTGGGGGTCGAAACCGTACCCGGAGCAATCCTTGATCTCGACACTGTCGAGGGTGACGTTGGAGTCGTAGCCCGCTTCGCCGGGAATGTAGCCATTGAACCAACCGTCGATCTTGCCCGTGGTGCTGTCACGGTTGCCATCGATGGTGAGGTTGCTGACGCCGAAGTCGTGGGTTTCCTCGCCATAGGCGGAGCGGATGACCCCCGTGATCTTGGTGTCGGAGCCGTCAGCCACCTTGACGGTGGTTGCTCCCATGCCGTCGCCGTACAGGTAGACGTTGCTCTTGAGCATCAGGCAACCGTCGGAGGGCTCCTCACCTCCAGAAACGATGTAAGTTCCGGACGGCATATACACCTGCCCACCGCCTGCAGCGGCCGCCGCATCAATTGCACTTTGTATCGCCGCTGTGTCGTCAGTGATGCCATCTCCTTTGGCGCCAAAATTTTGTACATTGAAAATCATGAGCTTATCTCCGTATCAGGCGAAAACCTCGAAAGATGCCAATATTCCATCGACAGCTACCGTGTTATGACCCAGCGGAGGGCAAAAGTTGTGACCGCGTATCGGGGGAGCGTCAAAAAACCGGACTAACTGATTAACGGTTGCGAGGTTTTTTGAGACATTTCGGAAAAGTAACGTTCTGTTGACGCTTGCTTAGGTAGCGAGTGATGCCCTGTGGGAGCGGGCTCGCGAAGGCGATTTTTCAGGTTCGTTTAGGCTCGTCGCAAAAAAAAAACCGCCTTCAGGAAGGCGGCTTCTTCATTCAATCAAATCAAACCTGGAACTCGGTTCCTGCGGGTCGACCTTGATATTCAATCCCGAGGCTCGTAGGGGCAATCGCCATTCTGGTCTTTCTGATCCAGAACGCGCGAAATCGATCTGGCTCCCTTCGTCACTCATACCATACTACTTGAACGTATTAATGAGGCCTTCGATCTGATGCATGAAGGCACTATCAAATACTGATCCGCACCCTGGAGCTCAGGCTCCAGATCCAGTTCGAATACTCCCTGATACTGGAGGTTTATCGTGAGCAACTTGAAGCTTCATCCTTCACTGGATAACGGCATAGCGCCAAGCGCTGCAAATTTCTCTGGCGGTACCCTGCAATGCCTGTGCCCGACCGATAAGGTTGAAATCAGGATTGACGCTCAGACTCTGCACAATCATGCCTGTGGCTGCAGCAAGTGCTGGAAGCCCGCAGGTGCGAAATTCGCGGTCGTAGCGGTTGTTCCTCGCGATAAAGTCAGCGTCATCGCGAACGCTGAGAAGCTGGCCATTGTTGACGAGCGCGCCACTATTCAACGACATGCTTGCAAAGAGTGCCATGCGCATATGTTCGGCCGCATCGAAAATAAAGACCATGCGTTCTATGGCCTGGACTTCGTGCATACCGAGCTTTCTCCGCAAAAAGGGTGGGCTGCACCGGGCTTTGCAGCCTTCGTTTCGTCGCTCATCGAAACCGGCACTCCGCCGGAGGACATGAAGGAGATTCGCGAAAAACTGCGCGCGCTCGGTTTGGAACCGTATGACTGCTTGTCGCCAGATCTGATGGACGCATTGGCTACGCAAGTGGCGAAGTTGAATGGTGTTCTCGCATCCCGTTAAACCCATGTGCCGAATGTATTATTCGGCACGATCCACCTTGGCTGAACCATCAGTGCAACGCCCTTCACCTGGATCCGTTTCAGGTGAGTTTGATTGGCAGCCTGCTCTGGGACGGGGGAGGGGCGATAAAGGCTCTGTCTGCCAGCAGGCGGCATACGGAGCTGCTAGTGTTAATCCGCATGCCGTCAAAGTCTCTGCAGTCGGGTGGGTGTGAGCCGCAGTTTTGTTCGTGACCAAGCGCTACACCTGCCGCTGTGGTTCGTCGGCAGTGGTGTAATCCAAGATCTTCCTAATTCATCGAATGGCGCTTAATCCAGGAGAAAAATCATGGCGAAGGTACTGGTTCTCTATTACTCAATGTACGGTCACCTCGAAACGATGGCTGACGCAGTGGCCGAAGGCGCACGATCCGTACCCGGCACCGACGTGACGCTCAAGCGTGTCGCTGAAACCATCCCGGCCGAACAGGCAGCAGCCATCGGCGTCAAACTTGACCAGAAGGCACCGGTGGCGACACCTGACGAGCTGGGCAATTACGATGCAATCATTTTTGGTACGCCGACGCGCTTTGGCAATATGGCGGGACAGATGCGCACGTTTCTCGACCAGACCGGCGGACTGTGGATGAGCGGCGCGCTGGTCGGGAAAATCGGCAGTGTCTTTGCGTCGACCGGCACCCAGCACGGTGGCCAGGAAACCACCATCACGTCGTTCCACAGCACGCTCCTGCATCAGGGGATGGTCATCGTGGGTGTGCCTTACACCTGCGCAGGGCTGACCAACATGAGCGAGATCACCGGCGGTACGCCCTATGGCGCAACCACGTTGGCAGGCGCCGACGGTAAACGGCAACCGTCACAAAATGAACTGGATATTGCACGTTTCCAGGGTAAACACGTCGCTGAGCTTGCAATAAAGATCGCGGGTTAACGCAAGCATGTAAATGGGCCCATGTTGCAGGACAGGTGTCGAGCTTCGCTGGCCCTGGGTTTTGAGCCCCGTCAGCCAGAAACCGGTTAGAGTGTTCATCAATGTCTGTTCATCAGGTCCCTCCACTCGATTCGCGTTGTCGCGCCAAGCGGTTCCAAAGAACGAACAGGGCAAAAAAACCGTATATCAATCGTTATGTGAAGAATGAATCGTCCGCTGTTTGTTTCTCTAGATGGGCCCAAGGGTTCCGGCAAAACCACACTGTTGGAGGCCGTTACGAAAGTACTGAGGGCAGACAACAAAAAGGTGATCCGACTTTGCGAGAGTAAAAGCGATCCCTATAGGGGTGAAACAATGGCCCTCGTTAACAAACTCGTCAGAAATCCCTCCCGGGATTTGGAGTTGGAGGTTTGTGAGCGCTTTGCTGATAGCCGTACCTGGATATCCCAGCATGTGCTGGCTAAAGAGCCACCAGGCAGCATCATCTTGATCGATCGCTGGTACCCGTCTGATGCCGCGTTTCGCCGGATCGTCCCGTTTGCAGAGATTCTACAGTTGAACATTGATCGAAACGTGCGAGTGCCAGACCTGCATGTTGGGGTTGTCACCGCCCCTGAAATTTCATGGGCGAGGGCAGCGGCACGACGGCGTGGGCTGAGCAGTACTGTGATCCATAAGCTGGAAGAACATGTCGCTTGTACCAAGGCGTTCGAGCTCGCGATTGCAGATCACGGCTGGGTTTTATGCCGTAACGAAGGAACGATCGAAGACGCAACGATGCAGGTAATTTCTGAGATCTATAGAGTCCTTCGATGCCCCGTAGGCGAAGTTCGCTGCGCCAGCCTTGATGAGGTTGAGATAGCCGTAGATACAGATCGTTAGCAGGATTGAAGATTCCCAGCTACTCAATAGGTCGACACGATCAGTGCCGTAGCGCTGAGCCTTGCTATATTCCTTTGATCTCTAAATGCCATGTAGGCCTTTACAAGGATGTGTTTATGCGCGTACTCCTGACTCTCGCCTTAATTGCCGTGCTCTCTGGTTGCGCGGATTCACACCGCTGGTCACCACAACAAAATGGCTCAGCACGTATTGCGGCAAACGAGCGGATCTTTGTCACGACGCCTGCTGACGGCGAATACGGTGATAACGTCTACAGCGGCTCTGGTCGTAACACTACCAAGATCATTTACAACGCCACGAGCGCCAAGTCCCGTCTGGTGCGCATTGGCGGTTTGGCTGAAAATTTTGAGGATGCCGTCACCCAAGCTCAAGGCGCAGACCAAGACATCTTGATCTTCCCAACCATCCTGCACTGGGAAGATCGAGCGACAGAATGGTCGATGATCCCGGACAAAGTAGAAATCAAAGTCGAAGTCATACGGGTTCAAACTGGCGATGTCATTAGCTCTGGGATTATCAAGGGCAGTAGTGGGCTGGCTACTTTCGGAGGGGATCACCCCCAAGACCTGTTACCGGAACCGGTTAATGAGTTTGTTTCGTCGCTGTTTTAAACTGGCTGGGGCAGATACCAGTAAGGCCGCGGGTGAGTTGTTCTGTGTTCAGGCGTGACTGCGACTGGTCGGGATGTCTCATCCTGGCTTATCCATCACCGCATGGCAGGCGTTGAGAATTCACCATTGATTTGATGCAGAGCCTGCTTCTCTTAAGCCTGGGTACGGCTAAAAACACGAAGGACATGGCTCGTTGAGAGAGTGGACGCAAGAAGCGTTTGTCGAATCAATGCCTAACGACTTAGGTAGAAGTTCCGCCCTGACACATCATTTAACATAATATACATTACGCGTAACGAGATGTTTCAGGATTAGCCCGGTTGCACGCAGATTTGGAAGCCCTCAATCCATCCAAGCCCTTCATCCTTGCGTCAGCTTTCCAATCAGCTCTGAATGCTCGGGAAACTGCTCTCTGAGCTTCTGCCGATGTGGCCCCCCCTTAAAGATGGCGCCTTAAGTGGCGCCACCCATTTTTGTTTCGAAAGCCTTGTAGGCCGTGCCTCTGCGAACATTCTTCACTCTCGGAGAACGCCATTTCAGTGCTTTTTAATCTGGCGGAATAGGCCCTAACACATGGTATGACTACTTTTTTGTTAGTTCGGGACGCCGTATGCCGCGTAGAAATGCTTCCACGCGTCCTGGCAAGCGCCCATTTCGAGCATGTTGCCCCAGTGCAATAAAGAGCCCGAATGCACGACCTCTTTTATAACTGGCTGAAACCTTTAAAAATGGCCCCGTCTGTAGCCCAATGAAAACGATGGTTTGCGATGTTCTGAAACCTAAAAAGCGCTCGCAATATGTGCTTGGCCGCGTAGGTTCGATCGTTCGCATCAGAATGCTCCAGTCTCATCGACCGGTACGCGAAGATCCAGAAAGATCGAATATCAGGGCAGTAACCCGGAAGCTACGCCTAGGTAGTCTAAACTTCGCCTGCGCCATGAAAGCTAAGCTTGGTTGAGGGCGTGCAACACCGGCGTGCGTTGCGTGAATAAACATTGGAGCGAGCGACCGATATGTCAGCTCAGAGAGATTCAAGCACGGAGAATAGCGCTATATAGACGAAAGGAGCGTATCTAAAGGTGTATTCCAGACTGAAGCTTCGAAGAAGCTTCATTATAAAATCACTAACAGTTCTTGATTTCAAGAGTTTTTCTTATGGGCTGACATTCTTATGGGCTGACAACTGGTTGTTCAAGATACCCCCCCTCATTTAAAAAGCTTTTAAAAATGATCGAAACCTTTAAAACTGGTCAGACCCACTAATTATGGCGGTTGCTGCCGTGCAGTCCGTATTATTAGGATGGTGCAGCTATAACACTTTTAGAAATGGCTGAATCTTTTAAAAATGGCCCCTTAGGTTATGGTTGTAGTAAAGCCCAAACCCTCAATCTAAAGCGCTATTGGCGCCTCTCAATAGCTGGGTAGTTTGAGCACGGAACCCGCACAGTTTGAGGCTTGTGGCCGTGCAGTCGGCGTTTCTCAGCCAGGGCTCAGTCAAAACTGTCAATATATAAATAATTAGTCTTTAGTTGTCTGGTCATCAGTCAAGCTTTGAAAGAGAAAACTTGCAAAGACATGTTTTCCATGTATAACCTACATGCCATCGATCAAATGGTTAGGGCTATGCGATGAGCGATTCATCCAGGCAGACGGACACGCTCGCCTCGAACAAACGGAAGGATACGCCCCCTACTTCCGATAACTCCCAGAATCGGAAATTTGCAATGCAGTATCCCGTGAAGGATAACAAGATGCCGGGGCCGTATCCGCTGTTCAACACCTATAAGGAATTCGTCAATCACACTAGCGACGAACCCGACCCGTGCCTACCGCTGGTGATGAACTATCTGGCGAACTTTGATGCGCATCTGAAACCCGTGGACGGTTTCGAAGCCGTCCGTGGTTTTCTGCGTTCATATTCCAACGTCGAGGCGACATTCGTTTCATATCGCACCCATGCCGAGCGCCTGCTGCTTTGGACATTGTTGATCAGAAAGAAGCCCCTGATGGAGTTGCGTCGCGCAGACGCCGAAGCCTTCTTGGAGTTCTGCATGGCTCCACCCATAGGTTGGCTTGGCCCCGTGACACGCAGCAGGTTTCTGATCGTGGCATCCGACAAAGATTCAGAGCTGTGCCCAAATCCACGCTGGCACCCATTCTCGCTGAAGACAGCAAATCACATAAGCAATGCAGAAGATCTTGACGGCCCAGTTGCTGGCGTTCCGTACCAGCCATCACGAGGGAGCATTTCCCAAGTTTTCTCGGTTTGCAGCAGCTTGTACGAATACGCCCTCGATGAGGGCCTGACGTCGACGAATCCCTTCAGGGCGATCAAACAGAAATCGCGCTTCAAAGCGTCGCGCTCAATGGAGCAAACCGGACGTGCCCTCACACCTCTTCAATGGGACTTCGTACTGAGCACCGCAGAAAAAATGGCAGCAATGGCTCCTGAACAACATGAACGCACTCTGTTCATAGCCGCGACGTTGTTTTCGATGTACCTACGCGTTTCAGATGTCTGTGGTCGGGTGAATTGGCAGCCAACAATGGGATCCTTCAAGACAGATCATGAAGGCAACTGGTGGTTCCACCTCATTGGTAAGGGTGACAAAGCCGCCAAGGTAGCTGTAAGACCACAATACATTGATCGTTACCTAAAGCGCTACCGACGCTTCATTGGGCTGTCTGAACTGCCATTACCTAATGAACAGACCCCTCTGATTGCGACCTTAAATGGTCGTCCAGGGTTATCCACTCGAATGGTTCATTCGATCATCCAGAAGCTATTTGACCGCGCTGTTGATGAAATGGTGAGCGAAGATCGCCAACCTGGCGAGATCGAGGCTCTGCGGGTGGCCTCCACACACTGGCTAAGGCATACGGCTGCGACACTCGATGCCCCTTGGCGAGACCCCAAGGACTTGCAGATGGATCTACGTCACAACAATTTGTCCACAACTCAGGACATCTACTACAGCAGTTATGAAGATAAGCGCGCGTACTCGCTTAAAAAACTAGGTTTGAAAAATCGCGACTAATTTTCAGAGACACGATGGCGAGCTCTCTGTATCGAACGACTCTTGCTCTGGAGTATTTTGGAGGCAAAAAAACCTATAAGTGCCTACCAACGTTTCTTTGCGTGGCGTGGTTAGGAACTAACTAACAAGCCTGCCCTACTCTTTACGGGGTTATTTCTAGTAAGCCTTTTTAGCTCTACTAAATAGTCATTTAGTTGAGCTAGCTATACTATTTTGCCCGTGGGCTAAATCTCTGCATCAGCCACACGACTTCATTTTGAACGCTATCTTGCCTTGGCATTGCACCTCCTCAGCAACAGCTGGGATACGTGGTTTAGGCAACACTCCTCTTATTAGGCTTACGTGCAGTAAATCGTTAGATGACTTGTTGTGCAATATTGCAAGCTTCCAGAAGCTCCTGACCCCCTCATACCAAAATACTGAAAGCTCATCCTGTGGGCGTGGCTCTCCAAGCTCGGCTGTCGTGAATCATGCCGCCCGCAAGGCGTCCGTCTTGACACTGCGGATTTCCATCCTCACGCCTGTGCGGTTTCTGCGTGGTGGTCATAGTTTGGGGTTCTCAACGAAGTCGGCGCTCGATACGAGCCCCCTGCTCGAGGCTTCAGGCTCTGAAATTTCTTGCGAAATTAACGCTACGCACAGCGTTGAATCCGCTTAGCAGTAGCCTCCGCGAATTCATCGATACCCATGGGGTCACTGGAAAATGACCTTTCGTTCTGCCATGAGATCATTACCCTCATGAGCGCCCTGCTCCTTTCAATTACGGCACCCACATCGGCAGTTTCGAGTTGCCAGGCTTATCGATAATGATCGCCAGGCTTTGCTTGGCGCGCGTAGCTGCAACATAAAAGGCGGCCGCTGGCGTGGACTCGAGATACGTCTGCTTCTGGATGAAAGCTTTGATCGGCGCGGTTGGCATGATCAGCACACGTTCGAACGTGGCGCCTTTCGATACCTTGAAATTCATGAAGTGCAAAGCGAACTCCTTGCCAGAAGCTATAGTGCTGCGAAGGCACTGAGGTCGGTATTGCTCAACGTATTGATGAACGTGCTTGGAGTGCACTAAGTACACGCCATCATGCTCAGACACCGCGTGGTTCTCTGACGTGGTTCCGGGGAAGCCCCATGACGTATCAAAAATGGTGTCAGAGAACATCGCGATTTCAGTTCGGCAGCGGTAAGTCGTGGTCGCATAGTCAATGCTAAGCAGCCCTGCTTTTTCGCGCACAAGAAACCACTCAAGCGCACCTGCGTACCCATACTGTTTGTTTTTCTGTCCCCTCGGGTTTGTCGAGAGCACCGCCTGGCGCACGTCACCAACCATGCGGACGTCGATCCTCGACTCAAGTAATTCATGGACGATTTCCCAATCGTAGCCACAGAGATCTTGTACCTCGTCGATCAGTATTTCGTCGTAGAGACATCCAAGTCTGCGTATCAACGCTGGGGTGGCCGCCATAAGCTCCCGCGCGAGGCGGCCGAGCTCGCATGCGTAGATCTGGTTGCTACCATCCATGAATCTCTGCTTGCCGTTCGCGTACATGCTGGGGCGACCTTCGAAGTTGAAGCCCCCTACCCGCTCACCCGGGAATTTGAATGGTAGGAACGGCTTTGCAAAGTGGCGAAGCAAGAATGTGTACCAGCCAAGCACTTCGATGCTGTGGCGATCGCCGGCTTGGGAGCCGAGGCGATGGATCAGTTCCTGCTGATTGGTCTGAGTGTACGTGACAACGAGCACACGCCGTTCGGTAGGTAGCGCTTTGCAGTGATCGACCAGTCCTTGAGTTTTCCTACCACCAGCGACAGCCAAGGTCAGTAGATTAGGCATTGTGGATGAACTCCGCCGCAGCCTTCATGTAGGCAGGTGGGCTGAGCACCTCATCCGACTCAGCCAGTCGAATTGCCCCTTCTGTTTTCTCGCGCGCCATCCAGGTCAATAGGGTTGCTGCCGCAGTGATGCCAAGCATCTTGCGCAACTGAGGCTCGCCGTTCGCTGTAATAAGCTGGGGTTCGAGCGTGGTGCCGTCAGCGACGGTGCCGATGAACAGCTCTCTGCGCCTCACGTCCAGCCACTTTAGAACCGGAGTACGTAGGTCGATTGGGTCAACGCCATCGTTGTCGCGCATCACAGCTACAGGCTTGTTGATCGCGGCGCAAAGCTCAAGGCATCGCGCTAGGGCCAGCCCACGCATACTGATGACATCTATCCCGTGGGCCATCGGGCGTACGCCGAAACAATCCTTATAGACGCGTTCGAAGATGATTTCGTCGGACGGCCCTTCGACCAAGACAACCTTTTTCGCCAGCACTAGGCGGAGGGTGTCGTAGCCAGGCAGTCTTTGGAAATAGCTCACTGTCTCTGGATGAAGTTCTGTGATTTTGGACGCGCTGTTGCGGTGAAGAAGTAGCAATGCGTCGAGGCCGAGCCGGTTCAACACGTATGTGCTGTGAGTCGAAATGAAGAGCTGCTGCTCTTCCGTCGCCAGATTTTCGATGCGATTGAGTAGAGTGGTAAGGCTCGTGTGAGATAGATGATTTTCGGGCTCCTCAATCATCACGATGTTCGCCTTCGAGGAATGGCGCTTCATCGCGAGTGAGATCTTGATTGCAGCCTGTTGGCCCTGGCCAGCCATCGCAAATGGCAGGCCGTCGACATGTGGAGTGACCACGCTTTCCCAAGATGTGCGGGATGTCTGATCCATCGCCAACGCCATGGGCTCTTCCTGGAGCGCTGCGCTTAGACCCGAAAGTCGCTTGTTCACAGGCGCTAACGCGCCATCTGTCATGGACGCTTTGATATTGCGGTAGTCCAGCGAAATCTCTGCTTTCTCGGATGACTCCAAGTGGTCGCTAAGGATCTGGCGGAGATGGTAATCAACGCCGGCGGCGGATTTGACCGTGCGAGAATCGATGGTGGCCACGGAGAGCGCCCGCGGCCGACGTGTGAGTTCGCTATCAGCGAACGATCGCCATTCGTAGGTGTAGTACTCAACTGGGAGTAGCGGTGAAGGATTTTTGAGCCATTCATCCAGCTCGTCCTTGTACTCCTCGTTGGGGAAAATGGAGAGAAAGACACCAGGACAAGCGTTCGTTGGAACGTCGGCATTCACTGCGCCCAGCAGCCCCTGTAGTTCATCCGTGTCTTGCAAATAGAGCTCGATGAGAATCTGCGGGAGCGCCGGCTTCATTCCAGTTCTTCTTAGGGTCAGAAACTCGGTGACCACCTCGGTGTTAAACCAGTGAGGGTTCAGCTCCTCCAGGATCCCCTTGCCACCGATCCGCCCGTTGAGCGCCAATGAGATGGCCTCCATTAAGGTGGACTTCCCGGCGTCGTTGTCTCCGACCAGGATGTTCATACCCGGGTTGGGCTTCAGCAGGAAATCTTTGTAGATGCGGTACCCACGGATGCGGATTTTGGTGATCACGTTCGACTTCCTTGGCGAGTTGGTACTATATGGCGCTTTGATGGGCGGGTTGCCTGATGCTATAAGCGAAGCGGTACGTTGTCGACTCCGTCATTTTCTGCTGTACACCCCTTCTTTCGCTGCTCCGCCAGACATGGCAGCCCATCAAGGAAAAGGCGAATGACCAGTATCGAGAAGGATTTGGCAGACATCAGAAGGTTGACCAGGATCTCTCTCCCGGAAAGTGGTAACTACTTGTTCCGCCTGGGAGTCGCAGTCTGTGGCTTCACTTCTGTCACAGCTTCAAATTCAAGCTAATGCTGAGCGATCAACCGCCTCGGAGATGTTGCGACGCCTGGATGTCTTGAGCGACTCGATAATGGAGCCCCTTTGAGTGAATGCCATATCGACTTGCAGCAGCTTGCTGAACTACCGCAAGAGTCTCACCAGATAGGCTGTTGGCTCATCCGCGACACCGATATCCCGATCCTTGGAAGATCCGTTTTCTGTAGTACTGGCCCCCTGTGCGCGCGTCCAATAAGATTTTATCGGTACGACTGGACAGGCCTTGAAGCTCTATTTCCTGTAGCAGGCATATCACTCGACCCATAGCCCGTCTATGATCGGCTGATCTCAAAATGCCTGCATGGGGTGGTTCATCATGGACGAGCAACTCGGACGCTTACACGCTACAGCCTGCTTTAACTCAGCCTCCACGTTTAACGAGCCAACGCTGCGTAGCAAAGAGTATGCAAACGCGGCGCTCACCGAGTTTGTCAAACTTCAGCGTGAGCAGCCCGAGATTCTGAGCACGCTCCTCAAAGGGGGAAATCAGGGCGCCAAACGGTTGAACACCGACCCTTACCAAGGGCTTCGTGAGGTTATCCAGAACGCTGATGATCTGAATGCCACCTCCGTGCAGTTTGCTGTGCAGACCGTCCAGGGCAACAAACAGTTGGTCATCGTTCACAACGGATTGCCTGTTGAGTTGCCCCACGTGCTGCCGATGATCTACCCATTCTATTCCACCAAGCAGAAATCGGCGGAGTTGAAGGGACGGTTTGGCATCGGCCTAAAGACCCTCACCCAACTGGGCGAAAATCTTACAGTCCACAGCGCGCCCTTCCATTTCGGCTCACGCGATGACCATGTGGCAATGGTGGAAGAAGCCGTCCCTATTGACAATTTCTACGACCCCCACGCCAACCAGAGATGCTAGCGTGTCGTTCGGCGGAATTGCTTTGCGAGCCGTCCCAAGCGCTCGAAACGGAGATTAATGGGGTTTCCGGTGAGCGCCCGCACATCCCGGGCAGGCTTCAAAAATTCTGTTAAAAGCCGTTAAAGTGCTCATTCGGAATAGTGCGCTCAGAAAAGAGTTCATCTGCAGGATACGCCTCAGACTTCGACGCTGTTAGTCATCACCCAGCCCTTCCCTGCCTGAGCCCCTGGCACCAACGTGACTTGAATAGCGCCAAGCGGCCTGCATTCTTATGGAAAAAGTGACCAATTAAATGGAGTTGATAACCATCAAATCCCAACGACACGGAACGCAGAGATTCGGATCAAAGGAAGGGGCATCAACGAAGAGTTCCAATTTTCGAGCGCAGGATACGTACGGTCGTTTGAAAGCTTGTTCGTAGCCCGGGAAGCATTCGGTGACCTGGGCAAATCAAAATCCAACGCTTAAAGCTCCCTTCGAGCAGCCACGCTGACGAGAAGCCCGAATCGACTCCAAGGCGTGGCACTCGGGATGAACAGACACTAGCTCTGCCCCTTCTTATCGTACTATCTCACGCCCAATGCCCCGCCCTTTTGACCCAAATTCGCAGCGGCTCTGATCAAAGCAGTAAAGAAGGATATCTATGCCAAGACCAGCACCTCAACGCCTGATTGTCGATCAAAGCCAGACAATCGTTGTGCTTGATACCAATGCAGCCCGTAACCTAGCTCACGAAGTTGAGTGTCCGCGTTGGGCTTTCACATTTGTAAAAATGAAGGAAGAAGGCTTTTCGTTTTCGCTCGCTGACGGTGCGCTCATGGAGCTCCTTAACCAGCGGGCGCGAAATGTGATCAAAGCACATGAAGCAGAGCGCATGTGCCAGCGCCTAGCTCTTTTTCTCAATCCCCAGCTGCCCGTAATGCTTGGAAAAAAAGACCTTCTCGGCATGCTCCAAATCAACACTCAGCCTTGGAATGAAAGCTCGTGTCGTTCGCTGTCGATTCAAGGTTGGAGGGAGCTGCTTAAGAGCGTGGACGCTCCCCCACCAGACGATGGCCCAGAGGCCATGCTTCAAGAAGCTCGTGATGAATGGATTGAACGCCTTGCACAGTGGCAGATCGCTGTCGATGAATCCAGAACCGAGGGCGCAAAGATTTTGGAAGCAGCAGAGGGGTTGAGCCCGGATGAACTCCTCCAAATCCTGCAAACCGGGGCTTGGGCGACAGATTTCGCCACAACGATTGTCGATACCGCCCATGATGCGCTTGCCAGTTGGGTCGAGTACAGCTACCGGTGGGATGTGATTGAGCCTCAGATCCGTGCAGCGGTGTTCAATTCCTTTGAACAGGCGGACGACAAGACAGTGCACGAGACAAAAGGCATGCATTTGGAGATCCGATATCACTGGCGGCAGTTCGCTCGGATGCAGAAGAAAAAAGGCGCTTACAATCCGTCATCGCGTAGCAAACGTAACGATGGGATTGATTACGATCTCTTCAGCTACCTCAAGCTACCGGCGCTTTTGGTAACGGAAGACGGCGGGTTGGTTGATAAGCTTTCGGACATTGAAAGCTATCAGAAAGATTGGATTTGCAGACCGCAGAAGCTGGCAGATCTTTGGGAAGCTTACGGCAACCCTAGACCATTTTTCTAAAATTCAGCCTTGAGCAGCTAGGCTGAGAAAGCAGCGTGGAATCAGTGTCCGGATGTTGGGGGAATGAGTGTCCGTATGTCATGGAGTCCCCACGTACAGTACCGACCCCGTAGAGCCATTGGATGCCTAGGAGCTTGCCCGGCTCGAATAGATGTTGAGAGCCGCGTAGTTGGCCACCTGAATGGTGGAGCGTTGCGTGCATCAGAAATCGTCAGACAGCAGAAAGGGAGACGGAGGCATTGTCGCTGGGCCTTCCGAGGAGGATTACCCAGATTACTTGAAACTCTAATTGTCTGGCCACCATCGGCTCTGTTCGGAAAGAGATGCCGCAACTACCGTACGGAACACGGGAGTGAAACCATTGCTGCGCAGCTTCTTTGCAAGCTTGTAGAAGCTGGTCACGATTCGGCGGCTCTTTTTCAGAGTTACAATGAAAGGCCTCTAAATTAGAGGCCTTGCTGAAGTAAGGATTGTTCTAGCCGTTTCCGCCAAAGCGAGCTCGCTCGAGGGCAGTGGCGACGTCATTGAAGAGTTCGTCAGATACACCCAGCTCCACGATAACCCTATTTAGATTGCATGCAAATATTGTGTAGCTCCCTTTATTTGATCCTGGCAGGTATATATATCTGATCTTTTTAATATGCTGATCATACTCATCAAAATGTGGATGGAATAATCTGTAGCGACTTGAATCCAGAGGGTAGATTCTTACAGCGTCTCTGTATAAGGGGGGGTCTAAGAGCCCCTCCCTGTCTTTTTTGTAGGTGTTGCAGTCGGCACATATAACGCAGAGATTTTTTGGCTCGAACATGAATTGAATATATTTCGACTTTGGCAAGATATGTTCAATTGGAGCATTTGCGGCGGCGATTACGCCGATTTCTTCCTTGCAGTAAGCGCAAGTCAGCTTTTGCTCTCGCCGGTAGAAGTTTCTGATTTCGCGCCGCAGTTCTTCAAGGTCGTCATCGCCCCATCGCGTGTGACTGAGCTGGGGTTCCGACTTGACTGTCGCGATTTTTAAAATAGCTTCCGGGCTGAAAGTTACA
The DNA here is from genome assembly GCF_000282495.1 of Pseudomonas sp. GM79. Taxonomy (GTDB): domain Bacteria; phylum Pseudomonadota; class Gammaproteobacteria; order Pseudomonadales; family Pseudomonadaceae; genus Aquipseudomonas. Next base: position 81,308 of record NZ_AKJE01000049.1, read on the forward strand.
GCAGAGTTAATGAGTGGCATGGCTGGCAACTAACTCCTCTACTGAGATAATAAGTTTTTTTACTGGATCTTCGTCTGACAATCTCGACTTAAACATCAATAGGTCATCGAGGCCATTTAAGATCTCGATGTCTATGCTTTTTCTGGCCCTTATTTTTGCTATAAGGTTGAATCCTAGCCGGGATACATATTCGTTCATTCTGCCAGGAGCACCGAAAAGCTCTGCCAATTGAAAGTCTGCAGACTTGTTATTGAAGTCTTTGGAGTTAAGTAACGAGCCACTTTCCAGTACTAAAATGTAAGAAAATTTGGATGTAGCTCGGGAAACCACCTGTGGCGAATGTGTGGCGATAATAAACTGACAGTCCGAAAACCCCGAAAAAGCTGATGTCAGCATTGGCATGAATTCCTCCTGCCAACGAGGGTGAAGGCTAATTTCTGGTTCATCAATCAAGATTACTGAGCCGTCTCTAATGTGCCCGGCAATTCCTAGCATTATAATTAATAGGCACTGCTCGCCGGAGCTAGCGCGGCGTAGGCTCAGAGATCCGTGGTCTTCCTTCTCTAGGGTGATATCCATTAGTCGCATAAGCCCAAGCTTCATGAGGATGACGATTGAGTTTAAAATGGAGGGGGATAGCTTTTTGCCGTCAATGTAGGACGTGCTTGTTGCGAAATCAAACTCAAGCTCAATTGCCTTGCGAGCTTGGTAGTAAGAGGCGACATTGGACATCGCATACTCAACTGAAGACTTCTCTTCAGTGCCTAACCCGTCATAGACATGCTTGTATCTTTTATCGACTCGTATCGGGCCGGTACTTTCAACTGGCTCTACAAAGAAATATTCTTCTGTTGAGTTGGCAGTGGAATGTGCGGTTTTGTCAAAGGCAGGCTTTAGTATGAAATTGGCTTGAGGTCTGAAGTGTAGTGAAGAAAAAACTTCCAGAAAGCTAGCTCCATTATGACCATGCAGAGCGCTTTTAAGTAAACCGCGAGCTGCAGAAGACATAAGGGATATTAATGATGAGGCAGAAGCTGAACTATCTCCGCGTAGACCTACGTAGCGGAAATTACTGTAATTTTTGCTTCTGCTCCTGGAAATAGCAGGAAACTTATCAAAGGGGCTTGTTGAAATCGCTATAACCAATGGCTCATCTTCATCGTCATAATCATAGTCGTAACGCTGTGTGAGCTCTTTTGCAATTCCAGACAGTAAACGGCTTTTTCCTATGCCATTTTTACCCACTACCACGGTAAATGAATTGCTCGAAGCTGATAATGCTTCAGCGGGAATTAATTCAACCATAGTCCCATCATGATCAAAACTTCCAATTTTCAATGTTGCTTCCTTGAGCTTAATGTTGGCTTTAAGTTATGAGGCATCCTGGTTTTACCACTGCAGGCTGTTTTTATGTAATCAGATCGAGAATCGACCGCCCAGCCGCTGTGAGCGCCGCCCTCCGCTTCTCGCCAGCCGAACCCTCCCCCATGCTGCTCTGGCGGATAGCCAGGCACAGCATGTGCGATGCTCGGGTCACCCCCACGTACATCAACATCATGTCTTTCTTCGCGGTTTTCCTCACTGTCATCATGTGATTGAATGAGTGCTATGAGACGCTTGGCGATGGCACCTGCAGTCTTGGGGTTGAGCTCAGATAAAGCGCCAGGCTGGATTCGCTCACAGATCCAGACCGCATTCCACTCCAGTATGCTGAAGGTGAAAACCGCTTCGCCCAGCGCCTGGGAGTACTCAGAATCGATAGGTTGTCGAAAGCGTGCGTCCTTCATGACTACCTCAAGATGTTAGGCCGGTTTCTTCCGGACGCGATACATACAGCTCAATCGTAGAGGACGGATACGTCCGGAAAGCCCAGTCGCCTCGGAAATATTCGATTGAAGGCGCAGTCGGTCGGCGCCGCTCCTGGGGTGTTCCGGGCTCAAGGACATTACCCGTTGGGTGCTCGCTCGGATGGTCAGCCTTTGGCGTAACCGGTGAGGAAGGTTTCGCAAGGAAAGCAAACACAACCACGCAGACTACCCAAGCAGCCAGAACTCCGACACCCGAGATGGCAGTCCGCTTGAATACTGTTTCAGAACGCCCAACAGGTATCGTCACCATCGCTTCGTAATCGCCTGCCGATAGAAATCTATACAGCTTGGTCTGCCACTGTTTACGTAGACCGCGCTGCACCAGAATAAAGTGCCAACCTGACCACGCAATGGTCACCACATACAGCCACACAATGATCATTACAGCCAAAATAAGCCAAGGATTGAGCGCAACGCTGATGCGTGCGACGGCGAGGCCAATGCCCACACCCGCCGCTGTTGTAATGGCAGTAACTGTCTGGCGGGTCGCGTCCGTCGCCTTCGATGTCTCATCGGTAACTGCCTTTCGTAGATCACCCAAGGACTTCAAGGTGTCTTTGGTAATCTCGGAAATCGACATCTGGTACGCGATTTTGGCGCACTCTAACGCAGCATCGAGATTGTCTCGGAAGTACGCAATTACCTCACCATCGGCACGCCCAGAGCGGGCGATTTCGGTTGAGAGAAGCACGTGCTTCATCTCCGCCTCGCGAGCGTTCTCATAGACCCAGGACGCCGCCTCTTGAGCAAGCTGGAAATCCTTTAGATTGAAAGAGTCGCCCGGCGATCGCTCCTGAAACTCAAGGCTCAGCTTAGGTGGGCCTTTGAAAATTAAACGTTGGTCGCCAGCGCTGACTTCGTTGGCAATGCAGCGAGTCAGCGAAGCGTGGGCATGTTCGGCCCAGAGTCGATGGAACGGGTCGAGCTCGTCGAGATTGGAGCCCTGTAGCAATAGCAACCGAATGTCCTCCGGTACGCTGCGAACATCGGCCGCCTCCTTAACTAACATTCGGGGCGATTTTGTCGCAGGTACTGGTGTGAGCGTTAGTGGCTCATCCCAGTTACCAAAAGCGCGAGCCTGACAGCTGAACGCTGCGCTGAGCCCTAGGATTCGCCAAATCCCTGCCTTGTTTCCTCTGCGCAGGAAGTCCGAAAACCCGACTTCAGTCATGATGTACAGTGCGTCAGCCAGATCCTCGGGTGACCTCGACGGCTTCTTCACTTTCAACCGGAACGTGCCGAAGTCATCGACAATGTCGGCTTCATCGCATTGAGAGTACTCATGGTCATAGGTCGAGTAAGTTAGACCAGCGTCCTTGGCAAGCCTGAGCAAGCGCAACGTCAGACCAGCCGCAAGCTCCGACGCGATTAAGTCAGTATCGCTTTCGGTAACCGATGCATTGCCCGCTCGCGTCTCTTGGTTGAGTAGACTAGCTAGGTCTGTCAGCGACAAGACTGTTCTCCGTGATTTTCTTGGTCTCTACGACAATGCGCTGCCCCCCGCCCGCTACTGGCTCGATCGTTACGTTAGGGTCACTCTCGATGTCTGGGAAGATGATTGTCACCCCTTCCACCGTTCTCAGCTTCCTGATGGCAGGCTGCCTTAACACCGCACGGTCTGGCTTGAACTCGACGTGATGAAGCTTGCTCTCTCGTACGCGCCTGCGTGTTTCGCGTTCAAAGCGTTGAACGACCTTGTCTTCAGTTGGATCACCAGCCGAAGAGAGTACCGCCTCCACGATGGCGTCCTCATCAACCTTCAATCGCTTGCCTAGAATTCCCTTGGCAGTTCGGAATGCTTTGGCCACATCTTCATCGGGGAGAAGGTCTCTGCAGGCATGCAATGCCCGACGCAGCAGTGTACTAGCGGTTCGGCTCAGCTCTTCGTCAGAAATAGTCCTGGTGACGCCCAGAAACGCCTCGAAATAATCAGCCAGGTCAGGGGCCTGTTTCTTGCGATCCCGCGCCGAAACACTGGTCTGCGCAACGCCATTGACCACGCGCACCAGCGCTGTTTTCTGAACAGCTTTTTTGTCATCAATTAGCGCCGTTACGATACGACGTAAAGCAGCCTCTGGCTTGGCCCCGTCCTGCTCTAAAGCCATTTTGTAGTCATACTTGATAAGGCTGAAAATGACGGTATCTGGAGTTCCGACATCTAGTTCGAACATACAGAGCACGCCGTCGGCGCTGCCTCCTACATGGAGAGTGTTGAATCCCCTGGATAGGCTTTGCGCCCCTCGCTCGAACGTGGTTGAGCGATCGACGATCGACTCCAGCTCAATCTTTGTCGTGGAATTGGTCTTGAAGCTGAATACAGCATCAGCAGCGCTTTCTACGATCTTGGTCTTGAAGAAATCGGTGTGTTCGGGCTTGCGCTCAGGCATGGCTTCAAACGTTTTCGCGCCAACGACGTGCAGGCTCATCCTGCGAATCGTCAGGGAGTCCTCTTCCTGCTGAGTGAAAAAACCCATCGGTCTTCCTGCTTGCGTCCATGCACCAAAGGGTGCACACGTGATTATTGATCTCAACGCCATGACTGCAGCTTGAGAAGCGCGCTGGTCAATGACCGACCATGTATTTTTTTGACGAGCAGAATATGCCCCCTACTTAAGATAGTGGCAAGTAGACATACTAATTTCTGTAATTTATCCGGGCGCGGGATCAGCACGGGAGACCTTTAGTGTTCAGCTCCACCCCAGTCGGCGCCGGACACCACTCAACCGCCAGTGCTACCCTGCTTGCTATGTCGAGCAGGGCTGGCCGTATGAGCCACGATTGAGCAAACCGATGCATCGTAAGCTCCAGAATGTGAAGGAAGGATAGGGAGGAAGGAGTAACGCTATGGCATGGTTTACTGATAATCGTTCGGAGCGGGAGAAAAACAGAGAAAAAGCCTTCATCAAGGCTGTTAACAACCTCAAGACCCTCGCCGTCACCGCGGATGGAGGCATGTCCATTGACCCCGTAGAGATCCAGGACAAAGTTATAGCGGCGCGCTTAGAGCTTCGACATTTCGTCACACAAGCAAGGAAAAAGTGATTTCTGAGCAAGGTGAAGTACGCTGTTGTGTTTCAGATCCGCAGGCCGAGAGGAACGCCATGTCAGATAAAAAAATGCTCACAGCTCGCGAGGTCTACGTAGTGCTGCGCGATGCCTCCATGATTTCAAGCTCAATGCGCAGAATTACAAACGCCAGCTGGGATGAGATCTACTGCGGGCTGATGACCGTTAACGTCGGCGACTGGGTGATAACTCTCTACAACGACTGTGGAGAGTTAGACTACTGCGATAGCTGTTACAGCCCTGACGGCCGAATGTACGAATTCAGCTCAAGAGATGCATCCGATCCTATCGAGCTACTGACTTCTGCTGAGCATCGCCAGCTCGAGGAGCTCCTCCGCCGTATCTGACTCAGGCTTAAAGTAGCGCTCGCAGTGCATGCGCCGACGAAGCCTCAACGAAAAGCATGACTTCACAAAAAGCCCAGTTGATCGCGCAGAGTGGCCTATAGCACCCTTCGGAATTCAGCTGGATAGAAGCCTGCCATACGCCTACAACTCATGCTCGTAGTCTCCAAGGTATCCAGCGGTTCACGCCCCATGGCCTCCATCAAAGCGTTGGCAAGCCAAACAGCGTCGAGCATGCTGAATGAGTAGCCCATGAAGTCGAACACAAGTTCTACTCCTCCATCTTCAATCGTGTAGACGGCCACCATTTCAGTCCTTTCGTGCTCGCCTGACCAAGGCTCAACGACATAGACTCCATCTTCTGCTTCGTGACAATTGAATCTCCCCTCGGCTGCGTAATCCCACTCACCAGACCCTCTTTTTCGAAATGTCCTCGTAAGCTTGCTGTCGCATGCCGCAGGCGTCGGTACAAATCCTGCCAAATTCCCAACAGTGACGAGGAGAGCATCGTAGAGACAGCGCGCGATATGTTGAACGACGGCATTGGCGAACCTAAACGGCATGATGTCTAAATTTAAACTGACATAGTGATCCCCCTCTCTGGACACCTTGCACGAATACAGCTCGTCATGTTCCCGCCCACGCCAGCAAACAAATTCGCGTTCCGTAAAAAACGTTGCTGGTTGTACTGCAGTTTTGCCCACAAATTTCTCCAATTCGTTGTTCTTAAAAATAACAACGGACGCTGTGCAGAAAAACTTTAGCGACAGGGTGAAATATTTGTGGACGCTAGAATTCTAGGCCTCTGAACCATGCGACCAAGAAGTGGCTGAGGCTCGTGCAGACTGGCACGGCGTACCGCGAAATCACTTCGATACGATAGCTGAAAGCGGCAGCAGGTTTGTCTCTGATTGATACTGACGTTCTTCGTACGGCCCCGCTTCGGTGACGCCACGCACCTCCCGCTATTGAAAAAATCTTCAACCGCCCTCAAGTTTTTTTTATATCGATCTGTTTTTTATCTGTATGCCCTCAGCGAGAAACCAGCTTTGAACCGATCGACAACTGACTTTGTCCAGTCCCTGAGTGGCGCTATAGCGTTTTCTCACACGATTCTAGGCAATCGGCAGCGGAGAGCGTGGGAGCGACTGATCAGTTACATCGGATCTTCCGACTCCCTTCCGGAGTTTGACAAAGCTTCGGCCCGGGCGGAGGGATATGCTCAGGCCCTGGTAGACAGCGAACAGATTTACACCAAATCCACTGAGCGCGACCTACTGATAATTGCGACCATTGATGCATGGCGCCGGCACCACATTCACTCAAATACTCCGATCAACGTGTAGCACTACCCTTCCCTAAGGAAATCGATGCCCACTATATTTAAGCGCTACGCCGATGACGAAATTTCAGATTCCACGATCCAAATGCCTCAGCGAATATTGGCCACATCGACTCATCAATACCCGATTGATGTGCTTGCCGGTCGTTTGGAGAAGTACCAAGCAAATCCGACCGCTGCGCATGATCAATATCCTTGGGCTGCACGATTTGTAATGGGCTTCCCTGTACCGTCGTGGCAGCGGTCACTGGTGTGGAATGCGGGAAAGAAATCGCGATTCATTGCAGCGGTGTGGTCAGGCGCAGATCTGGGGAGTTACCTCACGAATGAATGGTGCGGTTCCGCAGGTGGGGGCAGCTCTCTGGCGCTGAACAGTGACATTCTCCTTGATGGCCAGCAACGGCTGCACAGTCTTGAAGAGTATTTTCTTGATCGACTGGCTGTCCCAGATGTACAAGGTCAGCCGAGGGTGTGGTCTGAGCTTGCTAATGGCGAGCGTAAGCGGTTCTTGTCGACGATCTTCGCCCAATCCTATGTATCTTCTGACGACGAGCTCGCGTTGCGCAAAACGTATGATTTTTGCGCCATGGGCGTAATGCCTCGCACACACGACCAGCGCGCGGCTCGATAAGCTTCGGATGCTTTGTTGTTGGGGCACGCCCCTTCGGGGATGGCTGTCGTAAACCACGCCCCATCTTCGACGGGTCATGGCCCTGCGGGCTTTCATCCTCGTGCCCTATGACCCTTCGGGTCTGCGCGCTCCGCTTGCATGTTTGCCTGAATTATTCGGCGGATGAACCAACCGAACAACTATGCCACTGAACTGCTGAAGCCTCCTGGTGACTCAAACGCTAGAAACTCCAGTTCCATCCCCGCCATGGACTCCTGCGAAAGAGCCAGCTCCCTCCTCAGCATATCTTGCACACGGGGTAAATCCACCCTCCCCAACCATCCTCGGGCAACGTGTTGCTTTGCGTAGTCCAGGGGCTTGTCCCATTCCTTGAAAACGATGCTTTCAATTTCGCTCATCGACGGCACCACAATTCCGTGGGCCCTAGCAGTGAGGGTATTCATCCAGCCTTGAGGGTCGTAATCGGGGAAGCATATGATCTGCTTAACCCCGGACAAGGCCTTAGTAACAGCCGCCGGGGTGATTTGTGGGCTTCCGCGGAAAAGCATGGGCAGGTGCTTCACCTCGTTTGGCCAACGGTACTCGTGAACCGCGTACATGACAGCCTGGTTCTCCACCAAGATCACGGTATCAAGACCGTGGAGTTCTTTTGCCGGAACGCTGAGGCTTCCGCCAACTGGGTGGCTGTACACTCCGGAAGCCAGTTGCAGTTGGCCAGAGACCGAGGCAACCATGACTATTCGGTCTCCGGTCTTAAAGCGAGCTAGCTTCTCATTGCGTGATTTTTTCGCGACGGCCAGGCGATCGCCTTCTAGATCTTCGAGGCTGACATTCAACGCATCCACGCCTGCTTCTTTCTTCAGCATCATACGGACGGTTTGGAGATCGGCCTCGGTCAGCGACAGATAGTTGTTACCAAGCTTCTTGCCAATTTTGTAATCGTTATTGAGCCGTGACCAGGTAGCGTTGATCTGAACTTTCCTGGCGTCTTGTCGGATCGCGATTACTACGGGTTTGATCGCTCTCATGTTGCCAAAGATGCTCATAGCCGCCCCGCTCTCTCAAGAGTCAAATCAAGGACTCGTCGGTTTGCGGACACGCGAAGGTAGGGCGCGTAAACCGGAACTATCCGATAGTTAAGCGGTTTGTGTCGTACCTTGCTAACCGCGGACTGTAGTCGTACGTAGCCATCAAGAGCATAGAGCCATATGCTCATGGAAACCTCGGGATCCCCATGCTCCCCCCAATACGCCACGGCCGATTGAGGTTGTTTGGTTTCGTTCAGGCTCTGGAGCATGTGCATGAGGTGATCACGAGCAAATGGTTTTTCCAGTACCTTGGGCGGCTCGTCTTTGGGAACTACGGACTTCGATTCACGTGGCTTCGGCGGCTCCTCCGCCCGTCGGGCTTTCGGTGGTGGAAGCGATGCAATCAGTAGCTCAAGCGCCTCCAAGCTCTCACCTGCATCGACATCACAATAGACGCTACCAGCCAAGTCGATCTTAGCTGCTGGAACCCAGGAAGCGGCATCCTTCCTGTCAAAAAGAGGCTCCAAGTCGATAGGGTTTCCTGCCTGGAGGAACACATCGACAGCGTGAGCAACCTGGCGCATATGGTTGCGCTTGCGCACCGCCAGACTTAGCCGGTCAAGGCGCCCGATCATTTCATCTAGAGCGAGACGAATCCGCGACACGGCACCGAGGAGGCTATCCAGGAGTATGCGCCGCAATGCTCGATCGCTATTGGTCAAGGCGGATAAGCCAACATGAGTGAACAACCCGAGCTTCTCGTGCAGGCGCTTGAGGCGGCCAATTGCATTGTTGATGTCCCGTAACCGGTCTTTGAGTCGGGGTGAGAAGCCGTAACCGCCCTCAATGAACGCGCGCGTCTGGGCTTGCTCGTTCCGGAGATGGTTGGTGACTTGGCGGCAGCTGTGCGTCAAACGCTTCAGGTGCCGCTCAGCTTCACTGGAAGAGTCAGATGCCTTGGCTTCATGGTATGCCTCACAGTGCTGCTCAATGGCAATGAGGGATTCCTGCAAGTCAGGAGCCGCTCGCTCGAATCCCTGAAGTGAAATCTGCGCACCTACATCTAAAAGCAGGCCACTGAGATAATAGAGCTCATCATCTTCTTCGATTAATCCTTTGGACATAAGGTAGGAAATGCCTTTTGTCCTTCGCTCAGGCAGTGCGATCCCTTCTTCGTCTGCAATCGACAATGCTTCGATAAAGGTCGCATTTCGCGTGAGGGAATCTCCCAACTCGATCCAGTCTGCCTCCTTCACAAGTTGAGCCCTCCTTGGTGCTCACCGTCATGCGGTTCACTCGTACTGACGTCCAGGCTGAGCGAATTGTATTCAGCTATCCATGCCAGGATGGTATGCACGTAGCCCATTTTGCCTGTGGCTACGTAGTTGGCAGACTCGCTGTTGCGCTTCACTATATAGCCAGCGTCAGCCAATGCACGTAGCACCAACTTCAGCCGATCATTGTTGTCCTTGCCGCTCTTGGACTTGCTGAAAAAGTCGTACCCGCTCAAGTCCCAAAGCTGCGTACGGTAGGTCGGGTGGTTCTCGATTGAATCGAGCATGTCGGCGAAGGAGATAGTGTCTCCCGGGGCCAAACAGGTCTCACTGCGCCCCGCACGATTGATCAAACGGATGAAATCGAGACATGGACGTATCTGATCGCGCAGCTCGACCAATTGTGCGGTGGCCGCATCACGATCAACCGGCTCAGAAAAGTCAATGAACCGTGCGAAATACGTGTCGGGGGCCTCGGGTTCGCCGAGTGTCGCCAATTTCCGCCCTAACGGCGCCAGCGCGTTCTCGACACCCTCGGCAAACTCTGCATTGCGCAACTGCCGATGCAGTTCGGGGTAGGCGTACTGGCAGATGAAGCAGCCAGAAAGAAGCTTGTTCAGGACATCTCTCAAAGGGCTCACAGTGCACCCTCCCCGCCATCATTTCCAAGTGCATCATTCAGGTCATCAAGCTCATCCATCTCTTCAATCCCGTATTCCTTCACCACAATTGAGTCGGTGTCTGCCCTGCGCTCCAGGCTGTAACGGTTGTTGAATTGCCGAAGAAGCTCAGGTGCACCTCCTGGGAAGCAGGCCAGCATGGAGAGTCCACGTTCATTGAAGTAGCTGACCAGCGCAACGTAGTTTTCAGGTGAGAGCTCGAGGGCCTCGTCGATCGGGATCGACATCTGGAAATCTGCCTCATTCCGTAGCAGTTCGAATAGCGAGACGTAGATCATGGCGACGATGATCTTTGTCAGGCCGGTACTGCTCAGATGAATGAGCTCGGCGTTGTTTGTCGCTACCTTCACCCTACCCTGGTCATTGCACGTGACAGACACGTCGAAACAGTCCGACAGGTTGGATGTGAAGGCGCCATCTTCAATCTGGCGTTCGATGGTTCGGAGTGCTTCCATGAAGCCATCAGTTGGAAGGTACTCCCCCCCCATCCCGCTCCATCGCTTGTACTGCTGTTCGTAGTTAGTAAGGTCATCCCAAAACGACATTTCATGGATTCGTGATGAGACCTTGAATTCGAATTGACGAATCTGCGCAAAAGAGCTGAGAACCTCGCTCGCTTTTGCCGTCGCGTCACGGCCTAGTTTCAGGATACTTCGGTGCAATTGCTGGAGCTTAGAGCGGTTGTCACATAGTTCGTCTGACAGGTTTTTGGCTTGGATGATCAGCTTCGTTTTTTGATCAGGATGAGAAATCTCAATGTATTCCTGCAGATTTGGGGCGGCTTCCAACCATGCGAGTTCGAGCTCATAGGTAGCATTCGCAGCATGATTCATGATTTGTTCAATCGCTGCGCCCTGTGGCGTGTGCACCAAACGATCCCTCTGGAAACGCTTGTGAATCTCACGATATAGATCTGTGCCCTTGCGGTGACATTCCGTTCGACGGCGACGGAGTTTGCCGACCTCATCCTCGATGTCTGATGCCTTCAACGTTGAGGCGAGGTGAGCTTCCGCGGCTGCGTCGATTTGACTAAGTTCCCGAAGGACGCGTGCCACTGCGTTGAGTTCCAGGTCATCTTCATGCCCCTGAGTGACCAATACTTTTCTGCGCTCAACGATCGCCCTTTGCGAAGCCTGTAACTCCAGTTGCCACTGATCGACGGCACGGTTGATACGATCAAGATCGGCATTGGCACGAGCTAAAGCGGCTTTCCGATCAGGTACCGCAGGTACTGTTTCTTTAACCCAAAGCCGGTAACTATCGATCAGCGACTCCTGATCCCGAAGGCTTTTCACCCTCTTTTCCAAATCGGCAATTTCTAAGCTGAGCCGTTTGCTCGCTGTGTCATCTACTCCGGCGGACACAAGCTGAGCTTCCATATCTATTTTGGCGTTGTGAAGTGATGCCGCTAGCGTTGCATCGATGCGTTTTTCAGTGATTTCTTGGTCTCGATCTACTTGAGCCAGTTCCTGATCCAACTGCGATCGCGAACTGTCGCCCGCGGCTTGTATATCGTTAATCTCGCGCTTGTGCCGTTTCTTCAAGTTTTCTTGCTGAGTGGTGAGTTCCTCGAGCCGAGATGCGGCTTCCGAAACGCGTGCTGCTTGTATTTCAGTTTCTTGAACCACTTCCTCGCGGGCACGGTCAATCAGTCCTGTGTGATCGCTTTTCAGTATTTCCAAATCCAGGCATGCACTGCTCAGGTCTTTTTGAGTTGTTGATGCCCGAGCGCCAGCTTGTCGTAGTCGATCTTCCACTCCACGCTGCTGTTTCTCCATCAGCTCCATATCCGTGCTGAGCGCCTGGATCTGAGCAGTCAATGAAGCAATCTCGGTTTCAAGAGCGTGAGTACTTGCAACCGCCGCCTGAGGGAGCACCTCAAGGTTGATCTCAACCCCATAGAGATTTTGCTGAACTTCCTCAAGGAATGCGGGGTTTAAATCCGTACGCATCAGCGTCTCGACTGGGATGAGTCGAGCAATATTTTCTGTCCAAGTAGGGTGATGGCGTCGTAGGAAACCGAGCAGTGTTTCAGCGCCAGCATTAATCTGTCGCTTGAGGTTATCCCGACTCTCAACCTGGGCATTCTTCCTCAACTGTAAACCGCTGTATTCCGCGGCTCGTGCCTGCCTTTCCTGCGACAAACCGTCGACTTCTGTTGAGATCGAATTGAGGAGCTTTTGGAGTTCATCAACAACGAGTATCTGCTCGTTGATGCCACCTTGAGATTCATCCACCAGGCGCTGAGCTGCTGGAAGAGCGCGGAGGGTTTTAAGCTGGTCAGAGTATGAAACCTCGCGAGCATGAGTGGCCGTTGCTTGCAGCTGTATCTGCGAATACTCGGTGAGCTCGCCTTCGTGAGCAGTTTGCGTTTCATCAAGCTGCTTTTGCTGGTTAGCGGCTAATTCGTTTCGTCGCTGCTGGATACCTTGTGAAGCTGCTTTGTACTTAGAGAACGCAATACCTTTGCCGTCTGCGGCGACCTGTTTCGCTGCAGCTTCGAGCTCCTGATAGACTGTGCGGATGTCTGCCCCTTGGCGGTTTAACTTGATCTGATGCTCCTGTTTAACGTGCAACTGGTCTCGTATCTCGGGAAGCTGATCAAATTCCTCCGAAAGCTCCTGAGTACGATTGTCCTGGTATTCGACAAGTTTTTTTTCGAATTTCCGGAGCCAGGTGTCCTCCTCCGCCACATTGGCAGTCGCTACACCCTTTTGACCATTCAGGTCACCCATTCGCTCTCTATTCAGCTTTTGTAACTGATCGTCTTCGCCATGTAGCTCAGCCAAGGCCGCGGCTCGAATGTTCTGACGTTCTCTCAGCTTTTCATCCAGCATCAGAACGCGGCGTTTTTGTGTCCCCATTTGCCGTACGACGGCGCGAAACTCATGGGACTGGAGATTCAATTCAAAGATGTCTGGCTTGAGCGAATCCATCAGTAGATAGCCAGCACGGTTGTCGACAACACTTCTGAAGGGTTGTGCGTTGAGCATCATCAAAGTGCGACTGGGATCAGCGTTGTCTTGTTGAAGAATCTCGGCCATGGTCGCTTTCATGGTATCGAAGGTACCACCGCTCTCTATTAGCGCCAGCGTTACCAAATCGATGCCATTGAAATCCTTCCGCTTCGGTGCCAGCGAGAAACCAGAACGGAGGCTCACCACGAGCTTACGCTTGCCGGCGTCGGTGATTTTCTCGAGATGAGCTGTGCCGCTGTTAAATTGGATGATTTGCCGGTAGTGATACGGCTGTAGCTCAGGGGAACATGAGATACCCAGCTGTGTAAGACGACCGTGTAGATCACTTGGCAACACCAACTGACCTGCTTCGTAATCACGGTACAAAAGCTCAGGGCTCCAGGCGTTTGAAATCAAACGGTACGAGTACCCCTCCCCGCTACGGTGCATGATCGCGCAGCGTGCGTTGCCGGCATAATTGAGGTACTCAAAAACGATAAAGCTCGATGCCCTTGGCAGGTACCAGTTCGCAAAACTCTCACGGTTGGTGCTCGCCTTCACCAAGCGTCCAGGAGAAGCGCCGTAGAATACAGGGATCAATTTGATGAACGATGACTTCCCGATGCCATTTTCACCGGTGACGCTGGTGTTTCCGTCCATAACGAGCTCTGCTTTGGCTCCCGCGCAAAGCGAATCGATCAGGACGATCTTGATTAATTGTGACATCGGACGCCTCTTTCGCTTAAACCCTAAGGCAGTACAGCCGATTTCTCGCTCGGCAGTTGCCAAAAATAAGCACCAATTCGTTTCCATGGTGCTTGCTCTGTGCAACAACGATATGTAGATATAGACGACACATCCATGGTGTTTACGTATACAGGTAAACTTTTCAAGCAGATGGAGGTCGTCATGAAACGGGGTAAAGCCATCGAGTCCGTGCGCTGGGATCTGGCATTGAGGTACAGGTTGATCGAGACAGTCGCATGGTGGGAAGGCCGGTTGACTACGAACCACCTGATGCAAAGTTTCGGTATCAGCCGCCAGCAAGCCTCGAAAGACATCAATACCTACATTGATGAGCATGCCCCGAGAAATCTGGTTTACGACAAGCATCTCAAGGGCTATGTACCTAGCAAACACTTCAAGCCGCTATTCATGAAAGATAGCGCCAGCGCGTACCTTCATCTCCTAAATCAGAACCACGAGCGAGCCCCGCACATCGAAGGTTTAACGCTGGCGTATGCGCACATCGATGTGTTGGATGTACCAGACCGATCCATACGTCCCGAGGTGCTTCGGCCGCTACTGAAGGCCTGCCGGGAGGGCCAGAGATTGGAATGCGAGTACGCGTCTTTCCGGACGCCAGAAGGCGAAACGCGGCTTATAGCGCCTCACACGCTCATTCACACTGGCATGCGTTGGCATGTCCGGGCGTATTGCGAGAAAAATGATGAATTTCGTGATTTTGTGCTGAGCCGGTTTCGCGGAATTCCTGAGTTAATGAACGACTTCACAGAGCACACTCGCCTGCTAGACCCTGGGTGGACGACGCCGGCAACAGTGATCCTGGAAGCAGACCCAAGGCTTAAAGCTGGGCAGCGTGCAATCATTGAAGCCGACTACGGAATGGAAGATGGGCGCCTCGTAATCGAGACCCGCGGCGCTCTGGTTCAATACGTTTTGCATCGATACCAGATCGATACCACTAAAATGCACATGAAGCCGATGGCACAGCAGATTGTGGTTGCGAACATGGATGAATTGAGCCCCTGGCTTTACTAGAGCGAGGGCGATCAGCTGTTTAGGCGCAGTTTGGGTATGTAAAAAAATCACTCACATCGCGGCATGGCCCTGCGGGTCTGCGCGCTACGTTTGCATGATTGCCTGGAGTAGCCGAAGATCTTGGGATCTCCGGGTGAGCGTGTTCTCATCTGTACACGTGACCACGGTGTATCCTTGTTCACGGGTATACGCCAGCTGCCTATACCTTAGCGAATCGGGGGAGAAGCGAATGGCCGCTGGTGTGCGAGTATTTGGGCAGTGAAGCATGTCAGGCTAATACGCCACGGAGAAAGTGCCGCCAATGCTGGCGAAGCCAGTTTGGATCACGCGACCATTCCTCTAACACCTAAGGGTGTTGAACAATCCCATCTGATGGCTCGGTCGCTCACCCATGCTCCGGCTTTGATCGTTGCATCCCCGTTTTTAAGAGCGCAGGCGACCGCGAAAGCGACCATAGCTGCCTTCCCTTCCACCCCGCTTGAGACGTGGCCCATTCAAGAATTCACCTACCTTGAGCCTGCGCGATGTACCAACACGACTGTCCCTCAACGGCGGGCCTGGGTCGAAGCATATTGGTCTAGGTCAGACCCTGCATTCACGGATGGGCCGGGCGCCGAGACGTTTCTAGACTTCATATATAGAGCCCAGTCTTTCTTGGATCACCTTGCAGTGCATCCTGCCCAAGAAATCGCAGTATTTTCGCATGGTCAGTTCATTAACGCCGTTGCCTGGCTAATCGAGCGCAAGCCGCAATGCATTGATGGCCGAGCTATGGCTGACTGGCGTGAGTATGAGATCACGAACCACGTGCCCAAGTGTGGTGGCTACCTTCTTGACAGGCATCCAGCCGATGATGCCTGGCGAATAAGCCGTCAAGTAGGCTCAGATGGTTCGTTCTCACAACTCGCGCTGTCGCCGTGAGCGACATGATCGCTTCCACGATGCACATACAACGGCAACGTTAATAGCTTTCTTCCTCGGCTTAGAAGACCTCGATGAGTTTCTGATTGTAGTCGTCCAGATAGCTCTGAAGCCCTTCCCGGTCGATCAGCCAAACACCTGAGGTACCGGCCAACTCTTTCGCGGATTTTGTGTAGTAGGAGTTCGTGACAACCATGGCCTCGTCACAACCATAGAAGGCCTTAGCGGAAATGGCTTGCTGGACAGCCGCGTTGCCAACCGAACCAGAGTAATTCTTGGCCTGGATCACCATGTTTTTCCCGAAGCGGCTTACGAAAAGATCTGCACCTTGGTCAGCAGTATTCTTGGTCTCTTTGACCTCATAGCCAATGGTCTGGAAGATTTCAACCAGGAAGGCTTCGAATTGAAATCCGTCCATTGCATCCCACCAGGTGCATGGTGATGAATTGGTTGGGATTGAAATGCTCGAGCTGAGACCCAATCGCTCGACGAGAATGTCGAAATACTTCTCCTCGCAAAGACTCAAGCCATTTCGAAAAGCCTGTACAAGAAGGAGCTGGGAACAGATGCTCCGCGCCAGATCGCAGAAAGATAACGACTGGCCCCAATTTCAATCCCTAAAAAGCAACGCGGATCGGCATCGGCGCCCACATACAGCCGCAGCTTATGGCGGCCCCCGGTTTGATGAGTCGATGACACCGCAAGAGCGAAGCTCAATAAGAAATGGTATCCGGCTGTGTCAGATCTGCGCCCGGATGATTGTGTAGACCCCAAGCGGTATTCATTACATCGATTGCTCAGTTGGAAGCATGACGCAGAGCAGGAGACCGACGACGAAGTAGAAGGCCCACCGAGGCAATTGCCAGCGGATGATGAAGAGCAGGAGGAATGCTGGATTTGCCCGTTTTGCAAGTCATTTGTTGGGCGGGATAACCATGTCTGTCTTGGATGGAGAGCGGAGTTAGTTCGCGGCTCCATCGCCAAAGAGAGAGATAACGCTATGAAGGTGGGTTTGTTAATCAGTGCCATGATTGGCTTCGCGATTTTTGGTTTGATGCCTCAATGGCTGAGCTCAACATTTGGGTGTATGTGCCCGCTACCTTCGAGCTTGGGCTGGTCGCATGGGGTATAGGTGGAGGCCTCGCATTATTCAGTGGCCTTGGATCTATTCATCATTGATGAACAGCTCCACAAACGCCGTCCGCCGCGCTTCTTTCGTCCAACGTTCACCTGATGTAGGTGTTTGAAATGTAGTGTTTCTGCTGTGCCTCGCGGAGTGAGGATTTCTCAGTCAGAGTTCCTGCAAAGCACCGGGGTATTTGAGGGCAAGGTGCGCGCAGCCTGCTGATTTTTGATTTGTTTCCAGCGCGAGACTTGCCAGCATTGCTCACTGGGGAAGCTGCTATTAGTGTTCCCTACCTAGAAAGTGTCACCGGTCGACAGCATTTCCTGTTCTATTTCGACCGGGACTTAGTGGTTGCTAAGGTAAGGTGGCGGGCGCTCATTAACCGGATACCACTGCGTTGATTTGCTTCCCCGGATGCGTAGCAAGGTCTCCCTGAGACATGGGATCAAGGCAATCCAGCTTCTGGAAATCGGCAGGCCGCAATAGGTGGAGGCTTGACAAACCTCGCAGCAGGCAAGGTACCCGATGTTTGCAAGGAAAGGATGAAGTTTTGTATCTCCAGCGCTCCGTGACAGCCATCAAATTTCCTGGATTTAGTTAGAGTAGGTCTTCCAAAGGTTTACGTACCCCAAGAACTCTTCCTGGGCAGTGCGTGATGATTTCCAATAGTTAACCTGCCCAAGGTTTTCTCTGCGATGAGCCGTTGTCACAATGAGTCGTCTTTCCGCGCGCGATACGCCAACGAAAAAAGTGCACTGAACCTCGTGATGATCCTTGCCGAAGTAGGCTTGGTCTTCGACACCTAGCAAAACCACCGTATCAAACTCCAGCCCTTTGCTCTTGTGCACGGTTAGGATGCGGATCGACTGGTCATCAGACAGCTGTGCCAATGCTTTCAGAAGATCAGGCTCTCTCTCCAAGGCTTCATCAATATATTTCTTAACCTCCGCGATAAGGTCGCGAAGGGTTTCTCTGGATTCGTAATCATGGGACAGCCCAGCCAACAGGGTCGGCCCAACCATCGCGAGGAATTCCTCCAAAAGCGTCCATCGTTGGGTGAACGTTTTGGTCGCCAAATCGGCTGAAGCAGACTTGCGCGCCTCTTTGATGTAGCGGCTCCAATTGGACTTCAGCTTCCCCTCTGCATCGTCTTCTACCGGAATGATGCGACGGGTGAGACGAGTCCAAGCTTTAGGCTCTCTTAGCCCGTAGATGCACAATAGGTAATCCACGATGACCTGGGCGATGGGCTCAGTCGAAATGTCTTGGGCCTTGTTTTCGTTTCGATAGCTAATCCCCCAATCGTCTAGCTCAGCCGTCAGTCGCATACAGTAAGCCTCCGGCTGGATGCGCGTGAGTATGGCGATCTTGGCAGGATCGATGCCTTCCACGTTGACCCAGTGGGCGATGCGCTCTGCTAAATCGCTAGCCTCCTCCTCACAATCGGCATAGGACAACACGTGCACCTCGCCACCCTCACCGGCGAGTAATTGAGCCGGCATTTCTGAGTCTGGATCTAGAACCTTGATGATCTCGTTCTGGAGTTTCAGCAAGTGCGGCAGCGAACGGAAGTTTCGATAGATGTTGAGGTGCAAGGCTTCAAAGTCATCGACGAATTCGGCGAATACCCCATCCAAGGCGCCGGCCCACCCCATGATTTTTTGCTTCACGTCTCCCACGGCAGTTACACGACGACCTGATCCTTTAAATAGCCTCGTAACAAGCTCGTATTGCTCATCTGTGCAGTCTTGGAATTCGTCCAGGAAGACATCGCTGTAGGTCTGGCGTACTGCGTTAACAGCCGCCGGGTAGGCATCCAGAATCTTAATGGCAAGCGGGATGAGCTCCTTGAACTCCGTCTGAACAGGATGAGCCTTGCCCTTGGCGACAACTTTGAAACCGGGGTTCAAAGCATCGTCGCCAGATAGCACTGGCCTGAAGCGCTCAACAATCCTTTTCGCCAATCCGTGGAATGTGTAGCTATCGAACCGACCTGCATACGCCGCGCCGCATCGACGCCGGACGCGCTCCTTCAGGTTGTTACTGGCGTCGACTTTGAAGGCAATGGCCAGAATACGGTTTGGATAACGGCACACGCCTGTCGTCAGCAAGAAGTCGGCACGTTGAGCGAGCAACTCTGACTTCCCAGAACCAGGGCCCGCAGTCAAGGCCACGCAGCGCTTTTGCTCCTTCGCTGCAATCTCTGCGTTTGGTTCAAGCACGATTCCATCGGATGGTTTCCAGGCTTCGACCTTGATCACTCGTGAAGCTCCTTGGCCACCTTGATTATATGCTTGACCAGTCTCTTGAGCGACGGCGGCATCGCCTCCCTTAGATCATCATCAGTGAGCTTGGAGAGGGCTTCGATGTGCGATTTCGGCTTGCTCTCCACCTTGAACAATTTGTGATACGCAGCAAAATAACTACGCTCTGACACGGTGTACTGCTTCTCGTCATAAAAGCTGTCACCCAGCACCGATCTGACCTGGCCGACCTTCGGTGTCACAAGGTGTTTGGCCTCGATCCCGAAGGCCTTTGGGAAAGCGCGCAGCATGGCGAAATCCAAGTCCATTGGGCTGGAGAAGAAAACTTCAAATGGTTCCAGCTCAGCGATATAGCTCCTGAAGCCACGATCTTTTTCAACTTTTAGAAGTTTATATTTAGGATTATTCCAGCTTGGGAGTTTTTCGAGCTGGTCGTCGGGCATGTATCCCTGGTTAGGACGGTGATAATTTAGCTGGGTCGCAACATAGTGGATCCGCCCCCACCCTCCACCGTGCCTTGCTACATCGAGATCCAACAGGGTCACGTATGGAATTTCGAGCCTGCTCAAAAGGCGCCAGAAATGGTTCACATGGCGTCCCCCAAGCGGCGCGATGCACACAGCGGCCTCATCTACCATGAGCCCCTCTGCGGCCAGTAAACGCGGCAGCACAATCTCTTCGCTATCACCCTCGCCGAGCACGACCAGCCTAGAAAAATAGATCTCGGGGAATGCTTGTACTGCTTCTCTGACAAATTTGTAGGCCTCACCAGCCTTTGGGGGCATCGAAATCTTAGTCACGACCGTGCAGCGCGAATCGTCGAGCCGGAGATACCGAATCTGTTCAGGCTCAACGCGACGCAGCATCGATGGGGCATGCGTGGCGATCATTGCCTGAGCATCTGAGTTCCCCTTAGCTAGCACCAGAGCCTTCAAGGACGATACGATCCGACCCAGGTAATGAGGAGAGAGACTGTTCTCAGGTTCTTCAAGCGCTATCAACGTGAATACGGCAGGCTTGAGCTTGTCCATGTCGAACGAGTCATCATCCCCCTTCAGCACCGCCCTACCGATTGCCTGGGAAGTGAGTACCAAGGTCAAATACAGCATCGACTTCTGCCCGTCACTGAGGCGAGAGAAATCAACCTGCTGCTCACCATGACCTGGTGTGAAAGACACCGAGAGATGCCTTAGCAGCGCCTCGATCTCATGGGTCACGAAGGTTAGGCTGGGGTCTTTGAAAAATTTGCCTTTATGCAGCTTGCCCCAGACCTTAGCGATTCCGTCTCCAAGGTTGATGACTGATTGATTCGTACTGAGGCTCTCGGAAATGTCTGCGGAAAGCTGGCTGATTTTTTCGCGTTGCTCTGCCCAGTTTACCGCCCGCAACAGCCGGCCAAGAAGCGCATTGGTTCCGTAGGCGATGTGCTCTGCCGGATCACGCCGCGCAGGTAGGTAGTGCACCTGAATTTGGTTCCGCTCATCGCGTGGTACCGGAGATGTTGCGACTGGGTTCCCATCCTCGTCGACCTCAGAGACATAGCGCAAGGTTTGCTCGATCTCATCGTCCAACCCTAGCGAGGCGTCCAAACGGTACCGCACGCGCGGTACGCCATGGATGTTGTCCAGCCGCATGTGCCCAAAGTTGCATGGGATGGTCGGGTGTTCTTTCGTCTCATCGGCAATTTCGGGGAAATAAAAATCTGCCTCGATCCACAACGTTCTCTCACTGTCCGGCCTCTCCTCCTCATCATGTGCGACGAAGAAATCAGATTTTCGCAGCCGCCGTTGATTGGGGTCGATTGAAAAAAGGCGGCAGAGCGCCTGCAACGTTGCAGTTTTGCCGGAGCCGTTAGGCCCAATCAGGAAGGTTAGTTTTCGGAAATCGATAGTAACCGGCTTTGCGCCGAACGATTGAAAACCACACACGCGCATCTGCTTGAGTACCAACGCTCGAATCCTTTCTAGCTAACGATGACCGGCGGCCCAGGCTCTCAGGCACGCTCCGCTGTAAATGAGAATGCAGCGAGCCAATCCTAGCCCAAGCAGTCAGGCAGTAATAGCCAAAGAGTGGCAAAAAACGTTTCAACGCTAGAGTATCTAGCGATGGCAGGATTCACCGTTGAATGATCCTAACGGGCCATAATGCAAGAGCTCGGAAGGGTGAGATGCCTACCTAGCAAGCGCAATTGCAACAGAGACTATCAAGATCGCCCTGGACGCTCTAAAGCACGCGAGGGTAAACGTGCGCGGTCAGCGGCGGCATACAGTGCTCTAACAAATTGTAAGCCTAGCCGGGCCACGTTGGCCCGAATCAACTACCTCCCCCGCACGGATGGCTGGGGCTCTTCGGCAGTGAGCACATCTCAGGGGACAGAAACACGGAAGGAAGAGACCAATACAATGTAGAACGTCATCGCTGAGGTTTGATTGCATCGCTCACGACGCACCTATTCCGCTAGTTGCGGCAAAATTACCTTTCCGTAGTGCGAAATCACGGGTCGGTGCCCCCTCTACAATCATGAGTTATGCCCAAAAATCAGCGATCGCGAGAGAAATTTTGGCGCTCGTCCGCCGACATCACGTGAATGTCCGTGTACTGCTTGCCGTCATCGTATTGGCCAAGGGTGTAAGTCATCCACACAGGCTGCGCCAGCATGCCCATGTTGGACTCCACGGACGCCTTGGCGAAGCATTTTTTGCGCCCTGACTCCTTGTTGTTCGAAAGGCTCTCAACTTCGTGGATGCCTGAAACTTTGGCCCAGACGTTGCGGCCTTGTCGGTTAAGCATGTCGACGTAGCTGTTGCGGGAATTTTGAGCCTTGAGAGTCAGCGCCTCCTTGACCTGTGGGTCGGAGCAGGTTCGGCTGTCAGCCAGAGCAATGCCGGAGCACATCATGGACAGGACTGCGCAAGCAGTGACTCGAGTGAGAGGGTGTTTGAACATTGGAGCAATCCTTGATTCGGTATTCTGTGTTTTGCAGGTTGCTTTTAGGTGTCGTGATGATAAGGCAAAAAGCCATCATCAATGTCGGTGAATTCAAAAAACTCAGCATTCCCCACCAAATCATGCGCATCCGATAGCTGAGCTGACATTCGCGATGCAAGTGCATGGGAGATGACCTACTCGCGTATCACCTGCTGGCTGGAATTGGAAACGCGCGATGCCTAGTCCTATCAAAAACGCCTCAGATTCAAAACTCGTCCTCGGCAAGATTGTAGGTCGTCATGTTGCCGTTCTGGACTTTATACAGAGTGAGCGTGAGGTCGCTGTATTGCGTGCCCCTGGACGTCTTTTTCTCCTCAAGCGTGAATTGTTCAGAGCGGGAAAGGTAGCCGGCGACAAGATCTCTATAGCGCACATCATAGCTACCAGGCGTGACCGCTTTGATCGTGAAACGACCGTGTGCGGGAATGAAAACAAAGCGAGCTGGCTTGGCGTAGTTTCCGGTTAGAGATACGAGCTTTACAAAGACGTCTGAACTGTTTTGCCCATTGTCGATGGTGACAGTAGAAAGCCCGTTGGAATTGGTTTGAGGGTAACCCTTTACATAAGACGCCTGGGTTGGCCACGGTTGCCCATTTGGCGCCTTTGCAGGTCGCGTCCAAGCTCGCTTAGCAGTAGTGCCGGCATTCGTGGTGGACGCTTGAGCTACAGGTTGGCGAGTTGTGACTGTCCCAACAGCGTTTGATGCGGGTAGTCCAGTGGGCGAAGTCAGCTTGCCTTGATCGCCATTCGCAGTAACTTCAGATAGGTATGGCTTTGGGCCTCGAGGTGGCGAATAAGTGTGCGTCTGCGCGTTCATCACCGCTGAGGTAATGCCGGTGACAACCACAGCAACGACAGCTAACTGCACAAAAAACCGACGCTGCGTAAGTCTCCAAGCATTCCTGAGGCGGACACTGTCGCCGCCGAGCGCGGTTAAAAAAGCTTCAATAGTTGCACGTAACTTGGCTCCTTCATCATCGACGTATCCACCGCCGGACTTTTTCTTACGAGGGATTTTCTGCGCCAAGCTAAGCGCGTCCATGGCGACCGCGCGTGCCATATCTGGACGGCCTGAGGCCGCGAAATACCATGCCTGATGTGCAACCAATCGTGCGTTAGGTAATACCGGCTGATTCCCTCCGAGCAAATTCACCCAAAGGGCATGGATGGAATATATCGGGCCCCACGGAACACCCCACCAACCCAGCGTCCAGGTAATCGCAGATGCTTGAAGTGCTTTCTTTTCGGCGCAAGGGCTACAAAAAATCCCTTGGCTCATTGAGCGTAGTGTGAAAACCAAAAAGCTTTTGGCCTTCAAAAAGATCACATACCGAGGCTGCGCAGATACTTTGCCGCAACATGAGCAGACGATCGGATCGGGAACCTCGAACGCTTGCGCGGTGCCCTCGTCTGCCGTCTCCACTGACATCGTGTCGTATTCGGCTCGAGACTCTGGTTCACTCAGTACGGCATAGGCTTCATTAAGATGCTGAAATTGGCTGGTGGCACCAGTTGACGCGTTTCGATCTGGATGTAGCTCCATCGCTCGCCGGCGATAAGCAGCTTTGATCGATGCCCCATCAGCCTCAGTATTTACTCCAAGAATGGCGTAGAAGCCCTTAGGATCCTTGCTGCCCATCACGCCACATCCCTGTCTTGTTTTAGTTTTTTCGTACGCATGATGTGGCCATCGACAAGAATCAAAGTCCCTTACGTCGTGCCATATCTAGCTTACTGTTTGTAACCAAATTGGTTCGAACTGATTCTAGGGCAAATCGCCACCATTCAGAAGGATCAAATCTATTCGGACTCACGCTCCTATTTTCAATCCGGAAGTTGTGTTGATCTCTTACCTGCTGTGAGTGCGATCGAAAGATCCATGGCCAGGCACCACCAGGTGAGCCTAGGAACGATCGCTCAGGGCATGACGGGGCTGAAAGAGTACTGTCGAGGTGTTCTGCATCACGCAGTTGAAGCGCACAGAGGCTACGTGTAACGCAGTTTTGTGCGATGTAACACACCCAACGTTACAGTGAGAAAAGTACGTTACAAACCAATGGATATGGGGGTGAAACCTCTAAACTGTACCGATGAGGGAACCCGATTTGTTGCAAGCGCCAGCCTTTCCGATGCAGCCGTAATCACCTTGAACGACACAAGATTTACCGCCGTCGATAACCCAAGTCACCAGGTGATCTTGATCTCTATAAATGCAGGAAACCCTGGCTGCGCTCTCCAAAGATTTCAGGTGGCTTAAAAAGCTAGCCGCGACTCACGTCGCGAATAAGCGACCTGCCCTTCTCTACGAGTCGAGTTAGGCGTTCACTGCGGCCTTCACTTTTCATTGCCAAAGAACCGGATCCTAGGCAAAAGCAGCAGAAATCAATCGAGTCGACTGACCTAAAATTTCTGGTTGCCAGGATTGGGCGAGACTGCAAGATCCCTGCTTTTGTTTTGCTATCAAATAAGAACTCCGATTTCGTTTTTTGGATTCAAGGGGCACTGCCAAAATATTTTTTTAGTGACTGCCTGGCGCTGCTGTTATCGCTAACTGAATCAGACGGTGCTGCCACTCTTTCCTAGCTCAAAGTGCTGACTCCGCGCCCTTGTGCCGAAGCGGCAGCCGGCCATCTTCCCCCCCACCACATACGCATGGTGCTCGGCATGACCAGTGCCGACACGGCCCAACCTACGCTCCACGACGCACATGCATCTTCGCATTGGGCAGTTGCCCTTCGGTGGACATTGAGTCGTGCGTATACTTCGCTTCTTCTCAATTGCTTAAGCTTTCCAATGAAAAAACTGCTTTCCGTAGTAGCGCTAGCCCTCTCGGTAATTACCCCCGCCTTCTCAAGCCCTCCCTCGACCTTTTCCGAAGCCAAGGTCGTCGCAAAGCAGAAGATCTACCTCGACCAAGCGAACAGCTCCATGGGCGAACTTTATTGCGGGTGCAAATGGACGTGGGTTGGCAAATCAGGTGGTCGTATCGATGCTGAGTCATGTGGCCTTAAGGCCAGAAAGCAAGAGAATCGGGCAGAGCGGACTGAGTGGGAACACATAGTTCCAGCCTGGACATTCGGCAACCAACGTCAATGCTGGAAGAATGGTGGTAGAGAGCACTGTGTGGACGATGATCCTGTGTTCCGAGCAATGGAAGCAGACCTGTTCAACCTTTACCCATCTGTTGGGGAGGTGAATGGCGACCGTAGCAATTTCAACTACGGCATGGCCTCTGGGGTAGCGCCGCAGTATGGGCAGTGCAAGACGCGAGTCGATTTCGATCAACGCGCAGCGGAACCGCGTGACGAAGTCAAAGGGCTTGTCGCGAGAACAACCTTTTACATGTTCGACAGATACAAGCTGAGCATGTCTCGTCAGCAGCAACAGCTACTGATGGCTTGGGACAAGCAGCACCCAGTTTCGTCTTGGGAGAAAGAGCGTGATAGGCGCATCGCAGCAATCATGGGGCACTCCAATCCATTCGTAACTGGCGAGCGTCGATGGTCGCAAGGATACAAGGCAGTTGGTGACGGTGTGGTTAGCGCCGCTCCTGTTAATCCCCCGCGCGCGCCAGCTCAGCCAACCCTAGCGAGCGCGAGCGGAGTAGGTTCGATCATTGGCAATCGGAAAAGCCAGGTCTACCACCTCTCGATGGGGTGCCCTGGTTATGGGCAGGTGTCTGCGAAAAATCAGATCTCCTTCACGTCAGAATCTGAAGCTCAGGCGGCGGGATATCGCAAAGCAGGCAACTGCAAATAGTTGTTTCTCGTTGAAGCCCGGCCTTGCGAAACCGAGGCCGCCACCCAATATGTGACTGGCATATGCGCCCTGTTTGCTTTTTTCATCTGATAAAGTCATTCACCACAGGCGGTCGCAGCTAATGCTTGGGTGCCCTTCTTCAATCATCCAATGAGCCGATCGCTAACTGCCAATTAGGAGTAAAAATTGCTTACCCGTCCCGACAAAGACGCGCTCCGTGCACTGCTGGAGTCGCAAGTCCAAGAGAAACTACAGCACGACCCAGAAGCGGTAACGACCTATGCGGCCCAACCTGTACCAGACAGAAAACCGTACACCAGCAAACCCACGGTTCAGGACAAGGCATTTCACAAAGAGCTCGAGCAGATGCGTGCAGATGCCGAGGCTGGAGTGATACATACGCCTAAGCGCGAGCCGGAGGACGGAGGACGGAGGCGCTCCTAGCCTTAAGCTTGATGACTATCCGGATTTATAAAATATGTCGTTGAGATAGTAGGCGTTGAACAGCTTGGTGCCCGTCCTCCGCCCCCTCCCTCTCCTATCGACCGACAAGATCGAAATGTTCGCGGTCATTGGTTACTTATAAGCCTCTTGTCCAAGAAGGCGTTCTAGTAGCTGCTCGATCTGCGTCCCCTCATACCGTGCTTTCAGCTCCTCAAACTTTGCCGCTTTACGTTCGCCAGTGAGAAGGCTAATGCCGTGGAGCGCATTGATCAGTTGCTGAGAATCCGTCAGCTCGTCCCTCATTGCTAGCCAGGCAGAGTTGACCTTTTTAACGAGACTCTCAGCTTCAAGACTCAGGGTCTGCGATTCAATCAGCTTATTACTGTGTGTCATGGTCGTTAGGCCGGTTAGCGTCTGCTCGAGAGCGTGGAGCTGCTCTGTAATTACCTCTGCGCTATCCAGTGAAACGGATCGACCTTCCACGTAAATCGTGTCGTCTTGGACGCAGTAAATGGCTAATGCCCCCTCCCCACCTCCCGTGCAATCCAGCGCCAGAAAGTTTCCGAGACGCAAAGGGTGAGGAATCCAAGTATGGCCTGTGCATACTCGCCAGATGCCTTGGACGCCAGCCCGATAGTGCTTGATGACCCGCTCCCTTCCCCACAGAGCCAACTCTTCGATCTGGGCATTGTCCAAACTCCCGACGAATTCCTTCCAGGACATGCCTGCGGGAATATCAGCATGGACGACACCGACAGTCCCGCGCGCTGACTCGATCTCGATTACGGTAGGAAGGCTCTCAAATTTCTCAATGATCATTCCTTTCGATTCGTCGGCGATGGTCGACCACCACCCAGCCCCGTGTGCGGAGTAGCGAGCTACTGGATTCGCCCGGTAGGCGTCGATTAGCATCTGCTCGTGATTGCCCAACACTGTGAAAAACCAAGGTTCACCAAGAAGCTTCAGACCATCCAGCACGCCTGGCCCACGATCAATTAAATCCCCAACGGCGACGACTCGGTCGACCGCGCTGTTGAAGCCAAGCGCCCGGAGCCCCTTGTGCAGATCAATGGTTTTGAAGTGAATGTCGCCGACGACGAAGTCACGACCATGTTCATTGCGGGGGAGCCTCAACAGCTTCTGCTTCATGCGCACATGTACTCCGGAGAATCAGCCGTTACTTTGGCATGATGGAGGTATTGTCTCCTTTCCCAGCAGGATCCCCAAGCTCTAGCAAGGTGCATTGGCCGGGCGGTCACAACACCATTATCCGCCCGTCAGCTCAACTTTTTTCAACGACAGCCGTGGGAAGTACTTGCTTGAATCAATTGCTCCTCTCACTCTGAGCCCGCACCCAAATTCATCGGAGTCGCGGCTTGGCTGATAAAGCATGGAAACCACGCTTGCTCATACGAACTCATGCGTGAATTCCGAGCCTTCGATGTACGGGAACCGTTTAGAAATTGCTGGTGTTGTCAGCTCGTGTTCAGTGACGGCAGATGGACAGTCAAATGCCAAATCGACTTGTCTGGCCAAGAGAGTTTTATCGACGAGCTCTGCACAAAATAGGGCTCTCGGAGCCACGATTTCAGCCAAGGATCGCTCTCCAATTTCGTCAGTTTTAACCTTTCGCCAGCAAGCCCGATAGCTGCGGTGTAACGTGATTTTATGCATCGTAACAGTCGTAGAGTTACAACCAGAAAAGCGTCACAAGCCAATGAATACAGCGTCAAGAGCTCAAAACTGTCATTCAAACCCCACTGCGTAACTGGCTCACTGGCACCTCAATATGAGGGCTGCTCTTCCGAAAGACCTAAGTCAAGCCGGGCGTGGCCCGAATGGGCGATTAGACGAGCTGACTGAGGCCTGGGATCCGGACAGCTTGGCAACGCCGAGGTGAAATAAGGCATCCGTAATACGCTTCTTGAATCAATCATGACGGGCCAACTGTGGAGTGACTCGCCCAGGGCATGTGAAGATTTGGGGTCGAGCTGGGCTTAAGCCCGAAGAAGCGATAGCAAAAGTTGCTTTAGCTCCGCAGCCCAACAAGTCGTCTATCGAATCTCACACAAGAATACCCCTCTCTAGGCGACCAATAAGGTCAAGCACAGCGTTCGTCTCCACCCTCGTATTTATCATATCCAGTGGACGCTTCGAACCGAGCCCCCGCACCGGTGTGCTCATCCATTCCGTTGCTGCGGCGACATCGTTCTCGAACAGATAAAAGGCTTCCTCAAAGACAGCTACCAATGCGACCAAGCGGTCGCTTTCTAAGGTGTTGAACCGCCCTGCTTTGACTCTTCGCGCCATCGTTGCGGGCGACACGCAAATAGCCTTGGAGATATCCCCTCGCTGTACCTGAAGTAGGCTTGCTATCCGGTCAAGGAATTCGAAAGGCAACCCTTCGCGAACTAGATCATGAAGCCTGGTACCGCGTGACGGCAGCCCGAGTGTCATCCAAATGCTCTGTGGGATCTGGGGCCCTGGTTGGTATTCCTTAATCGATGACAGCACTTTCACCTCCATCTGAAAACCTAACACCAAGCCGTGCCAGGTGGCCCGAATTAGCGATATCCCCATTGCCCGCCACGTAGGATCGGTCAGACCCAGGAAGACATGGTATCGAGAGGTGGTAGTTCATCCTAGCCTGTGAGCTTTCGTGACTTCCACGAAATACCACGCACCGCTTCGCTCGTTTCGAAATCTACACTTGTTGCATGACAAGCGCTTCAAGCATGGATAGTGTCAGCGCCATGAATGCCTCAAAACCAGCCCTCCCCGACTCGATTCCTCCGTCAATGCTGGCGAGCGCAGACTTGCTTGTAACGAAGTCAGCTTTCCTGGCCGGCATGGTCGCGCCTGAAACCGCTGCGTCCTTGAGCAGACTGTTGATGGACACTGACGCCCGTTTTTCAAGGATCATCGACGGCTACCACACAGAGCCTGAAGCTCTGAAGAATGCACTGAACTCAGCGAACCCGCAGTCCATGCTGGAGACGGTACCAGAGCTTCGTCGACGTATCGTAGCGGCGCTAGCCCACCACTATCGCCTTCTACAAACTCCAGCTGGGAATGGGGTTGTGGCGAGAATGATCGCTCACCAGCATTTGGCTCAGCTCCGGTTACATCCGCAACTCTGGTCACTTTCTCGCGGCTTGATCCGAAGGCGTGGGGAGTATCACGCTGCCCGAACACGACTGAGAGCACTCAAGATGTTCAGCTTTCTGGTGGTGTCCAGCGAACTGACAAAGCCCTTCTCGGCTTCATTGAGTTCATGCTTGATGTCTGCCATGAGGAGGTGGACTACATGACTTCAGCCCTGAGTCGTCCCAGACTACGTGAATCTGTTATTTATGCCTTCAGCACAACCCCGCGCTTAACAGAGGCCGGTCTCAAATTTGAAACTGCGCCAGCATTCCTCGCTCTGTTGATCCAGGGCGCGCTTCCTCGCTCTGAGTTCGTGATCTTTACCGGACTTCAGTCTGAAGACGCAAGCGATCAGCTCAACAGGCTGATCAACCTCGGCGTCGTGGTGAGCCCTCCATCTAACCCCCGTACATTAGAGGTAGGCCTACCAGCCTGGTTTGCAAAGCATATCCTTCCCGGTTTGCACACAAGCGTTAGTAGCTGATCGCCAAGATGCAGCCTGGTCGGTACGACGAGAACTCAGTCAGTAAACTGCTCAGGGAGTCAATGGTGATACGAAACCAAGTACGATTCACACTACGTTGTGAGCCTATACGCACGAGCACATTGCGGGTGTCGACGCAGAAGCAATGGATCTAGACGTGAGAACAACCATGCCTTGAGCATCGAAGTAAAACTCCTTCATCTCGAATCAATCCAAAACCTTCTCGCACCGTACCGCTATCTGTTTTGCGTAAACATCGAGGCGACTTGTGATGAGGTTCGAGTGGACGAATGTCCAAAGTCTCTGACGGTCGCCCCCGATCAGATAGATACGATTGAGATTGGTCTGGTGAGCCAAAGCCCGCACGGGACGCGAGTAAAGTATAGGTAAGCATGTCGCTCGATTTAAAAAATGAGATGCAGCCTACTTATTGTCAACCACTAAGTTCTCGCAACATCCCATTTACCATTATTTTTACACTTGGAGGTGGCGAGTTTGGCTTCAACCCATTGTTTACCACGTCTCCACCATTGCCCATCGCTACTAGAGATTCGAGTACTTCAAACTCTTCCTCAGTCATTTCAAATGTCAAAGTTTCCTGTTGATTCAGCTTTGCTCGTGCCCTTTCTTTCTGTAATCTTTCCAAGATGCTCATTTCATTCCTCCGTAAAATTATTTAACTTGGATATGTGGTGCAGTAACAACTCCTTCGAAGATTAGCACGTCTTTCGCAGAGTGTTATATTTTATTAGAATATTGTTAACAGCACTCTATTCTGATGCGCTGAAATTATAATCTCAAACAATTTAATCGGTGGCGCCACAACGCTGTCAAAATATATCCGTCGCGGATGGGGTGGCATCAGGCGCCCAAATCTGTCGCTGACCATGATGGCGATTTCGGTAAGAGCGGATGATCATATAATAGAGAAACTGAATAAAATAATTTGCACTTACAAATAAAAATCAGATCAATTGAGCTTCGTGGGAACGCAACAATATCACTATTTCTTATACCAGTTTGCGGGGCCAGGAGGGGTAGACTGAAGGTCAATTTTTTAGGAAAAATCTATATAAACCCGTTTGATCAATCCGTCGACGAAGACAATGAGTACGTGCTTCTGAGTAGTTATGGTTAGATACTATTAACGCCTCGCAGTAGCATTCATTCAGAATGAATGCTGAAAAAACAGCCTAAAATCAAGTGATCTGTTTCATAGCCTTTACAACCCACACCATTCGTCGGGAAAAATTTAAGATGGCCAATTGCGATCTATAGTGATTTTTAACTGCTGACGGGTGAACATATGAGATCAATTCGCCTCTTTACCTTATCTGTATTCGCAATACTAATTTCTAGTTGCGTGAGTCAGCCATCGACATCAGAAAATCAGGCAGAATATATTAAACCTGCTTCGTGCCCCGGGGGACGATTTTGCAGTGACAATTGTCAGCCATTCGGAAATAGTAAGATTTGTAGGTCTTATTGTTATGCGGACGGAAGAGATACAGGACAATGTACTCTAGGGTTGAATTGCCCGCTACCTTGCAATTGCTCTAAAGTAGACGAAGTAGCATCGCCAACCCCGTAGTGATTCGAAAGCAGCATTAATTTTTCCAGAGGGCATTGAGCAATTTTTGCTCAACTAGAAAAGTATCTTACATGGGAATACCACTAATTATTACAACCTTATTCACACTGATAAGCTTTATAAATTATTAGGAGAGTCAGATATGACTGATGATCAATTGACGGAGGCGGTAGGATTATTTGATGTGGGAACTCTCACTGGGCTATGTGAGCTTGTGTTAGAAAATACTACGCCCGCTGGTTGGGATGTGGTAATCGTCTCCGCGGGTGCAAATTTTTACTATCGCGATGGATCAAGCGATACGGATGGCCCTAGAGCAATCCAATTGCGTGGCGGTGAAAAAACCTCATTTTTTAGCAGAAAGCCTAGTGGATGCACAAATAGAATTTTCTTGGCAATTACTGTAGTCGCCAGAGGTGAGCCAGGTAGCAAAACATATACCGCAAATATTGATGACGTTAAGCCTGATGAGTGTATGCGCATCAGAGGACTAAGCTTTGGGCCTAAGAACAACATAAGCGAATCTTTGCTGAAAAAATGCGATTGGGCAGATGGCTTTATAATTACAGCCTGTTAAGGGAATATTACGCGTCAGACTGTGCAGGAATGCCAACCTGCAATTAATTGAGAGTTCTTCTGGTTGCTATTTTATTTTTACGCTTACCTTATAAAAGGTCGACATACTAAAATTTGAGCATTCAATGAGCAGAGGACGACATGACAGTTTTGGACTACTTTAAACCAATAAAACTTCTCTTGAAAGAGTCTACAAATGATGAATTTGTTGCGCTAAACATTCAAGAGGCGAAAATTGATCACGCACTCACAATGCCCCCGCTTCCAGCAACTTTTTCCATTCGCAACGAGATGACCGCTGTAGAGGATCAGGGAGGTCAAGGCTCATGCACTTCGTTTTGTGTTGTCGCATGCTTAGAGCATATGCACCAGCGAGATCTTTCTGAGGCCCTTGTAACACACGAGGCAGAAACGACATATGGCGACTGTAGCGAAGGTCTCGCGCTTATACATGGCTATCAACAATGCAGTAGCTTGGGTTCTGTTGACGAGGCTCTTTGGCAATATGATGCCATGCAAACATGCTGGGTAGTTCCGCCAAATATAAGCGGTGCTGCTCGATATAAATACAGCGGAATAGGATTTATCTATCAAAGACCACGAGCTGATATTCTTAATATTATGCGGAGCTCATCCAGTTTGCCGAAAAGTCCAGGACTACCAATGACTTTTTCTCTTCAGCAAAATATTTTCGCCCGCCGTAAACCGGTATCTGTAAGCGTTCCAGTTGTACTTGATGCTTGGCCTTGGTCAGGTGAAATCACTATGCCTCCTCCTGCTTTGGTTAGTCAGTTTATACAAACAATGACTCCTCCAAACACAAGTGGATGGCATTGCATTGCAATATGTGGTTGGGATAACACCACTGGCCGTTTTTTGTTTAAGAATAGCTGGGGTAGTTTTTGGGGCGACAACGGTTATGGAACAATCCCATACCAATATATTGATATGTTTAGTGATACAGCAATGGTTGGCTGGTAACCTACCCTGGCTTAAAAAGAGGCAGGCTCTGCATCAAATCAGTGGTGATGTTTTGGCGCCTGTGCTGCGGTAATCGGTACCTAGCCACCCTCTTCTTATGCAGCCTGTCGACGCAGGGTCAGGATGGCTGCTCCGAAGCAGATGAACATCGACCCAACTACCCGGCTGACCCACCGGAATAGTTCGAGACGGGTCAACACGCCCTTGGCCGCAGAAACCAGTGCGGCATACACACTAAGAGAGGTCACCGAGACCGATCACGCGAGCTTTATGGCTCCGCCCTGGATATCGTCACGCGCCATTCGTAAGTCAATAGCGTCTTGGTTGAGCCGATGAATCAAGTTCAGCAACCGTTGGCGTAGCACTTCGTCTTGGAGCTGCTCAGCAGCACGCATCACATCAAGCGCCGTTGCCTCATTGTTGGTGGCAACGGCGTCGAGCAGTTTGCGCATGCTTCTTGATGGTCGATTCATATCCAACTCCCTGGATTTCAGTGACGCGAATCATATGGCCAGAATGTTTCATCAGTATTTCAGCTGCACGAACTGGCTTGAATCACCGGCTCCGGCTCATTTGACGCTAGCTGGAGGGGTGCCCCGTGAGGTGTCAATTACGCTTGTCGGGCCAATCCGTGATGTAGCTAAAGCGCTACCATTAAGCCGGGCCTTGCCCGAATGA
>NZ_AKJE01000050.1 GCF_000282495.1 Pseudomonas sp. GM79
CAGATGCACACGGTTCAATTGTGGGAGCGAGCCTGCTCGCGATGGCGGCGTGTCAGGCGACATTAATGTTGAATATCAGGCCGTCTTCGCGGGCAAGCCTCGCTCCTACAGGGGATTTTGGATATCGCGGGTATTACAGCGCCCACAAAAAAGGCGACCCCCTCACAGGCGTCGCCTTTCCTTTAACCGCCGCTACCGCTTATTCCGACAGTTTGTACGCAATCACATAGTCACCCTGTTTGGTGCCCAGCGATCCGTGACCGCCAGCAACAACGAGCACGTATTGCTTGCCGTCTTTGCCGGTGTAGGTCATCGGTGTGGTTTGCGCGCCTGCTGGCAGGCGGCCTTCCCACAGTTGCTTGCCGTTTTTCACGTCGTAGGCGCGCAGGTACTGGTCGAGGGTGCCGCTCAGGAAGGCCACGCCACTGGCAGTGGTGAAGGCCCCGCCCAGGCTCGGTACGCCCATGCTCAGAGGAATTGGAACCGGCGAGCTGTCGCGCACGGTGCCGTTCTTGTGCATCCAGATGGTTTTGTTGGTGGTCAAGTCGACCGCCGCCACGTAACCCCAGGCCGGTGCCTGGCACGGCAAGCCCATTGGCGACAGCAGGGCTTCGAGGATCACCCCGTAAGGCGCGCCTTTGTTGGGCTGCACGCCTTCGGTTTCGCTGACGCGAGGGCCTTGTTTGGCGATTTCGGCGGCCGGGATCAGTTTCGATTTGAACGCCATGTAGCTCGGGTTCACGAAAGCAATCTGACGCACCGGGTCAACCGACATGCCGCCCCAGTCGAACACACCGAAGTTACCGGGATAAACGATCGAGCCTTGCAGCGACGGCGGGGTGAACATGCCGTCGTAACGCAGGGATTTGAAGTCGATCCGGCACAGCATCTGATCGAACGGGGTCACGCCCCACATGTCGCGTTCCTTGAGGGTCGGCGGCACGAAGTTCAGGTCGGACATCGGTTGGGTCGGCGAAGTGTGGTCGCCTTCCACTGCGCCTTGCGGCACCGGAATTTCCTTGATTGGCACGATCGGCTGACCATTGCTGCGGTCCAGCACGTAGATGCTGCCTTGCTTGGTGGACGCGAGCACCGCCGGTTTCACACCGTCTGCGGTTTTCAGGTCCATCAGGGTTGGCTGGCCACCGACGTCCATGTCCCACAGGTCATGGTGGGTGAACTGGAAGTGCCAGCGTACCTTGCCGGTGGCGATGTCCAGCGCGGTCAGGCCGGCGGCGTGCAGTTCCGATTGAGGGGTGCGTGCGCCACCGAACTGATCCGGGGTCTGGTTGCCCATCGGCAGGTAGATCATGCC
The DNA here is from genome assembly GCF_000282495.1 of Pseudomonas sp. GM79. GTDB lineage: Bacteria > Pseudomonadota > Gammaproteobacteria > Pseudomonadales > Pseudomonadaceae > Aquipseudomonas. The sequence continues at coordinate 1,316 of NZ_AKJE01000050.1, forward strand.
GAGTTTTTCGTCGACGCTGAAGATGGACCACATGTTCGGCGAGTTGCGGGTGTAGACCTTGCCTTCGGCAATCGGCGTGGTGTCGTCCGGGTTGCCGCTGTCCCAGTTCCACACCAGTTTGCCGGTGTGCACGTCGAACGCGCGGATCACGCCGCTTGGCTCGTCGGTGGAAACGTTGTCGGTCACGTGGCCGCCAATCACCACCAGGTCTTTGGTGACCGCCGGTGGAGAGGTGGAGTAATAACCGCCGGCGGTGAATTCACCGATGTTGGTCGTCAGGTCAACCTGGCCACCGTTGCCGAAGTCTTCGCACATTTTGCCGGTGTCGGCGTTCAGGGCGATCAGGCGGGTGTCGGCGGTCGGCAGGAAGATCCGGCGCGGGCAGACGCTGGCAACTGGCGCGTTGGCAGTGCCGGTAGGGCTCTGCTCGGACGCGTAGGCGGCGTCATCGTGATAGGTCACGCCACGGCAGGTCATGTGTGCCCAACCCTTGAAGTTCGCCGCGTTTTGCGTGGAGAGCTTCGGATCGAAACGCCAGAGTTCCTTGCCGGTGTCCGGGTCCAGCGCGATCACCTGGCTGTGCGGCGTGCAGACATAGAGCATGCCGTTGGCTTTGAGCGGGGTGTTTTCGGCAGTGGTTTCGCCCGGGTCGTTCGGGCCAGGCAGGTCGCCGGTGCGGTAGGTCCAGGCGGGTACCAGTTTGTTGACGTTCTGCGGCGTGATCTGTGCCAGTGGCGAGTAGCGATCGCCATGGGCGCTGCGGCCGTAGGAGTTCCAGTCGCCATCGGGCATGGCCGGGGCGGTGTTGCTCATGCCAGGCACGGCGTCACGATCCAGTTCGCCTTTGATTTCACCGGGGTTGGTGAACAGGCTGGCCAGCGCGGCGATACCGGCGATGACCACGGCAGCGCTCAGCACGCCGGTGCCGACCGGGTTGAACTCGCCGGTACGCAACGGGCGACGGAACCATGGCAGCAGCATGACGATACCGAGGGCAAAGAGCAGCGCCAGACGTGGCACCAGTTGCCACCAGTCCAGGCCGACTTCCCACAGTGCCCAGACCGTACTGGCGAACAGCACGACTGCGTACAGGCTTAGCGCCGCATAACGGTCGGCAAGCAGCAGCCCCCCGGTCAGCATCAGGCCGAGACCGGCCAGCAGGTAATACAGCGAGCCGCCGAGCATGCTCAGCTTGATCCCCCCGGCCAGCAAGGCCAGGCCCATTAGCAGAAGCACGATACCGAGCAGGCTCGGCAGCAGACGGCTTCGACTGAAAGCACCATCAGCGCTCATAGTGTGGTTCTCCGTGACGTTTTAAGTAAGCCCGCGCAAGTTCACTGTAGATGACGATCTGGCGTGGGCAGGGTTCATAGAAAAACTGTTGGGTTGATACGGTCCTTGTGGGAGCGGGCTTGCTCGCGAAGAGGCCATCACATTCAACCTCCTGGTTGCCTGATAGACCGCTTTCGCGAGCAAGCCCGCTCCCACAGGTTTTGTGCCGTTAGTTAGAACGATGACTGGATCTTGATCCCGCCAATCAGCGCGTCATCGACCTTGTCCACGCCACCGGGGTGGCGGATGTATTGCAGGTTCGGGCGCACGGTCAGCCAGTTCGTGACGTGCACGCCGTAATAGAGCTCGCTGCTGTATTCGGTGTCCTGCGGAGGCAGGAACGACGGGTCGTCGAAGTCGAAGACGGCGCGGGCCTGATTGGTGGCCTCGGCGTTCTTGCGATAGGCCGGGTTGACGTGGACACGGGCCAGGGCAAAACCGATGTCGTCTTTGGCGCGGGCATCGAACAAGCCTTTGTAGACGACGCCGGCCTGGACATAGTTGTCGATGGCGTTGGTCTTTTTGTCGTGCATCGTGCCGTTGGCAAACACGCTCAGGCCGCGTGAGTGGTCACTGGCGCGGCTGGTCAGCTGCTGCTGCACGCCCAGCCACACGCCATGCTTGCTCGATGCGCTGCGATAAGCCTCGCCGCTGAGGGCTGCTGGCTGGCCGTTGCTGTCCTTGTAGACATCGGTGGCCTTGGCATTGCTGTAGTAATAACCGGCACGGTATTCACCCGGCAGGCCATTGAATTTCGGGGTCCAGACCAGTTCCACCGGCAGGATCGCGCCCTGAGTGCCGCTGCCGCTGAGTTTGAAGCCGTTGTCGCGATCCAGGTTGGACGGGTTTTGCTCGTAAGCCCCGACCTGCGCGTACAACTGCGGCGTCAGGTGATATTTGACCCGCATCGCCCACTGGCTGACCGGCCAGTTGTACCAGATGTCGCCCACCCAGTTGCCGACCTGGGAACCGCAGAACGCCAGGTTCTGGAAGTCGCAGGGGAAGCTGTTGAAGTCTTCGCCCTCGCCGAAGCGGCCGACTTTGATATCGAGCTTCTGATCGAAGAATTTCTGCTGATACCACATCTGCGTCAGGCGCCAGGTCTGGCCGCGACCCCAGACTTCCTGAGCCGAAGTGAAACCGCCGACCCGCGGATCGTTGATCCGGTCGTTGCTGATGTTGTTGCCGTTGCGCTCGGTGATGGTCAGCTGAAATTCAGCGTCGTCCCAGCCCAAAATTTTCTGCAAGTCCAGATGAGTGCCAAAACCGAACTGGTCGCTGTAGCGAGCGGTGCGGTCATGGTCATAGCCACCGTGCAGGTTGCTGCCCATTTCACCGGTGTAATCGACCTTGAAGTCGTAGCCCTTTTCCGAAAGTTCGGTGCGCGTGCCGTTCCAGTCACCGAGCATCCACGGCGAATCGCTATCGAAGGCCGGCGCAGCCTGGATGCAGGTGGCGAGGCCCAACGCGGTGAATCCGCCAATCAGGTTGAGGGCTTTTCGATTGGCCACAGGGGATAAGACAGCGCTGTCTCGCGGAGTTTGAAAATCAGGCATAGAGAAGAAATTCTTGGTCTTTTTCTAAAGGGGGTGAACTGAACGCAGCGGGAATGCAGCAGGGGGAGAAGCGTTTCAGCTGGACGGGCGTAAGGATAATGTTCTGTAACACATTGAGAAAGGGCTTTTACTGACATGGATCCTTTCGGATTCCGTAACAGTCGGCTGCGACCGGTCGCCGGAGTGCCAGGTGGTGCCAAAAAAAAGGCGGACTCAAGCGTCCGCCCCCTTATGTTTCACTGCCGTTAATTCAACAGATAGACCGGGAAACACTCACACAAATGCATCACCCGTCGACGGACATTGTCCAGTAGCGCCGCATTGGTCGGTTGCTCAAGCAGGTCGGCAATCAGGTTGGCCACTTCGGCACATTCGGCTTCGCCAAAGCCACGCGTGGTCAGGGCTGGTGTGCCAATGCGAATGCCGCTGGTGATCGCAGGTTTTTGCGGATCGTCGGGGATCGCGTTCTTGTTCAAGGTGATGTGGGCGCTCTCGAGCAACGCCTCGGCATCTTTTCCGGTGATGTTCTTCGTGCGCAGATCGAGCAGGAACATGTGGCAATCGGTGCCACCTGACACCACCCGCACGCCCCGTCGAGTAAGGATGTTCGCCATCGTCCTGGCGTTGTCGATGACGCGTTGCTGATAGTGCTTGAACTCATCACCGAGGGCTTCGTTGAACGCTACGGCCTTGGCGGCGATGACGTGCATCAGAGGTCCACCCTGATAGACCGGGAATATCGTCTTGTCGAGCAACGCCGCATGTTCGCGTTTAGCCAGAATCAGACCGCCCCGTGGGCCGCGCAGCGTTTTATGAGTGGTCGAGGTGACGAAGTCGGCAATGCCGACCGGCGAGGGGTACAGGCCGGCGGCGATGAGTCCGGCGTAGTGCGCCATGTCGACCATCAGGTATGCCCCGATTTCATCGCATATTTTGCGAAAACGCTGGAAGTCGATGGTCCTGGAATACGCCGAGGCACCGGCGATGATCATTTTCGGCCGGTGTTCCCGGGCCAGGGCTTCCATCTCGGCGTAGTCAAGGGTTTCGCTGTGTTTTTCCAGGCCGTAAGAGTACGCGTTGTAGAACTTGCCGGAGAAGTTTACCGAGGCGCCGTGGGTCAAGTGGCCGCCATCGGCCAGGGACATTCCCAGAATCGTGTCGCCAGGGTTGAGCACAGCGAGAAACACGGCCTGATTGGCCTGGGAACCGGAGTGCGGCTGGACGTTGGCATATTCGCTACCAAACAGTTTGCAGGCGCGTTCGATGGCGAGGCTTTCGATCTCGTCGACCACCTTGCAGCCGCCGTAATAGCGCTTGCCCGGGTAGCCTTCGGCGTACTTATTGGTCAGCACCGAACCTTGGGCTTCCAACACTTCTTCGCTGACGTAGTTTTCCGAGGCGATCAGCTCCAGGTGGGTTTCCTGGCGGTTGCGTTCGCGGCCGATCAGGCGAGCGAGGGTGGGGTCTAAATTCTGCAGGCTCATGGAGTCTTCCTTTAAATAAGTGCTTCGGCCAAGGGAGCTGGCGCGTGATGCGGCAATGCCCGTGACTGGCTTTTGCTGGTGTCGGAAAGAAAAATGGACGTGTCTTTCAGGCCGCTGCCCGTGATAAGCACCACGGCGGTCTGCGGCGTGTCGGGGTGTTCTTCGGCGTACTTGAGCAGACCGGCGAAGGCGCTGGCGGCCCCGGCTTCGGGGAAAACACCGGTGCTGGCGGCCAGTTTCGATGCCGCTGCGACAATGCTCGGGTCACTGACACAGATGAACTCGCCCTCGCTGGCCGTTACCGCGCGCAAGGCCTTGAGACGATCGCGCGGCAGGGCCACGTTGATGCTGCTGGCGAGGCTGGTGGGAGCAATGCGTTCGGTCTGTTGCATCGGCTGGTCGCTGCACCAGGCCCGATACATGAAATTGCTGTTTTGTGCCTGTACGCCGATCAGCCGTGGCATGCGTTCAATCCAGCCCAGTTGCAGCAGATCGAAGAAGCCTTTGTACACCGAACCCAGGATGCAGCCATTGCCGACAGGGACAAACACCAGGTCGGGGACTTGCCAGGCGAGCTGTTCGCACATCTCGAAAGCCACGGTTTTCTTGCCTTCGCTCATGTACGAATTGATGCCGGTGGTGCGGTTGTACCAGCCGTGGGTTTCGCAGGCGTCGAAGCATTGTTCGAACGCTTCGTCGTATTGCCCGTCGACCAGTACGATCTCGGCGCCGTAGCCCAGCATTTGTGCGAGTTTCTCGCGGGGAGCACTTTTGGGCAGGTAAATCACGTTGCGCAGACCCAGGCTCGCGCTCATTCCGGCCAGCGCCGAGGCGGCATTACCAGTGCTGGCGACGGCGACGGTACGCGCACCGGTTTGCATCGCGTGGGCTACCGCCAGGGCACTGGCGCGATCCTTCAATGAGCCGGTAGGCTGCCGGGATTCATCCTTGATGAAGACCTTGATCGGCGCACCTGTGCCGAGCAGTTCGGGGCGTGAATACAACGGCGTGTTACCCACCAGTAATGGCGGAATGAATTGCGTGGAGTTCAGCGGCATCAGCCGGTCATAACGCCACATTCCCCGGGCGTGGTCGTGAGCCAGGCTGTCCCTTGACCATTCGCGCGCCAGTGTCGGGTAATCGTAGAGCGCATCGAGAGCGCCATCGATTTTGCAATGGGGGCAGTAATAGCTGACTTCATGTGGCTGGTAGCGGCGTTCGCAAGCCAGGCACTGCAACACATACTCTCTGTAAGACTTCTTCATGGCCAACCCTTGAAAGTACGCTTCCCTGACAACGTCGGTTCAGCGCAGAACCACGGATCACTCCGATGCGCCGGACCGACGGGTACTTCGCTGTCTGAAGGCTTTTTCAGACCACCATGATGGCGTCGATGGCGACCAGGGTATTGCGCGCCAAGGCGCTGGCGCCGGCGGTGGTGCGGGCTGGATAAGGCTGGGTGAAATACTCTTCCATGACCCGGTTCAGGGTCGGGAACTCGCTCAGGTCCGTGATGAACGCAGTGACCTTGACCACGTTCGCCAGGGTGCCGCCCGCGGCTTCGGCCATCTGCGCCAGATTGTCCAGGGTCTGACGCAGTTGCCCTTCGAAATCCTGAGCCAGCACTTCGTTGTTCAACGCCGAGACCGGGGTCTGTGCCGACAGGTAGATGGTCTGCCCGTGACTGACCTTGATGCCTTGGGAGTAAGTACCCAGGGGTAGCGGGGCCTTGTCGGTGAAGATGACGTTTTCTTCGCCCAGGAAAGGCTTGGCCAAGGGCTGGAGTTGAGCGTTGGTCTGCATGATGACGATCCTTGTTAGTGGGTTGGGGGGTTAGTGCAAATCGGCAACCTGTCGCACGGCCAGGGCCGAGAATTCCTCGTCGCGGCAACGCGCCGGGGAAAAGTGCTGGTAGTTGAGGTGCAGGGCCGCCAGGTCGGACGGCATCGCGCTGCCCAGTGCGGCGTGGCTGCACAACCGGGCAATGGCCGGTGCGGCCTGAATGCCGTAGCCGCCCAGTGCGGCAAGCCAGATGAAACTGTCCTGCAACGGGTCCTGGCCCAGTACCGGCGAACGGTCGGCAACAAAGGTGCGCAGGCCTGCCCATTTGTTGATGATCGAGCGAGGGCGCAGCCGCGTGGTGCTTTGCAGGCGATCCATGGTGATGGCCAGGTCAAGCTCATCCGGCAGGGCATCGCAAGGCAACGACGGGCTTTCATCGCAAGGCGAGACGATCAGGCGTCCGGCCTCCGGCTTGATGAAAATGTCTTCGTCGACCGTTCCCAGGTATGGCGTGCGGTGCACGTCGCATTGCGGATCGACCGCCAGCACCGTGCGGCGCAGTGGCCGCACACCTACCTTGGGCAAACCGCAGCGCTCGGCCAATTCATCGGCCCAGGCGCCGGCGGCGTTGACCACAATTGCGGTCTCCAGGTGCTGGCCATCCTGGGTGTGCAAAGCCCAGTGACCGGCACGGTACTGGCCTCGCAGCACTTCGGTCTCACGTTTGACCACACCGCCGCGAGCGCGCAGGCCGCCAAGATAGGCACCATGAATGCCGTGTACATCCAGATCGAAGGCGCTGGGTTCGAAAATCCCTGCGCTCCACGCGCCCTCTGCCAAGTAAGGCACCAGCTCAAGGACTTGTTTCTCGTCGAGGAACTGCGCGGTTGGCACCTGTCCGAGAACCGCGGTGAAACGGGCGGCCAACTTATCCACACGTGCCGCCTGGGCCACGATCAACGCGCCCCGTGGTGCCCACAATGGATGTTCGGCGAGCCCCTCGGGCGGATTCTCGAAAAAGCTCCGGGAGGCACAAGTCAGCGAGCGGATCTGCTGGTTGCCGTAGCTTTCCATGGAAATCGCCGCCGAACGCCCGGTGGTGTGATAGGCCAGTTGCGATTCGCGTTCAAGCAGGCACACGCTGCCGTGAGCCGCCAGTTCATAGGCGGCGGATACCCCGGCAATCCCGCCGCCGACTACGATGAAGTCGTAACGGGCGGTCATGGTCGGCTGCCCTCGGCGACGGTGCTGGCTTTGCTTTCCCGGGTGTAGGTCAGTACGAAATGTGCCACGAGCCCGAAGATCAGCCCCCAGAATGCAGCGGCCAGCCCCAGGAAACTCATGCCCGAGGCGGTGACCAGGAAGGTGATCAGCGCCGCTTCACGTTGTTTCTCGTCAGCCATGGCACCGGTCAGCCCGGCGCTGATCGCCCCGAACAGGGCCAGGCCGGCGAGCGAGGCGATCAGCTCTTTGGGCAAGGCAGAAAACACCGAAGCCAGGGTCGCGCCGAAGGTGCCCATCAGAATGTAGAACACCCCGCAGGCGATCCCGGCGATGTAACGCTTGTCGCGATCTTCATGGGCTTCGCGGCCGGTGCAGATAGCGGCGGTGATGGCCGCGAGGTTAAAGCCATGGGAGCCGAATGGCGCCATCAAGATGGAACCGATGGCCGTGACCGAAATGATCGAACGCGCGGGGGTGTTGTAGCCCGAGGTGCGCAACACCGCCATGCCCGGCACGTACTGCCCGGTCAGGGTGACGAGGGCCAGCGGCAGGCCGATATTGATGATCGCGTGCCAGCTCCACTGCGGGGCGATAAAGATCGGGTGGGCGACATCGATGGTGATCGAACCTGTGTTGAGTTCACCGAACGAGGCGGCCACGGCGCAGCCGACAATCAATACCGACAGGATGGCGTAGCGCGGTGAAAAGCGTTTGAAGATCAGGTACGCCGCGATCATTGACAGCACCAGGCTCGGCTGCAGCTTGATCGAGGTGAAGAGTTCGGCGCCGAAACGAAACAGGATGCCGGCGAGCATGGCGGCGGCGATGGCTTTTGGCAGGCGACTCATCAGTTTGTCGAACGCACCGGACAGGCCGACCACCGCGATAATCACCGAAGCCGCCACATAGGCGCCGATGGCCTCGGGCAGGGAGACCGTGGGCAGCATCGACACCAGCAACGCCGCGCCTGGTGTCGACCAAGCCGTAATCACCGGAACTCGCAAACGCCAGCTCAATAACAGACCGGTAATGCCGCTGCCGATGGAAATCGCCCAGATCCAGGACGACACCTGATCATTGGGCAGGTGTGCCTCCCGGGCCGCCTGAAACACGATGATCAGCGGGCCGGCATAGGAAATGATCACGGCGATGAAGCCTGCAATGACCGCTGACAGGGATAGATCCTTTCTGAGTGTGTCCATGATGTCTCGACTTGGCGTGGCGGGCACGCGGTGATTCAGAATTGAGATTGAGTCGATTGCTTCGATTCGAGATGAGTGTATTTGAATGAATTGAGTTGATTCAATAGGTGAGAAGGTTGTTACGAGATGTTTTTTTGCTATCAAGGTGTATTTGTCAGATTTTTTCCAGATAGGCAATTGATTTTTAAGTAATTATTGTTGTTTAAAAATATTTTTCATGAAAGATGATTTTCGATTCAATCGCCGAATCAATCGACTCAATTTATTGATTGAGTCCATTTATTAGTTGCCTAACCACCATGTGATATGCTCGGATATTCATCATTTCTACGATGGGTAGTGATCATTCATGTGGGTTCCTCAGCTAAGCGAGTTCAGCCAGCCGATGTATTTGTCGATTGCCGACGCGTTGGCGCGCGATATCAGCAACGGCGTGCTGAACGAAGGTGATCGTCTGCCGACTCTGCGGGAGCTGGCCACCACGCTGAATGTCACGCCCGGTACCATCAGCCGTGCCTATAGCGAAGCCCATCGGCGGCGTCTGGTGCAGGGGGAAGTGGGGCGTGGCACTTATGTACTCAACCAGAAGCAGTTGGAATTGCCGGCCAGCAACAGTGCCGTCTCGCTGAATCTTGGACAGTCTGAATTACTGGATCTTTCGATCATCAAGCCTTACAGCGAAACCCTGGAGTACTGGTTGCGCGGCGCATTGGTGGACATGGCCAAAAGCACGGATTTTGCCCATGCCCTCGATTACGCACCCGATGGCGGTCATCCGGCTCATCGCGAGGCGGGCGCGCAATGGCTGCGCCATTCGTTGCCCGATGCACAATGGCAGCAAGTGGTGATCACCGCCGGCGCACAGCATGGTTTGATGGTCGCGATGAGTGCGCTGACCAACGCCGGTGATCTGGTGCTCTGCGAGGCGCTGTGCTACCCCGGCATCATTTCCCTTGCCCATGGGCTGGAACGACGTCTGCGTGGCGTGCCAATGGACGATGAAGGGATCATTCCCGAAGCGTTACGCGAACTGTGCCAGCGTGAGAAACCGGCGATGCTGGTCTGCGTGGCGACCTGTCAGAACCCGACGGCCGCAATCATGTCGCAAAAACGTCGGGCGCAAATCGCGGCGTTGGCCGAGGAGTTCGACTTCATCATTCTGGACGATGACATCTACGGTTTTCTGGCCACAGACCCGTCGATCAAACCACTGTCGGCGTTTGCCCCGGATCGTTCGGTGTACCTGACCAGTCTGTCCAAGTCGGTCATGCCGGCCTTGCGGATTGGCTATCTCTATAGCCCGCCGAAACTGCTGTCGCGCCTGACCTCCATGGTACGCAGCAGCGTCTGGATGCCGTCGCCATTGACCGCTCAGTTGGCCAGTAATGTGATCATGCAGGGGTTGGATAAAAAGCTGATCCGTATTCAGCGCAACGAAGCCGCCGGGCGGCAGGCGATTGCTCAGGAAATCTTCGCCAATTTCGAGCTCAAGACCCAGCCGTATTCCTACCACGTCTGGTTGACGTTGCCCGAACCCTGGACCAGTGACGAATTCACCATGCTGGCCCGTGCCAACGGTGTGTTGGTCCTCAGTGGCACCCAGTTCCAGGCCGAACGTAGCGGCATTACCCGCTGCGTGCGATTGGTGTTGATGTCGCCCACCAGCCAGGACGAATTGAGGTTTGCCCTGACCAAGCTGGCCAGTCTGATCGATTCGGACCCGCGTCGTTATTACTGAGCCCTGGCAGTATCTCCTGACGTTTGCCCCTCAGATGATGGCCAACTCGCCTACAGTTAATTCAGCATCTGACGAATGCCTCTGTCCGGAGCCCTTCCACCGGGCGAAAGCCTCCGCTAAGGTGCGCGGCTTCCCATCCTTTCATCGCTCGAAGGCCCGGCATGACCGAACAGAACACCAACCCCCTGCATGGCGTGACGCTGGAACAGATCCTCAACGCCCTGGTTGAACACTACGAATGGTCGGGGCTGGCCGAGCGTATCGATATCCGCTGCTTCAAGAGCGACCCGAGCATCAAGTCGAGCCTGACGTTCCTGCGCAAAACCCCGTGGGCGCGGGAGAAGGTCGAACGCCTGTACGTGAAGCTGATGCGCACCAAGCGCCCGGTCTGAGCATGGTCATACCCTCGACCGCGAGGCGTCGTTGTGTTGCCGTGGCGGCAATTCTGGGCTGGGCGGGCTTGAGCATTCAGATGTACCTGATTCTCTATGCCCGCTGGAGTATCGCGGCCAGTCTGCTGGGTGGGCTGGTGAGTTTTTTCAGTTTCTTCACCGTGCTGACAAACACGCTGGTGGCGGTGGTGCTGACCTGTGAACTGACGTCCCGCGAATCCGCTGCGCGACGCTGGTTTTTGCAGCCATGGGTGAGCACTGGGATTGCGGTGAGCATCGCCGTGGTCGGTGTGGCGTACAGCCTGTTGTTGCGCCATTTATGGCATCCAGAAGGCTGGCAATGGCTGGCCGATGAGCTGATGCATGACGTCATGCCGCTGCTGTTTCTGGTTTATTGGTGGTTCTGTGTGCCCAAAGGCACGTTGCGGCTGCGGCACATTGCGCTGTGGGTGATCTATCCGCTGGTGTACTTCGGCTATGCGTTATGGCGCGGGCATCTGCTGGCGGTTTATCCGTATCCGTTCATTGATGTGGACAAGCTGGGTTATCCACAGGTGTTTGTGAATGCAGGGGGATTGTTGGCGGGGTTTGTGGTGATTGCGTTGTTGGTGGTCGGGCTGGATCGGTGGCAGGGGCGACTTGGCACAGGCTCGGACCGGTAGCGAGACTGAAATCGCTTTCGCGAGCAAGCCCGCTCCCACATTTGATCTCCGCTGGACACATTTTTTGTATGCGACTCGATTCAGTGTGGGAGCGGGCTTGCTCGCGAAGGGGCCCGAGAGAGAGGCGGTTATTCCTCGTCACTGTCATCCAGTCGCCAGTAGCCGACCGCTTTGACGAATTGCTCATCCAGCCCGTGCTCATCGAGCAATACCCGACGGATCTGCCGCGACACTTTGGACTCAGTCGCCACCCACGCATACAGATTGCCATCGGGCACCTTGATCTGTTGCACGGTGGTCAGCAGGTTGTTTTTGCCTCCCTCACGCAGCACCCAGATCACATCGACCTGGGCGGCGCTTTCCAGGCGTTGTTGTTCGGCGCCGTTCTCCACTTCCACGATCACCAGCGCACGCCGGTTGGCCGCCAGGCCTTCGAGCCGGCGGGCGATGGCGGGCAGGGCGGTTTCGTCGCCGATCAGCAAATAGCTGTCGAAGATGTCCGGCACGATCATCGAGCCCCGTGGCCCGCCGATTTGCAAGAACTGGCCAGGTTTGGCCTGCTCGGCCCAGGTCGAGGCAGGGCCGTCGCCGTGCAGCACGAAGTCGATGTCCAGTTCCAGGGTGTCGAGGTCGTAGCGGCGCGGGGTGTAGTCGCGCATTTCGGGCAACGGGCCGTTGTCTTTGCCGGCGCCCAGCACCAGGTTTTCCAGCGCTGCCTCTTGCTCGGCATTTTGCGGGAACAGCAGTTTTACATGGTCGTCCGTCCCGAGGCTGATGAAGCCTGCCAGCTCAGGGCCACCCAGCGTAATCCTGCGCATACGCGGCGTCAGGTCGACCACTCGCAACACTTTCAGGCGACGGCGTTTGAGCTCATGCATGACGCGGTGAATGGATTGGGATGGGGATTGCAGGATCACGTCAGTCATTCGGCTTTCTCCTGAACAGGTTGAACAGCGGGGCCATCGACGATGGCCTTGGCGGTGTTATTGAGTAGATCGCGTACCCGCAGGATTTCTTCCGGGCTCCAGCGGCCATGGTGCATTTGCAAGGCATGGCGCAGGTTGTGCACCGCTTCGTGAATTTCGGCGGGGCGGTCATGGCCGCGCAATGAGCGCTTGCTGACTTCGATACGCATGCGCACGCCGTCCAGGGCAATCGCCTGCTCGCTTAATGACAGACGTCCGGCGTCGGTGATGCTGTAGCGTTTTTTTCCGCCTTCGGCATCGCCCAGGATCATTTCGCTTTCTTCAAGGAAGGTCAGAGTCGGGTAGATCACACCGGGGCTGGGGCTGTAGGCGCCGTCGAACATGCTTTCGATCTGGCGGATCAGGTCATAGCCGTGGCACGGCTGCTCGGCGATCAGTGCCAGCAGCAGCAATTTCAGGTCGCCGGGGGCGAATACCCGTGGGCCGCGCCCGCCACGTTCGCGGCCGGGTCCTGGGCGTTTCTCGAAGCCGTCGCGGCCTTCGCCGTGTTCGCGGTGGGGGGAATGATGGTCTCTCATTTTTGCGTTCTCTCGTCATGTTTAGATACAACGTAAGATATATCTTAAGGCCAGAGCAAGCGCTTCAGACCAACGGCGCCTCTGTGCCGGGACGAAAAAAACCATTGGACGAGGGAAAAAACACAAAGGAATTCACATTCATATACCTGTTAATTACAGAGAATTAGTGTTAACTCTCTAATACGTGGACATTAACCTTTAATTTCAGGGCGTGTGGTACTTGTCTTACGGAAGTTGCACGGTGTTGGACAAGTAAATCAGGTCGTGTTTTGCATGATTTGTAGTCCGTCTCTTACAGTCACTGTTTGATTATTTCAATATTTCGGGTTTTTTCACGCTGCCGTCATGTTCATTTGGCTACACGCTCATCAGAAGTTGCCTGCTTACTTTCAGGAGAGATTGCTTGATGATCTCCCGGCATTGAAAGTTCAACAAAACCTCTGGACGGTTATGTGGCCGATCACAGGTGTTCTGACTTCAATGAGCCAATCCTTAGATAAAAAGACAGGTATTAGATGATGTTCAAGAAAATTGCGATGACTGCTCCACTGGCCATTCTGGCGCTGAGTTCCTCCATGGCTTTTGCCGCCGGGGAAGCGCGACACTCCATCAGTCTGATCGCCACCGTGCCGGAAAACGGTTTCTACGTGACACCTGTCGATCCGGATCTGGTCAACAAGGATCAGGACATGAGCCCGCGCACAGGCTCCAATACCCTGACGCCTTTGGTCGGTTACTTCGATGTACGCAACAATAATGGTTCGGTTCACGCCAGCGTGGAAAGTACGCCAATGCTCTACGGCGGCGCCAACACGATTCCTCTTACCGTTGCGTTCAATGGCGTTACGCTCACCACTACGCCGCAGTTGGTCGTCGGTGAACAAGAGTCCGATGCGAACTATCGCGCGGCGCTCAACATCAGCGCGGTGGGTACCAACCATCCTGCTGCGGACTACACCGGCACTGTTGCCATGAGTTTCGATGCCGTTCTTCCTATCATCACTCCATGAGTGTCTGACGTGACAGCAAACGCTTACTTGTCCAAGTAACGCAGCCGGTCGGTAAATGTTTTTTTACCGGCCGGGCTTTAATCTATTGGTAATTAGAGTACGTGTTCATGTTCCCGATGACGCCCATCGCGGCTGCGCTTGCGTTGCTGCTTTGTAGTAGTGCATTTGCAGCGCCCGCCACTGTTGCTAATACGCCGAGAAGTTTGTTGTCTCAGGCCAAAGGTTTGCCGGCGGACTTCGAAGAACACTTCTTTGATGTTCCGTTAGCGGTTCGGGTTGAACTTGATCAACAGCCACTGGGCGAGGCGATGATTATATTGTCTCGCGATGATCGCATTACCTTACTTGAATTCACCGACACCAGTGACAGTAACATTGGTGCCGTCGAACGTGATGCCTGGGCAACTTACCTGAAGTCGGGCGTGGCCCTTGGCGCCTGCACGGGTGCGTGTCCGGAACAACTGCAGGCGATCCACTACAACCTGCAAAATTCATTGGTGTCCATCGGTACTGAAAACGCCGAACGCGACACCGAAGCCAAGCGCTACTACGACCAGCCCGAGGGTGGCAGCAGTGGCTTGATCGTGCGCAATCAGCTCAACCTCAATGGTGGGCAGGAACAGGATCTGGGCGGCCGTTTTGGCCTGGAAGCCAATGGCAGCCTGGGCAATTGGAGCCAGACATTCAACATGCAGCTGGCCCGTCTCGGTGGGCCCGATGACAAGCTTTATCACGCCATACATGAACTCCATACCCAGCGTGAATTGCAAGGCAGCTTTTTTCGCCTGGGCTTCTTCACGCCCAATTCCGAAGGCCTGACCCGCCAGCCGCGCACTTTCGGCACCAGCCCCGATACTGCGATGGGCATGATGTTCGGCAGTTCCGACAGCCTGGCGATCGACACCCCGAAACCGAGCGTCTATCCGATCTATGTCACTGCCAACCGGCAGGCCTCGGTGGAAATTTTCCGCGACGGTTTGCTGATCAATACCCAATCGGTGCCGGCCGGCTTGCAAACCCTCGACACCCGGCCGTTGCCCGGTGGCATTTACGAAGTGGAAGTACGCCTGATCGAAGACGGTCAAATCACCTCGACGACCCAGGAGCTGGTGTACAAGCCGAACAACTGGCGCAACTTCGATGAGCGCTGGCGCTACAACCTGTTTGCCGGGCAGGAACGCAAGCTGTTCAGCAACTGGGATCAACAGGCCAGTGGTGATGCCGCGGCGGGCGCGTCAATCAACTACCTGCTGCACCCCAGGGCCATTCTCGGACTGTCGTTGCGTCAGGTACGCGAGAAACTGCAATACGGCAGCTCCATCGACTGGACCCTGGCCAACAGCCTCAGCGTTTACGCCAACGTGTATCAGACCGAAGACCACGGCACCGGGGTCGATCTGCAAGGCTTGTACAACTATGGCTCTGGCAGCCTGGTGGTCAGCCATAACCGCAGCTGGCTCGACACCACTTACACCTATGACACCCTGCCCGACGGTACCCGGGTGCGCCAACAAAATGTGTTCACCGGCCAGACCAGCAATTCATCCCTGGCGCTGAGCCACCGCATCAGTCGCAAAAGCTCGGTCAACGCGCGGGTGTCCCACAGCGAAGGCAATGTCGAAGGCGTTGGCGTGGACCTGGGATGGACGCAGCGCGGCGAGCTGTTTGGCAGCGATGCCAGTTGGCGCCTGTCGCTGTTCGATCGTCCCGGTAGCTACAGCAGCGGCAATGATCGTAATCGCGGCGTCGACCTGAGCGTCAACGTCGCGCTGGGGGCGCCGGGGCAACAAATATCCGGCAGCATCGGTTCGCGCACGGCGCGCGATGGCAGCCGTGACAACAACGCCTCCCTGGGTTACCGCAAAGACCTGCAGGACCACATATTGCAGAGCGTTTCGGTAACGGCACTCACCGACACCTATGGCGTCGGCGTGTCGAGCCTGGCGAACTTCAGTACCGACACGATGCGGGGCGACGGGTTTGTGCAGCGCTCGTCCTACAACGGCAACTTTACCGGTGGCCTGAACCTGGACAGCACGGTTGCCATCGGCGCCCAGCAGATGGTGATGACCAGCCAGCCTCAGGGGCGGGGCGCCGGGATGATCGTCGATGTCGAATCCGATATCGACGGCATCGCCTTGCGCGCCGACGACCTCAGCGGCGGCAGCGCCGCCTTGCGACCGGGGCGCAATTTCATCCCCATCACCGCCTACAAAAACAGCTCGGTGAGCTTCGATTTCGAAGGCAATCACGTTCCGGCGGCGACCATCGAGCCGGCGCGCACCCGTTACCACCTGAACAAGGGCGGGGTGGAGTACCGCAAGGTGCGCGTGATGAAAACCCTGACCGTGCTCGGTCGCCTGCTTGACCCACAAGGTCGGCCGCTCAAGGGGCATCACGTGATCAACCACGCCAGCCGCGGGGTGAGTGAAGTCGACGGGTTCTTCTCCATGGAAATGAACGCCGGCTCGCCGACTCTGCAAGTGCGTTACGCCGATCAGTTGCTGTGCCAGTTCCGCCTCGATACCGGCAAGTACCGCAGTGAAAACGACGTGCTGATGATCGGTGACCTGCGCTGCAGCCCGGACACCTTGGCGGACGCAACGTTTGCGCCTGAAACAGCGGGCTGATGCCGCACACTGATATTAACTTTCGGACTATAAACCCATGACTCATAAAAGGCGGTACGGCAAGTTTCTTGCGCTTTCGATCGTCAGTTTTTTGATTGTCGGCGTTCAACAATCAGCGGAGGCGGAGTCGGTGTCCATCACCGCTCGATTCAAGCCTGACTCTGCGCAACCTCATCAAAACAAATTTGAAAATACAACGCCGCCCAGTGGTTACTGTGCAACCTTTCCGGAGGAGTGCGCCAGTAACCAGATGTTCAGTTTGCAGGTCCCGATCGAGTTCAATTCCCGAGCGCCTATTGCTGCCAATCATTCTTCCCCACGTAGTGGCGCCATGCTCACAGTGCCCTCGCAATGGCGGGACCTCACGGTCTACCACGAAAGTACCCACGAACCGGAGACGGTAAGGGTCCGGATTGCCGGCATCGGGTCCAGGTACGTGACTCAGGACGTAATGCAGCTGGTGGGGGGCGCTGATAACTACACACTTGCCCACGGTCTTTTATGGGGGGCGAGCTGGGTTTACGCGCCCGCACCATGCGTTTACAGCGGGGTAGGTCTCCTCACAAACATATCTTACAAATTCTTCTGGAAAACACCCTCGCAGGGCGAATGCGCAAAACAGGCAAAGTTCGATGTGCCGTGGCTGCGCTTCGAGTACCTGGACTTTGCCTACGAACTTGAAACCCCGAACCCTTTGGGAATGAAAACGGGACAGTACGTTGGGGCACTGACCTACACCGTCGGCCCTGGCGGCGATTTTGATATGGGGGACGTCATGCTGCCGAGCAGTTCGACGTTGACCTTGAACTTCAATCTCGACGTACAGCACACCCTCAAAGTCGACATTCCTCCCGGCGGCAACAAGGTCGAACTGGTCCCGGAGGGTGGCTGGCAAAACTGGCTGCAAAACGGGCGCAAACCGGTGCGGCTGTTCCGGGACCAGACCTTCAATATCTCGGCGTCTTCGCGGTTCAAAATGATCCTGCAGTGCAACGTTGTCGGGTTTCAGGGTTGTCAGATTAGAGATCGTCTTACGGGACGCAACGCAAATGTGAATATCAGAGTCAGCCTGCCTGACGGCTTGACGGACCTAACCGGGCAACCAGTCAAGCGACTGCAATTAATCCCGGCAAATTTGAACCCGCCACAGTTTCAACCCGCTTTCTATGTGGACCGGGCCCCCGGTGTTCTGCACTTCGAAATTGACCCCATTTACATGGATCTCATGGTCCGCCCCGGCGAGGCCGGCGACTATGTCGGGACAGCCACGGTGATCTGGGATTCGGAAGTCTGATGGGCTGTTTATCGAGTTATCGAGCCAGCGTTGTATTCAATGTCATGAGGTTCAAGGTTATGAAGCGTCTGCTTGCACTGGTAAGTCTGGGCGGGTTTTCCCTGGCCGTTCAGGCGGCACCCAACATCAACGTCGGGACGGTCTACGACTATCTGGATGGCGATAAAAGTACCTATTTGAAACGGGTATTCAATGGTGGCGACAGCACGGCTTTCGTCAAGGTCAACATTCTGGAAATCATCTACGACGCCGATGGCACGCCCCGCGAAGTGCCGGTCAAGAGCCAGGCAGATGCCAGCGCCCGCGATGGATTGATGGCCAGCCCCGCGCGGCTGATCGTGCCCGTTAATGGCATGCAGGGTTCGCGTCTGTTGTACATGGGCGAGCGTGAAACAGAGCGGTATTTTCGCGTGCGCTTCGTACCCGTGGTGCCGGAAAAGGAGGATGAGTTCGCCGTTTCCGAGGAGGACCGCGACACCTACAAAAAGAACCTGTCGGCGGGGGTCAACGTGATGGCCGGTTTTGGCACGGTGTTCTTCGTGCGACCGAAAAACACCCGTTACGACAGCGTGATCGATGATGGTCCGGGCACTTACAGCATTCGCAACAACGGCAACACCGTGGTGATAGTCGACGAGTTCAAGAACTGCTCGCTGAAGGTCGAGACCGAATGCGAGCCGACCACCAAGCACCACATCCTCGCGGGAAAGAGTTTTCAGTTCGAGAAAAAACCCGGTCGTGAGTACCGCTTCCAGCTGATTGAAGGCCAGGCCAAAAAGACCATGCGCATTGCCAGCCGGTAGCACCGACCCGTGTTGCTGCGGTTTTCTTTGATGAACAGGTACCAGACATGATCAAGCAATGGGCCTTCGCGGCATCGTTGAGTGCCGCGACGCTGATGAGCTCCCAGGTGTTCGCGGCGCGGGAAGAACATGAGTTCGAAATTTCGGTGAACATCCCCACCTTGGCGTTTTACGTGATACCGGCGGAAACGGACTGGATTCATCGCGAGCAGAGATTGCCGTGGAATCCTCATACTTCAACCTTGGGCGGTTTGCGCAAGTATTTCGACGTCAAGCACGACACCAGCGCGATTGAGGCGCGGCTGGAGAGTGAACCTTACATATCCAACGGCAACGATGCCGAGAATATATACCTGCGCGTCAGCTTCAACGGTCAGGCGCTGAGTCACGACGCTCAGCCCCGGCAAGTGGTCTCGGCACAGGAGGCCATGGCGGGCAGTCGGGTGCGGTTGGACATCGAGCCGACAATCCCCACTGGAGGTTATAAACCGGGTAGTTACTACGGCAACGTGCTGTTGGTGTTCAGTGCCGTGGCGCCCTGAGCCCGTTAAAAAACGTCCTCCATCCCATGACAGGGAGTCATGAGCGAAGATGAAATCAGTGAAGGTTTGTAAAACCCTCCTCCAGGGCAGCGCGGGGTGGGTGTTGTTGTGTGCATTAACCGTTGAATCGGCGATCGGCGCGACCATGGACATCAGCGCCTCGTTCAGGCCGGATCCGTCCAAACCCCATGAAAACAAGTTCACCAATGACACCCCTGTGAGCGGACATTGCGCACAGCAACCCGAATTCTGCAAGGAGCAGGGGTTGTTCTCATTGCTTGTCCCCATTGAGTTTCAATCAATCGCCCCTATCCTGGCCGGGCATGCCGATCGCCGCAAAGGGGCAATGTTCAAAGTGCCGGCCGACTGGCGACGGCTCACGATCAGAAAGGCTGACGGTCAGCCAGAGACATCGGAGGTCGAAGTTCGTATTGTTTCTATCGGTGGCCGTTACATGCTTCCCGATACGGCGCAAAACCTGGTCGGTGAAGGCTCACCATCCAATGATAATTCGGTCTGGCACCGCCGTTTATGGGGAGGGACCGACTGGACATGGGCACCACCTGCGCCCTGCATGAGCTCTGGTGGCGGCATGTACGTGCAGCCAGCGTGGCGCACTTTTTTCTGGCTGACGCCCACATCGGGCGAGTGTGCTGCAATTGCGGGTTATCGAATCGAGACGTTCAGGTATGAGCAGGTGCAAATCGGTTATGAATTGAGAACACCCGATCCGCTGCACATGTCTTCCGGAATTTTCATCGGCGATTTGACCTACAGCGTCGGCCCGGGCATGGACTTCGACATGGGCGATATCATGCAGCCGAGCGACTCCGCGCTGACATTGAGTTTTACCCTCAATGTTGAGCATACGCTGAAGGTCGATATTCCACCGGGTGGTAACAAAGTCGTGCTGGAGCCGGCCGGCGGGTGGCAAAACTGGCTGCAACATGGACGAAAACCGGTACGTCTGTTCCGCGACCAGGTCTTCAATATCTCGGCGTCGTCACGGTTCAAGATGCAAATCGGCTGTGAAATCCCCGGGCTTTACGACTGCATGATTCGCGATCCCGTTTCGCAGCGTGCCGTCCTGGTGGAACTCAGCGTCACCCTGCCCGATGGCTTGACCGATCTCGCTGGCGTACCGGTCAATCGCCGTCGTCTGATACGTGTGGGGCAGGAGGAGCAGCAAAAATACCAGGCCCTGAATTATGTGAACAATCGGCCGGGCATATTGCACTTTGAAGTCGCGAGCGAATACATGGATTACATGCTGCAACCTGGCGTCGCCGCCCGCTATACCGGGAACATCGTCGTGATCTGGGATTCGGAAATATGAAAAGGCCTTGGGCTAATGCCGGTAAGTTAAGACATTTGAGCGACGAAAATCCTGTGGGAGCGTGGCTTGCCCGCGAAGAATGCACCGCGGTTTTTCAGGTACTACGCGTCATCGTTCTTCGCGGGCAAGCCACGCTCCCACAGGTTGTGCGTCTTGACTTACCGGCTGACTGTTTGCCTCCAGGTACGGCATCTGGCAGTGGTCGAAACGTTCAGGGCGTTATCAATGACCTGCCATTCTCAATGCTATTCGGGTCAGGCGTCGCGCCAGCTCTTTTTCGTCTTCGAAAAGGTCGTTGATCAATCGGTTGTACACCTCATCGGTCATTTCCTTGCCAGTGAACACAACCGACTCGGGGACAGGAAGCTGTCGGGCAAGGTCTTTGAGTTTTTCCGCGAGCTGGTTTTTGTATTCGTCCGTGCGGTGCCGGGTATGAGCCCGTTCATTTTGCGTCTGCCGCAAATCCGCCAGTAACCCGGCCTTGACCACCGCGTACAGCTCGGTGTTTTCCTCAAATGCTCGCGGGTGCGTCGCGCGCAGGTATTCAACCCAGAAGCGTTGCTCCAGCATCTGGTTCACCAGCCCGTCACCGTACTCCAGTGACAGCACCGCGCCGTAGGCGTGATCGATCATGCTCTCACTCACGCCGGCAACCGGCCTGTGAAGCATGCTTCGTGATTGCCAGGGCAGGTCCAGCCGTCGGGCCAGACCGGTCTGGTAGGCCAGATAGACCTCGACTTCATCCGGCGTGAGGCCGCTGGCCATCCGTTCCTGCATGTCCGCCCGGGCAATCTCGTTCACATGATCCAGACGCGCCGCACTCCGGGCCAGGGTCACCAGTTGACGTTCGAGCATCTGCGGCGAGATGCTCAATGACCTGGCTTCCGAGGCCAGCACTTCCAGCCCCATGTTGTTGAACAACTGAGCGCCGGCATCGGCGCAGTTAACGGGTGAGCTGGCCATGGTGAAGAGCCTGTTCCTGAGCTCGGCATCCATGTCGGCTGCATCGATCATTCGCCAGACACGCTTGGCCAGTTCGGTTCGAAACTCGCCTCCAGCTCGATAGTCCGCCGATTGGGTGAGGCCGCGGATCACGGTAAAGAATCCCGCCGAGTCCGGTTCATCGGCCAGATCGCTCCAGGCCTCGCCACGGTATCGGCCAAGCCCGGGAGAGGGCGTCCACCATTCGCTGTCGTCAGTGACAGGCCAGAAGGCCAGATCGTTGTCGGTGGCAGGTGGATAGGCATGTCGGGGGCTGAGCCCCACGGACCTCCTGAGGTTTTCGTAGGCCAACCGGTTCACGTCACTGAGCGCTTGCGCGTTGAGCCGGGTGCGCGCGACCACAAAGGCATCGTTCGAGCCCGGGATCACATCGGGAATACGCGCCAGCGGGTTGTTCTGCAAGTCGAGGAAAAAACCGCGCGGTCGAGGTTTGGCGAAGGTGCCTCGGGGCCAGGTGTGAATGCCGGTGTCACGCAGGCTGACGATCATCAGGCCGGGCATGTGTCCGATGTCCGGTAGCGCGCCCAAGGGGTTGTGATCCAGCCTGAGGGTTTTCAGGTAGGTCAGGCGGCTGAGTTGTTCAACGCTTTGCGCTGTCAGGCGGATGTGGTTGTTGTTCAGGCGCAGGGTCGACAGAACGTGCATCGCGGTGATGCCTTGGGGTATTTCAGTCAGTTGACAGCCTCTGGCGCTTAATTCGTCCAGGTGCGCAAAGTCCTTTAACAGACCGCCCGGTTCGCTGGAGAAACGCGTGTTGTCCAGATTCAATACCGAGACTTTGTCGAGAAACCGCTTGAGATCGGGCTTCTGTTTCCACCAGGTCTCAAGATTGACACTGCTCAGCTCCACCGATAGATCGAGACGATAACCGCCGTGGGGATGCAGGCTGCGTTCATCGAACACCTGGCTTCGACGTTCGAAACACTCGATCAGCCGTTCGGCGATGTGGCGCCCGCCGCCGTCGCGGAAACCCTGGGGGTCAGGCCCCCAGATGTCGGGTTGCTGATAGCGCCACTGATTGAGGGTGACGCGCAGGTCGTCGAGTTCATCCTCAAGCGCCGAAAGGGCGGTCAGGGGGTCACCTTGCGCGGTCAAGTCCTCGACAAATCGTGTGGCCTCCTCAGCGCTGAAGGTCGGGTAAAGGTCGCGAACCCGCCGATCCAGTGAGGCGGAACCATCCTTGCTCAGCCCCCCACCCTGTAACAGCAGGGTGGTGATCCGCTCACGTTGCGAGCGAATCGGTGTTTCGGCGAGCGCCGTTCTGCGGACTTCAGGGGTGACGAGGATTTGCTTGAACCAGTGTTTGAGCGCCTTGCCCTGGCCGAGCTGGAAACCCAAGGCGTTGCGCTGATCCTGAGGCATTGCGCGCAGCAACGACTCATAGAGGCTGCTGGCTCCGTAAAGGCGATTGTCCTCGTCGAACACTTCGTATTTGTTGCGTGCGCCGCTGCTGACGAGCGTCCTGACCCGGGTAGCAGATTGCGCGCCAACGCTGCAGCGCAAGCGACCGTGCGGGGAGCCGTCGCGGATGTCGACACGCAGGTCGGTGAATACGTCGCTGTGCAGTCTCAGCGTATTCAGGAGCAGACGCTCGGTGTCCGCTGTTAACCCCGAATGCCCATAAAGGCTCTCGGTTGCCCGGACCGCGCGCACTTCGAAATTCAGTTCACGGGCCTGATTTTTTATACGCAACGGAAGGCGTTTTTCGCTGAGCATCTTGAAACGTTCCGCGCCCGTGGCGTTGGCCAGCAGTGTTTGGCTGATGCTTGAGGGCAGTTCAGGGAACGCGTCTCTGAGCAGCCTCACTTGCGGATCGCGGGTTTTTTCCCGGGCGCGATAAGTCTGTTTGGCCAACCTGTTCATATGGCCTTCAACGTAGTCGGCCAGTTGATTGCGCAAGGCTTGTGCCCGATGCGCCGGTGGCACGTCGGGGCCGAGCATGACGGCGAGTTCGGGCTCATCCAGAAACGCCACCACGCGTTCGGGCAACAGCCCGGCCATGACCTCTGTCAGCGTGATGCTGAGGGTGTTCGAGGGTGAGGCGTCGGGATTGCCATAGAGGCGGTCCTGGGCCGAAGCACTGGTTTGATGAAGCACGCGCAGGGCCTTGTCCTCAGGCCAGCCGGGCAGCTCGGTCACGGTTTGTTCGAACCAGGCCGAAGCCGGATCAGGCGTCAGCGGCAGACCACTGCGAATCTGTTCTTCCAGCCGGGCGACATCTTCATACGCCTCGAAGCGTTTCAGCGCATCGGCCAGCAGCGGCGGTGGCGCTTCGGATTCGACGTACATCCGCCGCAACGCATCGTGGTCGGTGCCGCTGATGGCGCGGATCTGTTCCAGTTCGCCGTCGCTAAAGCGCTCGACCGAATGCCCGAGCCGGCGCATCAGTTGGCGTTCACTCCAGGCTCCGGGCTGTTCGCCTTCATGCACGAAGGCACCCAGACCATTGTGCGTCACCTGCGGCCGATAAGCGTCCGACCGCCGGGGATGAATCACCCGCACCCGGCCGGAGGGTTCTCGCTCGATCTCAAGCAGTTTGCCCTCGTGGGGCAGAATGGATTTGCCTTGATGCCGGTGCAACCCCCAGGCATCAGGTGTCGAATCGGCGGGCAATGACAGGTTGTGCTGTTGATAGGGGGTGAGATCGGGGTGCCACAGGCGTTGGCTGCCGTCAGGCAATTGCACCGGTTTCATCGCGTCGATGAACGGTGAGGAGAGGGATTTGCCGAGCTCGGCGGCGCTGCCGAAGATACCGAACTGAACCAGGTTTTCGACTATGCCCAATACATGCCCGGCCGCTTCGGTGGTCTGTCCTTCTGCCCAGTCCACAACGCCTTCGAACACCTCATCCGTCAGTTGGTAAACGGTGTACGTCAGCATCAGCTCACCGAGCACCGGCACGAACGGCGTAACCACGAACAGGGCCACATTGAAAATATCCGAGAGCATCTTCTCCAGGTTATCCCACCAGGCCCAACGGGCCATGCGGTCGGCATCCTGGGTGGAGATCGCGAGGTCGCGGGCATCGTTGACGATCTTGTTGAGCCTGACCCGGAGCAGGTATTGCCAAAGGTCGTCGTGGGCCGGGTCGGGCGAGCGGTTTTGATAGTCATCGGTGATCGCCTGGACGCTGAAACTCAGGTTGGGATTGTCCACCGGCGTATCCCTCCAGACGGGGCCGCCGGCCTGTCGATCTTGCTGATGCCATTTCACCGTGCTCAGACGTTCATTGAGACTGGCGAAGAAATGCCCTCGCTCCTTGTGGGGCACGAACTGGCTGAAGAACTGTTGATAACCGAACCCACCCGATGACTGTCCGTTGGCGGGTTTTTCTTCCCGCAACTGGCGGGTCAGTTCGGCCATGAACTCGGCGGGCGAGGGGTATTCCTTGAGTGGGTGTTGGTTGTCATGTGGCACATAGGCGATCAGGCGACCGGGAGAGCCACCCGGTCCCGGGTCGGTTGTGATCAACAGAATGCCCGCCAGCACCGTTTCCATCATGGCCAGGTTGTAGTAGCTCACGTGCTTGCCGTCCAGCCTCAAATCTTGTCGGCCATGGACCAGATCGAGGATGAGTCGATGGGCGTGCGCATCAATGTGTTTGTTCAGCAGTGCCAAATGTGCCGCTGCTTTCAACGCGGCTTTTTGGCTGGCAATGACCGCCGTGCGCACGTTGTTGGCGACCTGGGGGCTGCCGAATCCGAGGGCCTGACGCAGTGCCTGCTGGTAGCGGGCGCCGATGTCCAGATCACGGCAGATGGCCTTGAACGCTTGGGCGGTAAGCGGAGCTCCCGTAATCCTGTGGTTGATGTGCAGCGTTTTCATCTGTCCGCGCGGGTCCGGCGCGTCAAGAAAAGCAAAGTCCGAAAATGTTTCGTCATCCGAGAAATTGTGCAGGGCCGCGTTCAGTAACGAGACCGTCCGGACCTTCGTGCCACCCTTGAAATCGTGCACCCACCATGGGCGGCCGACGGCGGCGTAAAGCCGCAGGTAGGTGTTCCTGACATCAATGTCGCCGTAGTGCTCGCTGAGCGTTTTTTTCAACAGGGGCTCGGCAAACGCATAAACATCGGTCAGGTTATCAAGCAGGGCGTCCACGGCGTTCTGGGTAGACCAGTGCTCGGATATCGCCTCTTTGAGCTGATGATGAGCTGAGCGGGCATGGGTTTTGAACGGAGCGAAGTCGCGCTGGACAGCCTTTAATGCGCGAGCGTTGACAGGGGAAATGTCGGTGATCCAGGCGGGCAGCGCCTGCGCGATCCAGGTGTCATTAATGCCGTCCTGGTTTTTGGTGTTGCGGCGTCTTTGATCAATCCTTGATAAATTCGTCATGTGCTAACCGTCTAAAGCTGTAATCAGGCTCTTCAGGTTAGGCAGGTGCTATGGTCGAAAAAAGCTCAAATACAGGGTTGGATTGCCCCGAAAGACGCCTCAATCCAACGATAAACAAAGAGCGAAAAATACAGGAATACCACCCTTTAACGTGCAGATGTGCCCAGTGCGGCCGTAGCTTGAGTGACGACCGGTAATCCCGTCCCGGCATGGCACAACGTGTGGGTGCCCGGTTGCAGATAAGGCGACAGGATCGGCGCCATGCCCTTGAGCACCTGCGCGGGCAACGCCGAGGTGAATTTGAAATTCTCCGCCGTGCGACCGGGAACATAGGCGGTGAGGGTGCCGAAATGCTTGTCGCCGATATAGAACACGAAAGTTGCCGTGCGGTTGATTGACTTGGAACTGAGAATCCGCCCGCCGGAACCGATGGCTTCAATGCGGTTGTCGCCGGTGCCGGTCTTGCCGCCCATGGCCAACGGGCTGCCATCGGCCAGTTTGAAGCTGCCGGCCAGGCGTTTGGCGGTGCCGGCGTCCACCACTTGTGAGAGGGCTTCGCGCATCGCGGCGGCCACTTCCGAAGGCATCACTCGTTTGCCGACCACCGGATTGTTGATCAGGCGGGTTTCATAGGGCGTCTCTGCCGCGAAGTGCAGACTGTCGATACGCAATGTCGGCATCCGCACACCATCGTTGAGAATGGTGCCGATCAACTCTGCCAACGCAGCGGGGCGATCGCCCGAGCTGCCGATAGCGGTGGCCAGCGATGGCACCAGGTGATCGAACGGATAGCCGACTTTCTGCCAGCGCTGGTGAATGTCGAGGAACGCTTCGATCTCCAGCATGGTGCGGATGCGGCTGTCACGGGCGCCCTTGTGACGGCTTTTGAACAGCCAGCTGTAGACTTCCTGGCGTTCGAACTGACTGGCTTTGACGATCTGGCTGAACTTGGCATCGGGGTTATTCAGCAAGTAGCCGATCAGCCACAGATCCAGCGGGTGGACTTTGGCGATGAAGCCTTGATCCGGCAGGTCGTAGCTGCCAGGGCCATAACTCAGGTAGAGGCGTTCGAGGCGTTCATCGGTCAGTTTTTCTTGAAGCTTGGCGCCTTTGAGGTGCGAGCGTACGAAGGTATTGAAGTCTTCCTGGTCGGCTTGGGGGAATAGATAACGATGCACGGCGGCCATGCGAATCGGCGTCGGGCGCATGCCGTCGAGAAAGGTTTCGAGCCGCGCCTGGGTGTCCTTGTTGCGGTATTTCTTCCAGAACTTCAGCAGGAACGAGGTGCCTTCTTTGTCGGCGAATGAGGCCAGGTATTCCTGACGCCGCGGGTCGCGATCGTCCTTGAGCAATTCGGCGCTGCTGTTGGGCCCCGAGTAAGTGCTGTAGCGCACCAGGTCACGCATCAGCCGAATGAACGGCAGGTTGATCGATTCGCGCAGAGCATCGCGCAGGGTCGGCAGGCGGCCGTTGTCTTCCTTGCGGAAGTTGACGAATGTGTGCAGTCCGCCGCCGGTGAAAAAGGCCTCGCCAGGGCTGGCGGAATATTTGCGATCCAGCGCGGCGCCGAGCATTTTCGGCAGGCTGCGGTCGGTGTTCTGAATCATGTAATCGACGGCCCAGCGCGTCAGGCGATCCGGGTCGGCGACTTCGGTTTTCTTCAGTTCGGCGACGCTCATGCTGGCGTAGCGATCGTGCAGTTCGGCCATGATCTGCAGGTAGGTGGTGAGCACGCGCATTTTTGCGGTGGAGCCCAATTCCAGCTTGCTGCCTTCATTGATGTCGAATGGCTGGTCGGTGCTGTCGGTTTGCACCCGCACGCGCGAACCGTCCGGGGTCAATTCGAACAGGGTGAAGCTATAGCGCACCTGCGCGGTGTTGGTGGGGGTGAGCAGGCGTTCGCCGATCAGGCCGATTTCCGCGGCATAAGCTGGATCGGCCAGATGCTTGAGGTATGCGGTGGCCTGGGTTTGCAGCTCGCCTTGCAAGGTGCTGGTGGCGGACAGGTCGAGGCGGTCGAGGTCATACAGCGGACGATTGAGCAAACCGGCCAGGCGGCTGCGCGCCACACTGATGCCTTTATTGGTTTCGATGGGCTGAATGGTGGGCTGGGTGGCCCAGTCGCGGTAAGTCACTTTACTGGCCAATGCCGCCGTGGCGAGTGGCGCATCGATCACGCCGTTTTGAGACAGCAGGCGAATATGGCTGTCGGTGAGGCTGGCCAATTCATCACGACCCTTGGTCAAGTAATGGGAAGGGCGGCGCTGAGCAATCATCAGTGACAGCATTTCGCGCAGGGCCAGGCCTTTTTCCGACAGGCTTTTCGGATCGGTATCGGTGCTGGCCAGCCGTTCATTGGCCTGGTTGAAGTCGGCGCCGTACCAGACGCGCAGACCTTCGGCCATGCCATGTACTTCACCGTGGCCCGGTACCGCCGACAGCGGAACACTGTTGAGGTAGTCGCGAATCACGTTTTGTCGCGCCTGGAGGGTTTCCGGCCCCGCCTGATAGGCGCGCACGCTGGCGGAAATCATCTGCCGGATTTTTTCCGCGCCCGACACCGTCAAGCCATCGGGCGAATGGCGATATTTCTCAAGTTGCGTGGCCAGCGTACTGCCGCCCGCCGACTGACCGGGCAGGCCCAACAGTTTGGCCACTTGGGACCACGCCGCCCTGCCGAACCGCGGCCAGTCCACGGCGGGGTTGGCCAGAGGCTGACGGGGATCGAGCAAAAAACGGTTTTCAATAAACAGCAAACTGCTGACCACGACCGGCGGGATCGCGGCAAAGCTTGAATAGAGTTGCTGGGGGTACTTGAACTGGTACAACGGGGCCGCGCGGCAATCGGTGATCGACAGCCCGGCCTGGATTTTTTCTGCATAGGGCACAAAAAAACCCTTGTCGGTGTAATTCATCAGCGCTGGGGAAAAGCGGGTTTGTGCCGCTATTACGTAATCGCGTTTGAGCAGTCGCGGTAGAAACTCATCCATGGCGCTGTAACCCAAACGCTGATCGAACGGGCCTGCGCCAGGGTAGCGAATCGCATCGCTGTGTCCGGGTTGCAGCTCGTACTTCAGCGAGGCGGCGTATTTGCTGATTTCCCGGGCCTGAAACTTGGAGGTGCGCATTTCCTTGGCCGCGGCGAGGCCCAGGACAATCAGGATAATCAGCAACAGCAACCAGAAAGCCCCCCAGCCGTGCCGGGAGCGACGGGGTTTCTCAGGTAAAGGCGCTTCATCCACTCGTTCAGTCGGAACCACGGTTTTACTCGAATCGGTTTGCCACAAAGCGCCCATAGTCGACTGATCCATTCACGCAGATTGATCGGACTTGCTTGAAGCTTAGACGGTGGTTGGCGTTGGTGAAAAAATTGTGAATAACCAAATATCGGGTACGCACCATTCCTTGTGGCTTGTGGCTTGTGGCTTGTGGCTTGTGGCTTGTGGCTTGTGGCTTGTGACCTGTGGCGAGGGAGCTTGCTCCCGCTGGGCTGCGAAGCGGCCCTATCCCTGCAAACGTGATCTGCCAGGTAAACCGGTGTGTTGGGTTTGCGACTGCTGCGCAGCCGAGCGGGAGCAAGCTCCCTCGCCACAGGGACGGTGATGTCGTCTGTAATAGCCGAGCTAGACGTATCAAAGTAGTAAATGCTGCTGAAGTAGGGGCATGACGATGCACCATTGCCGTGCAATACTCGGCGCCGTTTTAGTGGCGAATAAATCCTGCATAAGGCAGGTAATGCCCCTCCGTAAACCGCGCTTTTGCCGAGAGTTATGGCTGAATGTTGTGGTTTATAGAGTGAAAAACCCTGCTGGAAGCTTTTTATACTGCATGCCCGCTGATCTTGCAGGTTTTGGTCCTGCAAGACGTGTCTGCCCATGAAGCAGGCCCGGTTTCGCAGAAGCGCTGGCTTATCGGTCGGTGCTTCGACACTCGGTGGTCATATCCAATAACAAGACGAGGTACCCCTATGCCAGTTGGCAATCACCTGCCTCACGGCGAGACCGCTCAGGGCGGCCCGCTTAAACGCGAACTCGGCGAACGGCATATTCGCTTGATGGCGCTCGGTGCCTGTATCGGCGTCGGCCTGTTCCTGGGTTCGGCCAAGGCCATCGAAATGGCCGGCCCGGCCATCATGCTCTCTTACATCATTGGCGGTCTGGCGATCCTGGTCATTATGCGTGCCCTCGGCGAGATGGCCGTGCACAACCCGGTCGCCGGCTCGTTCAGCCGTTACGCTCAAGACTATCTCGGCCCGTTGGCAGGTTTTCTGACCGGCTGGAACTACTGGTTCCTGTGGCTGGTGACCTGCGTCGCGGAAATCACTGCGGTGGCGGTGTACATGGGCGTCTGGTTCCCCGACGTGCCGCGCTGGATCTGGGCATTGGCGGCGTTGATCAGCATGGGCTCGATCAACCTGATCGCGGTGAAAGCCTTCGGTGAGTTCGAATTCTGGTTCGCCCTGATCAAGATCGTCACCATCATTGCAATGGTGGTCGGCGGCATCGGCGTGATCGCATTTGGCTTCGGTAATGACGGCGTCGCCCTGGGAATCTCCAATCTCTGGGCTCACGGCGGCTTCATGCCCAACGGCGTGCAAGGCGTGCTGATGTCTCTGCAAATGGTGATGTTCGCCTACCTCGGCGTCGAGATGATCGGCCTGACCGCCGGTGAAGCCAAGAACCCGCAGAAGACCATTCCCAATGCGATTGGCTCGGTATTCTGGCGGATTCTGCTGTTCTACGTCGGCGCCTTGTTCGTGATCCTGTCGATTTACCCGTGGAACGAAATCGGCACCCAGGGCAGCCCGTTTGTGATGACCTTCGAGCGCCTGGGTATCAAGACCGCCGCCGGCATCATCAACTTCGTGGTGATCACCGCGGCGCTGTCGTCCTGCAACGGCGGCATCTTCAGCACCGGACGCATGCTCTACAGCCTGGCGCAGAACGGCCAGGCCCCGGCCGGTTTCGCCAAGACCTCGAACAACGGCGTGCCGCGTCGCGCGCTGCTGCTGTCGATCGGTGCCTTGCTGCTGGGCGTGTTGCTTAACTATCTGGTGCCAGAGAAAGTCTTCGTCTGGGTCACCGCGATTGCCACCTTCGGCGCGATCTGGACCTGGGTGATGATCCTGCTGGCCCAGCTCAAGTTCCGCCAAGGCCTGAGCGCCAGCGAACGTGCCGGTCTCAAATACCGCATGTGGCTGTACCCGGTCAGTTCTTACCTGGCACTGGCATTTCTGGTGCTGGTGGTCGGCCTGATGGCGTACTTCCCGGACACTCGCGTGGCGCTGTATGTCGGGCCTGCTTTCCTGGTGCTGCTGACGGTGTTGTTCTACGTGTTCAAGCTGCAACCGACCAATGTGTCGCAAGGTGCGGTGCGTTCGGCTTCGTAAGTCGTAACGCCAGAAATGCAAAAGCCCCGGTTTAGATGACCGGGGCTTTTGCGTTGTGGAAGATCAAAAGATCGCAGCCTCGTTGCACTCGACAGCTCCTACAGGGTGTACACCATCCCAATGTAGGAGCTGTCGAGTGCAACGAGGCTGCGATCTTTTGATCTTAAGCTACCGACACCACCATAGACCGATTCAACCGCTTGTTGAAATCCAGCCAGGCCCCCAGCAGCACCATCAGCCCGACCCCCAACATTGCGCTGAATACCTGCATCGCCAGTGCATTCCCGCCCAAGGCGTTGAGCATGTCCGCCAATGGCGCCAGCAACACGCCAAAACAAAACACTTCCAACGAATAACGACCCATGCGACAGCTTTGTTGCGCCAGCCAATGTTGCGTCCAGCCATTGTCGGGCAACAACCTGGCGGTGACGTAGGCGAGGGCGAGGAAATGCAGCAGGCGTGCCGGCGAGAGGTTGGTCTTGCTGATCGGATAGAGCCATTCGCCGAGTGTCTGGGGCATGAAGGCGTCATGCACGGTCGGCCACTTCCACGACACCGCGATCAGCCCGGTCACCATCAGATAGGTCAGCGCTGCGATAAAAACCGGCTGCCGAGTCAGCGGTCGAGGTTGCGGCGCCCGAGGCCTTTGCCCGTGAATCGCCGTCGCGCCACCGAGAATAAACAACAGTTGCCAGGCCATCGGATTGAAAAACCACACGCCACCGTCGGTGCCCGACAGGTTCCATTGAAGCCATGGCGCCAGCAGATACACCACCACCGACAACCCCACCACGTATTCAGGTTTGCGCAGCAGCATCGGCAGCACCAACGGCAGGCCGAGCAGCAATAAAATATACAGCGGCAGCGGGTCCATCAGGTTCGGCTTGAAGCGCAGCAACAGCTCATCCATCAATGCCTGCTGCGGATTGCTGAGGAAATACTGCAAGCCCATTTCCTGCACCAGGTCACGGGTTTCCACATGGCTGTTGGCGAAAAACACGATGCCCATCAACAGCGCCAGCAAAAAGATATGCACCACATACAGCACCCAGGCGCGTCGCAGGATTTTTACCGTGGCGACCATGAAACCGTCGCGCCGGGCGATTTTTCCGTAGGCCAGCACGGCCGCGTACCCGGCCAGGAACACGAAAATCTCTGCCGCATCGCTGAACCCGAAATTACGCACCGTGAACTGCGCGAGCGGGTTCTGTGGCACGTGATCCCAGAAGATGAAGATCAAGGCCAGGCCGCGAAAAAAGTCGATTCGGTGATCGCGTTCAAACGTCATGATGGCGGGCTCTTGAACGGGTTGAGTAGGAGCGAGCGGCGCGCAGGGTGGCGTGATTCGCCGCCAATTGCAAAAGGCTGGATATTACCGAATGTCTCAGGGGGCTATAGCGAACGATCGGGATGGCGTGTCCGTCGGTCTGCCGGGCAGTTCGCGCACCAGAACGCCCCCTGATGGCGGTCTGCCGAACATCTACACTTCGATTTTCAGGAGTGTGAAACGTGAAAGTTTCGCTGATTGTCCCGGTATTCAATGAAGAGCAGGCGATCAGTCTGTTCCATCAGGCGGTGCGTCGCGAATTGAAACT
Source organism: Pseudomonas sp. GM79 (assembly GCF_000282495.1). Classification (GTDB taxonomy): domain Bacteria; phylum Pseudomonadota; class Gammaproteobacteria; order Pseudomonadales; family Pseudomonadaceae; genus Aquipseudomonas. The sequence goes on from NZ_AKJE01000050.1 coordinate 34,125, forward strand.
TGACCCGTGTGAAGTCGAGATCGTGTTCATCAACGACGGCAGTACCGACCGGACGGCTGAGCAGGCCAAGGCGCTGGCACAGGTCGATGAACAGGTATTGCTGATCAACTTTTCGCGCAACTTCGGCAAGGAACCGGCGTTGTTTGCCGGCCTGGAATACGCCACCGGCGATGCAGTGATCCCCATGGATGTGGACCTGCAGGATCCGATCAGCGTCATCCCGCAGTTGATTACCGAGTGGCAGAAGGGGGCCGATGTGGTGCTCGCCAAACGCCGCAATCGTGACAGTGACAGTTATTTGAAACGCCACAGCGCATCGCTCTTCTATCATTTGTTGAACAGGATTTCCTACACCCGGATCGAAGAAAACGTCGGGGATTTCCGGCTCATGGATCGCAAGGTGGTCAATGTGATTCGTGCGCTTCCCGAGCATCAGTTGTTCATGAAGGGCGTTCTGTCCTGGGCCGGATTCACCACCGCGGTGGTGGAGTACGAGCGGGCCCGGCGAGTGGCAGGACGCAGCAAGTTCAATGGCTGGAAACTGTGGAACCTGGCGCTGGAAGGCATTACCTCTTTCAGCACGGTGCCTTTGCGATTGTGGACTTACATCGGTGGCGGCATTTCGATCTTCGCGGTGCTGTACGCGGTGTACATGGTGCTGGACAAGATTTTCTTCGGCAACAATGTCCCCGGTTACCCCTCGCTGATGACGGCCATTCTGTTTCTTGGTGGCGTCCAATTGATTGGCATCGGCATCCTCGGCGAGTATGTCGGCCGCATCTATATCGAAGCCAAGCATCGACCCCGTTATGTAGTCAAAGACGTCATTGGCGGCAAAGACCGGACCGGGCTTTAGCATGGGCAGACTGGGCGACTTTTTCAGCAAAGAACTCGGGTATCGTCGGGTCTGGCTGTTTTTTTTGATCGCGACCCTGGTTTATGTCATTCCGCTAATCCTCGCGGACTATCCCTACATCGATGACAACTGGCGCTCGCTGTCGGCCGGTACGGCCTGGGCGGGGCAGGGGCGGTTGTTCACCGAGCTGTTCTACAACCTGCTGACGTTCAGCGATGGCGCACCGAACATCTTTCCATTGCCGCTGTTGATCGCCACGCTCGCCATGGCTTTTGCGTTGACCAGCCTGACCTTCCATTACTACCCACGGCCGACACTATCCTGCTGCCTGGTGCTGTTGCCGCTCTGGTACAACCCGTTCTTCCTGCAGAACCTGTCTTATCAATACGACGGGCCGGCCAATGCCTTGAGTCTGGTGGCAGTGATCTGCGCGATCACTTTTCGTCATCCCTCGCGCATTCTGCAATGGCTGGTGCCGGCCTTCCTGATTGCGCTGGCGCTGGGGCTCTATCAGGTGAGCCTGAATGTGTTCCTGGGCCTGTGTTGCCTGGAACTGCTCAGGGGCGCGAATGACAAATGGGCGTGGCGGCAGTGGTACGAATTGATTGGCTGGAAAATCGCCCAGGCAGGGCTCGGTGGGTTGATCTATAGCGTCACGGCTTATCCGTACATGAACCAGGATCGCGCCTTGCTGCTGAACTGGGCAGCAGAGCCTTTGCTGCAAGTTGAAATCAACATCGGCCGGGTGCTGGAAAAAGTCGCGCTGCTGTTTCACGGTGGATTCACCTGGGTGTTCGCCGTGCTGCTGTTGTGTGCCCTAGTGGGCAGCGCACGGTTGGTCCGGAACGTGATGGAACGCCACGACACCGGGCTGAGAAAAATCGTGATGGGCCTGGCGTGCGTGCTGACGGTATCGGTCGTGACCTTGCTGGTGTCGGGGGCTGCGCTGTTTTTCCGCGACTTCAATGAAGGCGCCAGAACCTTGATGGGTTTTGCGGTGTTGCTGGTGCTGGTGTTCTATTTAAGCCATCTGGCGCTGGCCCCCATCCATGAGCGGTTGCCGCTGCTGTTGGCGGTGCCTCTGTTGGCCATGCTTTCGTTGTCTTACGCCTATGGCCGTGTGCTGACGGTGCAGAACACTTTTGCGTCCAGCGCGTTGTTTTCCCTGGGGCATGACATCGCGGCCCATCGGCAATTGCACGAGGCCAAGCGCATTTACCTGGCGGTGAGTTATTCCGATCACTGGCTGGTGGGGGCCGCGGGTTCGTTCAAGCAGATGCCGGTCTTGCATTATCTGCTGAACATCAACTTCTTCATGCTGGCTGAAAACCTGCCGAAGGCGGGCATCACCAATGTGGTCGCGGAGAGGGAGCGGCGTAATGCGACCCTGATGGGTTACCAGGCTTATCCGCCGCTGGTGGAGAGCAAGTTTTACCGCATCTATCTGCTGGGTGATTACGGTTTCATCGTCATGAAGGAGCCAACCCCGATCACCACGCTTCAGTGGTGAGCCTGGTGATTACCTCTTTGATCCCTCCCGAAAGGTTTCCATCCCGGATGGCCGACAGGGCAGGCCTGGTGGCGGTGATCGTCCTCGCGTTGTTCGCAAGGTTTCATTCCATCACCGTGCCGGTCATCTGGTACGACGAGGCCTACAGCATCTTGCTGGCCGAAGGCTCGCCTGCGTATATCTGGGCTACGACGGCACGGGATGTTCATCCGCCGCTTTACTATGTCTTGCTGCATTTGTGGATGTTGCTGTTCGGCAATGGCGTGTTGGCTGCGCGATCCCTGAGTGCGCTGGCGGATGTCGGCACGCTGTTGCTGTGCATTAAATTGATGAGTCTGGTGACGACGCGAAAGTCGACCTGGATAGCGGCATTGTTGTTGGCATTGCTACCGATATCGGTGCGCTATAGCCAGGAAGTGCGAATGTACACCTTGCTCGGCTTCTGGCTGATGGGCGCGACCGTGGCGCTGGTGTGCTGGGTCAAGGCACCGGATCAAAAGCGTTATCCGGTTTTTTACGTGCTGCTGATGACGGCTGCTTTCTACACGCACTACTTCGCCGCACTGTGCGTGCTGGTGCATTGGCTTTGTTGGTGGCGAGTGCGAGAGGGCGGTCGGCCCGGGGCAATAACGTTTCGTGCGTGGGTCGTGGCTAACAGCGCAATCGTTGTGCTGTACCTGCCGTGGATTCCTCATTTCATCGATCAATTGTTGCGAATGGACGGGCTCGAGTGGATACCGCCGCTCACTTGGCAAACAGCGCTGACCTTCGTTTGGCAATTGGTGATGATGGAGGGAGAGGTCAGTTATTCATCCCTATGGCGTGTGTTGCCCTCGGTGTTGATCGTTGTTTGCGCCGCTGCGGTGCTGCTCAAGGCACGCCATGAGCGACCTTTCAGCGTCTTGCTGGTGGGCTATTTTTTTGTGCCGGTGTTGAGCGTGTTTCTGGTGTCGCTGATTGTTCCGGTCTTCAACGCCAGGTACCTGGTGTTCGCGGCTGTCGCGTTGCCCCTGATCGTTGCGCTCGCGCTGGACGCATTCAGCCAACGCCATGCCGTTCTTGCCGCTGTCGCCATGACGTTGGTTTTGTTGGCAGAAGTACACGGGCTTTCGGCGGTCTACGCGCAAACCGATGAGATGAGCGGGACGAGCATTCGCAAAGACGCAAGACTGGACGCCGTGGTCGCAGGGCTTGGCCGCGAAGTACGTCCGGGTGACGAGATCGTTGTGGATAACCTGTATTGGTATTTGCCGTTTACGTACTACAACTCGACCGGTATTCAGCCGAGGCTATACGCTTTCAAACCACCGACAGGCACCCTTTGGGGAACCGCCGAATACGGAGGTTGGGCACTCATCCCCCGTCATTTGCATTCGATTCTCTTCGACGATTTTTCAACTTTGAAACTCAATGCCAAGCGGATCTGGTGGGTCACGGGCGATGCTCGTCCTGAACACGACGCCTTGTTTCCCAAACACTGGAAACAAGCACTGATGCTAAAGGAAGGGGACAGTGAAGCCCGTTTGTTTATCCGAGGGGAAGCGGCAACCCCCCTTGAGGTTGACGTCAGAACGCATCCATCAGCACAACAATACAATCCTTCGCCTGGTAACCATTGATCTGCGGCACCAGACGCCGAAAATGCTCAGACTGGCAATGAGCATCCAGCGCTGCCTTATTCGGCCATTGTTCGACGAAGATAAAGTGCCCCGGGTCTTTTTGATCGATGAACAGATCGTAAGCAATGCAATCAGGTTCCAGTCGAGTCTTCTCGACCAGTTCGGCGTACCACGGGCGAACGGTTTCAATGTATTCGGGTTTGATGAAATCTTGAGCGATTACTTTCAGCATGGTGTTCTTCCTTGGCGCATGGGTATCTACACATCTTCCCGGATTTTGAGGGTGTACATATCCGTTTTTGCGGTAATGGCCACTTAGGGTTCCGCCCTTACGGCGGGTCACTTGGAAAAGGGCGAGCGACTCAGGAGGGACAGGCTCAAACGGTTTCCTTGGGTTCGGACCCGGTAATGGTAGGCAGTGGCATACAGGCTCTTGTGGCGAGGGAGCTTGCTCCCGCTCGGCTGCGCAGCAGTCGCAAAACCTGCTGACGGGCTTTGTCTGACTGAGCGCGTTGTCTGTTTTGGGATCGCTTCGCGATCCAGCGGGAGCAAGCTCCCTCGCCACAGAGATCTCCTGTGGACAGAGATTTCCAGCTTACGGGCGATGGCTATATTGGAGCAACCGGGTAGGAGCGTGCTTATGCTGGCCAGGATTGCCGCACCGGCAACTCGACCCGAAACGTGCTACCCACCCCGACTTCGCTGCGTACCGAAATATCGCCCTGGTGTTTTTTCACGATGCCATAGGACAGGGACAACCCGAGCCCTGTCCCCTGGCCCACCGGTTTGGTGGTGTAGAACGGGTCGAATATTTTCTGCAGGTTGTCCGGCTCGATACCTATGCCCGTGTCCGCGACCTCGATCGATACCGTTTCACCTTCAAGCCCGGTGCGTAGCGTGATGGTGCCCCGTTCCGGCCCCATTGCCTGAGACGCGTTGACAATCAGGTTCATGATCACCTGATTGATTTGCGATGGCAGGCATTCGATATCGGGCAGCTGTTGAAACTCCTTCACCACATCGGCCTTGTACTTGAGTTCATTGGCAACGATGTTCAAGGTCGACTCGATGCCTTGGTGCAGATTGGTCCACTGCCATTCCTGATTGGAGTCGACGCGGGAGAAGTCCTTCAGGTCTTTGACGATCTGCCCGACGCGGCCGATGCCTTCCTTGGACTCCTTGATCAGCAGGGGAATGTCTTCACGCAGAAAGTCCAGTTCCACCCGTTCACGCAACTGACTGAGTTGCTCGATGACCTCGCTTGAGCCAATGGCGTTTTCCGCCTCCCGATAGGCATCGAGCATGTCCTGCAGTTGTTTGAAGTAGCCATCGAGGGCGCCGAGGTTGGAGGAAATGAAGCCGATGGGATTATTGATTTCATGGGCGACGCCCGCCGCCAGTTGCCCCAGCGAAGCGAGTTTTTCCGACTGCACCAATTGGGATTCAAGCTGTTTACGCTCGTCGATTTCCCGCTGCAACGCCTCGCTGGCTTGCTTGAACTGGGCCGTGCGCTGATCCACCAGATGCTCCAGATGGCTCATCTGAATAGAAGCCCGCTCGGTCATCTCCCATTTGGTGAGCAGGGTATTGGCCATCTGCTGGACTTCAATGTTGTCGAACGGTTTTTTCAGAATCAGCAGGCGATCATGGGCGTGCAAGCGTTCCAGCAGTTCATCCCACGAATAGTCGGAATAGGCAGTACACACCACCACTTGCAGCTGCGGGTCTTCCTGCCACAGGTGCTCGATGGTCTGCGCACCGTCCCAGCCTTCAGGCATGCGCATGTCGACGAAGGCCAGGGCGTAGGGGCGGTTTTCCTGTAAGGCCTGAGTGAGTTTGCCCAGACCCTCCTGACCGCCATAGGCCGAGTCCAGCTCGAACAGCAGGTTGGTGGATTTCACTTCGCTGCCGAACAGCGCGGCCTCCATTTCGTCCAGTTCTACATGCAGTGCCGACGTTGGGGTGAGGATCTTGCGAAAGTCTTCATGGATGGACGGCGTGTCGTCAATCAGCAGAATGCGTCGGTTCGAAAGGTCGCTCATGCTTCCTCCATGACGGTTTTCAACGGGATCTGCAAAGTGAACAGTGCGCCTTTGCCCGGCCCGTCGCTGTGGGCGGTGAGATGGCCGTTCATCTCGATCGCGGCCAAGGCACAGCTGTGCAGGCCGAAGCCGTGACCTTCCTTGCGGGTGGTAAAACCGTGGGCAAAGATCCGTGTCATGTTCTGCGGCTCGATGCCTTCGCCGTCATCCTTGACGCTGATTTGCAGAATCGTGTCTTCGACGATTTTCACCCCAAGGGTCATTTGCCGCGGGCGATTGCTGAGGTCAGTCATGGCGTATTTGGCGTTGCTGATCAGGTTGATCAGGATCAGCAACAATCGGTGTTTGTCGCCCATGATTTGCGGTACGTCGCCGTACTCCTTGACCACCGTGACGTGATGCCGGGTCAGGGCGCCGGCGTTCATCCGCAGGGCGTCCTCCAGCAGTTCGCTGACGTGCAACGGTTCCATCAGGCTGTTGGCACCCGCGTAGGACTGCTGGGTGGCGACGATGTCTTTGATGTGGTCGACGCTTTTGCTCAGTTGCGCGAGTTCGTCGGTCATGCCTTGTTGTTCAAGGGCAATGGCATCCACCAGTTGGTTCAGATAACCGGGTAGCAGTTTTCCTTTCTCGTCCTGGGTCAGGAAGGCGCCCAGGTCGTCTTGATGCGCGTTGATCAGCTGCATCGCCTTGCCCAGTCCCTGGGCCTTGCTGTTACGCAGTTTGCGGGTGACCAGGTCGGCCGAGATGTTCACGCTGTTGAGCACGTTGCCGACGTTGTGCAGCACATTGGTGGCGATTTCAGCCATGCCGGCCTGGCGCGCGGTGTCGAGCAGTTCGCTCTGGGTATCCTTGAGTTCGCGGGTGCGCTCCTCGACCCGTTGTTCGAGGACGTCGTTGGCGGTTTGCAGTTCCTTGTTGACCCGGTTGGTCTCCCCGAAGCTGCGCATCAGGCGAATGGCCAAGTACACCAGCACCATCACCAGCAACGTCGAGAATACCAACATGTAGAAGTGGTAGCGCCGGTTGGCTGCATCGGTTTGCTGCTGGTCCTTGTTCAGCAGCGCAGTAATGTCGTCCAGCCGTGCGGCCACGGGAACGGCTTCGATATTCTCCAGCAGCCGATTGACCACGGGTTGTTCCCGCAGGATCAGCGCAATGTGATTGCTCAAGACATCGATCGGGCTATGAAACTGCTCCGGTAATCGTTCCTTGTTCACCCGCAGTTTGTTCAGCCCGACCAGGATATCGGCCGCTTTGTCGTTGGAGGTGACCTGGGCGAACTCCAGGCTGCTGAGCATTAAGTCGTAGGTGTCGGTGGCGATGTTCTGTAGTTGCAGTTTGTCTTCGTCGACCAGTTGGGTAAGCGGTTCCTGGATGTCATCTTCGGCGGTGGGCAAAAATGCCAGTGAGTTACGCAGCACAGCGTTGTGCGATTTGAACTGCTCCACCAGCCGGGTTTTTTCCTGAATGGCGGCGTGGTAAGCCTCATGGCTGGCGCGCCAGGTTGGCGAGTCGTTGCGGCCATGATTGGACTCCATGGTCTCGAACCGCTCCCACAGGTTCGTTATCTCGGTCAGCGGTGCAACCAACGGGTCGTAGTTGTGGCTGATGGCAATCCTGGCCTTGAGAATCTCGGTTTCCCACTGCGCGTTGAACTGTTTGATCCGGCCAATCAGGTCCCGGGACTCGGCGTACGTCGAGGTCTGGTCGGAGCTTGATTTGAGGTACAGAAACAGCAGTGTCGAGGCCAGCAACACGGCCACGCCACTGAGCAACAAGAGGTTGCGACGGTGGTACGTTTTCATAAAGATTTGCCTCCCCACTCACCGGTCAGGGTCTTGAGGAATTTGATGATCAAGGTCTTGTCCTTGTCAGAGGGCACGCGACCGAGCTGGAACTTGAACATCACGTCTACCGCGTCTTCCAGGGTCTTGGCCGAGCCGTCGTGAAAATACGGCGCGGTCACGGCGACGTTGCGCAGGCTCGGAACCTTGAACACGTTGCGGTCCTCTTCGGCCTTGGTGACCAGATAGCGGCCCAGATCGGCTTCGGTGGGGTTGCCCCGGACCTCAAAGTAATCACTCATGACCCCGAATTTCTGGAACATGTTGCCGCCGATATTGACCCCCTGATGGCAGGCGATGCAGCCGTAGTCCTTGAAGCGCTGGTAACCGTACTTCTCCTCGATCGTCAGAATTTCGGTGTTGCCCAACAGGTATTGGTCGAAACGCGAGTTGGCGCTGATCAGGGTGCGCTCATAGGTGGCCAGGGCTTTTTGCACATTGTTCATGGTCACGCCGTCAGGGTAGGCCTGGGCGAAAGCGCTTTTGTAAGCCGGGTCGGCGGTCAGTGTCCGAACGACATGCTCCCAATGACTGCCCATTTCGCTGGGGCTCTGCACCACTTCGTGGACTTGTGTTTCCAGAGTGTCGGCGCGGCCGTTCCAGAATTGCCGGAAATTCAGGCTTGAGTTGAAGACGCTAGGGGTGTTGATCGTCAAGGGGGCGCCGTTGAAGCCGATGGAAAACGCCTGGGCGTCGGCGCCTCCACTTTCCAGACGATGGCAACTGGCGCAGGACAGGGTGTTATTGACCGACAGGCGTGGCTCGTTGAACAACCGGCGACCGAGTTCGACTTGCAAGGGATTCTGCTGGGGCACTGCGGGCAAGGGTTTGAGTGGTTCGTCCAGCGGTGCGCCGTTGGCTATCAGACAACATCCGAGTAGAGGCGCAAGAAGCAGGTAGTAGAAGGGGCTCGACATCTTATGATTCCTTGGCGCAGGGGGCCTGGGTGTCGTTGCGCGTCGTTTATCTGGTGATGGATGGAGCGGGCTGCACGGACATCAGGTATTGCACGAAGGCCTCCGGCTCCACGGCTTTGCTGAAGTAATAACCCTGGCCTTCCTCGCATTGGAGGGCCTTGAGAAAATTCAATTGCTCGAGGGTTTCCACCCCTTCGGCAATGACGGTCAGTTTGAGGCTCTTGCCCAGGCTGATGATGGCGCTGACCAGGGCCGCGTCATTGCTGTCACGGCTCAGGCCACGAATGAATGACTGGTCGATTTTCAACACATCGATGGGAAACCGTTGCAGGTAACTCAGGCTCGAATAGCCGGTGCCGAAGTCATCGATAGCCAGCCGTACGCCCAATGCCTTGAGCCGATTCAGCGCGAGCATCGTGGCATCGACGTTCTGCATCAATACGCCTTCGGTAATTTCCAGCTCCAGCAAGGTGGGGTCCATACCGGTTTGCTTGAGTATCTGTTCGATCCCTTTGACAAAGTCCCGCTGACGGAAATCGATGGCCGACACGTTCACCGACATGCAGAGTTTCGGCAGACCTTTCGCCTGCCAGGCGCAGGCTTGTTGACAGGCCTGGGCGAGCACCCATTTGCTCAACGGTACGATCAAGCCGCTGTCCTCGGCCACACCGATGAAATCTGTCGGGTAAACCCAGCCTTGCCCGGGCTTTTGCCAGCGGATCAATGCCTCGGCGCCGACCACCTTGCCGCTGCCCAGGTCGAGTTTGGGTTGGTAGTGCAGGACAAATTCGTTGCGTTCCAGCGCCAGGCGAATACCCGACTCGATGCTCTGCTGTTCCCGGGCGCGCTGGTTCATCTCATCAATGAAAAAGCTGAAATCGTTCGGGCCGCTTTCCTTGACGTTGCGCATGGCGGTTTCGGCTTTTTTGATCAGTGCAATGGCATCGAAGCCGTCCTCGGGGTAGATGCTGATGCCCAGGCTGGCCGTCACGCTCAGGTCGTGGCCGGCAATGTGTTGAGGCGCGCGTATGGCGTTCAAGAGCTTTTCGGCGATGCCCTTGGTCTGTTGGGGGTGATGGATGTCAGCCAGGATCACCACAAACTCATCGGAGCCGTAACGAAACACCGAGTCGGATGCGCGCACGCAGGCCACCAGATTGTGCCCGACACGTTTGAGCATCTCGTCACCGGTCGGGTGACCCAAGGCATTGTTGATGCGCTTGAAGCGATCGAGCCCCAGAAACATCACCGCCAGTTGTTTGTCATGGCGTCGCGACAGGGCCAATGACTGGTTCAGCCGGTCGCCCAGCAAGGTGCTGTTGGGCAATTCGGTCAATACGTCGTACTGCAACAAGTGCGACACCTTGAGCAGCTCATGGACCCGGGCCTCGATGGTTTGCTCCAGTGTTTGCACTTTCATGGCCGCGTCCTGCGCCATCTGCCACTTCCAGGTCAAGGCGCTGGCCATCTGGCGGATTTCCAGGCTGTCGAAAGGTTTTTTCAGCACCAGCAACTGATCGCCGAACTCCAGTCGCTCGGCCATGGCTTCCCAGGTGTAATCGGAGAAGGCCGTGCACAGCGCGATTTGCAAGTGAGGATCAGCCTTCCAGAGCTGTTCGATGGTTTCCAGGCCATCCCAGCCCGGGGGCATGCGCATGTCGGTGAACGCCATGGCGTAAGGGCGACCTTGTGCCTGGGCGCGCTTGACCAGTTCGAGCGCTTCCTCGCCCTGATAGGCGGAGTCGAGCTGGAATATCAGCCGTGCCGACTGCGGGCTGCCGAACAGCGCTGCTTCAGTGCCGGCGAGGGTTTGTTCGTCGTCGGTATCCGGGCCGAGAATCTTGCGAAAGTCCTGATGGATCGAAGGCGTGTCGTCGATGATCAGAATGCGCCGGTTGGCCTGGACGGACGGAGTCTTCATTCCTTGTCCTCCTCAGCACGCCTCGGGTCGTCGCGCATCGCTGCGGTTCCGAGGCTGGCATGCACGATACTCCCGGCTTTCAGCAGCTCGGCGGCCTGCTGGCTGCTGACCGCTTGGCTGAAGTAGTGACCCTGGGCGTTCATCGGTGAGCCGGTGGCTATCAGCGAGCGGCGTTGCTCCTGGGTTTCGACGCCTTCGGCGATGATGCCGATCCCGACATCGCGGGCGAAATTGATGATAGCCCGCAGGGTGGTGGCACTGGCCGCGTCGTGGGCGGCGGTGTCGATGAACGCCTGAGCGAGTTTCAGGTGATTGACCTGGTAAGTCTTTAGGTAGTCGAACGAAGAGTATTCGGTGCCGAAGTCATCGATGGCGATCTTCACCCCCAGTTCATGCAGGCGCGGCAGGATATCGTTGTGCGTCCACTTGGTCTGGGCCAGGGTCGCTTCGGTGACGTCGAAACGCAGGTCCCACGGGCACAGTTCCCAGCGCGCGGTGGTGCGCAACACGTCATAGATCAGCTCGGGACCACTCTTGAGCTGGGCCAGGGACAGTTTGATCGCCACCACCGGTGGCGCCATGCCTTCGTCTCGCCACTGGCGCATTTGCCGACAGGCGCGCTCCAGCACCCAGTGACCGAGGGCGATGATGATGCCGGTCTTTTCCGCCGCGGGCAAAAACGCCGGGGCTTCCAGTAAACCGCGTATGGGGTGGTTCCAGCTGACCTGCGCTTCCATGCCGAGGATCTTGCCACTGCTCAGATCCACTTCCGGCCAGTAACGCAGTTCGAGTTCGTCGTGTTCGATAGCCTTTTTCAGGTCGTTGGCGATGGTCATGCGCTCGACCACTTCCTGATTGATCTCCTCAGAGTGGAAGTGGTACTGGTTGCGGCCCTTTTCCTTGGAGCGATACAGCGCCATGTCGGCCTGGGTCAACAGGCTGTCCGCGCTGAGACTGGCCGGGGCGTAGCTGCTGATGCCGATGCTGACCGAGACCCGCACATCATTGCCGGCCAGGGAATAGGGCAGCACCAGTGCATCGCGGACCTTGGCGGCCAGGGCTGCTGATTGGGTCGGGTCGCCGACGTCCAGTTGCAGGATCGCGAACTCGTCGCCACCCAGGCGGGCGACCACGTCGTTTTCGCGCACGCAATTTTTGATGCGCCTGGCAACCTCCTGCAGCAACAGGTCGCCCACCGGGTGGCCCAGGGTGTCGTTGATGCGTTTGAAGTGATCCAGATCCAGATAGAACATGGCGAACGGTGTGGCCCCGCGCCGGGCGGCGGCGAACGCCTGGTGCAGCCGTTCGATCAGCGTCGCGCGGTTGGCCAGCCCGGTCAGCCCGTCGGTGCGGGCCAACAGGGCGATTTTTTCCTCGGCCAGTTTGCGTTCGGTGACGTCGATGATGATGCCTTCGACTTCCAGCAAGCGGCCCTCATCGTCGCGCACCGGGATATAGCGGTTTTCGACCCAGCGCCAGTCACCGTCGCCGGTGCGCATCCGAAACTCGATGGAAGCACCTGACGCATGGCGGTCCAGTACCCTGGCCATCGCCGTATCGACTTTTGCCTGATCGTCAGGATGGATCAGCTCCTGGGCCCAATTGGCCGACGCCACCAGGGCCGCCGCGATGTGGCCGTATTTGGTGATGTTGTGGGAGATGTACATCAACGGAAACGACGGTTCGCCCCGCAGCCGATACAGAATGGTCGGGCTGTTCTGCACGATGATGTTGGCGTCGGACAGCTCCCGGGTGCGCTCTTCGACCGCATGCTCCAGTAGCGACATCTTCAGTGCCGCGTCTTCGGTCATTTGCCACTTGGCGGTCAATGCGCTGGCCATCTGACGAATCTCGATGGCATCGAAGGGTTTTTTCAGGATAAGCAGGCGATCGCCCAGTTCCAGGCGCTCGGCGATGTCTTCCCAGGAATAGTCGGAATACGCGGTGCAGAGCGCCACCTGCAACTTGGGATCGACTTGCCACAAGCGTTCGATGGTTTCCAGGCCGTCCCAGCCCGGCGGCATGCGCATGTCGATGAAGGCCATCGCGTAGGGCGAGTCATTCGCCAGTGCGCTCTCGACCTTGTCCAGCGCTTCGCGGCCCTGAAACGCGGAATCGATGACGAAACTTTGCAACGATACCGACACAGGGGTACCGAACAGGGCGTTTTCGGCGCTGATCAGGCTGTCGTCTTCGATCGATGGCGGGCTGAGAATCTTGGCAAAATCCTCATGGATCGACGCCGTGTCATCGACAATGAGAATCCGACGATTAATACGCGCAAGCAGCGTATTCACTGACATGCGCCTGTGCCGACAGCAGGTTGGTGCAATGAGTTCATAGAGGGTATCCCTTCCCTGATCGCAGGATGAAGCGGGTATCGTTTGGATCCGAGTGATCTGAGCATAGTCGCCCGGCCAGAAATGCGCCCGGTTGACTGAAACGAATCATTTCCGGGGTCGGGCTGAAAATCATCTAGCCTGTAGGTCAGGCTCGGGGCGCCAGGACGTTTGCCCCGCGCGCGACAAAGACACACGTTTTCTTGAGGTAATGCCATGGAAGAGCAACTCCCCACGACTGTGACCTATAAACCCAAGTTACTGCTGGTCGACGATGAGGAGTCGATTCTCAACAGTCTGCGCCGTCTGCTGCGCGGTCAGCCCTACGAGGTGCTGCTGGCCACCAGCGGTGCCCAGGCGCTGGAGATCATGGCGCAGCAGCCGATCGATCTGGTGATGAGTGACGCGCGCATGCCCAATATGGACGGCGCCACGCTGCTGGCTCATGTCCATCAGCGTTACCCCGACACTCTGCGGATCATGCTGACGGGTTATGCCGATCCGTCGGTCATTATCAAAGCCATCAATGGAGGGCAGATTCATCGTTACATCAGCAAACCCTGGCACGATGAGGAAATGCTGCTGACCCTTCGACAATCACTCGCCTATCAGCATTCCGAGCGTGAACGCTTGCGTCTGGTGCAGGAGACGTGGGATCAGAACGAGAAACTGAAGCTGCTCAACGCCACCCTGGAAAAACACGTCGCGGCCCGCACCAGCGAGCTGCAGCAGACCGCCGACATGCTGGACCTGGCCTACGAAGAGCTCAAACGCAGCTATGTCACGGGCACCGAGGTGTTTTCGTTGCTGGCCAACCTGCGCCTGCCGCCCGCCAAACAGACCAACCGGCAGATCATCGAACTGGTGCGGGTGTACTGCAAACTGCATGGCCTGGACGAAGGCAGCAGTCGTGACCTGACCATGGCCGCGGCGCTTTACAACATCGGGAAGTTGAGCTGGACCGACAGCATGATGAGCACGCCCTCGGACCTGCTGCATCACAATGACCGCGAGCGCTATCGGGGGTACCCGAAGCAGAGTGAGTCGCTGCTGATGACGCTCGACCCAATGAAGGATGCCGCTCGGCTGATCCTGCATCACCAGGAGCGTTGGGACGGCAGCGGTTTTCCGGATCGGCTCAAGGGCGAAGCGATTCCGTTCGGTTCGCGGTTGCTGAAACTGGCGGTGGATTTCATCGAGTTGCAGCGCGGGCTGATCCTCGAACGGCAGATGAACAGCGATGAAGCCCTGGTGTACATCCGCCAGTACGCCGGTCGCCTCTACGACCCGGAACTGGTGGCGGATTTCATTCAGGTCTGCGCCACTTATCTGAGCGACGTGACGCTGGCCGATCCGACGGTCAAGGTGCTGACCACCCGGGATCTGGCCGCGGGCATGATCCTGGCGCGCAATCTCAACGCTGACAACGGCATGCTGCTGCTCAATGCTGGCAAGGTGTTGAATGGGCCGCTGGTGGAGAAGTTGATCGCTTTCGAGGCGATGGAAGGTGCCAGGTACAGCATATTTGTGAAAGTGCCGGAGGAAGTGGAGGGCGCGCTTCTCGAGACGAGCTGAGCTTCCTGGCCTTTGCACAGATCCAGTGTGGGAGCGGGCTTGCTCGCGAAGACGGTTTTATATTCAACATTAATGTTGGCTGATACACCGCTTTCGCGAGCAAGCCCGCTCCCACATTATTTGGCGCTCGGCAGATAGTTTTCGGCGTGACGAAGAACCGGTACACATGTGATCCTTGCACCCTTTACCCAAGGCCAATCCTGATCCATGACGCTTCCATCCGCCGCTTCGCCCCGCCTCATCCGCATCGCCGCTGCCCTGCTGATCGGCCCCGACGGTCGCACCCTGCTGGTGCGCAAGCGCGGTACCCAGGCGTTCATGCAGCCGGGAGGCAAGATCGAGGCCCGTGAGCAACCGGCCCATGCCCTCGCTCGGGAGCTGGAAGAGGAACTGGGACTGGTCATCGATCCGGCGCAAGCCGCCTACCTGGGACAATTCTCGGCCCCGGCCGCCAATGAGCCGGGTTTTGTCGTACAAGCCGAACTCTTTCAATTGACCATCGACTCGCACGTTTCCCCTGCGGCGGAAATCGAAGAGGTGCGCTGGATCGATCCGGCCACCGACGGCGATGTCATGCTGGCGCCATTGACACGGGACCAGATATTGCCGTTTTATCGAGCCTCACTAAACGAAACCGCTTGATCGTCCAAGGACGGAGGATGCCCATGATCCCGCTTCAAGATTTGCTGATTTTCGCCGCGGCGGCGCTGCTGATGGTACTCACGCCCGGGCCAAACATGATCTACCTGATCTCTCGTTCAATTTGCCAGGGGCGCAAGGCCGGAGTGACTTCGTTGCTCGGCGTGGTTGCGGGGTTTTTAGTGCACCTGTTCGCGGCCGCTGCGGGTTTGACCGCGGTGTTCGTGGCAGTGCCGATGGCCTATGAAGTGTTGAAGTGGGCCGGTGCGTTGTACCTGCTGTGGCTGGCCTGGCAGGCGGTCAAGCCCGGTGCGCGTTCGCCGTTCGAGGCGCAGCAGTTGCCGGCGGACTCGTCCCGCAAGCTGATCACCATGGGCTTTCTCACCAGCGCGCTGAACCCGAAAATCGCGGTGTTTTACCTGTCGGTGTTTCCGCAGTTCATTACCCCTGAGCACGGTTCGGTGTTCACCCAGAGCATCATCCTCGGCCTGACCCAGATCAGCGTGAGCTTCAGCGTCAATCTGCTGATCGCGCTGTTTGCCGCGGGCATCGCCTCCTGGTTCGTCAACAACCCGAACTGGCTGGCGATGCAGCGTTACTTCATGGGCTTCGTGCTGTCCGGGCTGGCGGTGCGCTTGATGCTCGAGCAGCGGCGAGTGGCCTGAAATGTGGATTCAACGGCTTGATGCCAGCCACGCCCTGGATTACCGGGCGCTGATGCTTGAGGCCTATGACTTGCATCCCCAGGCGTTCACGTCCAGCGTGCGCGAGCGCGCGGTAATGCCGTTGAGTTGGTGGGAATCGCGCCTGACCGGCAAGCTGGACGTAGTGTTCGGGGCGTTCGAGAAGGGTGAGCTGGCGGGCATCGTCGGCCTGGCCTTCGAGTCTCGGGAAAAGGCCCGGCACAAGGCGACGCTGTTCGGCATGTACGTTTCGGGTGAGGTTCGGCAGCGCGGGCTCGGCTATCAACTGGTTCAGGCAGCGTTGGCTGAAGCCCAGGCTCACCAGGGCCTGAAGCTGATCCAGCTGACCGTTACCGCAGGCAACGAAGCCGCTTTCAAGCTGTATCAGCGATGCGGTTTCGTGCAGTTCGGTCTGGAACCATTGGCGGTGCGGGTCGGTGAGGACTACTTCGACAAGATCCACATGTGGCGTGAGATCTGAAACCACCTCGATCCAATGTGGGAGCGGGCTTGCTCGCGAAAGCGGTAGGTCAGCCAACATTTATGTTGAATATGAACCCGCCTTCGCGAGCAAGCCCGCTCCCACACTTGATCATCATTGCCCCAGCCATTTCGGGTGACAGAACATTAGCGAACTGCACTAACCCCATCCAGCGTCGAAAACGACGTGTCCTTGGCCGTCAGCAAAAAGTCGCGCATGTACGGTGCATCCAGCATGTCGGCGCGAATGCCGGCGTAGAGCGTTGCGAACAAGCCTTTCTCACCCAGTCGCTTGGCCTTCACATAGCCCCGTGAACTGTATTCATGCAGCGCCCAATGAGGCATGCCGCAGACGCCGCGACCGCTGGCCACCAGTTGCATCATCATCACCGTCAGTTCCGAGGTGCGCACCTGGGCCGGTTCGATGTCGGCCGGTTCCAGGAAGCGGGTGAAGATGTCCAGCCGATCACGCTCCACCGGGTAGGTGATCAAGGTTTCCGTCAGCAGATCTTCGGGCACGATGTACGGCTTGCTCGCCAGGCGATGCTGGTTAGCCACCGCGAGCATGGCTTCGTAGGTGAACAACGGCACGTAAGTGATCCCGACCAGTTCCAGCGGATCGGAGGTCACCACCAGGTCCAGGTCGCCTCGGGCCAGCGCCGGCAGCGGGGCGAAGGAGAACCCCGAGGCCAGGTCCAGCTCGACTTCCGGCCAGGCATCGCGGAACTGGTCGATGGTCGGCATCAGCCACTGAAAGCAACTGTGGCACTCGATCGCCATGTGCAAACGCCCCGCCGTGCCGCCGGCCAGCCGTGCGATGTCCCGCTCGGCACCGCGCAGCAGCGGCAGGGTGGCGTCGGCCAGTTGCAGCAGGCGCAAGCCGGCACTGGTGAAGCGCACCGGTTTGGTCTTGCGCACGAACAACGGCATGCCCATGCGCTCTTCCAGCTCCTTGAACTGGTGGGACAGTGCCGACTGGGTCAGGTGCAGGCGGTCGGCCGCATCCACCAGGCTGTCGGCTTCGCGCAGGGCGTGCAGGGTTTTCAGGTGACGGATTTCAAGCACCGGGGGGCTCCATGAGGAAAACTTGTGATCAACACGAAAAGGTTGAGTTTGTCTCATGTTGGGTGGGCTGTCGACAATAGCACCATCTTTTATAGGGAGGAATCTCACCATGGCCTTGGCCCACACACTTGGTTTTCCGCGCATCGGCGCTGACCGCGAATTGAAAAAAGCCCTCGAATCCTACTGGAAGGGTGATCTTGACCAGGACGCACTGAAAAGCGTCGGCCGCCAATTGCGCGCCACCCACTGGCAACTGCAGAAAGACGCCGGTATCGACCTGCTGCCCGTGGGCGACTTCGCCTGGTACGACCAGGTACTGACTCACTCCCTGACCTTCGGCGTGATTCCCGAGCGCTTCGACGGTGCCAAAGACTCCCGTGGCCTGCCGACCCTCGACACCCTGTTCGCCATGGCCCGTGGCGCTACCGCAGCCTGCTGCGGCGGTGAACATACCCAGGCGCAATACGCCCAGGAACTGACCAAATGGTTCGACACTAACTACCATTACCTGGTCCCGGAATTCACCGCTGATCAACAGTTCAAACTGAGCTGGGAACAGCTGTTCGACGAAGTCGACGAAGCCAAAGCCCTGGGCCACAACGTCAAACCGGTGATCATCGGCCCGTTGACTTACCTGTGGCTGGGCAAGGCCAAAGGCAATGACTTCGACAAGCTCGACCTGCTGGAGCGCCTGCTGCCGATCTACGGCGAAATTCTCGGTCGCCTCGCAGCCCAAGGCGTGGAGTGGGTGCAGATCGACGAACCGATCCTCACCCTCGACCTGCCACAGGCCTGGAAAAACGCCTTCGAACGCGCCTATCACATCCTCCAATACTCGCCGCTGAAAAAACTCGTAGCGACTTATTTCAGTGGCCTGGAAGACAACCTCGGCCTGGCTGTCAGCCTGCCAGTGCAAGGCCTGCACATCGACGCGGTGCGCGCACCGGATCAACTTGGCCAGGTGCTGGATCGTCTGCCGACCTACAAGATTCTCTCGGTGGGTCTGGTTAACGGCCGCAACGTCTGGCGCTGCGAGCTGGAGCAAGTGCTGGCGCAACTGCAGCCAGCCCAGGAACGCTTTGGCGATAACTTGTGGGTCAGCAGTTCCTGCTCGCTGCTGCACAGCCCCGTGGACCTGGACCGTGAAGACAAACTCGACCCGGAACTGAAAAGCTGGCTGGCGTTTGCCGTGCAGAAGTGCGGTGAAATCGCCGTGCTGCGTGATGCCCTCAACGATCCGCAATCGCCCAAAGTGCAAACCGCCCTGGCTGAAAGCCGCACCATTGCGGCCAGTCGCGCTCAATCTCCGCGTATCCACAAAGCGGATGTGCAGGCCCGAATCAATGCCATCGGCGCAGCGGACAGCCAACGCCTCTCACCATTTACCAAACGCATCGCACAACAACAGGCACGGCTGAAACTGCCGGCGTTCCCGACCACCACCATCGGTTCGTTCCCGCAAACCGCTTCGATCCGTCTGGCGCGCCAGGTCTTCAAGCAAGGCAAGCTGTCGGCCAACGATTACACCGATGCCATGCATAGCGAAATCCGCCACGCCGTGCAAATCCAGGAACGCCTGGGCCTGGACGTGCTGGTGCACGGTGAAGCCGAGCGCAACGACATGGTCGAGTACTTTGCCGAGCAACTGGACGGCTACTTGTTCACTCGGTTCGGCTGGGTCCAGAGCTACGGTTCGCGCTGCGTTAAACCGGCGATTATTTACGGCGATCTGAGCCGTCCGAAGCCGATGACCGTCGACTGGATCACCTACGCCCAGAGCCTCACCGACAAAGTCATGAAAGGTATGCTCACCGGCCCCGTGACCATGCTGATGTGGTCGTTCCCGCGCGAAGACGTCTCGCGCAAAATTCAGGCGCAGCAACTGGCCCTGGCCTTGCGTGATGAAGTGGTGGACCTGGAAAACGCCGGCATCAAGATCGTGCAGATCGACGAAGCCGCGTTCCGTGAAGGGCTGCCACTGCGCCGGGCGCAATGGCAGGAATACCTGGACTGGGCGGTGGAAGCCTTCCGCTTGAGTGCATCGGGCGTGCGTGACGAAACCCAGATACACACCCACATGTGCTACAGCGAATTCAACGACGTGATCGAGTCCATCGCCGCCATGGACGCCGACGTGATCACCATCGAAACCTCGCGCTCGGACATGGAATTGCTGGAAGCCTTCGAAGCGTTCGACTACCCCAACGACATCGGCCCGGGCGTCTATGACATCCACTCGCCACGGGTGCCGGACACGGTCGAGATGGTCAAATTGATGAGCAAAGCCGTGAAGCGCATTCCAGCCGAGCGCTTGTGGGTCAACCCCGATTGCGGTTTGAAAACCCGCGCCTGGCCGGAAACCGAAGCAGCGCTGGTAAACATGGTCGCGGCAGCACGGCAGTTGCGTAGCCAGCTGGCGTGAAGCGCCAGGAAGGAGCGGGGTAATCCCCAATGCCAGTCAGTTAATGCGCGGAACCTGTGGGAGCGGGCTTGCTCGCGAAAGCGGTGTATCAGGCAACATCAATGTTGACTGTGCCGCCGTCTTCGCGAGCAAGCCCGCTCCCACATGGATTGCGCCTTAACTGACTGGCATTGGGGGTAATCCCGCTCCTTTTTCTCATCAGAGGTTTTCGAAGTGTGGCAGCGCGGCAGATTGTTTGCCGATATCGGCGTAAGGCAGGTCGGCGTTGTCCGCGTGGGTGAGAAACCGATGTTGCGGTAATTTCAAGTGGGCTTTCTCGAATGCGCCGAATGCAGGTGCGGCCTTGTTGTAATGGAAGTGGGCGTACCACAGCACTTTCGCTGGTGTTTGCGTCAAGTTCCAGACTTCGTATTCCTGCATATAGTCAATTCGACCATTCGAGCGTCTGCCCAGGTTTTTGATCGGGCTGGTTTTACGGATATCTACCACGTTGTGCGTGACGAGGTCGTCGAGCATTCCATCGGTTGGTTTTTTAATCAGCAGCGACTGACGGGTTCGCAGTGCGCGACCGGTGGCAATCAGTTCGGTGGCCTTGTCGCGTAGCTGCTGGACAAGGGCATTGCCTGGAGCAATGTCCTCGATGCCAAGAGCGCGGCGTGTGAGTTCATTCGCCTCACTGATCATCATGTGCTCAAGGTCCACCGGGAGCATGTCTTGATCCGCGTAGGCTTGAACCCTGGTCTGGTAGGTTCCTTGCGATTGCAATCGGTGGCGGGCATCTGCCACTAACGGTTCAAGTTCTCTGCGAATGGAGTGGGATGGCTGTGGCTGTGGGTTCAAGAGGCGGAATTTACCGTCGCTCCCTTGTTCCCAGATTTCCATGTACCCACTTCGTCCCGTCAGGATGTATTGCCGCTTTTGTTTAGTCGTTTCCCAGCGCTCCACCCCGATCAACAATTGGTCGCCTTCAGTGGTGAACACTCTTTTGTTGCTGCGCCCTGGAATAGTCGGTGCAGGCAAATCAAGCGCCTTGCGCGCTCTCTCGGCCATTTTCGCGATGCCGTCCATCAATGACGGCACGTCATCCAGATGAAAATGCTGAGGATAGCTGGCAGTCCAGGCATTCATATCCCGACGAAATTGACTGTAGTACTCGATGCACTCTTGAAGGATCTGGTTACGCTGAGCCTTGGTAACATTGACTTCCGGCAGACTGAATTGGGTGAACAGGGCGCGGTCGACTTGGGCTCTTTTCACTTGTGCCTGGCTTTGGAGCCAGAACCAGGACACATCGTTGGCGGTGTCATAGCGTGTCACCATTTCCAGCAAGTTACCGGTTCTCATGTAAAGGAGGTTTGTCTCGCTGAGACGCCCGTTCAGCATTGTGACTTCCTGGGTCAGTTGGGCTTTGTGTGCCTTGACGGTAATTTTTTCGTACCAATAGTTAAGGTCCCGCATTTGGGCCTTGATGGTGTCGAGTTCCTTAATCGTTTCCAGTCGCAGCTTCCTGATATCCCCCAGCGCCCGCAACCGGTCGGAGAGCGCTGTAGCAGGCAATGTGTCCAGGCTCTCTATCAGCGCATCGATACTGTTCAGCAGCGGATCGGTTCGATGATTGGCAAAGAACAATTGTTGCTTGTACCTGTCGGTCAGTAACGCCGCGTCATCGCTTTGGATTTGCACAAGCGCGCGCTTTTTGTTGCCGTGGCTGAGTGGAAGCAGATCTGCTAGCGTCTGGTAGTGCTGTTTGGCTAACTCGATATCGGCGATGCAGGCTGTCTCAGCTTCGCGCATCAGCGCCTTGGGACGCTCTGGATTGGCGTTGTAGGCTTGCAGGGCGGCTTTGGTGCGCTTTACCTGGGTATCGAATTGCAGGGCGAGTCTATCGGCCTCTATGGTCAATGCATGATGGCGACGATAAGCATGGTCGCTCCACCAGCGAGGCAACCGTTCGCGCAGAGCCTGAGGCCATACCGGATCAAGCGTATCCGCCAGGTGCCCGAGCATGTTGCCGCCACCGAGCCCCCCGCCTTCGAACGTAACGCCATAAACGCCGAAATAAGTATCCCAGTGGCCTGCTTCATCGAGCGCGATGGGCTGTTTGTAGGTTTTTTGACTATTGCCGCTCAAGCGCCAGTTGCGTGAATCCTTGCTGCGCTCGACCTGGAAAATCCGTCCCTGGCGCACGATAAAATCACCCTCGGCATGGCGGTAGATATTGCGATAGGTCCCATGGGTTGCCGGCTGGAGTCCCGATAGGGAGACTGGCTGCTCATATTCGTAACCGGCGAAGCGTTCGGCCGCATACCGGGCCTGACGCATCGAGGGCATCCGTATCGCGGCCGCCGTTGTGCCCAACTTGTGAAGCTGGCGCGCGCGCGTGACGGAGCGGGCTGTCCGGGAAAGCGCCGAGACTGCAACTTCACCGGGGAGCAGATCCATGGCCGCGTCAATCAATGACAACAGCACCGACTCGACTTCCGCCAGGCCGTCACCCACGTCTGCGCGTAAAAAGGCCGCCACCGCCTGGTTTGCGGCGATCCAGACATCGTAGAGTGAGATAGCGGTCCCGACGAAAGGCACCAGTCCAAAAGCCATTTTTATGTAGTTGAAGGCGCGCGGGCCTTTCAGTGCGTAACGCTCCATGTACAGCGCGTCGTTGGCGCGGGAGGTGCCGCGATGAGTTTCGATCAGGCGACCCATATGAGCATTGACCAGGTGGGCGGCCAACGAGGTGGTCGCCGGCCAACGCAAGCCGACTCCGATCAACGCGTCGTAGTGTTTAAGCATGCTCTGCTTGATGCGGACTTCGTGGGCTCGTACGTCGCCCTGTAAGGCCCGGCCAGCCAGGTAGCCGACCCATTTGTCATGCAGACACAGGTTGAACAGGGCTTTGCGAGCGGTTTCCAGGCTGTCGTAACGGCGCAGGAATTGGCCATCGGGGCTGTCGGGCAGGTATAGCAGGGTGACCCCGCTGACCTGTTCCTCGATGAAGTTCACGCCAGACAAAGTCACGGGGCCTTCATTGGGTGTGTCCTTGCCACCCACGCTCAAGTGGGCCGGCAGCAATACGATGCGCTTGCCATCGGTGCGCCAGGCTTCGGGGTTGTCGGCGTCGATGGCGATGTTCAGGACCTGCAGGTCGTTTTGGTCGATCTGCTTTTGCAAGAGGGCGCTCTCACCCTGCAATTTGAGCATCAGAGCCCAGGGCTCGATCAGGCTCTCGCGGTGATGCTCTTTGCTGAAGACGGACTCGGTGGCCGCCCCCGTGAACGCGTCGCGGATCAGCGTTTCGTATGCCTTGGGCAAGTCGAGCTCCGGCAGGACCCTCATCAGATAATCACGGGTGATGCCGCTTTTCAGGGCCTGGGCTTCTGACTTGTTCGCCGCAGTAACCTCCACCTGCATGAAGCTCAATCGCAGGGAAAGGGGTTCCAGGTTCATCGACGGTGTGTTGTCTATATTGTGTTGGGCCAGATCCTCGAGAGACATCCTGCTACGCGTCACACTTGGAATCAGCACGAGTTTTTGCGGGGTTCCTGGCGCTCCGGGAGCGGGATCGAGATGCTTTGCCCATTTCACCGAATCGGGCAAGTCGAGCTTCACGTCGAAATGGCCCTTGATCGAGAAGTCCTTGCGCAGACGGGCGTGCAAGTGTTTGCGGGTGAAGTTGTCACGGGGTTCCAGGGCGACTGTTATCAGTTCGTGGCTGCGTTGCATCGCCGTGATGTATGCCTCGATCAGTCGCTTGAGCCTGGTACGGTCAGCCTCGGTCAGTGCACTGAGCCAATTTGGCAGGTTGGAGGCGAGGATATTGCTGAGGTCTTGCTCTTGCAGGTGGGCGAAAGCAAGGTTCCTGGCGGCATGCACCGGAACCTGCAACGTGGCGCGGGCGTGTTTACGCAAGATCTCCAGTTGTTCGGCACGCTGCGCGGCCTGGGCCGGCTCGGCGTGACGCTGGCGTAGCGCGCCGGCCTGTTCTTCGAAATCGCTGGTCAGTTGATTCAGCCCGTACGTCAGCGCGTCGCCAGGAATTTTATTCAGATGCAACGTCAGTGCATTGTCCTGCTGATGAATCTGCAATACCTGGCGTTCAAGCTCACGACGGTTGGCAAATCGTTGCAGACCACCGCCGGTGCCAGACCAGTAGAGCAGCACGCTGTGCGGCGAATTGGCATCGGTCAGCGCATCCGCTCGGGTGACGATAAATGCGCCGTTGAGTTCCTGGGCGGTGACCGTGGTTTTGTCACCGCTCTGTTCGGTCATCGATAGAGTCAGGCTGGCCGCGACCGGGTCCGGACCTGGATTGTCGGGAGTGTCCAGCAAGGCCTTGAGCAGGCTGTACTCCTCGTCACTGAGTTGTTTAAGAGCCAGTTGGAGCCTGGCTTCTGCGTGCAGACCGGCCTTATGGGCGCTGTGCAGGGCGGTGAACGCCTGCTGGAACGTGACCACATCCAGTGGGCGCGATCGATAAAGCAACGCAGAGGCGGCCTTGTCTGCGGCTTCTTCGGCGGTTTCCAACGCTTTGAGCGAGTCTTTGAACGGTTGC
The DNA here is from genome assembly GCF_000282495.1 of Pseudomonas sp. GM79. GTDB lineage: Bacteria > Pseudomonadota > Gammaproteobacteria > Pseudomonadales > Pseudomonadaceae > Aquipseudomonas. The sequence goes on from NZ_AKJE01000050.1 coordinate 58,589, forward strand.
AGGCCCTGGCCATCTCCTACCTCTGCCACCCATATTTCGAGCGCATCGCGCTGCTTGTTCAGCGCGGCCCGGCGCAGTGACAAGGGGATATCCGCATATAGGCTGCCAAACAGTGGCTGTTCACCGGCCACAGTGTCGTCATCGGCGGTTTCCAGCTTGGGGGGTGAGGCGAGAATGGCAGTCTTGCCGCGCTCTTGGTCAACCTGGTCAACCAGGGCGAGGGATTGCGCACCGTGCTCCGCCAACCCGGGCTTGTCGAGGGTTGCGTGGTGTAACGCGCTGACCTGAGCCGGCTGGCAGGCCGCAAACAGGTCGCTTGCGCCCACGCCCATGGGGTCGGTTTTGGCGGTGTATTCAAAGCGAACGTTATCGGTGGACAAACCGGGCGGGACGAGTGCCTGTCGCAGAAGCCATGCCTCCATGTCGCTGCGTTGACTGAAAAGTTGAATGGCGACGGGCCGGCAAGGCAGATACAGCCATTGACTGCCGCTGGCCGCCTCGCCTGTGGTGATGACCCATGCGCCTGGGAGTTCGACTCGGCTGAGGTTGCTCAATACCAGGACCAATTGCTCGGTATGGACAGGCTGGCCGTCCAGCGTCAGAGCACCGAGGGGCGGATCAATGATCAACAACAGGGGTTTGAGCTGTTCCGCCGTCAGGGTTCTCTGGGCGAATGCCAGTTGGACGCTCGCTTCGAAATGCTGACGGTAAAGCTGTATTGCCCGTTGTTTACGCGACACCGCAGTGTTGGGGGCACGCGTGTTCCAGTAGGTTGCCCAGCGCTCGCGGTGCGACTGTTCAGGGTTGAGTGTCTTGAGTCGTTCGAGCATTTGCAGTGGAGTCAGGTTCGACAGGGGATGAGTCTGATTCAGACCGGTCACTTGACAGCGCTCATCGAGCGTCGTCTCCAGAGTCGGGTGTTGCAGGACGAAGGCGCAGGCATCGGTGAAGCTGACAAACCGTTGCGGATGCTCCTGTGTGGCGACGAAGAGCAAGCCAGCTTGTTGCCCGGCCAGATCGAGTTTCTGTTTCAACAGTTGAGTGAGCGTGTCACGCATTCCCGGACTGGCGGCAAGAAGCTCGCGCAAGCCCTCGCTGCTTTCGCGCCAGCGTGCCGAAGCATGCAGAAACAGGCTTTCGTCGTAGAGAGGCGGCAGCGCGGATGGGGTAGGTATGAGGATCGGCGCCGGGTTGGGGAAGTCGAAAAGAAGTCTATCGGTCATATCAACATGGCTCGGTGCGAGGAGCGGCGGTTCCACTCCATTTGCGAGCCATTTAAGGAAAGTTCTCGGGGACGGTGGCGGTAAATAGTTATCGCATCAGAGGCGGATGTGATCGAACGCACCTCGTGCAATCGGGCTGTCACGATGACCGCTCGGCAATCTTCATCAAACTGTCACGTAACTGTGGCAGCGCGCTTGAACAAACTTCATCAGACTCGCGCTCTACTGGAGTTCTGCGTTTCGGTGTTTTTCATGCGTGCTTTATTGTTATCGGCGGCCACTTTTCTGGCCGCTTTATTGTTCAGCTTGCCGTCCCTGGCGGCTTCGCGGTGCGATGTCAATGTTCCGACCGAGCGGGTCGATCTGGAGCAGGTGAGCCTGGCCTACCAGAGCATTGGCCGTGCCTCGGACCCTGCGTTGTTGCTGGTGATGGGCCTGGGCGGGCAGTTGATTCACTGGCCGGACGAGGTGGTGGTTGCGCTGTGTCAGCAGGGGTTTCGGGTCATCCGCTATGACAATCGCGATGTGGGCCTCTCGACTTGGCGGCAGGCGCCGGTCGACGCCAACCTGACGTTCGAAGTGCTGCGCTACAAACTCGGTTTGCCGGTATCGGCGCCGTACACCCTGACCGACATGGCAGACGATGCGTTTGGGTTGATGGATGCCTTGCACGTCGAGCAATTCCACGTGTTGGGCGCCAGCATGGGCGGGATGATCGCCCAACATATGGCGGCCATGGCACCGCAGCGTGTCGAGAGCCTGACCTTGCTGATGACCAGCTCGGGTGCCGAAGGTTTGCCGGCGCCGAGTGCGGCGCTGGTGCAGTTACTCGCGCGACGTGGTGCGCCGAATCGTGAAGTGGCACTGGAGCAACAGGCCGACTTGCTGGCAGCACTGGGCAGCCCGGCGGTGAGCGATGACCGGCAGGCGTTGCTGCAGCAGGCGGCGCAGTCTTATGACCGGGCGTTCAACCCGGAGGGCGTGAAGCGCCAGATCATGGCGATCCTCGCTGAACGGAGCCGTGTGGCGCTGCTCAATCAATTGCGGGTGCCGACGCTGGTGGTTCACGGCACCGCCGATCCATTGTTGCCGGTGATGCACGGCGTACACCTGGCGGCGCACATTCGCGGCAGTCAGTTGAAGCTGATCCCGGGGCTGGCCCATCGTTTTCAGGAGGCGTTCAAGGCGCCGTTGCTGGCGGCGGTGTTGCCGTATTTGCAGGCCCACCGCGAAGACACCTCACACTGGGCGCAGATCGATCCAGTGGCCGAACACAATCTTCTGTAACACCCAAATCCAAACTGTGGGAGCGGGCTTGCTCGCGAAGGCGGTGTATCAGTCAAAGCAGATGTCGACTGACACACCGTCTTCGCGAGCAAGCCCGCTCCCACATTTGAGCTTCTGTGTTAGTGGAACCTCATTGGTCAGTCAGGTCGCCAATTACGTTGGAACGAAGTTATCCAGCATCCGGTTCACCGCCAGTTCACCCAGCATGACCGAGTTCTGGATGCCGAGCACGGTGTTGCGTTGCGGGCCGTTCAGCTGCCCCGCGAAATCACTCAGCATCACACTCGCCGCCGCCAGCGATTCGCAGGCGTTGACCAGCAGGGTTTCGTTGTTGGCGTCGGGGGCGATGAGGTAAAGGGTGCTGGGTTTGCGTGGGGTGTCTTTGGGAATGACCGGTTTGAGGTAGTAATCGAGGGCGCGGTCGGCGGCTTCGTTGAGCTTTTTGGAGCCTGGGGTTTCGTACGGGGAAACGTCGTCGGTTTCCGGTGGGTTTGGAGTGATTTTGAACATTGAACTGGTACTCCTGTTAGTAGAGCTGCAACTCATCTCGCTACTAAACGGAATGGGGAGGCAGCTGTGCGCAAGTTAGTAGACCGGCCTCCAGTCAAAACCGGCGCGCCCGAGGGCACCATGCGCACAGCCACCATCAAGTGCAGGCGAATGCCTGACTGGATGACACTTATGCGACCGGAAAGAAATGCCGGGCTACTAAACCCGATCACTGGGAATCAGTGACACGAACCAAGTTACCGACGGGCCTCCAGGCGCACAAGCCGGCGGATTCTGACGTGGTTGTAGGCGACGGCGCAAGGCGCTGTAGCTTTCAGGAAGTAACGCTAAACAGAACTAAACACGCTCTCCAGAACACCCCAAAACCTGTGGGAGCGGGCTTGCTCGCGAATGCGGTGCTTCAGTCAATGCAGATATCGACTGACACGACGCCTTCGCGAGCAAGCCCGCTCCCACAAGGGATCTGCTGCGCGCTTTGGCCCCTCGGGGGTATCGTTCGAACTTTCCGGCGCGATCAAGCCTGTGAGGTAAATGATGAGTACCCCCCTGAAAATCGATTTCGTCAGCAACATGTCCTACCTCTGGTGCGAGTGACGCCAAGGGCGGAACCGCCGAATCGAAAAAATATATCAATGTGCCACTATGGTTTTTACCGGTGCTGCCGACATAGGCAACATCGTTAATAATCATAGGGACTTGATCCATGACTCTTCACGCTCTACGCACTTGGGCAGCACTGACATTGCTCGCCTGCCTGACCCTCACTGGCTGTGCCCATGTGCAACCTCCAGTGCCGCTGGACCACCAATTCTGGGATGCCAAAGAGCCGACTATCGGCGTGGCGATCACCGTAGTGCCAGAACCGGTGCTGGCGTTGACCGGCAATCAGGGGATTCTCGATTACGCCATCAACAAGGGCGTTAACAACAAGCTCAGTGACAACGTCGAAAAATGGCAAGTGGGCGACCTCAACACCTTGCCCGATGTCCTTGTCGCCAAGCTGCAGGCCAAGGGTTACAAAGCCAAGCGGATCAACGAGCCGTTCGACCTGAAGATGTATAAGGAAACCAGTTTCCGCGAAGGCTACATGACCCGTGACATGACGCCGGTCAAGGCCGCCTACGGCGTTGATCGTCTGCTGCTGGTGAATGTTTACGCCACCGGCGCTACACGCAGCTACTACAGCATCGTGCCGACCAGCGTGCCGATGGCGCAGGTGGGCGGACAGGGCATGGTGATCGATCTGGCAGACAACAAATTGCTGTGGTTCAAACCCTTTGTCGCTACGCAAGCCGCCCAGGGCGAGTGGGACGAGCCGACCTACACCAACCTGTCCAACGCGTTCTATCAGGCTGTGGACAATAGCCGTCAGCAAATGATCACCCCGTTCACGCAATGAAGCGCCTGCCTATAGTGGCCGGTGCGCTGGCCCTGCTGATGCTGACGGGGTGTGCGCAAAAACCGGCTCCCGAGGCCGGTTTCAAGGACCAGAGTGCCTTGCCTTACGTCCAGGCCCACGGCCTTAAGGTCGATGTGCAGTTGCCGCCATCCTTTGTGGGGGCCAGCACCGTGATCGACTCCCAGGCGGCTTTGAAGGCTGCATCGTCGAGTCATAATCTGGTGGCGAGTTCGGGCAACACTGCCGGGCTTGCCGGCTTGTTGGTCGCCAGCCTGATCAACACCCAAATGGGCAGCGGCAGCTTGCAGCGCGATGCGGAAAAAACCGCGCTCAAGGAAGCGCGACCGATGGCCGACTTGCTTGCAGGCGTTCCGTTGCAGGAGCGTCTGCAAAAGCGCTATCAACAGGCTTCGCAAGTGGCCGGGTTCAAGCAGGGAGAAGGGCAGGTCACCGCGCGCTTGGTGATAGAGCCCAAACTGATGCTTACCCCCGATCGCGGCAGTTTCGTGCTGGTCAACCAGGTGCAAGTCCAGGACATTGCCGGTTCGGCGCTGTATCGCATGCGGATCGAAGTGGTCAGCCAGCCGATTCGGCGCTGTGGCAAGCAGTGCATCGACGACGGCAGTCTCGATTTGGCGAAGGTCACGGCCGTGCTCGACGAGTGTATCGACGAATCGATGCGCGTTTTGTCCACCGACCTGATGCAGCCGGCACCGCCAGCGGCAGCCCAGGAAACCTTGCGTTATGTGCTTGATGGCCAGCGAGTGGTCGAGCGTGGTTATCAACTGGCCAACAACGGTAACTACTGGCGTTATCGCAACCTCTACGGGTCGGTGAAGTCAGTGCCGGTGCCGTTTGAAGATGCATTGACGCAAGCGCAGTTGCAGAAGGTTTACGGGCAGTAACCAAGAAACTTGCCCGTACCCCGTACCCGTAGGAGCTGCCGAAGGCTGCGATCTTTTGATCTTGATTTTTTCTAGACCGCTGCAGGTCAAGATCAAAAGATCGCAGCCTGCGGCAGCTCCGGGGGGCGTGTCAGCCGTGGAGGCGAACCCACACGCTGACCAGCACCGTCGCCGCCATCAACCACGCCACCGCCGCCACCGCCAACGAAGCCTCCAGCCGCATCCGGTCGACCATCACATACAAGGTCGCCAGGTAGACGAAGTACGGAATGATCGACCACATGCCAAACACGATGGTGGTTTTCAGATCATCCAGCGAACGACCCTTGCCGACGATGTAATGAGCGATCAGTGCAAAGGTCGGAAACAGCGGCACCAGGCCGGCGATGTAATAGTTTTTGGTCTTGGCCAACATGGCGAGAATCACCACCACCGCCGCGCCCAGGGTTGCTTTGAAAATCAGATCCATCAGTGGCTCAACCCGTATTTCTTCACTTTGTCGAACAGCGTGGTCTTGGCCATCCCCAGTTCCTGGCTGGCCTGGGTCAGGTTGCCGCCGCTGCGCTGCAAGGCGTCGCTGAGCAGGTTGCGTTCGAAGGCTTCCACCGCTTCGGCGAAGGCCAGGCCCTGGTTGCTGCCGCTGGCGCCGGTTTTTTTGAAGGCCGGCAGGCCCAATGCGAAACGCTCGGCAACGTTGCGCAATTCGCGCACGTTGCCTGGCCAGTCGTGGCTCATCAGGTTCGACAGGGTCTGGTTGTCCAGCTCCGGCACCGCGCGGTCGAAGCGCAGGGATGACTGCTGCAGGAAGTGTTCGAACAGTTGCAGGATGTCTTCGCGGCGTTCGCGCAGCGGCGGCAGTTCCAGGGTTACCACGTTCAGGCGGTAATACAGGTCGCTGCGAAACTCGCCGGCCTTGCTCGATTGATCCAGATCGGACTTGGTCGCGGCGATCACCCGGCAATCCACCTCGACGCTCTGGTTCGAACCGAGGCGTTCGAGGGTGCGCTCCTGCAACACCCGCAGCAGTTTGATCTGCAACGGCAGGGGCATGCTTTCCACTTCGTCGAGGAACAGCGTGCCGCCGTGGGCATGTTCGATCTTGCCAATCCGCCGCTTGCCGGCCCCGGTGAAGGCGTTGGCCTCGTGGCCGAATATTTCACTTTCGAACAGGTTCTCCGGCAGGCCACCGCAGTTCAGCGCGACGAACTGTTTGGTGTGCCGACGGCTGAAGTCGTGCAGGCAGCGCGCAACCAATTCTTTACCGGTACCGGTCTCGCCTTCGATCAGCACGTTGGCCGAGGTATCGGCGACGTTGGCGATCAGTTCCCGCAGGTTCTGCATGGCCGGCGAGCGCCCGATGATCCGGCCTTCGAGGGAGTCGCGCTCGAACAGCTGTCGACGTAACGACGACACTTCCCGCGCCAGGCTGCGTTGCTCCAGCGCCCGGCGGGCGACGTCCACCAGACGCTCCGGGGAGAAGGGTTTCTCCATGAAGTCGTAGGCGCCTTTTTGCATGGCGCCGACGGCCATGGAGATGTCGCCATGGCCGGTAATCAACACCACCGGCAGGCTGCGATCGCGGGCCTTGAGCCGGGTCAGCAGTTCCAGGCCGTCGATGCCCGGCAGGCGGATGTCGCTGATGACGATGCCGGCGAAGTTATCGCCGACACGTTCCAGCGCTTCTTCGGCGCTGCCGACGCCCACGCAGGGAATGTCTTCCAGGGTCAGCGCCTGTTGGCAACCGAGCAGGACATGGGGGTCGTCTTCGACGATCAGCACACTAAGGTCGTTGTTCATATTGGCTCGGCGGGAGTGGGGCTTACCAACGGTAAACTGAGAACGAAGGTGGTACCACCGCTGGCCGGGTGTTCGACACCCAGATGCCCGCCAGTGGCGGCGGCCAGGCTGGCGGAAAGCGTCAGGCCGAGGCCCAGGCCTTGTTCGCCGGGTTTGGTGGTGAAGAACGGTTCGAACAGATGCTTGCGCGCTTCGGCATCGATGCCGTGGCCATTGTCACGTACCCGCAGGCGATACTTGCCGTCGAATTCTTCGGCTTCAAGCCACAACTCCGGCTGGGGCTGCGACTGCATGGCGTCGAGTGCGTTGCCGATCAGGTTGACCAGGATCTGCTCCAGACGAGTCTGGTCGATCTGTACCTGTACGTCTTCGAGGTCGCGGTGCAATTGCAGGTGCGCGCTTTCCATCCGGCTGCCCAGCAATTGCAGGGCGGCGTCCACGGCTTTGCCAAAACTGGCCTGGCCCTTGTCATCACCGCGCCGGGCGAAGGAACGCAGGCTGGCGGTGATCCGGCCCATGCGGTCGATCAGTTCATTGATGGTCTTGAGGTTGGTGCTGGCCACATCCAGCTGACCGCGTTCCAGAAAGCGCACGGTATTGCCGGACAAGGTCCGCAAGGCGGCCAGCGGCTGGTTCAATTCGTGGGCGATGCTGGTGGACATCTGGCCGATGGCCGCCAGTTTGCCGGCCTGGACCAGTTCATCCTGGGCGCGGCGCAATGTCTCTTCCGCCTGCCGGCGTTCACGGATCTGGCCCTTGAGCCGTTCGTTGCTGGCGCGCAGGTCGGTGGTGCGTTCGGTAATCCGACGCTCCAGTTGATTGTTGGCTTCCTGCAAGGCTTCCCGCGCCGCGAGGCGGGTGGCGATCACCTTGCGCCGCTCGTTCCAGGCGATCAGCAGAAACGCCACCAAGGCAAACGCCACCGCCACCAGGATCCCCTGATTGATCGCTTCACGTCGCAAATCCTGCAGGGGGGTGAGCAGGGTGAAATTCCATGGGGTGTCGCTCAGCGGCCGGGTTTGCGAGAGGTAGCTGATGTTCTCTTCATCGGACATCAATTCGCTGTTGGCGGGGAAGGTCAGTTTTTCCTCGCCTTCAGCCAGTTTCTCCCGCGCCAGCGGTTGCAGCTCGTTCAGCGGAAACCAGTAGTACTGCAGGCTACGGGCCAGTTTTTCCTTGGTTTCCTCGCTTAATGGCACAACCGATTTAAGCCGCCGCGCCGGATCGCTGGAGAGAATGATGATCCCGTTCTCGTCGCTGACGAAGGCTTCCAGACGCGCACGCTGCCAGCGTTCTTCCATGGCTTCGAGGCGGACCTTGACCACGGCGACACCGATGATCTTGCCGTGCTCTTCAAGCCCGTGCGCCAGGTAATAGCCGGGTTCCCCACTGGTGCTGCCAATGCCGTAGAAACGCCCCGGCTGACCGCGCACGGCATTCTGGAAATAGGCGCGGAAGGACAGGTCTTCACCCAGATAACTGTCGACATCGCGCCAGTTGCTGGTGGCCAGTACGCGACCGGTGGTGTCCATCACATAGATAGCCCGACTGCGGCTGCGCCGGTTCAGGCCTTCAAGGTATTCGTTGACCGTCTGCCGGAGTTCCGGCGACGGGTCGGCCAACAGCTTGGAAACACTGGATTCGAGTTCCAGCAGGCTGGGCAGGTAGGTGTACTTGCTGATCTCGCTTTCGACGGCGCGGGCGTGCAGTTCCAGCTGACGCTGGCCGTTCTCGCTGAGGCTGCGAATTCCGTAGTGTTCACTGACCCAGAAGCCGATGTAACCCAATCCGATCATCAGGGCGATGACCAGTGGCGGCAGGAACAGATGGCGAATCAAACGGGGTTTCACGGCGAGTGATGGCGGCGCGGCGCGATAGAGAGTGGAGTCGCATTTCATCACAGATGCCTTGGGTCAACCACAACACAAATATCCAAGACACCACCGGCCCAATGTGGGAGCGG
>NZ_AKJE01000051.1 GCF_000282495.1 Pseudomonas sp. GM79
GTGTCAGGCAACATCAATGTTGACTGTGCCGCCGTCTTCGCGAGCAAGTCGAATCGTCGCACCGCCGCTCCCACATGGATTGCGCTTAACTGACTGGCATTGGCCCCTTTGGGTCTTTGTTTCTTTCGACTTAAGTTGCTCACTATGCTCAAACGCCTTGCCTGGCTGGCGCTCTGTGTCTGCGCCCCGCTGTCCGCCGCGCCACCTATCGACAATCAACGTTTGCAGCAACTGGCCAACGACCCCTTCTGGATTTCCCTGGGGCATTACGAAACCGCCAAGCTCGGTAGCTGGCGCAGCTATGTCAGCGACAAGAAATTCTTTCTCGCCCCCGATGGCAACGAACACCCCGACCGTGAACTGGCGGCGACCGTGCAGGCACTGTATGCCCCAGCCAGTGCCGGCGAGCAGCATGCCCAATGCGTCTATCCGGCCCGCACCCGCTGGCTCAAGGCACAGCTTGAGCTGAGCGATCTGCCGACACCGGACTGCGCCGAGTTCAAGCAATGGTTCAAGGATGTTGCGCCCCACAGCGCGGTGATGATTTTCCCGGCGGCCTACCTGAACAGTCCATCGTCGATGTTTGGTCACACCTTGCTGCGCATCGATCAGGCCAATGTGCAGAGTGACAAGACATCGCTACTCAGTTACGCGATCAACTTCGGCGCCTACATCGAAGGTTCGGACAACAGCATTCTGTATGCCTGGAAAGGTCTGATGGGTGGCTATCCCGGGCTGTTCGCGTTGGTGCCGTATCAGGAAAAGCTCTCGGAATACCGTAGCCTCGAGAACCGCGATCTGTGGGAGTACCGCCTGAACCTGACGCAGCAGGAAACCGAGCGCATGGTCGAGCACGTCTGGGAACTCAAGCAGATCCAGTTCGACTACTTCTTCTTTGACGAAAACTGCTCCTACCGCCTGCTTGAGCTGCTGCAAGTGGCACGTCCGAGCCTGCAGTTGACCGAGCAATTCCCGTTGACGGCCATCCCCACCGACACGGTCAAAGCGGTGAAAGAAGCCGGGCTGGTGGAATCGATCGAGTATCGCCCGTCCCGTGAGCGTGAACTGCTAAGCCGCGCCGAGCCATTAACCGTTGAAGAGCAGGAGTGGGTGCTGAACGTCAGCGCCGATCAGACGCAATTGCAGACTCCGGCGTTCAAGACCCTGCCTCGCGACCGTCAGGCGTTGATCATCGATGCGGCTTATCGTCTGGAGCGTTATCGCGCCAATGGTCAGGAGCGTGACCCGCAACGGGCTCAACGCAGTTTCGAATTGCTGCGCGCAATCAATCAAAACCCGCCCCCGGAGCTGGAAATTCCGCAACCTGGCTTGCCCGAGGACGGTCACGAATCGCGCACCTGGCAGGCCGGCATCGGCACTCGAGGCGACAAAGCCTTCGGCGAATATGGCCTGCGCATGGCCTATCACGACCTCAATGACAACATGGAAAGCTTCCCCCTCGGCGCGCAGATCGAAATTCTGCAAATGAAGCTGCGCCAATACGAAGGCAATGACTGGCAGTTGCAGCAACTGGACCTGGCGACCATCCGCTCGCTGACGCCTCGCAATGAATTGTTGCAGCCGCTGTCGTGGCAAGTCACCGGCGGCCTGGAGCGCGTACCGGGCAAGCATGATGACGAAACCCTGGTCAGCCATGTCAATGGCGGTGGCGGCGGGACCTGGCAGCTGGGTGACGACATGCTCGGTTTTGCCTTGGGCACCGTGCGTGTGGAGCATAACAACGACTTCGCCGCGTTCATCGCACCGGCGGCGGGCTTCAATAGCGGCCTACTGTGGAAAAACCCGCTGGGCAATTTCAGCCTGGAAGCCAAGGGTGATTACTTCACCAATGGCGAAGTGCGCCGCAGCATGAGCCTGAATCAGCAGTGGGAATTGTCACGCAATCTTGGGTTGCGCCTGAGCGCCCAGCGCGAATTCAGCCACCTGGCTTCGCCCGAAAACGAAGTGATGCTTGAGGTGAAGTGGTATCACTATTGACGCAAATCCCTTGTGGGAGCGGCGGTGCGGCGATCCGACTTGCTCGCGAAGGCGGAGTGTCAGTCGGCATCAATGTTGACTGACATTCCGCCTTCGCGAGCAAGCCCGCTCCCACATTGAATCCTTGTACGCCCACAGATTAATCACAAGCCTTTCACATACACCCGACAAATCCGCTTCTAAACTTCCCTTAGAGACCGTTGAACGGCTCGGGAGTCCGGGATGTGGCGTTGCGTGGGTGTGTTGGGGTTATTGGTAGTGATCACGGGGTGCGAGTCGACCCACGAGGATCTGATCGCCAAGGGTTATCCGCCGGCGTTCGCCGATGGCTTCGATGACGGTTGCATCAGTGGCCGGCAAGCCGCCGGGGCGATCACCGGTGAGTTTCGCAAAAATGTCCCGCGTTACCTCAAGGACAAGCAATACGCCGAAGGCTGGACCGATGGCTTCCGTCAGTGCCAGGCCATGCGTGAAAACGAGGATCGTAACGAGTACAAGGACCGCCATTGGGACGAGCGCGAACGGGCCTGGCAACAAGAGAAAGACAGGGACGCCGCGCGAGCCTATCGCTCGCAATAAGTCGTTTACAGACATTCGTCGAAACTTAAAGCCTGCGACCATGGCCCAAACCCTATAACGGGAGAACAGCATGAGTCGCGCCTTCGTCAATGAAGATAACGCCGCCGCGCAAGCCGATCAGCCAGTCGAACGGCAGGTCAGCGCGCAGCCCAATTACGTCACGCCAGCGGGCCTGGCGCAGCTTCAGGCAAAAGTTGCCGAGCTGCAAAGCCTGCTTGATCAGGAAAGCGCCAAAGGTGAGCTGGCCGATAAGCAGCGCCAGGCCGACCTCGATCGCGACTGGCGCTACTTCAAGCAGCGCCTGCAAAGCGCCCAGGTGGTCGCACAAGCCTCCTCGACCGACAAAGTGCAGATCGGCAACTGGGTGACCTTTGCCGACGAACACGATCATGAGCAGCGCGTGCAATTGGTCGGAGAAGACCAGGCGGATGCCACCCATGGCTTGATCAATTGGAGCTCGCCACTGGGTCGGGCGTTGCTCGGGGCGAAAGTGGGCGATGAGGTGTTGTGGAAGCGACCGGCGGGGGATTTGGTGATTGAGGTGTTGGCCATAGAGATTGGGTGATCTCCAGGCCGCCTTCGCGAGCAAGCCCGCTCCCACAGGGGATCTCGAGCGTTCTCAAAATCCGAACCTGAAGCAGATCCCTGTGGGAGCGAGCTTGCTCGCGAAGGCCGCGCCGCGGTCTTACTGAATACCCATAAAAAAACGGAGCCCCGAAGGCTCCGTTTTTTCTATGCGACCAACCTGAAATCAGGCCAGTTTCTTGTGCCGTACCCGGTGCGGCTGGGAAGCCGCTTCGCCGAGGCGTTTCTTGCGATCGGCTTCGTACTCGGTGTAGTTGCCTTCGAAGAACACCGCTTGCGAGTCGTCTTCGTACGCCAGGATGTGAGTCGCGACGCGGTCAAGGAACCACCGATCGTGGGAGATCACAATGGCGGCGCCCGGGAAGTCCAGCAAGGCTTCTTCCAGGGAACGCAGGGTTTCAACGTCGAGGTCGTTGGACGGTTCGTCGAGCAGCAGGACGTTGCCGCCCTCTTTCAGGGTCAGGGCCAGGTGCAAGCGACCACGCTCACCACCGGACAGGTCCTTGACGAACTTCTGCTGATCGCCGCCCTTGAAGTTGAAGCGACCAACATAGGTGCGCGACGGGATTTCGTAGTTGCCGATGCGAATCTGATCGGAACCATCGGAGATCTGCTGGAACACAGTCTTGCTGCCATCCAGGTCTTCACGGCTCTGATCGACGCACGCCAATTGCACGGTTTCGCCGACTTCGATGCTGCCCGAATCCGGTGTTTCCTTGCCCATCAGCATGCGGAACAGGGTCGATTTACCGGCACCGTTACCGCCGATCACGCCAACGATGGCGCCTTTAGGCATGGAGAACGACAGGTTGTCGATCAACACGCGATCGCCGTAGCCCTTGCTGACGTTCTTGAACTCGATAACCTTGTCGCCCAGGCGCGGACCGGCCGGAATGTAGATCTCGTTGGTTTCGCTGCGCTTCTGGAATTCCTGCGATTGCATTTCTTCAAAGCGTTGCAGACGCGCCTTGGATTTGGACTGGCGGGCCTTGGCGCCTTTGCGCACCCACTCCAGTTCTTCCTTCATGGCCTTTTCGTGAGCCGATTGCTGCTTGGATTCGGCCGCCAGACGATCGGACTTGGCTTCGAGCCAACCCGAATAGTTGCCCTCGTACGGGATACCGGCGCCGCGGTCGAGCTCGAGGATCCAGCCGGCGACGTTGTCCAGGAAGTAACGGTCGTGCGTGATCGCAACCACGGTGCCCGGGAAATCGTGCAGGAAGTGCTCCAGCCAGGCGACGGAATCGGCGTCCAGGTGGTTGGTTGGTTCGTCGAGCAGCAGCATGTCCGGTGCGGACAGCAGCAGGCGGCACAGGGCCACACGACGCTTTTCACCACCGGACAGGACTTCGACCTTGGCATCCCACGCCGGCAGACGCAGCGCATCGGCGGCGACTTCCAGTTGGCGATCCAGGTTGTGACCGTCGCTGGCTTGCAGGATGGCTTCAAGCTTGGCCTGTTCTGCCGCCAGTTTGTCGAAATCTGCATCCGGTTCAGCGTAGGCCGCGTAAACCTCGTCCAGGCGTGCCTGAGCGTCCTTGATCACGCTGACCGCTTCCTCGACCACTTCACGCACGGTTTTGGTCGGGTCCAGAATCGGTTCTTGCGGCAGGTAGCCAATATTCAGGTCCGGCATCGGACGGGCTTCACCGTCGAACTCTTTATCGACGCCCGCCATGATTTTCAGCAGCGTGGACTTACCCGAACCGTTGAGACCGAGTACGCCGATCTTGGCGCCAGGGAAGAACGACAGCGAAATGTTTTTCAGGATTTCCCGCTTCGGCGGAACAACTTTGCCCAGCCGATGCATGGTGAAGACGTATTGAGCCATGGAGAACCTTGGGTCAGTGACTGATGAATGATTGGAGCGCAGGCGATGCCCGGCCAGGCCATGCGCGTCGTTCGTTTGATGGGTATCAAAGCGTGCGCGCTGAAAAAACCTCTAGGAGCTGGAACGCTCCCGCGTAACCGGCAAAGCTACCTTATTGATAGAAGGCAGTCCAGCCGAGCGGGGGCTGGCACTTCGCCACAACTCAAGGCATGCTAGCCGCCCTTCGGGCGTCCGGCTTATAGTGCACGTCGCGCCAGTCCAGCCAAACCGCAGGATTACAGTTTGTCTAATGTCTCTCCGCCATCGTCCGTGAGCGCACTCAATCCTGCGACCGGCTCGCCCCTGCGCGGAACCTTGAAGGGCGCGCTGGCAACCCTCGTGCTGTTGCTGCTCGCACTGCTGTTCTGGCAGCTGCTGGATCAGCTTCGTGAAACCCAGAAAAACCAGCGCCAATACACCATCGACTACTCCGCCGATCTGGCTGCGCAAGTCAGCCTCAACATGGCGCTCAATGCCCAGATCGCCCTCAACCTGCTACCGATCATCGAACAACCACAAAGTCCCGACGAACAGCAGGCATTGCTGCGCAAACTGCAGAAATCGCTGCCCGACCTGCGCAGCCTGGCTCTGCTCAGTCCCTCCGGCAAAATCCTCAGCGACAGTGCCGCCGACAGCCCGGACGCCCATTACCTGAGCGAACTGGTTCAACGCAGCCGCGCCCAGGCCCACTATTTCAGTAATGCCGACGACGGCTCAGTGGTGCATCTGCTCCTGCATCAGGCCAGCGGCAGCAGCCGCGGTTATTGGGCCCTGCGTCTGACACCGACGTTTTTCTCCTCATTGACCAAACAGGGCGACGCCGGCATCCGCCCCCTGTGGCTGGTGGAAAACCGTATCAATCATCAGATTATCAGCCGCGATGACACCCAGCCCTCGGCCAAGCCGGCCGTGCTGACAGCCGACGAACTGGCCAACAGCGTGTTGACAGTCCCTCTGAGCAGCAGCGACTGGCAATTGCGCGGGCTGTTCGACCGCCAACGGGTGCTCGAACAACTGCTGCCGGCGTTCATCGGCAAATGCCTGCTGGGCCTGGCCCTCTCCTTGTTACCGTTCATCGCTCTGCTGAGCATTCGTCGCCGTCAACGCCTGTTGCATGAAGGCCGCCGACGCTATCAGGACATTTTCGAAGGCACCGGCGTTGCGCTGTGCGTGCTCGACCTGTCCGGGCTCAAAAGTATCTTCGACAGGGCTCAACTCAACAGCAGCGAGCAGTTGAAGGCCTGGCTCCAGACACCGGAGCAACGCCAGCAACTGCTGCAGGAACTGCGCATCACCGAGGTCAACCAGGTTGCCCTGCAATTGCTCAACGTCAATTCCTGCGATCAAGCCTGGAAACTGCTGATCGACGGCTGCCCATTGGACTGCACAGCCATCGGCAATCAAGTGCTCGAAGCGGTGCTCCAGCAGCAGAAACAGCTTGAGCTGGAAATCAAACTCCAGGACGCCAATGGCCGCGACCAGCATTTGTGGCTGGTACTGCGTCTGCCGGAAGATCAGGCCGACTACAAAGCGGTGATCCTGAGCATCAGCGACATCACCAGTCGCAAGCTCATCGAATTGTCGCTGCTGGAGCGTGAAGGGTTCTGGTCCGACGTGGTGCGCACCGTGCCGGATCATCTGTATGTGCAGGATGTAATCAGCCAGCGGATGATCTTCAGCAACCATCACCTGGGGCAAACGCTGGGTTACAACCGCACCGAACTGCACCAGATGGGCGAGTACTTCTGGGAAATCCTGTTGCACCCCGAGGATGCCGACTACTACCACCGATCACGCCAGTCCCAACGTCACGCGGGTTACACCCAACTGATGCAATGCCAGCTGCGTTTCCGCCATCGCGATGGCAAATGGCGGCGTTTCGACATTCGCGAACAGGCCCTTGCCCGGGACAAACACGATCAGGTCACGCGCATCATTGGCGTGGCCAAGGACATCACCGAGCAGATCGAAGCCAGTGAGTCCCTGCGCGACAGCGAGCAGCGTTACCGGATGCTCGCCGAGAGCATCAGCGACGTGATTTTCTCCACCGACAGCAAGATGTCGCTCAATTACGTCAGCCCCTCGGTACAAGCCGTGCTGGGTTTCGACGCCGACTGGATATTCCAGAACGGCTGGCAATCGACCATCGCCAACCCGCAACAACTGACCGGCATCTACAGCCTGATGGACCGGGTCAGCAAAGCGCTGGATAAGCCCGAACAATTGGCGCTGCTGCGCAGCCAGGTGCAGACCCAGCTGTTTCTGTTCGACTGCCTGCGGGCCGACGGACGCAAGATTCCCATCGAGCTGCGTCTGGTGCTGGTCTGGGACGAACATGGCGCCTTTGAAGGTGTGCTCGGGGTCGGCCGCGACATCAGCCAGCAACGTCGGGCCGAGAAGGACCTGCGCATGGCGGCCACGGTATTCGAGCACTCGACCTCGGCGATTCTGATCACTGACCCGGCCGGCTACATCGTCCAGGCCAACGAGGCTTTCAGTCGCGTCAGCGGCTATGCAGTGGCCCAGGTCCTCGACCAGTTGCCGAATATGCTCACCGTCGATGAGCAGCAGGAAGCCCATCTGCGCTATGTGCTCAAGCAATTGCATCAGCACAGCACCTGGGAAGGCGAAGTCTGGCTCAAACGACGCAATGGCGAGCATTACCCGGCCTGGGTCGGGATTACGGCGGTACTCGACGATGAGGGCGATCTGGCCAGCTACGTGTGTTTCTTCAGCGACATCAGCGAGCGCAAAGCCAGTGAACAACGGATTCACCGCCTCGCTTATTACGACGCCCTGACTCACCTGCCCAACCGCACGCTGTTCCAGGATCGCCTGCACACCGCGCTGCAATCGGCTGAACGGCAGAAGTCCTGGGTGGTGCTGATGTTCCTCGACCTCGACCGTTTCAAGCCGATCAACGACTCCCTGGGCCACGCCGCCGGCGACCGCATGCTCAAGGAAATGGCCACGCGCCTGCTTGGTTGCGTCGACGATGACGACACCGTGGCACGCATGGGTGGTGATGAGTTCACTTTGCTGCTGCAACCGCGGGTCAACCGGGAGATCGCGTTGAACCGGGCGATTCACGTGGCCGAACAGATCCTCGCCAGCCTGGTGAAACCGTTCGTGCTGGAAGGCCGCGAGTTCTTTGTCACCGCCAGTATCGGCATCGCCCTGAGCCCTCAGGACGGCAGCGAACTCAGTCAGTTGATGAAGAACGCCGACACCGCGATGTACCACGCCAAGGAGCGTGGCAAGAACAACTTCCAGTTCTATCAGGCCGACATGAACGCCAGCGCCCTGGAGCGTCTGGAGCTGGAAAGCGACTTGCGCCATGCCCTGGAGCAAAATGAATTCGTGCTGTACTACCAGCCGCAATTCAGCGGCGATGGCAAACGCCTGACCGGTGCCGAAGCCCTGCTGCGCTGGCGTCACCCACGACGTGGCCTGGTACCGCCGGGGGATTTCATTCCGGTGCTCGAAGAGCTCGGGCTGGTGGTGGACGTCGGCGACTGGGTGATCAGCGAAGCCTGCCGTCAGCTCAAGACCTGGCATCAAACCAAGGTGCGGGTGCCGAAGGTTTCGGTGAATATTTCGGCCCGGCAGTTCTCCGACGGACAGCTCGGCACCCGGATCGCCACCATCCTCAAGGAAACCGGCCTGCCGCCGGCGTGCCTGGAGCTGGAGTTGACTGAAAGTATTCTGATGCGCGAAGTCAGCGAAGCGATGCACATCCTCGCCGGGTTGAAAAACCTTGGCCTGAGCATTGCAGTCGACGACTTCGGCACCGGTTATTCATCGCTCAACTACCTCAAGCAATTCCCGATCGACGTGCTGAAAATCGACCGCACCTTCGTCGATGGCCTGCCCTCGGGTGAACAGGACGCGCAAATTGCCCGGGCGATCATCGCCATGGCCCACAGCCTCAATCTGGCGGTGATCGCCGAAGGCGTGGAAACCCACGAGCAGCTCGACTTCCTGCGTGAGCATGGTTGCGATGAGGTTCAGGGGTATCTGTTTGGGCGGCCGATGCCGGCGAGTCGGTTTGAGGCGCAGTTCAGTAACGATGCGTTGTTCATGTTTGATTGAGATTTTGTAGTGAGGCAGACGGCCTCTTCGCGAGCAAGCCCGCTCCCACAGGGGAACGCATTTCAAGGTGGGAGCGGGCTTGCTCGCGAAGGGGCCCGTACAGGCACCGCAAATCCTGCGCATGAACACCACTTGTCTGCGACATGATGTCCTTTCATATGCCATCTAAAACCCATTGGGTTAGAATGCCCCCCTTTTCTGCCCCGATCCTTGAGGACCGCCATGTTCAGCCGTGATTTGACTATTGCCAAGTACGACGCCGACCTTTTTGCCGCCATGGAGCAAGAAGCTCAGCGCCAGGAAGAACACATCGAGCTGATCGCTTCGGAAAACTACACCAGCCCTGCGGTGATGGAAGCTCAAGGCTCGGTACTGACCAACAAGTACGCCGAAGGTTATCCGGGCAAGCGCTACTACGGCGGTTGCGAGTTCGTCGACGTGGTTGAGCAACTGGCCATCGACCGTGCCAAAGAACTGTTCGGCGCCGATTACGCCAACGTTCAGCCACACGCCGGTTCCCAAGCCAACAGCGCCGTTTACCTGGCTCTGCTGCAAGCGGGCGACACTATCCTGGGCATGAGCCTGGCCCACGGCGGTCACCTGACCCACGGTGCCAGCGTTTCGTCCTCGGGCAAGCTGTACAACGCTGTTCAGTACGGTATCGATGCCAACGGCCTGATCGACTACGACGAAGTCGAACGTCTGGCGGTTGAGCACAAGCCAAAAATGATCGTGGCCGGTTTCTCTGCCTACTCGCAGATCCTCGACTTCCCGCGTTTCCGCGAAATCGCTGACAAAGTCGGTGCCTACCTGTTCGTCGACATGGCTCACGTGGCCGGTCTGGTCGCCGCTGGCGTCTACCCGAACCCGGTTCCATTCGCTGACGTCGTGACCACCACCACCCACAAGACCCTGCGCGGTCCACGTGGCGGCCTGATCCTGGCTCGCGCCAACGCCGACATCGAGAAGAAGCTGAACTCCGCCGTATTCCCAGGCGCCCAGGGTGGCCCGCTGGAGCACGTGATCGCTGCCAAGGCGATCTGCTTCAAGGAAGCGCTGCAACCTGAGTTCAAGGCCTACCAGCAACAAGTGGTGAAAAACGCCCAGGCCATGGCCGGCGTGTTCATCGAGCGCGGTTTCGACGTGGTGTCGGGCGGTACTCAGAACCACCTGTTCCTGCTGTCGCTGATCAAGCAGGAAATCTCCGGTAAAGACGCCGACGCCGCACTGGGCAAAGCGTTCATCACCGTGAACAAGAACTCGGTACCGAACGATCCACGCTCCCCGTTCGTCACCTCCGGTCTGCGTTTCGGTACACCGGCAGTGACCACTCGCGGCTTCAAGGAAGCAGAGTGCAAAGAGCTGGCCGGCTGGATCTGCGACATCCTGGCAGATCTTTCCAACGAAGCGGTGATCGACGCCGTTCGTGAGAAGGTCAAGGCTATCTGCAAAAAGCTGCCGGTGTACGGCGCTTAAGTGCTCCGCTAAACCGCAGCAATGAAAAAACCGGCCAGTGATGGCCGGTTTTTTTTTCGTCTGCCATAAAGATCAAAAGATCAAAGGATCGCAGCCTTCGGCAGCTCCTACAGAGGTTGTGTACATTCGTGAAATCATGGGTGTACGCGGTTTTGGTAGGAGCTGCCGAAGGCTGCGATCTTTTGATCTTGATCTTGATCTGAATCGGTTTCTCCTACGCCGAAAAACAAGATCAAAAGATCGCAGCCTTCGGCAGCTCCTACGCGGCTTTGGCCGCTGGTCAGACCGGTCATGCCAATTTTTCGATTCCCACTTGTAATCCTGAAAAAATCCAGCGTAGACTGCGCCTGCACTGGACATACCGGTAAGACCACAATAATTAAGTCCTGAATCTGATGCGCATCGCGCACGGCAGCCAGGACACCGACCAGGATTCCTCCCATGCTCAGATGGTGCTCGCGTTCAATCTTCCTTCAAGTGGTTCTCGGACTGGTGCTCGGCATCGTCTGCGGGCTGACCCTTCCCGAATACTCCGCCCAACTCAAACCTCTCGGCGACGGTTTCATCAAACTGATCAAGATGCTCATTGGTCTGATCGTGTTCTGCGTGGTGGTCAGCGGCATCAGCGGTGCCGGTGACCTGAAGAAGGTCGGACGCATCGGCCTCAAATCGGTGATCTACTTCGAAATACTGACCACCATCGCCTTGGTGATCGGCCTGGTGTTCGCCTTCACGACCGGCATCGGCAGCGGTGCGAACATTCATCTGGAGCAACTCTCCGCCGCCGACATGGGCGACATCGCCCAGCGCGGTCAGCACATGCAAACCACCTCCCAGTTCCTGATGAACCTGATCCCGACCTCGGTAATCGGCGCCTTCGCGGAAAACAACATTCTGCAAGTCCTGCTGTTTTCGGTGCTGTTCGGCAGCGCGCTGAACCTGGTGGGCGAAGCAGCGTCGGGTATTTCCCGGCTGATTAATGAGCTGAGCCACGTGATCTTCCGCATCATGGGCATGATCGTGCGTCTGGCGCCGATCGGCGTGTTCGGCGCCATCGCTTTCACCACCAGTAAATATGGCCTGGATTCGCTGCAGCACCTGGGCAGCCTGGTCGGTCTTTTCTACATGACCTGCGTAGCGTTTGTGACATTGATTCTCGGCCTGGTGATGCGCCTTTCGGGCCTGAAGATGTGGCCGCTGCTCAAGTACCTGCGTGAAGAATTGCTGATCGTCATGGGCACCGCTTCTTCCGACGCCGTGCTGCCACAAATCATGCGCAAGCTTGAGCATCTGGGCATCGGCAGCTCCACGGTCGGGCTGGTGATTCCGACCGGATACTCGTTCAACCTGGATGGTTTTTCGATCTACCTGACCCTGGCCATTGTGTTCATCGCCAATGCCACCGGCACGCCGCTGGCCATGACTGACCTGCTGACGATTCTGCTGGTGTCGCTGATCACCTCCAAAGGTGCCCACGGGATTCCCGGCTCGGCGCTGGTGATTCTCGCAGCGACACTGACGGCCATTCCGGCGATTCCAGTGGTCGGGCTAGTGCTGGTATTGGCAGTGGACTGGTTCATGGGCATCGGCCGGGCGCTGACCAACCTGATCGGCAACTGCGTCGCCACGGTGGCCATCGCCCGTTGGGAAAAGGACATCGATATCCAGCGAGCGAACAAAGTGCTTTCCGGTCAGGTGGGTTATACCTTCCAGCCCAGGAAACCGGTGGTCCCGGCGCATCAGCAGGAATTTTAAACTACGTGTGCCTGCCCAAGGTCAGGCACATTTATCACGACTTGGAGCGAACAGTGATTACCTCGTCAACCGTTGTAAATTCGGTGGTAGAAAAACTTCGGGCCGCCCTGGCCCGCGGTCAGTGGCGCTCCGGCGAGATGCTGCCGGGTCAGCGTGAACTGGCCGAGCAACTGGGCATTAGCCGCCCGAGCCTGCGCGAAGCGGTCATCGTGCTGGAAACCCTCGGGCTGGTGCGCTCCATGCCGGGCAAAGGCGTGGTGGTGCTGGAAGCCAATCTCAGCGACAGCCAAAGCCACGACAGCGCGGTGGCCGGGGCCAGCCTGGAAGACGTGCTGCAACTGCGCTACACCCTCGAACCCTTCATCGTCGGCCTGGTTGCACAATCCATCAGCAGCAAGGAAGTCGGGCAACTGCGCCTGACCCTGATGGACATGCGCGAAGCCCTGGAGGCCAACGACAGCGAAGCCGGGGTCAGCGCCTACATCGCGTTCCACGAAGAACTGTTCACCCTGACCTCGAACCCGATCTTCCAGAGCGTTGTGCAGCAGACCAGCAACGCCCTCAAGCAAAGCGCCGAGGTGCTACGCAATTCGCCAGAGCATCTGGCTGAACGCCTTGAAGAAAACGAAGCCGTGGTACGGGCCATTCGCAGCAAAAACAGCGCCCAAGCCAGCGCCGAGATGCGTCGGCACATCCTGCGCGAAGGCCAGCGGATGGGCATCGAATTGAACATTCCGGATGACCACCTCGGCAGTTGACCCCCTCTTCGAACTGGAGACAGGCCATGAACAGCTTCGCCTCACCACAGATATTCACTGCCCTGCCCTTCTCCCGAACCGACACCGGGAAACCGCCGCCGGATGATCTCTATTCACGGATCTTCGACGCCATTCTCGAACAGCGCATCCATGCAGCCAGTCGTTTTACCGAGGACAGCCTGGCGCAGATGTTCAGCGCTCGACGCAGTGACATTCGTGGCGTGCTGACGCAGTTGTCCCATCAGCAGATCATTATCCTTCGCACCAACCATCGTCCCCGAGTCGCCGCGCCCGATGCCGAGCAGATTCGCCAGACGCTGCATGCCCGACGACTGACCGAAATCACGCTGGTTCGACTGGCCTGCCAGCGGCCTCGCCCACAAGACTTGGAACGCCTGCGCGACTTGATCGACAGCGAGCGCCAATACACAGCACGTGGTCCGGCCATTCGATTGTCAGGGGAATTTCATCTGCAATTGGCCGAAATGGCGGGGAACGCACCGTTGGCGCATTTTCTCGGCACTCTGGTACCGCTGACTTCGCTGGCGATTGCACAGTTTGATGCGCAGGTAGGCGGTGATTGCGCGCGGAAGGAGCACACGGCGATTGTCGATGCAGTGGAGCGTAGGGATGTTGTGATGGCCGAAATGTTGATGAACCGGCATCTGGATCATCTTGACGAAAAACTGCTGAACGCTGGATCGATAGTCAGCCAGAGTCGTGTCGTCGGTTAGATCGCCTTCGCGAGCAAGCCCGCTCCCACATTGGTTTTGTGTCGCGCCGGATAGAGCGGGCAATACAGATCAAATGTGGGAGCGGGCTTGCTCGCGAAAGCGGCCTCAAACACGCTGAAGATACCTGAGCTTACTCAGCCGCGACCCGCGCAAACCCCTCGCGAATTTTCTCTTCCGGCAATTCATCGGCAATAAACACGATCACGCTTTCCCGCGCCTCATCGTCCGCCCACTCGGTATCCCAATCGAAACCGTACAACTTCAGCACCCCTTGGAACACCATGCGCCGCGGTTCGCCAAGAATGTTCAAAACACCTTTGTAGCGCAGCAATTGCTTGCCGTGGTCTTCCAGCAGTTCGTTCATGAACTCACTGAGTTTGTCGATATCCAGCGGCTTGTCGGTGCGCAACACCAGGCTGGAGATACGGTCGATGGACGGTGCCTTGCTCACTGGACGCAGACTCATTCCACCACCGAGGTCGGCGTTGAGGTTGAAGCCGCGCACGTCCAGCAGTTCGGCCAGATCAATCTTGCCGTGGTCGACCACGCGGATTGGCGCGCGACGGTTGATGCGGGTCAGGCGTTCGCTGAGGGCGGTGAAGGTCGGCTCGTCCACCAGATCCCGTTTGCTCACCAGCAAGCGGTCGGCAAAGCCGATCTGTGCCTGGGCAATGGTCTGGGTCAGGTGCAGGTCGGCGTGGGCCGCGTCCACCAGGGTGATGATGCCGTCGAGGATGTAGCGCTCACGCAGTTCTTCGTCAATGAAGAAGGTTTGCGCCACCGGGGCCGGGTCGGCCAGACCGGTGCATTCGATTACCAGACGATCGAAGGCGATTTCGCCGCTGTCCAGGCGTTCGAGCAGCAGGTACAGCGCCTTGGTCAAATCGGTGTGGATGGTGCAGCAGACGCAGCCGTTGGACAGCGTCATCACTTGCACCGGCTCGTCTCCCAACAGTTGGGTGTCGATACCGGCATCACTGAATTCGTTTTCGATCACGGCGATTTTCAGGCCGTGCTCGGCTTTGAGCAGATGGCGCAAGAGCGTGGTTTTTCCCGCGCCGAGAAAGCCACTGAGGATTGTTACTGGAATGGGAGAGGACAAACGGGTTCTCCTGTTTCACAAAGTTAAGAAACAACACAAAACAAATGTGGGAGCGGGCTTGCTCGCGAAGAGGTCGTGTCAGTCGACATTAATGTTGAATGACACACCGCGTTCGCGAGCAAGCCCGCTCCCACAGGGATTGCATCAGCCAGGCTGTTGCATCAACAGCACTTCGGCCCACCCTTGCCACCGTAACGGGCTTCCTGACGTTCGCGAAAGAACATCTCGTAGCTCATCACCGGTTTGTCCGGGTGTTTGGTTTGCATATGCTCGACGTAGTTGTCGTAGTCGGGCATGCCGACCATCAGGCGCGCGGCCTGACCGAGGTATTTACCGAGGCGACTCAGGTCATTGAACATGGTGCAATCCTCGATTACGCGTCCGGCTGAGCCTGGAACGGTGATTCTTTATCCGAACGTTCTTTTTTACCCCAGGCAGCAATGCCGACCTTGAGTGCAAAGAAAAGGATGCTGAACACCACGAGCAAAAACAGCACGGTCAGCGTTGCGTTGGTATAGGCGTTATAGATTACATGCTGCATCTGCTCGATGCTCTTGGCCGGGGCCAGAATCTGGCCGTTAGCCAACGCATCGCTGTATTTTTTCGCCAACGCCAGGAAGCCGATTGCGGGGTTGGCGTCGAACAGCTTGATGAAGCCTGCGGTGGTGGTGCAGATCAGCAACCACACGGCGGGCAACATGGTGACCCAGATGTAGCGTTGGCGCTTCATTTTGATCAATACGACAGTCGCCAGCATCAGCGCGATACCCGCCAGCATCTGGTTGGAAATGCCGAACAGTGGCCACAAGGTGTTGATGCCACCCAGTGGATCGATCACGCCTTGGTACAGCAGGTAACCCCACATCGCCACGCAACCTGCGGTTGCGATCAGGTTGGCAGTCCAGGACTCGGTGCGTTTGAGCGCAGGCACGAAGGAGCCGAGCAAATCCTGCAGCATGAAGCGCCCGGCACGGGTGCCCGCGTCCACCGCGGTCAGGATGAACAGCGCTTCGAACAGGATCGCGAAGTGGTACCAGAACGCCATGGTGTTTTCACCCGGCAGTACACTGTGCAGGATCTGCGCGATACCGACCGCCAGGGTCGGCGCACCACCGGCACGCGCCAGGATGGTGGTTTCACCGATGTCCTTGGCCACCGCTTGTAGCGCTTCCGGCGTGATCGCGAAGCCCCAGTTGCTGACCGCTTGCGCTACCGCCACCACATCACCGCCGACCACGGCCGCCGGGCTGTTCATAGCGAAGTACACGCCTGGCTCAATCACCGAAGCGGCCACCATCGCCATGATCGCCACAAAGGACTCCATCAGCATGCCGCCATAACCGATGTAACGGGCGTTAACTTCGTTATCCAGCAACTTCGGCGTGGTGCCGGAGGAGATCAGCGCGTGGAAACCGGACACCGCGCCACAGGCAATGGTGATGAACAGGAACGGGAACAACCCACCCTTCCACACCGGCCCGGTGCCGTCGATGAACTGGGTCAGTGCCGGCATTTTCAGCTCGGGCATGGTGATCAGAATGCCGATCGCCAACGCGACGATGGTGCCGATTTTGAGGAAGGTCGACAGGTAGTCACGCGGCGCCAGGATCAGCCATACCGGCAACACTGCCGCCACAAAACCATAACCGATCAGCATCCAGGTGATCTGGACTCCGGTAAAGCTGAATGCCTTGGCCCAGACCGGGTCAGCGGCAATCTGCCCGCCCAGCCAGATCGAACCCAACAGCAACGCCACGCCGATCACCGAGATTTCACCGATGCGACCCGGACGGATGTAGCGCATGTAAATACCCATGAACATCGCGATCGGGATGGTCGCCATCACCGTGAAAATACCCCACGGGCTTTCGGCCAGGGCCTTGACCACGATCAGCGCCAGCACCGCGAGGATGATGATCATGATCAGGAAGCAGCCAAACAGCGCGATGGTCCCGGGGATGCGGCCCATTTCTTCACGGACCATGTCGCCCAGGGAACGACCGTTGCGGCGGGTGGACATGAACAAAACCATGAAGTCCTGAACCGCACCGGCCAGCACCACCCCGGCAATCAGCCACAGCGTACCGGGCAGGTAGCCCATCTGCGCCGCCAAGACCGGACCGACCAGCGGCCCCGCGCCAGCGATCGCTGCAAAGTGGTGTCCGAAGAGCACGTGTTTGTTGGTCGGCACGTAGTCCAGACCATCGTTGTTGAGTACGGCGGGAGTGGCTCGATTGGGATCGAGCTGCATCACCTTGGTGGCGATGAACAGGCTGTAATAGCGGTATGCGACGAGATAAATAGCGACTGCTGCGACTACGATCCAGAGGGCGTTGATGGCTTCGCCGCGGCGCAGGGCCACGACACTTAGCGCAAACGCTCCCAGGACAGCCACGGCAAACCAGGCGAGGTGTTTAGCCAGACGGGGCATAGCGTGTCTCCTGCCGACAGCCAGTGGCTGCGGCGGTAATTATTATAATTGTGTCCGCAGTGCGGAGCGGGCCCAATATCCGCCCATGCTGTCGACAAATAAATCCGCGTTACTACGTACGCGGCATCTACGTAGTTCTACGTAGATGACGCTGATCTCTCGGATGAAATGCAACACCTGTGGGAGCGGGCTTGCTCGCGAAGGCGGTATATCAGACGACATCGATGTTGAATGACAGATTGCATTCGCGAGCAAGCCCGCTCCCACAAGGTTCTGCGTTTTCATCACAGCCGCAGGTCATTCTGTCCAGCATTGCTACTGGAGGCGCGTAACTTTGGCATATGATGCCGGGCCTTCGCCTTCCCTCGGTCTGGCCAGGAGTAGAGATGCAGCTCAAACACAAAATCGTCGCGCTCGGGATTCTGCCGCTGGTGTTGGCGATCGCGGTCATCTGCGCGCTGGTGATTTCCCTGAACCGGCAACTGGGTGATCAACAGGCGCAACTGATCGAAGACAGCATTCTGGCCAGCAAGCGCGCAGAGCTGAAAAACTACGTCGAAATGGCCCAGAGCCTGATCGCGCCGCTGTACGACAACGGCCGGGGTGACGCGCGCGCGCAGCAACAAGTGCTCGAAGAACTGCGCAAGCTCAGCTTTGGCATCAACGGCTACTTCTTCGTCTACGACCGCGAAGGCCGCAGTCTGATGCACGCGCGCCAGTCAGAGCTTGTAGGCAAATACCTGTGGGACATGACTGACCCTCACGGTTTGCCGGTGATCCAGGCGTTGCTCAAAAGTGCGCAATCGGGCGAAGGTTTTCAACGTTACGCCTGGAACAAACCCTCTTCCGGCCAAGTGACCGACAAGCTCGCTTACGTGGTGATGCTGGACCGTTGGGGCTGGATGCTCGGCACCGGCATCTACCTTGAAGACGTCGAACGCGCCACCCAACAAGCACGTGCCGAGGTGGCTCAGGGTATCCGCAAAACCATGCTGGCGATTGCCGCGGTGGCCCTTGTGGCAGTGTTGTTTGTCTTCGCCAGCGGCATGACGCTGAACGTCAGCGAACATCGCCTGGCCGACAAGAAACTCCAGCGCCTGACTCAACGCATCGTCAGCTTGCAGGAAGAAGAGCGGTCGCGGGTTTCCCGAGAACTGCACGACGGCATCAGCCAGCTGCTGGTGTCGATCAAGTTTCAGTTCGAACTGGCCAGCCATGTGCTGGAGAACGGACAAGATAAAGGATTGAGCATTTTAAGAGACGCCACGCAGCGCCTCGGGGAAGCGATTGGTGAAGTTCGCAGCCTGTCTCACGACCTGCGCTCGTCACTGCTCGACACCCTCGGCCTGCCGGCGGCAATCGGTCAACTCGCCGCAGAATTCGAGCAACGCAGCGGTCTGGTCGTGACCTTCAACGATAACGAATTCGACTGTCATCTGGTCGATGGCGCCGCCGTCTCGTTGTTTCGCATCGTGCAAGAAGGCCTGACCAATATCGAACGCCACGCACAAGCAAAAAACGTCATCATTACCCTGCACGGTTCTGAAAAGGCCGTACGTTTGACAGTGGTCGATGACGGTATCGGTTTCAACGTCGCCCAAGTCGAACGTCGTCACGCGGGCATTGGCCTGCGCAACATCCGTGAGCGTGTCGAGCATTTTGGCGGTCGATTCGACCTGACCTCGACGCCGGGAAGAAGTGAGCTGGACGTGCTGCTGCCGATGAAACTGCCCGGTACAGAACGCTGACTCAGCCCATAACAATTAGAGTGAATGCCTGCGATGAACCTGCCCTACCCGATCCGCGTCGCCCTGGTTGACGATCACTCCCTGGTCCGCGACGGAATCAAATCGCTGCTGGGGGTCATGACGCAGCTGGAAGTGGTGGGAGAAGCCGAGAATGGCGCCGATGCCATTGAAATGGTCGGGCGCTGCCAGCCGGATCTGTTGCTGGTCGACATCAGCCTGAAGGACATCAATGGCCTTGAGCTGACGCGGTTGTTACGCAGCCAATACCCGTCGCTCAAGGTGTTGGTGCTGAGCATGTACGACAACTATGAATACGTGAGTGAATCCGTTCGCTCGGGTGCCAGCGGCTATGTGCTGAAGAATGCGCCTTCACGGGAAATCATTGCGGCAATCGAAGCCATTGTCAGCGGCGGGACGTTCTACAGTGCCGAGATCGCACAGCGGCTCATTGCCGATAAAAGTAGCGACAACGAGCTGACTCCGCGCGAAAGCCAGGTGCTGTACAAGATGGCTCAGGGGCTGAACAACAAGGAAATGGCTCGCGAACTGGATATCAGTGTGCGGACTGTAGAAACTCATCGCCTGAGCATCCGTCGCAAGCTCAACATCGACAAACCCGCCGCCCTTGTAAAGTACGCGATCGATCATGGGATCATTTCGCGCTAGAGGCGATTCACACCGCGCTCGTATTAACGACACGTGCCGTGCGAATAAACAACGCGCGTACCTTGTCCCAGAAATTCCCCCCCAGCACGAAAATGCTGCCGATCAACATGGCATCGCCCAGCGCCTGGAGCTGCCAGATATTGGGTCTCAGCCCCGGCCAGATAGTATCTATGTAAGGTTCGAGAAATCCCGAGATCAGTGGCAGGCAAAACATCACGAGGCCAATTCTATGGCGAGCCGGACCTACTTCCACGTCTGCCGGTGCAAGTGTGGAGACGTAACCGAACATACTGCGCTTGAGTTGCTGAAAGCCGGATTTGCCCATGATCGCAATGACGAGAATCAACAGAACTTTGTTGCTGATAAACAAAACGCCTGTCAGTGCTGCGATCTTTGAGCCGGGCACATCCACTGCCGCAGCGAGAGGCACCAGCAGCCAGGATCCCAGCATCAAACAAATAATCGCGATGCCCAGTTTGAAGCGCCAACCAGCGGAACTAGGTGCAT
This sequence comes from Pseudomonas sp. GM79, assembly GCF_000282495.1. Classification (GTDB taxonomy): domain Bacteria; phylum Pseudomonadota; class Gammaproteobacteria; order Pseudomonadales; family Pseudomonadaceae; genus Aquipseudomonas. The sequence goes on from NZ_AKJE01000051.1 coordinate 20,302, forward strand.
TATCATCCTGAGGGTTGCTCATGGTCTTCTTAACCTTCATTTTTTGGCCTGGATTAATGGATCTTCAGAAGCGTAGCAGTTAGTCGATCCCAGATCATTCAACATGACCTTGTATTTGTCGCAGCTGTACTAACCTAAGCGAACCAGTAACCAACGCCATTTCAATATCAGGTATGTTCGGATGACGTTTTCCCAAGATCTACTATCAGTGCACCGATGCTGACGCGCTCTAGCCCATTGCTTCTGCTGCTCGTCCTTGGTCTTGGCGGTTGCGTCCGTCTGGGGCCGGATTTTCAGCCCCCCGGCGAAGTCTGGACAAAACTCTGGAGCAGCCCCGCGCTGGAGCAAGCCAGCCAACGAAGCCTGAACCCCGACATTCGCCAGTGGTGGCAGGTGTTCGCCGACCCGGTCCTCGACGCGCTGATCGCCGAATCGGATGCGCACAATTCCAACCTGAAAATTGCCGGCCTTCGCGTCATGGAAGCCCGCGCCCGGTTGGGTATTGCGCAAAGCGGGCGTTATCCGCAACTGCAACAGGCCAGCGCCGACAGCCTGTACTTCAACCGCAAGCAGTCCGGCGGCAATAACCCGCAAGACAGCCACTTCTGGCAACACAGCGCGGGCTTTGATGTCGGCTGGGAACTGGACTTCTGGGGGCGTTTCAGTCGAGCCATCGAGTCCTCCGATGCCAGTTACTTCGCGGCTCAGGCCAACTATGAAGACGTCCTGGTACTGCTGCGTGCTCAGGTGGCCGATACCTACTTTTCGTTGCGCACCACCGAGGCGCGATTGCGCGTCGCTCGAGAAAACGCCGAGCAGCAAAAGCGCAACTTTGAGATCACCGAAAAACTGTTCAACAGTGGCCAGAGCGCCGAACTCGACGTGCAACAAGCCAAGACCCAATACCTGGGCACCTTGAGCAGCATTCCGGATTTTGAGGCGCAAGTAGTGCGCACCCGTAACGCGCTGGCTGTGCTGATCGGACAGCCCCCCAGCGCCCTGCCCCAATTGCTTGAACACGAGGGACTGATCCCGCTGGTGGACCGAGCCGTGCTGCAAGACGTGCCGGCCAACCTGTTGTTGCGTCGACCGGACGTGCGCGCTGCCGAACTCAATGTCGCGGCCCAGTCGGCTCTGATCGGTGTCGCGCAAACCGACTTCTATCCGTCGCTGACCTTGCTGGGCAGCATTGTCTGGACCACCGATACGTTGAGCGGCACCTCCAACAGCCTGGACCTGATCGGCGGTCCCAGTTTACGCTGGAACCTGTTTGACCACGGCCAGATCAGCAACAACGTGCGTATACAGGATGCGCGGTTGCAGCAGCTGATTGAGGTCTATCGCGAGAAAGTCCGCCAGGCCGCACGAGAGGCCGATGATGCTGCCAGCAGCTTGATCAAATCGCTGGAACGCGAGCGCATTCTGGGTGAGGCACAGGTCGCCGCCGCGCGTTCGTTGAGCCTGGCCAACACCCAATACCGGGAAGGTTACTCGGACTTCCAGCGCGTGCTGGACGCTCAACGCGCATTGCTCGAACAGCAGGACAATTACCTGCTCAGCCGCAGTAATGCCGTGAGCAACCTGATCGCTCTGTACAAAGCCCTTGGCGGTGGGTGGTACAGCGCCCAGCCGACAGTCGATCAAAACACTCGCCAACAAATGGAACAACGTACCGACTGGGGCAACCTGCTGAATGAGCCGGCCCCTTCGCAAGCCTCCTATCCCGAGCCAGAAGGTTAAAGCCGATGACTGAACCCTCGCCGCCCGTCACTGAGGCGCCCTCCCCCAAGGCATCCGAGCCTGCCGCCGATCCTGCAAAAAAGGGCATCAAATGGGTATTGCTGCTGATCGTCCTGAGCCTGGCCTGGTACTTGTTGGCTGACCGTTTCACACCGTATACGCAACAGGCTCGGGTGGGCGCCTTTGTCATTCCGGTGGCCTCCGAAGTGGCCGGCCGGGTGATCCGTGTGGATGTGCGCAACAACCAGGACGTCAAGGCGGGCGATGTGCTGTTTGAAGTGGACCAGCAGCCCTATCAAATAGCCGTCGACCGCGCACGTGCAGACCTTGAGTCCACACGCCGCCAGATCGGTGCGAGCACCGCCGGCATTGCTTCGGCTCAAGCCAATTTGCGCGCAGCCCAGGCCAATGAACTCAAGGCGCGGCAGGACAATCAGCGTCTTGAAGGTTTGTACCGCGAAGATCCCGGCACCATTTCCGTGCGCTTGCTTGAAGTCTCTCGGGCCAACCGTGAACAGGCTGTCAGCCAGGTCGCCGCAGCCCATGCCGAAGTCCAGCGAGCACGGGAACAGGAAGGCGGCAGCGAGGAAGACAACGCGCTGTTGCGCAGCGCCGCCACGGCGTTGTCAAAAGCCGAACTGGACTTGTCCAACACGCAGATACGCGCACGGTCGGCGGGGCTGATCACCGATCTGCGCACCGATGTCGGACAGTTCGCCACTGCCGGCAGCCCGGTCATGACCCTGATTGCCATCCACGATGTGTGGATCAGCGCGGACATGACCGAAAACAACCTCGGCCTGGTCGAGGTCGGCACCCCTGTTTCGATCGTTCTGGATGCCATGCCGGGGAAGGTTTTCGAGGGTCGTGTGCGCAGTGTCGGCTACGGTGTCAGCGTCGGTCAGAGCACTGCACCCGGCAGCCTTCCCAGTGTGCAGAACAGCCGCGACTGGCTGCGTCCGGCCCAGCGTTTTCCGGTGATTATCGAGTTTTCCGAGGACTCAAGGAAAACGCTGTTCGCCAGCCGCGCCATCCGTGCCGGTGGGCAGGCTGAAGTGATGGCATTCCCGACTCAAGACAACCCGTTGAACCTGCTCGGTCGTTTGTTCGTGGGACTCATGAGCTGGCTGAGCTATGCCTACTAAGGGCGTGCCTACCCAGCGCACGCCCCGGGTTCAGCGTGCGTTGCGTATGGGCACCGGCACCGCATTGTGCCTGGCGGCCAGCTTCGGCCTGGGCTTGCCGATCCCTTTTCTCGCGCCGGTGCTGGCCGTGTTGCTGTTGGCTTCCCTCAATCGGCCGTTGCCATTCAAGGCTGGATTGATTCTCGCTCTGGCTGCGATGTTAACCACCGGCGTCGGCCTGTTGTTGATTCCGATCCTGCGTTACTACCCGATTACCGGCGTGCTGCTGATTGGCGTCAGTATGTTCCTGGCGTTTGGTTTTGGCCTGCGCGGCGGCAACGCCTTGATCATGACCTTCATGATCATTGGCCTGACGATGATTTCTTCGGCCGGCGTCGCCGAGTTCGATCTGGCGATGATGGTCATCGGTGCCCTGGTCAAGGGGTTGATCCTCGCCGTTCTCGTTGTGGGGATTAGTCACTGGCTGTTTCCCGACCCCGCCAATGCGCCGTCCCCACCCGCCGCCAGCGCTTTGCCGGAGCAAGAAGTGGGCAGAGTTGCACTGCGTGCGACCCTGATTGTCATACCGGCATTCTTGTTGGCCCTGATCGACCCGGCGAGCTATCTGCCGATCATTTTGAAAGCGGTCAGTCTTGGCCAACAGAGTTCGACGACAACGACGCGTAACGCTGCCCATGAATTGCTCGGTTCGACCTTCATGGGCGGGCTGTTGGCTGTTGGGTTCTGGTGCGCGCTCAGCCTGTTTGTGCACTTGTGGATGTTCTTTCTGTGGATGCTCCTGTTCGGCTTGCTGTTGGCGCGCAAGCTCTATGCCCTGAGCCCGACCCGACAAACCCCGGGATTCTGGCTCAACAGTCTGGTCACGCTGATCATCCTGCTGGGTCAGTCGGTTCAGGACAGCCTCGCCGGGAAAGACGTCTATACCGCCTTCGCCGTGCGCATGGGATTGTTTATCGCCCTCACGCTCTATGCCTGCCTGATGGTTTATCTACTCGATCAGCGGCGGCGTAATCCAGGTGTCAGCCAACCCGATCACTGACGCTCATGGCGTTACCTGATAACCCCGCCCTTGCAGGCAGCCGTGATAGTGCTGTTTCACATCGTCCTCGACCGGCTCATAAAACTCGTCATGTTGACGTCCAAGTACCTGCGTAGCATCCACCGCAGCACCCTCCGAGGCTGGCGGGCTAGAGGTGCTCTGGCTGGCCGTGACGTTGCTGCAATCGTTGATGTCCAGCTGGATTTGTTGCGAACTCTGCCCGTTCAAGGGCACGACCGCTTCTGCCTGAACCGGCGTATAGACCATCGACATGACGGCACACAGGCTAAAAGACGATAACCGACTCATGATGATCTCCGACACGGTCCACTGTGTTTGCGAGCCAGTGTTTGGCTGGGAAGTTCCTGGAACAACGCTCGATAACTGCTGGAAAATCGTCCCAAATGCCAGAACGACCAATTCATCGCCACTTGCGCGACCGTCGTTTCCCCGGCCGTTCGCCTGAGCAATTCGCGGCGCGCGCTGTTGAGACGACGCAAGCGCAACCAATGCGTGGGTGTCATTGCGGTATACGCCTTGAATGCATGCTGCAACTGACGCAGCGAAACCCCGGCCACCTGGGACAGCTCCAGTAAATTGAGGGTTTCTTCCGGGGTATCGGCGGCCCATTCGGCGACGCGTTTCATGATCGTTCGCTCCTCCGCCCGGCGCTGCAAACCTGCGCGATCCAGGCACACACAGGCGTTATCGAGGATGTACAAACAGTCCTCCAACAGTTGCTGGGTCAACGCCTCTTTGCTCGGCGGATCCAGCGTCTGCGTCAGCCGCGTCAACGTCCCGCTCAACCAGCGGCTGAACAGGGCGTTCTGACCTGAATTGAGCGGCGACATGAACAAGCCTTCAAGTCGCGCCACGTCCAGGCCATGGCGCTGAACAAATTCCGGACCGAACACCACGGCGATTTCCTGGTAGTTCTCCGGGGTGATCCAGATGTTGCGGCTTTCACCGTTCAGCACGTACAGCGAGTTGTCGCTGCGATCGAAACAGAACGCCAGCGAGCCTTGCGGGGCGCTGAAATTCTGCTCGACGCGGGTGTTCATCTGTTCCTCGTAAATCTCGACGCCTTGCAAATCCAGATAGCGCACCCTTCCGGCGAAATGCCCCGGGGACATCTGCTGATAGTGCTGCACCCAACCCGGTGTGGCGCGGATTTGCTCGGCCACGTCGGCGGTGTTGAACGCTTGAACCTGCAACGGATTGCACGCTGTCATGGGGTGCCTCACGCACTCTTTTGGTGCGCTTTGTGCTGTTTAAAGTGGATAGATGGAACGCCAAGGCTCACCCAAGATAGTCGTCAACGCGCCACAGGGGAAGTGTTCGGTGGATGAAGCCGCGTCCCTCCCCGGCGTTAATCAAACCAATAATGAGGTTTTTATGAATGCCCCTTTCGATCAGCTGTTCACGTGGCTGAAAGATCACAAGATTACCGAGGTCGAGTGTGTGGTCAGCGACTTGACCGGCATCGCTCGCGGCAAGATTGCACCCACCAACAAATTCCTGCATGAGCGAGGCATGCGCCTGCCGGAAAGTGTGCTGCTGCAAACGGTAACCGGGGACTTTGTTGACGACGACATCTACTACGACCTGCTCGACCCGGCCGACATCGACATGGTCTGCAAGCCCGTCGCCGATGCGGTTTACGTCATTCCATGGGCCATCGAACCCACCGCCATCGTGATCCATGACACGTTCGACAAGTTCGGCAATCCCATCGAACTGTCGCCGCGCAACGTACTGAAAAAAGTCCTGCAGCTCTACACCGACAAAGGCTGGAAGCCGATTGTCGCGCCAGAAATGGAGTTCTACCTGACCCAGCGCTGCGAAGACCCGGACTTGCCGCTCAAAGCGCCACTGGGACGCTCCGGCCGTGCGGAAAGCGGTCGTCAGTCGTTTTCCATCGACGCCGCCAACGAGTTCGATCCACTGTTTGAAGACGTTTATGACTGGTGTGAACTCCAGGGCCTGGACCTCGACACGCTGATCCACGAAGACGGCCCGGCGCAGATGGAAATCAATTTCCGTCACGGCGACGCACTGGATCTGGCGGACCAGATTACCGTGTTCAAACGCACCCTGCGCGAAGCGGCACTCAAGCACAACGTCACCGCGACCTTCATGGCCAAACCGATCGGCGACGAGCCCGGCAGTGCCATGCACCTGCACCAGAGCGTGGTGGACATTGCCACCGGCCAGCCGATTTTCGCCGATGCCGACGGGCAGATGAGCGAACTGTTCCTGCACCACATCGGCGGCTTGCAAAAATACATTCCCAAAGTGCTGCCGATGTTTGCGCCCAACGTCAATTCGTTCCGCCGCTTCCTGCCCGACACCTCGGCGCCGGTCAACGTTGAATGGGGCGAAGAGAACCGCACCGTTGGCCTGCGCGTACCGACCTCCAGCCCCGACGCCATGCGCGTGGAAAACCGCTTGCCGGGCGCCGATGCCAACCCTTATCTGGCGATTGCCGCGAGCCTTTTGTGCGGTTATCTGGGCATGGTCGAAAAGGTCGAGCCGAGCGCCGCGGTGCAGGGCCGTGCCTACGAGCGACGCAATCTGCGCCTGCCGATCACCATCGAGGACGCACTGACGCGTATGGAAGAGTGCGAAACCATCGAGCGTTATCTGGGCAGCAAATTCGTGCGCGGTTACGTCGCGGTCAAACGGGCCGAACACGAAAACTTCAAGCGCGTGATCAGCTCCTGGGAGCGCGAGTTCCTGCTGCTTAGCGTCTAAAACCTCGTTCCCACATGAGGTCACAACCCCCTGTGGGAGCGGGCTTGCATCGCGAAGGCGGCGTGTCAGGCGACCTCAATGTTGAATGTGAAATCGCCTTCGCGAGCAAGCCCGCTCCCACAAAAATCCAATAACTCTAAGAGGTGTCGATATGCGTCTACTGAAATCCGTGGTTCCGGCCTCGCTGGCCTTGCTCTTCAGCGTAACTGCACACGCTCAATCAAGTGTGAGCGTCTACAACTGGACCGATTACATCGGTGAGACCACCCTCGCCGACTTCCAGGCAAAAACCGGGACCAAAGTGATCTACGACGTATTCGATTCCAACGAAACCCTGGAGGGCAAACTGCTCGCCGGCCGCACGGGTTATGACGTGGTGGTGCCCTCCAATCACTTCCTCGCACGCCAGGTGAAGGCCGGCGCGTTCCTCAAACTGGATCGCTCGCAACTGCCCAACTGGAAAAACCTCGACCCGAAGTTATTGGCCCTGCTGGAAAAGAACGATCCGGGTAATGAACATTCAGTGCCGTACCTGTGGGGTACCAACGGCATTGGCTACAACATCGACAAGGTCAAGCAAGTGCTGGGCATCGATCGCATCGATTCCTGGGCGGTGTTTTTCGAGCCAGAGAACCTGAAGAAGCTCAGTCAGTGCGGCGTGTCGATGATGGATTCGGCCGATGAAGTGTTCCCGGCGGTCCTGAACTACATGGGTATGGATCCACGCAGCGAAAACCCCGAGGACTTTAAAAAGGCCGAAGCCAAACTGCTGACCATCCGGCCTTACATCACCTATTTCCATTCGTCCAAATACGTGTCGGACCTGGCCAATGGCGACATTTGCGTTGCGTTCGGCTATTCGGGCGATGTGTTCCAGGCGGCGAACCGTGCCAAGGAAGCGAAGAACGGCGTGAACATCGCCTACGCGATCCCCAAGGAAGGCAGTAACCTCTGGTTCGACCTGCTGGCGATTCCTGCCGACGCCAGCAACCCGAAAGAGGCTCACTCGTTCGTCAACAACCTGCTGGATCCGCAGGTAATCGCCAAGGTCAGCGCGTCGGTCGGTTACGCCAATCCGAACCCGGCGGCCAAGCAATACATGGACCCGGAGCTGGTCAATAATCCAGAGGTCTATCCTCCTCAGGAAGTGCTCGACAAACTCTACATTTCCACCACCCCGCCCCAGCCGATCATGCGTCTGATGACCCGCTCCTGGAGCAAAGTGAAGTCCAACCAATGAATCAGTACGACAACGAACATGCTCATTCCTATTACGCCGCGTCGGCCAACAGCTTGGCGCCCTACCCCGTGCTGGCTTCCGACCTCACGGCCGATGTCTGCGTGGTGGGCGGCGGCTTTACCGGGGTTAACACCGCGATCGAACTGGCGCAGCGCGGGCTCTCGGTGATTCTGCTGGAAGGCCGGCGGATCGGCTGGGGCGCGAGCGGGCGTAATGGCGGGCAGTTGATCCGCGGCATCGGCCATGACGTCAGCGGTTTCGCCCGATATGTCGGTCAGGACGGCGTGCGCTATTTGGAGCGTGCAGGCATCGAATCGGTGGAACTGGTGGGCAATCGCATCCGTGAGCATGGGATCGATTGCGACCTGCGCTGGGGCTTCTGCGAGCTGGCCAACACCCCGGCGCAGTTCGAGGCGTTCAAGGCGGAACTGCAAAACCTTGCCGAATTGGGTTACAGCCATGAAACCCGACTCGTCGGCCCCGAGCAGATCCGCCAGCAAGTGGTGGGCTCCGATGTTTATGCCGGCGGCCTGATCGACATGGGTTCGGGTCATTTGCATCCGCTGAATCTGGTGCTTGGCGAAGCGCGCGTTGCCGAATCCCTCGGGGTGCGAATATTCGAACAAAGCCCGGTGCTGGAGTTGATCCATGGCAGCACCGTTCAGGTTCGTTGCGCCGGCGGCACGGTGCGCGCCGGTAGTCTGGTGCTGGCCTGCAACGCGCACCTGGAAGAACTCGAACCACACCTGAGCGGCAAGGTTTTACCGGCAGGCAGTTACATCATCGCCACCGAGCCTTTGGCACCTGAGGTTGCCGCGCAATTGATCCCGCAGAACCTGGCGCTGTGCGACCAGAAAGTCGGCCTCGATTACTACCGGCTCTCGGCGGATCGACGCTTGTTGTTCGGCGGTGCCTGCCATTATTCCGGGCGCGATCCGGGGGATATCGGCGCTTATATGCGGCCAAAAATGCTCAAGGTCTTCCCGCAATTGGCTGATGTGCGCATCGACTATCAATGGGGCGGCATGATCGGCATCACCGCCAACCGCTTTCCCCAGGCCGGACGCTTGAGCCAGTACCCGAACGTGTTCTACGCCCAGGGTTACTCCGGTCATGGCCTGAACGTGACCCATTGGTGCGCACGGTTGCTGGCCGAAGCGATTCATGCCGGGCACAGCAAGGGGCTCGACGTTTTCAGCGCCGTCCCGCACATGACCTTCCCCGGTGGAAAAGCCCTGCGCTCACCGCTGCTGGCCCTCGGCATGTTCTGGTATCGCCTGCGCGAATTGCTCGGCTGAAGGGGGTGCCATCGTGGGTACTGGTTTACTCGCGAGGGCGACATGTCAGCCACTTATTGGTTGAGTGTCAGGCCGTCTTCGCGAGCAAGCCCGCTCCCACAATTGACCGAGTTCTCTCAGAGGAATGCGGTCGAATGTGGGAGCGGGCTTGCTCGCGAAGAACGATGACGCGGTCGATCAGACTTTATGTCCCCGTCCTCTTGATCAGTCTTTTAATTTGCTCAATCGCAAGTCACTTCTATATTGAGGGAGTGCTCTGACTTTCCTGCCTCCTCGCGAGTGCGGCCTATGGCTACGACTGACCAACTGATCATCTGCGAGCACTGCGACTGCGTGTATGAAAAAGTCACGCTCGCCAAACATCAGAAAGCCCTGTGTACCTGCTGCGGCGGCGTGCTGCAGCGTTATAACGGACTGTCGGTGGAGCAGCGGCTGGCGTTGGCCTTCACGGCAACGGTGCTGTGGATTTTCGCCAACTTCTATCCCGTCATGAGCATCAGCCTCAAGGGCCTGAAAAACAGTGCGACGCTATGGGATTCGGTATTGGCGTTGAGCCAGGGGCCGATCACCTTTATTGCGCTGGTGGCGGCGATATCCATCATCATCGCGCCGCTTTTTCAACTGGTGTTGCTGATCTGGGTCCTGAGCTTCGCCCTCGTGCATCGGCGCTCGCCAGGCTTCAAGCTGTGCATGCGCTGGCTGGAAACCCTCAGGCCCTGGAGCATGCTCGAGGTTTGTCTGCTGGGGGCAATGGTGGCGGTGTTCAAACTGGCAGGTTTGCTCGATGTAATACCCGGCCTTGGCCTGTTTGCCCTGGCTGTCCTCAGCCTGCTGCTGATCCGCATCGCCGGGCGCGATGTACGTGATTTGTGGGACACCCTATGAACAGGCCACCGCTCGCCAGCGAACTCAACCTGTGCCTGTGCCATAGCTGCGGCCTGGCCTGCGACATCACCGATAACCCTCACGAATGCCCACGCTGCGGCGCGCCCCTGCATGCTCGCAAAACCAACTCATTGACCCGCACATGGGCCTACTTGCTGACCTCGCTGGTGTTCTATGTCCCGGCCAATCTGCTGCCGGTGATGAACACCAGTCTGTTCGGCAGCGGCTCCGACAGCACCATCATGAGCGGTGTGCTGGAGTTCTGGGCACACGGTGCGTGGGACATTGCCCTGATTATTTTCATCGCCAGCATCGCAGTGCCAGGCATCAAGTTCGTTGCCCTCTCCCTGCTGCTGATCACCGTGCAACGCGGCAGCCTTTGGGCGCGCAAGGAGCGTTCGAAGCTTTACCGTTTCGTCGAGCTGATCGGCTACTGGTCGATGCTCGATGTGATTGTTGTCGCACTGGTCGCCGCACTGGTGAAATTCCAGGCCCTGGGCGATATTCAACCGCGCCCGGGTATTCTGTTTTTTGGTCTGGTGGTGGTATTCACCATGCTGTCTGCCATGAGTTTCGACCCGCGGCTGATCTGGGATAACGAGCGGGATAACGAGCGGGACAACAAGCGGGACAACCCACCCAACGAGGAGGTCATGGATGAAGTCGCAAGCCACTGATGGGCCGCAAGACCCCGGCCAGGCCAGTATCAAGACCCGTCGCTTCAGCGTTTCGCTGGTGTGGATTGTGCCGATCGTTGCGGTGCTGGTGGGGATCTCCCTGGTGATACACAGCATGATGCAGGAAGGCCCGACCATCACCGTCACGTTCAAGACCGGTAGCGGTCTTACGGCCAACAAGACCGAGGTCAAATACCGCAGCGTGGTCATCGGCCATGTCTCGGAAGTGAAGCTGAGCAACGATCAAAAAAGCGTTAACGCCACGATCAAACTCGACAAACAGGCTGAGAACTTCACCCGCGAAGATTCGCAATTCTGGGTCGTGCGACCGCGCATTGGTGCCGGCGGCGTCTCGGGCATCGATACCCTGCTGTCAGGCGATTACATTGGTGCCGACATCGGCGTGGCCAATATCCGTTCCAAACACTTCATTGGTCTGGAAAACCCACCGCCCATTACCTATGGCGAGCCGGGCAAGCGCTTCATGCTGCACACCCAGGACCTTGGCTCGCTGGACATCGGCTCCCCCGTCTATTACCGCAAGATTCCAGTCGGGCAAGTGGTGGCGTATGCGCTGAATGCCGACGGCAAAGGGGTGAACATCGAAATTTTCGTGCATTCGCCCAATGACGTCTTCGTCACGCAGAACACCCGGTTCTGGAACGCCAGTGGTATCGATGTGAGCGTGGGTGCCAATGGTTTTGCGGTGAATACCGAATCCCTGTCTTCGTTGTTGGTGGGCGGCATCGCGTTTCGCGCGCCGGAATACAGCCCCAATGATCAGCCGGCCAGCGAGAATAAAGCCTTCGACCTGTTCGAAGACCAGCAAACCGCCCTCGCGCCCCCCTTTGGCAAGGGGCAGTACCTGAGTTTGCGCTTCGATCAGGCACTGCGCGGGCTGAAAATTGATGCGCCGGTGGAGTTCCTCGGCATCGAATTTGGCAGAGTCGTCTCGGTCAATCTGGATTTCGACGCGAAAAAGCGCAGCTTCCCGGTCAATGTCGGCATCGTGATCTACCCGCAACGCCTCGGTCAGGCTCATACCAAAATGCTCGAGGCCTTGAAGCATGACCCGAATGACGAAGCCGCTGGTGTGCGGCTGATGGGCAGCTTCATCGAAAATGGCCTGCGAGCCCAGGCCCGTAGCGGCAATCTGTTGACCGGCCAGCTCTACATCGCGCTCGACTTCTACCCCGACGCAGAGAAAGTCGTGTTCGATCCAACCGCCCGCCCCGTCACCATCCCCACCATTCCTGGCAGCCTCGAGCAGTTGCAGGAAAAACTGGAGAACATGGTTAACAAGATCAACCAGCTACCGATCGACCGCATTGCCGGCAATCTCGACAGCAACCTCGTCGAACTGCGCAAGGGCCTCGTACAGTTCAACGCCAGGACCCTGCCCGGCGTGCAGACCACCTTGGGGGACGTCAGCAAGGCCTTGCAATCGGCCAGCTCGACCTTGGCCGAGGATTCGCCGCAACGGGAGCAGTTGACCCAGACCCTGGACGAACTCGGGCGCATGTCACGCTCCTTGCGTGAACTCTCGGATTACCTGGGCCGGCATCCGGAATCGCTGATTCGCGGTCGTCCCGACAACGCCGCACCGATGGATATGAAGGCGCCACCGCGCAACTGACCACAGGAGCAATACCCATGGCTTTCCCGCTGAAGATCTCGCTGGTCACTGTGCTGTTACTGCTCACCGCTTGCCGCAGCGATCCGATTCAGTTCCATACCCTGACCCCGCCCCAACTGAGTGGCGCAAGCGGCGGCACGGAGATTCAGATTGAAGGCATCACGGTGCCGCCCCAGGTCGATCGGCCGCAGATTGTCATTCGCCAAGGTAACAGTGGCCTGGCGATCCTCGAAACCGAATGGTGGGCGGCGAGTCTGGTGGATGAATTGCGCAGCGCCTTGATCGATCAACTGGTCACCAGCAATCTGCAACGCAGAGTGTCGTTGCGACTGGACGTGCAGCGCTTTGATTCGATCCCCGGTCAATACGCGTTGATCGACGTCAAATGGCGCCTGCGCAATCTCGGCCCCGGCGATGCGGCGCTGATCACCTGTCGCAGCACGTTGCAGACCCCCGCCGGCCCGAGCATTGATGAGCTGGTGGTCGCCCATCAGAACAATGTGAAACGGTTAGCTGCCGCCATTAGCCAGGCTGCAATCGGATCTTCACGGGGCTGTCCGTCGGTCAAGTAGCCAGTGCGCGGTTTTCCCTCGGTGGCAAAGCACGTAGGATGCCGCCCAACCACCGAGGCTGACCGATGTCCCATACAGGTACCCTTCAGGGTTCAAGCGTAAGAATCCTGATTTATCTTCTGTTCGCGATCCAGCTCATCTCCATGGGCGCGATGGAAATGAGCGGGCCGTTCTGGCCCGTCCATCTGCGTGGGCTGACGTCGTCGGAGTCGGTATTCAGCTTCGCCAGTATCGCCGTCTACGTCGGGCCGATGCTGGGGATTATGCTGACCAGCGCATTCTGGGGCCGTATCGGCGACCGGTATGGCCACAAGTTGATGATGATCCGCGCCCTGGCCGGTTTGTCATTGACCCAGCTTGGGCTGGCCCTCTGCAGCGATATCTGGGTGATCCTGCTCCTGCGCTTCTTGCAGGGCGCGTTCGCCGGGTACATCGCCCCGGCCCAGGCTTACGGCGTCAGCATTGAAGCGCCTTCACGCCGGGCGCGGCTGTTTGCAATCCTGCAAATATCCACCAACGTCGGTTCGTTGCTCGGTGCCGTGGTCGGCGGGCTGATCCTCGATTACGCGACCTTCTTCTGGATCAACATCATTGCCTCGGCCCTCTGTGCGATCTGCACCGTGGTGGCGGCCGTGACCTTGCCGGATGTGCCGCCGGTGAAGAAAGCACCGGTGGTGGATGCCACTGCACCGGTCAAGCGTTCACGTAGCGTGTGGCAAGGCTCGCCGCTGCTGTCGTTGCTGGGCGTGATGGGAATTCTGTTGCTGGCGCGAATGCTGCCCCAGACTTCGTTCTCGCTGTATGTCAGCTCGGTGTTCGAGGTCCGCAACTCGGTGGTCGGCCTGTGCTATGGCTTACTGGCCTTGGGTTTCATCATCTCGGCGGCGCCGTGGTCGCGCTACTTCGAGCACCGTAGCCAGCAAGACACCCTGCACCGCATCACCTGCATTGTTATCGGTTGCATCGGCCTGACCGCCGTGGCCGGCATCACCCGCAACCCGGTGGTGTTTGTCATTGCCTACTTCGTGTGGGGCGTGCTGCTGGGGGCGACGACGCCGGTGCTGATGGCACTGATCTCGAAAACCGCCGACAGCTCACAGCAGGGTTACGTGCTGGGGATTGCCCAAAGTACCGCGCAATTCGCCTCCATCGCGGGCATCTCGGCCGGTGGTTTGCTCAGCCAGGTCTATGGTTTGCAATACACCTACCTGTTTGTTTGCCTGGCCTACGTAGTCGCGCTGATTCCGATTGTCGCCTTGCGCTATTGGCCAGTGGTGATGCAACCGAGCCAGGTCCCTCCCGGCGATTGATCCTGAAGGCGCCTCTTGCGCCGCAGGGTCACAGTCAACTAGCATTGGGAATACTTCTCAATCGCTAAAAATTATCATCCATGAGCGATACCCTGCCCGCAACTCACAACAATCACCTGCGCATGATCGAGGCCCTGTACAGCGGCCATCATGGCTGGCTGTATGCCACGCTGCGCAAAAAACTGGGCAACGCCATGGATGCGGCCGATCTTGCACAGGACACCTTCACTCGCATACTCGCCTCCCGGGTCGCGGTCATTGAGCAGCCTCGGGCTTACCTGAGCTGCGTGGCCAAGGGCATTCTGGTCAATTGGTATCAGCGCAAGGCGCTCGAACGCGCCTACCTGGACGCCTTGGCGTTGCTGCCCGCGCCCGAAGCGCCCTCCCCCGAACTGCGCTTCATGGTGCTGGAAACCCTGCACGAAATCGACGCGATGCTCGATTCCCTGCCGCCGCTGGTGAAGCGTACGTTCTTGCTGTCGCAGATCGGCGGGTTGAAGTACGAGGACATCGCCGCGCAACTGGGCGTCTCGCTGATTACCGTCAAGCGCTACATGAAGCAGGCTTTCGTGCAATGCCTGATGCTGGTGGAATGAATGTCGACTCGCCACAGTGACGCGCAAATCGATCCGCGAATTCTCGAAGAAGCCGCCGAATGGCTGATGCGTCTGAGCGAAAGCGACTTCAACGAAACCCAGCGTGCCGAATGGGAGTGCTGGCGCGTCAGCAGCCCCGAGCGCCATCGCGCCTGGGCTCGTGCGCAATTGCTGCAAAGCAAGCTCGGCGGGCTGCCGCCGTCACTGGCGATGTCGACGCTGGATCGCCCAAGCAACCCTGAACGACGCACCGCGCTGGCAAAACTGGCGACTATCCTCGCGGTACTGCCCACCGGCTGGGGCAGTTGGAAACTGCTGGAGTCGCAACAATGGACGGCCGACTATCGGACTGTCGTGGGCCAACGTCGTGAAATGACCCTGGCCGACGGTTCGCACATCACCTTGAATACCGACACCGCCATCGATGTGCTGTTCGACACCAACCAGCGACTGATCAACTTGCGCGAAGGTGAAATTCTGGTGCAGACCGTGCCGGATGTATTGCCCCTGGCCAGACCTTTTCTGGTCAGCACCCGTCAGGGGCGCATGCAGGCCTTGGGCACACGGTTTACCGTTCGCCAATGGCAGACCCGCACCCACCTTGCCGTGCTGGACGGCGCGGTCAGAGTCGAGTTGCCCCGTGACAGTCACGTCGCCCCATTGATCGTCAATGCCGGGCAACGCACCGACTTTTCCGCGCAAGCCTTTGGCCGGTTGAACCCGGTGGACAGCGCCGTCAGCGCCTGGGCTCAAGGCATGTTGATGGCTGACAACGTACGTCTGGCCGACTTCCTCGCCGAACTGGCGCGCTATCGCAATGGCTTCGTACGCTGCGACCCGGTCATTGCCGATCTGCGCATTTCCGGCGCCTTCCCCATCAGCGACACACAACGCACCTTGAACATGCTCGTGCAGACGTACCCAGTAATCGCCACCGGGCATTTAAGCGGCTATTGGGTCACGCTTTCTCCCGCCTGAGCTCGCAAAAAAATATTGCGGCGCGGGTGATACTTTTTTTGATCTCGACTGGCTAGGGAAGGAAGAACTTCTCAACCTCGTCGAAAGGGTCATCACTCCATGTTCGTTGCACGCCCTCCGTGTTCGGATCGCTCGTTGAAACTGGCTGTCCGTAGCGCGTTGCTAAGCCTTGCCCTGACCGGTGCCGTCAGCCCGACAGCCTCGGCCGCCGCGCCGGTACAGCTGGATGCCGCAGCTACCCGCGCCTACAACATTGCACCGGGGCCATTGGGTGCAACGTTGTCGAGATTTGCCGTGGACGCCGGCATTGCCCTGTCATTTCAGCCCTCGATGACCGAAGGCCTGACCAGCCCGGGCCTGTCGGGCACATACTCGACGCAGGAAGCGCTCAGCCGATTGCTGGCCGGCAGCGGGCTGGAAATCGTCTCGCGCAATGACGGCAGCTATACCCTGGCACCGCGTCCGGCCGACAGTGCAGGCGGGTTGACCCTTGACGAAACCACGGTCAACGGCATCGACGCTCGCACCAATAGCCTGCCGCCAGCTTATCCAGGCGGTCAGGTCGCCCGCGGTGGGCGCCTCGGCATGCTGGGCAACAAAGATGCAATGGACGCGCCCTTCAGCGTCAGCAACTACACCTCGGCACTGATGAAGGATCAGCAGGCAGTCACCGTGGCCGATGTGCTGGAGCGTGACTCCTCGGTGCGCTCCACGGGCCAGACCGGTGGCATCGTCGATTCCTTCTTCATCCGCGGCTTCCCGGTGGGTGAAGGCAACCTCGGTGAGTTGGCGTTCGACGGCGTGTACGGCGTGGCCCCCAACTATCGGGTATTCACCGAGTACGCCGAACGCATCGAAGTGATCAAAGGCCCTGGCGCCTTGCTCTACGGCATGTCACCCAACAGCGGCGTCGGTGGCGTAATCAACGTGGTGCCCAAGCGCTCTCTCGATGAAGACCTGACCCGGTTCACCGCCAGTTACGCCATGAACTCGCAGATCGGCGGGCACATCGACGTCAGTCGGCGCTTCGGTGAGGAACGCCAGTTCGGCGTGCGCATCAACGGCAGCACCCAGCAAGGCGACACCGCCATCGACGATCAATCCCGTGACGTCGATATCGGTTCGATCTCGCTGGATTATCAGGGTGACCGCCTGCGCACCACCCTGGACCTGATCAGCCAGAAGGAACAATTCGACGCCGCGTCACGACCGTTCCTCGTTGCTTCCGGCGTGGAGATTCCGTCCGCAGCCAATGGCCGTACTAACGTCAGCCAGGACTGGGGTTGGTCTGAAACCCGTGATAAATCCGCCTTGCTCGGCGCCGAGTACGACCTCAACGACGCCCTGACCGTGTTCGCCCACGCGGGCGGCGGCAAGTCGGATGTCGCGCGAATGTCCGACCAGACCCCGACCATCCTCAACAGCGCTGGCGATACGCGCTCGGTCCCCGGCTATTACAAATTCGAAGTCGAGCGCTACACCGTCGATGCCGGTGCCCGCGTGCGCTTCGACACGGGCCCGATCAGCCACAGCACCACCGTGCAAGTCACCCGTTACCGCGATGAGTTGTCCAGGGGCATCAACTCCGGCCCGGCGGTTCTGTCGAACATGTATCACCCGGTCGACCGTCCGAAACCATCGATTGCCAGCCCCGATGCGCTGAAAGTCTCCGAGACCGAACTGTCCGGCGTGGCCCTGGCCGACACCCTGTCGATGATGGACGAACGTTTGCAGGTCACCCTCGGCCTGCGCAAGCAGAATATCCAGTCCGATAACTACAACACCGCCGGCGTGGTCACCACCTCGTACGATGAAAGCGAAACCACGCCGCTGTTCGGGGTGGTGGTCAAACCCTGGGATCACGTTTCGTTCTACTACAACTACATCGAAGGCTTGAGCAAAGGCGACATTGCGCCTGCCACGGCCTCGAACTCGGGCGAGATCTTCGCACCTTACATCTCCCGGCAACAGGAGGTCGGGGTCAAGGTCGACTACGGCACCTTCACCTCTACACTCGCCCTGTTCCAGATCAAGAAGCCCAGCGGCGAACTGGCCAACGGCGTGTTCTCGGTGCAAGGCGAGCAACGCAACCGTGGCGTCGAGTTGAACGTGTTCGGTGAAATCGCCCAAGGCACGCGCCTGCTCGGTGGCGTGACCCTGCTCGACGCCGAACTGACCAAAACCGGCACCGCCGCCAATCGCGGCAATAAACCGGTGGGTGTGCCCGAGGTTCAGGCCAACCTCTGGGCCGAATGGGATACCCCGTGGGTCGAAGGTTTGACGCTGACCAGCGGCGCGATCTACACCGGCAGCCAATACGTGAACCAGGCCAACACCCAGGAACTCGACCCATGGACTCGCTTCGATGTTGGGGCGCGTTACGCCACCCGCATCGCGGAACGCCCCACCACGTTCCGGGCGACGGTGCAGAACGTGTTCGATCGTGAGTACTGGTCCGGTGTCGCGTCTTACGGCGCTTTCTCCCAAGGTTCGCCGCGCACCCTGCAATTGTCGGCCTCCGTCGATTTCTGAAAACGTTCAGCCCGAGCAGTGGCCTGAGCCGCTGCTCGGGCTGGCCCTGTAAAGGCTTCAACCATGGCATCTGTTTATCGACACAGCCACGCCTTCGTTGCCCTGCTATTGGCAGGAGTGTTGGGCGTGGCGTTGTTTTTTTCACTGTCGCCGCGCAATGCGGTCGCCGCCGCTCAGGACCCTGCAGCAGTCACGGTGACTGACTTGCTGGGCCGCGAGGTCAAGGTGCACCTGCCGGTCAGACGGGTGATTCTCGGCGAAGGTCGACAGCTGTACCTGGTCGCCGCACTGGATACGCAGAACCCGATCGAGCGCATCGTCGGTTGGCGCAAGGACTTGATCCAGTCCGATCCGGACACCTACGGCGCCTACCTGCGCAAATTCCCCGACATCGCAAAGATCCCCACCTTCGGCGGCTTTGAAGACGGCACGTTCGACATCGAGCAAGCGATCTCGCAGCAGCCCGACGTGATCATCCTCAACATCGAAGCCCAACATGCCACTGAAGACGCTCGCTACATCGAGAAACTCGACGCCTTGGGCATCCCGGTGGTTTATGTCGATTTTCGCAACAACCCGATGGACAACACCGAACCGACCATGCGCCTGTTCGGCAAGCTGTTCGGCAAGGAAGCGCGTGCCGAGGCGTTCATCGATTTTCGCAACCAGCAGATCCGCCGCGTCACCGACGTCATCAAGGCCAGTCAAGCGCCGCGCCCGAACGTGTTCATCGAGCGTATCGGCGGTTACACCGACGACTGTTGTCTGAGTTTCGGCAATGAGAACTTCGGTCGTTTCGTCGAGATGGCCGGCGGCAACAACATCGCCAAAGGCATCATTGCGGGCACCTTCGGCCAGTTGAACCCTGAACAGGTGATCGTCGCCAACCCGGATCACGTGGTCGTGACCAGTGCCAACTGGGAAGCCTTCGCGCCCAGTGGGCGTTGGGTCGGCGTCGGCCCGGGCGCCGACCTCACAGAGGCCCGACGCAAACTGGCCTGGTACACCCAGCGCCCGGCATATGCCGGGATCAAGGCTCAGGACACTCAGGCGTTTCATGCGATCTGGCACCAGTTCTACAACAGCCCTTACCAATTCGTGGCCATCCAGCAACTCGCCAAATGGTTTCACCCGACACTGTTTGCCGACCTCGATCCCGACGCCTCATTTCGCGAACTGCATGAACGATTCCTGCCGGTACCGTACGAGTCGGGTTACTTCGTCAGCCTGAAGGAGAGCCGTCAATGAGTTCTCTGGGTGAAGTACAGATCGTGCAGCGCGATACCTACCGCCAATTGGTGCTGCGCAAACGGCTGATCCTCGCGGCGTTGGTGGTGTTGCTGGTGTGCAGCGTGTTGCTGGATCTGGCCCTGGGCCCCGCCAGTTACAGCTTGAGCGAAGTGCTCAATGCGCTGTTCTCACCGGACACCGCCTCGGCGCAAGTGCGGGTGGTGATGTGGGAAATCCGTCTGCCGGTGGCGCTGATGGCGGTGGCGGTCGGCGCGGCGTTGTCGCTGGCCGGCGCGCAGATGCAGACCATCCTCAACAACCCCCTCGCCAGTCCTTTCACCTTGGGCATTTCCGCCGCCGCCAGTTTCGGCGCAGCCATGGGCCTGGCCTTCGGCGTGGCGCTGTTCCCGTTGGCGGCGCAGTACATGGTGCCGGTGAATGCCTTCATCATGGCGATGCTTTCCGCCCTGCTGATCCACTTCCTGAGCATGCGCCGCGGGGTGACGGCGGAAACCATCGTGCTGCTCGGCATTGCGCTGGTGTTCACCTTCAATGCGCTGCTGGCGCTGGTGCAATTCTTCGCCACCGAACAAGCGGTCGCGGCGGTGGTGTTCTGGACCATGGGCAGCCTGACCAAAGCCACCTGGCCAAAACTCGGGGTGATCTGCCTGGTAATCCTGATCACCCTGCCGATTTTCGCCAAACGCGCCTGGGCTTTGACTGCCCTGCGCCTGGGTGATGACAAGGCCGCGAGTTTCGGGATCAACGTGCGCAGCCTGCGCTTTCAGACGCTGATCATGGTCAGTCTGCTCGCCTCGTTTCCGGTGGCATTTGTCGGCACCATCGGCTTTATCGGCCTGGTCGGGCCGCATATCGCGCGGATGCTGATTGGCGAAGATCAGCGGTTCTTTTTACCCGCCTCGCTGTTGACCGGCTCGCTGATCCTGTCTGCCAGTTCGGTCGTCAGTAAAACCCTGATCCCGGGCGCGATATTTCCCATTGGCGTGGTCACCTCGCTGATTGGCGTGCCGTTCTTCATATCTCTGATTCTCAGTGGGAAGAAAAACTCATGGTGAAGATCCAGCTTGAGAACCTCGGCGCCCGCTACGGCCAGCGCGAGATCATTTGCGGCGTGACCACCGCGACCTTCTCCGGTGGCCAGGTGGTCGCCGTGGTCGGGCCGAACGCGGCGGGCAAGTCGACCCTGTTCAAGCGCATCGCCGGGCTGATCGATGGGCCAGGCCAAGTCATTCTGCAAGACTCAAAAAAGGGCTCACAAGGCATCAGCTACATGCCGCAAGGCCTGAATGCCAGCGCCCGCCTGACGGTTTACGAGTCGGTGTTGCTGGCGCGCAAACAACTGACGCCTGGCTGGGTCGTGCACGACGACGAGTTGAGATTGGTGGACGATATCCTTGGCGCGCTGGGGATCACCGAGCTGTCTTTCCGTAACCTCGGCGAACTCAGTGGCGGCCAGCAACAACTGGTGTCGATTGCACAAACCCTGGTGCGCGAGCCGGAAATCCTGCTGATGGACGAACCGACCAGCGCCCTCGACATGCATCGGCAGGTGCAAGTGCTGAACTTCATGCGTGCATTGGCACGTAAACGCGAGGTGATCGTGTTCATCGCGATCCACGACCTGAATCAGGCCCTGCGCTTTGCCGATCAGGTGCTGGTCATCGCCAACGGCACCAGCCAGGGCAGCGGGCCCAGCGATGAAGTGATCACTGAGCAGATGCTGCGCGAGGTCTACAAAGTCGAAGCGCGGATCGAGAAATGCAGCCGTGCCCAAAGCCACATTCTGATCGACGATATCGTCTGAAACCCGCCGTCAAAGGTCGAAGCGGTCCACTGCCCGACGGCGTTCATTGTCGTCGCGCACATCATAATTGGCCGTGGTCTGGATGTTGCTGTGGTGGGCCAGTTTCTGCGCGATCGACAGGTCGTGCTCTTCAATCACTCGGGTGATGAATGACCGCCTGAAATCGTGCGGCATGATTTTCACCCCGACTTGCGCACCGCGTTGCCGGGCAATGTAGTAGATCGCATGCTTGGTGATGCGCTCGCGGGTAATGTGGCTGCCACGGCGGATGCGGTTGAACAGGAACGGATCATCCGTCTCGCCCTCCTTTAACTGCGAACGCCGCAACTCCAGCCACGCATCCAGTTTGGCGAAGGCCCAGGCTGGCGCGTACTTGATCAACTGTTTGTTGCCCTTGGCGGTGACGCACAGGCTGCGCTCGGTGAAATCCACCTGGGCGAGATCCAGATTCACCGATTCCGATTTGCGCATCCCGGAACCGTACAGAATCCCGATGATTGCCGCATCCCGTAGCCCTTGTGGCCGAGGATCGGCGGCGCAGACCTCCATCAAGTCGCGAATCAAGGTGCGCTTGAGGTTGCGCCCCTGGGACAGTCGCGTGCCGGCAATGCCTTTGACCGAACGCATTTTCAGCAGATGCTCCTGACTGATCAGGCTCATGCGCCACGCTTCGTTCATCACCCCGCGCACCGCATTAACGTAGAGCGACGAGGTATTGGGCGCGTAGCCGTCTTCGCGCAAGGTCGCCACCAGTGCAACGACATCCTCGGGCTGCAGTTGATGCCAGGGAATCTCTTCGATGTTCATGTCTTCGAAGTCCAGACGGTCGGCGGCGTCCTGCAATACATAACGCATGGTCAACTGGCTGGACGGTGCCAGACGCGCCAGGTACAGGGTTAACGGGTTGGCTTTTGAAGCGATGGATTCAGTAGCAGGTAAGTCAATCAATGAAACGGCCTTGGAAATGAATAAGTTCAACAAAACAACTAAGCAATGCAACACAAGTCCTATAACGCGGACACATCTGTAAGTCTTTTCCTATAAAAATCGCAATAAACGGCAGAAGTCTGAACAGTGGCTGTATGAGCTTCAGATAAACGATTCGCCTACCGGTTTTTCATGTTCCTTTCACAAAACCGCGCTTAACCTCCATGGATCCGAAATAACACCTTGTAAGCGTCCAACGTGCCGGCCACGACACGAAAAGTCAACCAATGTGATTTGTCACAAGCTTCTGGCAACTGCTTGATGCAGCTTTCGTTTTAGCGTCTACGCTAATGTTGGATCCAATGTTTTCGACCTGTAAGGCTATTCATTTTTCAGCTGCGAGGTGCCCATGAATCAGGCGTTTCTCCCCTTCTCGCGCCCCAGTATCGGCGATGAAGAAATTGCTGCCGTAGAGCAAGTACTGCGCTCCGGCTGGATCACTACCGGGCCGAAAAACCAGCAACTGGAAGAACACTTCGCCAACTATGTCGGCTGTCGCCATGCCGTCGCATTGTCCTCGGCCACCGGCGGCATGCACATCACGTTACTGGCCTTGGGAATTGGTCCCGGTGACGAAGTCATCACACCGTCCCAGACCTGGGTATCGACCGCCAACATGATCTGTCTGCTCGGCGCGACGCCGGTTTTCGTCGACGTTGACCGCGACACGTTGATGAGCGACCTGGCGAGCATCGAAGCGGCAATCACGCCGCGCACCAAGGCGATCATTCCGGTGCATTACGCCGGTGCGGCGTTCGACCTCGATCCGCTCTACGCGCTGGCCGACCAGCACGGGATCGCCGTCATCGAAGACGCGGCCCACGCGGCGGGGACGTTGTACAAAGGTCGTCATGTCGGCGCCCAAGGCACGGCGATCTTCTCGTTCCATGCGATCAAGAACATGACATGCGCCGAGGGCGCGATGTTCGTCAGTGACGATGAAGCCCTGGCGACTCGAGTGCGCATGCTCAAGTTCCATGGCCTGGGCGTCGACGCCTACGACCGCCTCACCCACGGCCGTAAACCCCAGGCCCAGGTGATCGAACCCGGCTTCAAGTACAACCTGGCCGACATCAACGCGGCCATAGCCCTGGTGCAACTGGAGCGTCTGGACGCAATCAACGCCAAGCGCACGGAGTTGGCCCAGACCTATTTGCAACGCCTGGAAGGCTTGCCAGTGCAACCACTGGCCATTCCGGCGCATGCGCAGCAGCACGCCTGGCACCTGTTCATTCTGCGTATCGACACCGAACGTTGCGGGCTGGACCGTGAGGCGTTCATGAAAGCTCTGCAAGAACAGAACATCGGTACCGGCATTCACTTCATCGCCACGCACCTGCACACGTACTACCGCCAGCGTTTCCCCAACATCTACCTGCCCAACACCGAATGGAATTCGGCGCGGCTGTGTTCGATTCCGTTGTTCCCCGACATGACCACCGATGATGTCGATCGTGTCGTCGGCGCCATTGAAACCATTCTGGATACAAGCCTGTGAGACCTTACCCAATCCGTTGCGTGTCGATCGTCATTCCGGTCTACAACGAGCAAGACAGCCTGCCCGAGTTGCTCCGGCGCACCGAAGCGGCGTGCCAGCAATTGCACCAGGATTACGAAATTGTATTGGTCGATGACGGCAGTCGCGACAATTCGGCGCAAATCCTCGAGGACGCAGCCAATCGCGAATGCAGCCCGGTGGTGGCGGTCATTCTCAACCGTAACTACGGTCAGCACGCAGCGATCATGGCCGGTTTCGAACAGTGCAAGGGTGATGTGGTCATCACCCTTGACGCCGACCTGCAAAACCCGCCAGAAGAGATCCCGCGGCTGGTGGCTCAGGCAGAACTGGGCTACGACGTGGTCGCCACGGTGCGCAGTAACCGTCAGGACTCGGCCTTGCGCCGCTGGCCGTCGAAGCTGATCAACCTCGCCGTGCAACGCTCCACCGGCGTTGCCATGAGTGACTACGGCTGCATGCTGCGCGCTTATCGCCGGACCATCGTCGACGCCATGCTCGCCTGCCGCGAACGCAGCACCTTCATCCCGATCCTGGCCAACAGCTTCGCCCGCCACACCACGGAAATTCTGGTGACCCACGCCGAGCGCGAACACGGCGAATCCAAATACAGCCCGATGCGCCTGATCAGCCTGATGTTCGACCTGATCACCTGCATGACCACCACACCGCTGCGATTACTGAGCATCGTCGGCTTCGGCATGGCCGGCCTCGGCCTGCTGTTCGCCGTCATGCTGATCGTCCTGCGCCTGGTCTTCGGCGCCGAGTGGGCCGGCGATGGTCTGTTTGTGCTGTTCGCCGTGCTGTTCGTTTTTACCGGCGGGCAATTCATCGGTATGGGCCTGTTGGGTGAGTACCTGGGCCGCATGTATAGCGACGTCCGGGCGCGTCCACGGTTCTTCATCGAAAAGGTTTTGCGTAGCACCCCCTCTGCCCCTGCTCCCGTTGTCACTGTCGACGGCCTCACTTCCACTTCTTCAGATCAGGTTCTCTCATGAGCGCAAAAGCTGTTGTCTTCGCTTATCACGATATTGGCTGTGCCGGCATCGAAACCCTGCTCAACTCGGGTTACGAGATTGCCGCCGTGTTCACCCATCCCGACGATCCGAAGGAAAACGCGTTCTATGGCTCGGTTGCGCAGCTGTGCGCGCGCAAAGGCATCCCGGTGCACGCCCCGGAAGACGCCAACCATCCGCTGTGGATCGAGCGCATCAGCAAGCTCAACCCCGATTACCTGTTCTCGTTCTACTACCGCAATCTGTTGAGTGAGCCACTGCTGGCCACGGCCAGTAAAGATGCGCTCAACCTGCATGGCTCGTTGCTGCCTCGCTACCGTGGCCGGGCACCGGCCAACTGGGTGCTGGTCAACGGTGAAACGGAAACCGGCGTGACCCTGCACCGCATGGTCAAACGTGCCGACGCCGGCGCGATCATCGCTCAGCAACGGGTGGCGATTGAGCGCACCGACACCGCGCTGACCCTGCACGGCAAATTGCGCCTGGCTGCCACCGATCTGTTGCGCGACACCCTCCCCGCGCTGCTTCAGGGCAAAGTCAGCGAAACGCCTCAGGACGAATCCCAAGCCACGGTGTTCGGTCGCCGCACCCCGGCGGACGGCAAACTGCTCTGGAACAAACCGGCTGAAGAACTGTTCAATCTGGTCCGCGCCGTGACCCAGCCTTACCCGGGCGCGTTTTGCGCAGTGGGTGAGCACAAGCTGATTGTCTGGAGCGCCGATGTCGTCAAGGGCAATGAAGGACTGGCACCGGGCCGGGTCATCAGCGTCGACCCATTGCGTATCGCCTGCGGCGAAGACTCGCTGGTGATCAACGCCGGCCAGCGTAACGACAACGGCCTGTACCTGAGCGGCCCGCAACTGGCCAACGAACTGGGGCTGGTCGATGGCTCGGTGCTGCGAGGCGCCGAATCGGGCCGTGCGCCGCGTCGCACCCGGGTGCTGATCCTCGGTGTCAACGGCTTCATCGGCAATCACCTGTCCGAACGCCTGCTGCGTGACGACCGCTATGAAGTGTACGGCCTGGACATCGGCTCGGACGCCATCGAGCGCCTGCGCAGCCATCCGAACTTCCACTTCGTCGAAGGCGACATCAGCATTCATTCGGAGTGGATCGAGTACCACATCAAGAAATGCGACGTGGTTCTGCCGCTGGTGGCGATTGCCACGCCGATCGAGTACACGCGCAATCCGCTACGGGTGTTCGAACTGGACTTCGAAGAGAACCTGAAACTGGTTCGCTACTGCGTCAAGTACAACAAGCGCGTGATCTTCCCGTCGACCTCCGAAGTCTATGGCATGTGCCAGGATGGCAACTTCGACGAAGACAGCTCCAACCTCGTGGTCGGTCCGATCAACAAGCAACGCTGGATCTACTCGATCTCCAAGCAGTTGCTCGACCGGGTGATCTGGGCTTACGGCCAGAAAGGCCTGAATTTCACCCTGTTCCGCCCTTTCAACTGGATGGGCCCGCGCCTGGACCGTCTGGATTCGGCACGCATCGGTAGTTCCCGGGCCATCACCCAACTGATCCTGAACCTGGTGGAAGGCACACCGATTCGCCTGTTCGACGGCGGTGAGCAAAAACGCTGCTTCACCGACATCGCCGATGGCGTCGAAGCCCTGGCACGGATCATCGACAACGAGAACGACGCCTGCAACGGCCAGATCATCAACATCGGTAACCCGGATAACGAGGCCAGCATTCGTCAGTTGGGCGAAGAACTGCTGCGTCAGTTCGAGGCTCACCCGCTGCGCGCCAACTTCCCGCCATTCGCCGGCTTCCGCGATATCGAAAGCAAAGCCTTCTATGGCACTGGCTATCAGGACGTGTCTCATCGCAAACCGAGCATCGCCAACGCCAAACGTCTGCTTGACTGGATACCAACGGTGGAGATG
The DNA here is from genome assembly GCF_000282495.1 of Pseudomonas sp. GM79. Classification (GTDB taxonomy): domain Bacteria; phylum Pseudomonadota; class Gammaproteobacteria; order Pseudomonadales; family Pseudomonadaceae; genus Aquipseudomonas. The sequence continues at coordinate 47,176 of NZ_AKJE01000051.1, forward strand.
AGCGAGACCATCGGCAACACGCTGGACTTCTTCCTGCGTGAAGCCATGCTCGAAGTCGCGGAGCGATCTACAGAAGAATCATGCTGATGCAGGCAGGCCTACGAATCGATGTCGACACTTACCGAGGCACCCGTGAGGGGGTGCCGCATCTGCTGGACATGCTCGACGAGGCTCAAGTCAAGGCGACGTTTTTCTTCAGTGTCGGGCCGGACAACATGGGCCGCCATCTGTGGCGCCTGATCCGCCCGCAGTTCCTCTGGAAGATGCTGCGTTCCAACGCCGCCGGCCTGTATGGCTGGGACATTTTGCTGGCCGGCACCGCGTGGCCGGGCAAACCGATCGGCCGCGACCTCGGGCACCTGATGCGTCAGACCCTGGCGGCAGGGCATGAAGTCGGCCTGCACGCCTGGGATCACCACGGCTGGCAGGCCAATGCCGGGCGCTGGAGCGAGGCGCAGTTGATCGAGCAGATTCGCCGTGGCGTCGACAGCCTCAGCGACATCCTCGGGCAAAAGGTCGAGTGCTCGGCGTCTGCCGGTTGGCGGGCGGACGAGCGTGTGATCGAGGCCAAGCAGGGTTTCGGCTTTCGCTACAACAGCGATTGTCGGGGCCAGCGCCTGTTCCGGCCGACGTTGGCTGATGGCAGTCCGGGGACACCGCAGATTCCGGTGGACCTGCCGACCTTCGATGAGGTGGTCGGCCCGAACGTCGCCGCCAAGGACTTCAACGCGTTCATTCTTGAGCGGTTCACCCCGCAAGCACTCAACGTCTACACGATCCATGCCGAAGTAGAAGGGATTCTGATGGCCAACGATTTCCGTCAACTGCTGGCCGATGCGCGCCGGCAGGACATTCATTTCCAACCCCTGGGTGACCTGCTGCCCGAGGCACCCGCCACGTTGCCCATGGGTCATGTTGCGCGCGGCACCCTCGAGGGCCGAGAAGGCTGGCTGGGGGTACAAGGCGCATGAGCAAGCGCTGGGCACTGCCGTTTTTACTGGCCGTTTTGGCGTTGGCGTACTTGCTGCCGCTGGGCACCCACGGTTTATGGATTCCCGATGAAACCCGTTACGCCCAGATCAGCCAGGACATGCTCCTGAGCGGTAACTGGGTGTCGCCGCACTTCATGAGCCTGCGTTACTTCGAAAAGCCAGTGGCCGGCTATTGGATGATCGCCATCGGCCAAGCGCTGTTTGGCGACAACCTGTTTGGTGTGCGTATCGCCTCGGTGCTGAGCACCGGGCTGAGCGTGTTGCTGTGTTATCTGATCGCCCGCCGGCTGTGGAACGAACCGCGCAAAAGCTTCGCCTGCGCGCTGCTGTACATGAGTTTTACCATCGTCGCCGGGCAAGCCGGCTACGCCAACCTCGATCCGCAATTCACCTTCTGGGTCAATTTGAGCCTGGTGGCTTTGTGGTTTGCGCTGGACAGCGTCAGCCGTAGCCAGCGTCTGCTCGGTTGGGCGGTGTTGGGGCTGGCCTGCGGCATGGGCTTCATGACCAAGGGGTTCCTCGCCTGGCTGCTGCCGGTGCTGATCGCCCTGCCCTGGATGCTCTGGCAAAAACGCTGGCGGGAGCTGCTGACCTACGGCCCGGTGGCGATTGTCGTGGCCATCGCGGTGAGCCTGCCGTGGGCCTTGGCGGTGCACGCGCAGGAACCCGATTACTGGCGGTTCTTCTTCTGGCACGAACACATTCGCCGCTTCGCCGGGGATGACGCCCAGCATGACGCACCGTGGTGGTTCTATTTGCCGCTGCTGGTGGCGTTCAGTCTGCCGTGGGCGGCGTTGCTGCCGTCGGCACTGAAACAGGCGTGGCAGACCCGGCATCAGGCAGGCATCGCTTTCCTGTTGCTGTGGCTGCTGATGCCATTGGCGTTTTTCAGCCTGAGCAACGGCAAATTGCCGACCTACATCTTGCCCTGCCTGCTGCCCCTGGCGTTGTTGCTGGGCCATGCACTGGCCGACCGTCTGAAGCTGGAACAGGGCCGAGTACTGGGGATCAATGGCCTGCTGAACCTGATGCTGGGCCTGATCACCCTGATTGCGCTGATCTATCTGCAACTTAATAAACCGCTGTACGACCATGAACTGCACAACCTGGTGCTGGTGTTCATCGGCTTGATCGGCTGGATCATGGCTAATTTGCTGCAAGCGTTCCGCCCGTTGCAATGCTGGGCAGCACCGGCCTTCGGCAGTTTGCTGCTGATCGGTGTGCTGCCGGCCGGGCTGCCCGACTCTGTGGTGGCGAACAAGATGCCTGACCAGTTCATCCTCGAACACGCCGAGGAACTGGCGCAGACCGGCACGCTATTGAGCAATGACCTGGGCGCCGCTTCAGCCCTGGCCTGGCGCCTGAAGCGCCCCGACGTGGCGTTATACAACACGATAGGCGAATTGAAATATGGCCTCGCCTATCCTGATTCAGTGAAGCAGCGGGTCGACCCGGACAAGGTGCAACAGTGGATGCGCGAAGCCCGCCAGAGTGGTTCGGTCGGCGTGGTGATGCGGGTCAAGGGCGATGGCGAGCTGCAAGAAATCGAACGACTGCCCAAGGATGGCAAACGTTATGAACAAGGCAACCTGGTGATTCTGATCTTTCCTCAGGGGGCGTCATGAGCCTGCTGCTCGTATTGGCTGCCTGCCTGCTGACCTGCCTGGGCCAAATCGCCCAGAAGTACGCCGTGGAAAGTTGGCGCGGCAAGACGTCGGGCTGGGGCGAGAAACTACGCTCGCCGTGGCTGTGGCTGGCGCTCGCCTCTCTGGGATTGGGCTTGCTGGTCTGGCTGCTGGTGTTGCAGCGCCTCGAAGTCGGCGTCGCCTATCCCATGCTCAGCCTGAATTTTGTGTTGATCACCCTGGTCGCCCGCTTCGTCTTTCACGAAACCATCGACCGCCGTCACTGGCTGGGCGTGGCGCTGGTAATCGCTGGCGTGGCGCTGCTGGGGCAACACGCATGAGCCTGCGTCGCGGACTCGCCTTCGCCTTGGGCAGCGTGCTGCTGGGCAGCGCCGCGCAGTTGGGTATGCGCTGGAGCATGACCCGCCTGCCCCATCCCGAACAATTGATATCCGCCTTGAGCAACGGCAGCGTCGATGTGTCCGCCGTAGTCGTCGTGCTGGCCGCCATTCTCGCCTATGCCGTGTCGATGCTTACCTGGCTCGCCGCCCTGCGGGACTTGCCCCTGGGGCGGGCGTATTCACTGCTGAGCATCAGCTACGCGCTGGTGTACGTGCTGGCCGCCAGCCTGCCGCTGTTCAACGAAACCTTCAGCCTTTCGAAAACCCTCGGGGTGACGTTGGTCATCCTCGGTGTCATCACCATCAACTCTCGACCTGCTCACGCGCCCACAATCAGGAGAGCTCCATGAAAATCAGCGTATTTGGTAGCGGTTATGTCGGCCTGGTGCAAGCTGCCGTCCTGGCTGAAGTCGGCCACGACGTGGTGTGCATGGACATTGACGAGAAAAAAGTCGCGCTGCTGCAACAAGGCCACGTCAGCATCTTCGAACCGGGGCTGGCCAGCCTGGTGCGTGAGAGCCTGGAAGCCAAACGGCTGCAGTTCACCACCGACGAAAAACTCGCGGTGCAGCATGGCCAGGTGCTGTTCATCGCCGTCGGCACGCCGTCCCGGGAGGATGGTTCGGCGGACCTGCGCTACGTGCTGTCGGTGGGTGAAGCAGTGGCGCGTCACCGTGAACAACCGGTGATTCTGGTGGAGAAATCCACGGTGCCGGTGGGTACGGGCGATACGCTGCACGCGCATATCGAAAAGTGCCTGCTCAAGGTCGGTCGGCTGCTGCAGTTCGATATCGTCTCCAACCCCGAATTTCTCAAGGAGGGTTCGGCCGTGGCCGATTGCCGGCGCCCGGACCGCATCATCATCGGCTGTGAACGCGATGACGTGCGCGATGTGATGCGCGATCTCTACGCCCCATTCAATCGCAACCATGACCGCATCATGTTCATGGACCTGCGCAGCGCCGAGCTGACCAAATACGCCGCCAACTGCATGCTGGCGACCAAGATCAGTTTCATCAACCAGATCGCCGAACTGGCCGAACACCTGGGCGCCGACATCGAATCGGTGCGGCTGGGCATCGGCGCCGATTCACGCATCGGTTACCACTTCATCTATCCTGGCTGCGGTTATGGCGGCTCATGTTTCCCCAAGGACATGCGCGCGCTGATTCACAGTGCCGAAGAAGCCCATTGCAACAGCGACCTGCTGCAAGCGGTGGAAGCCATCAACGAGCGGCAGAAACACAAACTGTTCGAACGCATCATCGCCTTCTACAAGGGCGACTTGCGTGACAAGACCTTCGCCGTGTGGGGCCTGGCCTTCAAACCCAACACCGACGACATGCGCGATGCGCCGAGCCGGGTTTTGCTGGAATCGCTGTGGGCTGCCGGGGCCCATGTGCGGGCGTTCGACCCGGAAGCCATGCAGGAAACCCAGCAACTTTATCCAGACGAACCGAAGCTGATGCTCATGGGTACGCCGGAATCGGTGCTCGCGGGTGCCGACGCTTTGATCATCTGCACCGAATGGCAGCAGTTCAAGGCGCCGGACTTCAACCTGATTCAGCAACGGCTTAACGCTCCGGTGATCTTCGACGGGCGCAACCTGTACGACGCCGAACGCCTGGCCCGCAGTGGCTTCCTGTACTTCCCGATGGGCCGTGGCGAATCACGCAACCTGCCGATTCCTCATCAGCAATGGCCAGCGGCCTCGGTCGTGGCGTGACGCGCCCATCTTCCAGCCCCCCTTTGTAGGAGCTGCCGAAGGCTGCGATTTTCTGACGGCTTTGAAGTTGCTGAAGATCAAGATCAAAGGATCGCAGCCTGCGGCAGCTCCTACATTAATTCGGTGTACGCAGTCTTGTCCTGGGGGCTGGCCGCTAGTTGCTGTTAACGGCACTGGAAGACGAGAACTCCACGGTCTGACTTTGACTACGTTTCACGACTTGCCCTGGAATGAATCGTTTTATCGGCAACTCGGTTTTGAAACTTTGAGCCGGGCTGAAATCGGCCCACGTTTAACGGCGGTGTTGAACAATGAAAGCAACCACGGTTTGCTTGGGGAGCGACGCTGTGCGATGCGCTTGACGCTGCGTTAGCGTCAAAACGACGCCTTCAAATCCACACCCAATGCCTGGGCAAACGCCTTTACCAGCGGACTACGCACAGTGTTGTGACGCAGGATCAAATTGAACGGCGTGACGATGTTGATCAGCTCCGGTCGCACCGCCCGAAACTGTCCCTGAGCCACCAGGGTTGCCGCGTAATGCTCGGGCAGAAAGCCGACGAAACGGCCGGTCTTGACCAGCAGCGCTACGGCTTCCACTTGAGTCGCCGAGGCAGAAAAGCTGTCGTAGCGGGCAAAATTCAGTTTGTCTCGATGGATCGCGTAGCGGTGGTTGATGCACTCATAATCCTGCAGCACGTTGCTGCCCATCTCCGCCTCCGGCACCGAAAACAGTGGATGGCCGACGGCGCAATACACGTACGAGCGTTCTTCATAAAGCGGGAAGTAATCGAACTCCTCTCTTTTCTGATAAACCGGCACGATCCCGGCCACTAACCGCCCCTCGACGACGCCCCTTTCCACCTCATCTAACTGAGACGCCTGAAGTTGAAACCTTACTTTCGGCGACTCTTCATTTATTTTTCTTAGCGCCGCAACTAACGGTGAATTATCGTCGGTGATCGTATTATCAATAACACCCACCCCAAGGTCGCCAATAAGTTCATTCTGCGCCGAACTAAGCCGGTCTCGAAAGTTGTCGACCGAGGCAAATAAATCGATTGAGGCCTGGTACACCAGACGCCCTTCTTCGGTCAGGTGAAAACCTTCCCGCCCTCGGGTACACAGGCGCATGCCGATACGAATCTCGAGGTCGGAGATCTGTTTGCTGATGGCCGCCAGGCCCACATTCAGCTCATTCTGCGCCGCACTGAAGCCACCCGCCTCGACCACGGCCTTGAATACTTTGAGCAGTTTGAAGTCCAGACCGCTGAGGGCCAGCGGTGCCCGATGTAGCGTTTTTGGCGGCGGGTTTCCGGAATTGGAAAGTGGGGTTTCCATAATGCTTATTTACCTCTGGCGCCCTATTCAACAATCTGTGTCCAACAACAAAAACAGTGCTGGCTAATAATAATGAACACAGAAAACAAAGCTTGGCAACCGTTAATAAATCCCGCAGATCAGTGCCAACTCACTGATTTCGAACTATTAAAAGCTGACATTTCGATCAGCTCTCGCCATTTAGCAACTGCGCTTTTCCCCTGCCCTTGAATTTGATTGAGCCGAACCACGCCCGAATGATTTTCGGCGGGTGTTTCAGGCTCTGCATACCGATTTCAATTCGCTTTACGACGAGGAAAACAACAATGTCTCAAACCACCGACCGTCTCTGGGGTGCCCGCTTCAAGAGCGGCCCGTCCGAAGCCCTGGCGGCCCTGTCCCGTTGCCCCGAGCGCTACTTTCGCCTCACCCCGTATGACCTCGCCGGATCCAAGGCGCATGCCCGGGAATTGCAGCGCGCAGGGCTTCTGAGCGAGCAGGAAACCCAGACCATGCTCGACGCTCTGGAGCGTATCGGTGATGACTTCCGTGCCGGCAGCATCGCGCCGACGCTGGATGACGAAGACGTCCACACGTTCATCGAGCGCCTGCTGACCGAACGCCTCGGCGCACTGGGCGGCAAGCTGCGCGCCGGCCGCTCGCGCAACGACCAGACCGCCAATGACCTGCGCCTGTTCCTGCGTGATCACGTGCGCACCCTGGCCGTCGAAGTGCTGGCCTTGCAACAAGCGCTGGTGGATCAGGCCGAGCAACACATCGAGAGCATCTGCCCGGGTTTCACCCATCTGCAACAGGCCCAGCCAATCGTCTTTGCTCACCACTTGCTGGCCCACGCCCAATCGATGCTGCGTGACGTGCAGCGCCTGGTGGATTGGGATGTACGCACCTCGCTGTCGCCACTCGGCGCGGCGGCCATGGCCGGTTCCGCCATCGCGCACCTGCCGCAGCAGTCGGCCAAGGAAATGGGCTACAGCGGTGTGTGTGAAAACTCCATCGATGCGGTGGCCAGCCGCGATCACGTTGCCGAGTTCCTGTTTATCGCCAGCATGCTGGGGATCAACATTTCCCGCCTCGCCGAAGAGTTCTGCCTGTGGTCGTCGCGGCAATTTCGCTGGGTCGCGCTGGACGATGCCTACGCCACCGGCAGTTCGATCATGCCGCAGAAGAAAAACCCGGACATCGCCGAACTGGCTCGGGGCAAGGCCGGTCGCCTGATCGGTAACCTGACCGGTTTGCTGTCGACCCTCAAATCCCTGCCGCTGTCGTACAACCGCGACTTGAGTGAGGACAAGAACGGCGTGCTCGACAGCGTCGACACACTGCTGCTGGTGCTGCCGGCCATGGCTGGAATGGTCGCGACCATGAAGGTCAACGTCGAAGAACTGCGTCGTCAGGCCCCGCTGGGTTTCACCCTCGCTACCGAAGTGGCCGACTGGCTGGCGGTGCGCGGCGTGCCGTTCAAGGAAGCTCACGAAATCACCGGCGCACTGGTCCAGGCCTGTGAGAAACATGAGATCGAATTGTGGGAAGCATCCCCGGCGCTACTGGCCGAGATCGATTCGCGCCTCAAACCTGAAGTGCGCGACAGCCTGACGCTGGAAGCCGCCATCGCCGCCCGCAGCGGCTGGGGTGGCACCGCGCCGCAACAGGTGCGCGAGCAGATCGGCCGACTGAAAACCGCCCTTGCGGCGCAGCAGCAATGGACCGAGAACTATCAGGGTTTCCGGCTCTGAGTTGGGACGCAAACCTGTGGGAGCGGGCTTGCTCGCGAATGCGGAGTGTCATTCAACACTGATGGCGACTGACACGGCCTCTTCGCGAGCAAGCCCGCTCCCACAGGGATCGTGTTTTATCCAGAAGAATCAGCGGCGGGCAGTCGATGCCGCTTTGAAATAGAGCAATACGCGCCGTTGTTATCGGCGGCGCACGGAGAACCAACATGAGCCAGACTCAGGCAGAACGACTCCAGTCGGAGCGCAAACTGGCGGAAAACCAGTTCGATATCACCCAGTACCAGCATGTGCCACGGCGTTACTACGGGCGGATTTTCTTCGCCACGGTGATCGTGATTGCGATTGTCGGCCTGGTACGGGCCTTCGCCGAAGGCAAGATCGAATGGTCGTACATCGGCCAGTTCCTTACCTCACAGGCCATTATGTGGGGCTTGCTCAACACCATCGTCATGGCGGTGCTGGCGATGGCGCTGGGCATCGTGTTCGGGGTGATCACGGCGATCATGCGCATGTCGGCCAACCCGATCCTGCGCTATGTGGCGCTGACCTACACCTGGCTGTTTCGCGGTACGCCGCTGATTCTGCAGCTGCTGCTGTGGTTCAACCTGGCGCTGATCTTCCCCACCATCGGTATCCCCGGCCTGTTCGAAATGGACACCGTGAGCCTGATGACGCCCTTCGCCGCCGCCCTCCTCGGCTTGAGCATCAACCAGGGCGCCTACACCGCCGAAGTGGTGCGCGCCGGCCTGCTCTCGGTTGACACCGGGCAGTACGAAGCCGCCAAGTCGATCGGTATGCCACGCCTGCAAGCCTTGCGCCGGATCATCCTGCCCCAGGCCATGCGGATCATCATTCCGCCAGTGGGCAACGAGTTCATCGGCATGGTGAAAATGACCTCCCTGGCGAGCGTCATCCAGTACTCGGAACTGCTCTACAACGCCCAGAACATCTACTACGCCAACGCCCGCGTGATGGAGCTGCTGATCGTCGCCGGTATCTGGTACCTGGCCACCGTCACTGTTCTGTCCTTTGGTCAAAGCCGTCTGGAGCGTCGTTTCGCTCGCGGCGCCGGCAAGCGTTCTTGAGGAGCCCCACATGAGAAGCATCGTCAAGGCCGTGAGCCTGAACAAGTACTACGACCATTTCCACGCACTCAAGGACATCAACATCGAGGTCGAGCAAGGCGAAGTGCTGTGCATCATCGGCCCGTCCGGCTCCGGCAAGAGCACCCTGCTGCGCTGCGTGAATCAGCTGGAAAAAATCGACAAGGGCGGCCTGTGGGTCGACGGCGAACTGGTGGGTTACCGCATCGTCGGCAACAAGCTGCACGAACTCAACGAGTCGCAGATCGCCCGTCAGCGCCTGGCGACCGGCATGGTGTTCCAGCGTTTCAACCTGTTCCCGCACATGACTGTGCTGCAAAACATCATCGAAGGGCCGTGCCAGGTGCTCAAGCGTTCGCCCAAAGAGGCGCACGAAGAAGCCTTGGAATTGCTCGCTCGCGTCGGCCTGGCCGACAAACGCAACAGCTACCCGATCGAACTGTCGGGTGGTCAGCAACAACGAGTGGCGATTGCCCGCGCGTTGGCCATGCGCCCCAAGCTGATGCTGTTCGATGAACCCACTTCGGCACTCGACCCGGAACTGGTCGGAGAGGTGCTGTCGGTGATGCGCGATCTGGCGCAGACCGGCATGACCATGATCGTCGTCACCCATGAACTGGGCTTCGCTCGCGAGGTTTCCAACCGCATGGTGTTCATGGACGAAGGACAGATCGTGGAGGCTGGAAGCCCCGAAGAAATACTAATAAGTCCGCAAAACCCACGCACCCAAAGCTTCATTTCTGCCGTTCGAACCTAAGCGCCAGCCTCGGAAATCAAGAGCTGCGTAATAACACTCATAAGAGAACGACCATGAAGAACATAGTTATCCCAGCAGTACTCGCAGGCGTTATGGCTTCCAGCTTCACCTGGGCCACCGAACTACCGGCCAGCATCAAGGACAAGGGCGAGGTCGTGGTAGCGATCATGCCGAACTACCCGCCGATGGATTTCAAGGACCCGGCCACCAACACCCTCACCGGCCTCGACGTTGATCTGGGCAACGCCTTGGCCGAGCGGCTGGGCGTGAAGATCAAATGGCAGGAAACCGGCTTCGAACAAATGATCAACGCACTGACCACCGACCGTGTCGACATGGTGATGTCTGGCATGACCGACACCGCTGAGCGTCAGGCCAGCGTGACCTTTGTCGACTACTTCACCAGCGGCCCGCAGTTCTACACCTTGCAGAAAAACAAGGACACGAACGAGATCGTCGACCTGTGCGGCAAGAAAGTCGGCACCAGCCGCCGCACCACCTTCCCGGCGGAAATCGCCGAGTGGAGCAAGGCCAATTGCGAAGCCGCCGGCAAACCTGCGATCAACGTGATCGGCACCGAAGGCTCGGCCGACGCCCGCGCGCAACTGCGTCAGAGCCGTATCGACGCGGCCATGCAAGGCAGCGAAACCCTGCCGTACCTCAAGACCCAGGAAAAGGACATGTACAAAACCGTGGGCCTGCCAATTTCCAAGCAGTTCACCGGGCTGGGTGTCAGCAAGAAAAAGCCTGAGCTGAGTGAAGCGGTGAAAGTGGCGATGCAGAGCATGGTCGATGATGGCAGCTACCAGGCGATCCTGAAGAAGTGGGACCTTGAATTGGGTGCAATCAAAACGGTGACCATTAACGCCGGCAAGTAATGGATCGGTGTGATGCCTTTGTGGGAGCGAGCCTGCTCGCGATAGCGGTCTGTCAGATGACAAAGATGTTGAATGTGTCGGCCCCTTCGCGAGCAAGCCCGCTCCCACACTGGATCCGGGTCGATCACAATTTTGTGGCCAACCGAAAAACCTGTGGGAGCGGGCTT